>NZ_JBVHVI010000011.1:159029-337251 GCF_055564915.1 Streptomyces sp. NPDC028928
CCGCCGCTCCGGGCACTAGCTAACCAGTGAACTCGTTTAAGCACGCCAAGCAAAGATCCGAAGGGGCCCCCCCCCCCCCCCCCCCCGGCGCCCCCCCCCCCCCCCCCCCCCCCCCCCCCCCCCCCCCCCCCCCCCCGCTCCTCTTATCCGCAGAGACGGCGCACGATCCCGGGTGACCCGCCTCCGACCTGCGGTGATGCCCCCAGAAGCGAACAACTTCGCATAGCTCCGATAGCCTGAGGCGTCAGTACGCCGGTTCTCAGTGAGGGGCGCAAGGATCCCGTGCGCATCGCCAGGTTCTCCATCGACGGGAACGTAGCCTTCGGCGCGGTCGAGGGCGACAAGCAGGACGAACTCGTCCTCGACATCATCAAGGGCATCCCGTTCGCGGACTACGAACTGTCCGGGACGAAGGTGCCGCTCAGCAAGGTCAGGCTGCTCCCGCCGGTGCTCCCCAACAAGGTCGTGGCCTTCGCCCGCAACTACCGCGAGCACGCCCAGGAGCTGGGCAACGCGGTCCCCGAGGCGCCGTTCGCCTTCTTCAAGCCCTCCACCTCCGTGATCGGCCCCGGCGACGAGATCCAGTACCCGTCGTTCTCCGAGGACCTGCACCACGAGGCCGAGCTGGCCGTCGTCATCGGCCGCATGTGCCGCGAGGTCCCGCGCGAGCGCGTCAAGGACGTGATCTTCGGATACACGTGCGCCAACGACGTCACCGCCCGCGACGTGCAGAAGCGCGAGAAGCAGTGGGCCCGGGCCAAGGGCTTCGACACCTCCTGCCCGCTCGGCCCGTGGGTGGAGACGGACCTCTCGGTGGACGCCGCGAACGACCTCACCATCCAGCTCACGGTCAACGGCGAACAGCGCCAGCTGGGCCGCACGAGCGAGATGATCCACTCCATCGAGGACCTGATCGTCAACATCTCCGAGGCCATGACGCTGCTCCCCGGCGACGTCATCCTCACCGGCACCCCCGCGGGGGTCGGCCCCCTAGGTGTCGGCGACGAGGTCGCCGTCACCATCGAAGGCATCGGCACTCTCACCAACAAGGTTGTCAAGCGTGGCTAGCGCACCCGGCTCTCCCGTACGCGTCCGTTTCTGCCCCTCGCCCACCGGTAACCCGCACGTGGGCCTGGTCCGCACCGCCCTGTTCAACTGGGCGTTCGCCCGGCACCACCAGGGCACCCTGGTGTTCCGCATCGAGGACACCGACGCGGCCCGCGACTCGGAGGAGTCGTACAACCAGCTGCTCGACGCGATGCGCTGGCTCGGTTTCGACTGGGACGAGGGCCCCGAGGTCGGCGGCCCGCACGCGCCGTACCGCCAGTCGCAGCGCATGGACATCTACAAGGACGTCGCGCAGAAGCTCCTCGACGGCGGCTACGCCTACCGCTGCTACTGCTCCCAGGAGGAGCTGGACACCCGCCGCGAGGCCGCCCGCGCCGCCGGGAAGCCCTCCGGCTACGACGGCCACTGCCGCGAGCTGACCGCCGAGCAGGTCGAGGAGTACCAGGCCCAGGGCCGCACCCCGATCGTCCGCTTCCGGATGCCGGACGAGACGATCACCTTCACCGACCTGGTCCGCGGCGAGCTGACCTTCACGCCGGAGAACGTGCCCGACTACGGCATCGTCCGCGCGAACGGCGCCCCGCTGTACACGCTGGTCAACCCGGTCGACGACGCCCTGATGGAGATCACCCACGTCCTGCGCGGCGAGGACCTGCTCTCCTCCACCCCGCGCCAGATCGCCCTGTACAAGGCGCTGATCGAACTGGGCATCGCGCAGCAGATCCCGCAGTTCGGTCATCTCCCCTACGTCATGGGCGAGGGCAACAAGAAGCTCTCCAAGCGGGACCCGCAGTCCTCCCTCAACCTCTACCGGGAGCAGGGCTTCCTGCCCGAGGGCCTGCTCAACTACCTGTCGCTGCTGGGCTGGTCCCTCTCGGCGGACCAGGACATCTTCACGATCGAGGAGATGGTCGCGGCCTTCGACATCTCCGACGTGAACCCCAACCCGGCGCGCTTCGACCTGAAGAAGTGCGAGGCGATCAACGGCGACCACATCCGCATGCTGGATGTGAAGGAGTTCACCGAGCGCTGCCGCCCGTGGCTGAAGGCCCCGTTCGCCCCGTGGGCGCCGGAGGACTTCGACGAGGCGCGGTGGCAGGCGATCGCCCCGCACGCCCAGACCCGCCTCAAGGTCCTGTCGGAGATCACCGACAACGTCGACTTCCTCTTCCTCGCGCAGCCGGTCCACGACGAGGCTTCGTGGACCAAGGCCATGAAGGAGGGCAGCGACGCCCTGCTCCGCACGGCCCGGGAGAAGCTGGAGGCGGCCGACTGGACCTCCGCCGAGTCCCTCAAGGAGGCCGTCCTGGCCGCCGGCGAGGCGCACGGCCTGAAGCTCGGCAAGGCGCAGGCCCCGGTCCGCGTGGCCGTCACCGGCCGCACCGTCGGCCTGCCCCTCTTCGAGTCCCTGGAGATCCTGGGCAAGGAGAAGACGCTGGCCCGCATCGACGCGGCGCTGGCGAAGCTGGCCGCGTAACCGATCACCACGCCGACAGGGGCGGCACCCGGAACTCCGGGTGCCGCCCCTGTCGCGTTGGTCACTGGGCGTCGGCTTCGTCGACCAAGTAGTGGCTCTCGTCGAAGATCTCCAGCACGACGATGACCATGATCGCGCCGGCCACCATGTACTCCAGCACCACACCGGGGGCCACGTACGCCTTGCGCAGATGCTCGTCCGGGCCGAGCTGGGCAGTCGAGGTCTTGCGGAACGGGTCGCGGGCCAGTATCCGCAGGGCCGTGTCCAGCTGAGCCCGGCGAGTGCCAGGCAACATGTCGTACGTCGCCCGGGCCTCGACGGTGAACTGGACGCGGTACTCGTTCATGGCCCCCAGTTTGCCAGTCGTCCGACGGTACCGTCGGTGTCATGACGATCAGAGCCGTGGTCTGGGACGTGGACGACACGCTGTTCGACTACACGACCGCCGACCGTGAGGGGATGCGGGCGCATCTGGCGGCCGAGGGGCTGCTCGCCGGGTACGACAGCCCCGCGCAGGCCCTCGTGCGGTGGCGGGAGATCACCGATCGGCAGTGGGCGCGGTACGCGGCGGGGGAGTGCTCGTTCCAGGACCAGCGGCGCGACCGGGTGCGGGTCTTTCTCGGCGCCGAGCTGACCGACGCCGAGGCCGACGCCTGGTTCCAGCGGTACGTCGGGCACTACGAGGCCGCCTGGAGCCTCTTCCCGGACGTCCTGCCCGCCCTGGAGGCCCTCTCCGCCAGCCACCGGCACGCGGTGCTGTCCAACTCCAGCATCACCGTCCAGGAGCACAAGCTGCGCACCCTCGGCCTGCTCGACCGCTTCGAGTCCGTGCTCTGCGCCGCCGAGCTGGGCGTCTCCAAGCCGGAGCCGGGCGCCTTCCTGGCGTCCTGCGAGGCGCTGGGCCTGCCGCCGCACGAGGTGGCGTACGTCGGCGACCACCCCGAGATCGACGGGCGGGGCGCCGCCGAGGCCGGGCTGCTGTCGGTGTGGATCGACCGCGCAGGGGCCTGCGTACGGGCCGCCGGGGAGGTCGTCGCGCACCGGATCTCGACCCTCGCCGAACTCCCGGCGCTCGTCCGCGCGGATACCCGTTTTGGAGCCCCGTCCACCTTCGGGTAATGTTCTTTCTGCGCCGAGGGGAGCGGGCCGAAAGGCCGGAGCCCCGAGGAGCAGACTAGAACGAATACCCCGCAGGGGGTTGAGTTCCAGTGGCCTATGGTGTAATTGGCAGCACGACTGATTCTGGTTCAGTTAGTCTTGGTTCGAGTCCAGGTAGGCCAGCTCGCAGAGCTCATCTGCAAAGCCCCCGTTGTGTAGCGGCCTAGCACGCTGCCCTCTCAAGGCAGTAGCGCCGGTTCGAATCCGGTCGGGGGTACTGATCTCGATCTTGTCGGGATCGCTAGGGCCCCCGTTGTGTAGCGGCCTAGCACGCCGCCCTCTCAAGGCGGTAGCGCCGGTTCGAATCCGGTCGGGGGTACTGACTGGTCTAAACCATCATTGGTCTATGGTGTAATTGGCAGCACGACTGATTCTGGTTCAGTTAGTCTTGGTTCGAGTCCAGGTAGACCAGCTCGGACCTGCGGAAACGCAGTGTCCACGCCCCCGTTGTGTAGCGGCCTAGCACGCCGCCCTCTCAAGGCGGTAGCGCCGGTTCGAATCCGGTCGGGGGTACAACAGGAAGGCCCTTCGCTTCGGCGGAGGGCCTTCGTCGTGCCCGGCGCCGGCTACTCGAAGCCGTACCGCCGCGTCGACTCCTCCTCCTGGGCCAGCCGGCGCAGGGCCTGCAGCATCGGCTCGGTCAGCACCGCACCGAGCACCGCCGTCTCCACCTTCTCCGCCTCCGACGGATGCGTCTCCACGAAGTCCAGGTCGAGCCTGGCCACCTCGTGCATCAACTCGGCGTAGGAGGCGAGTAGTTCGAAGCCCCACTCGTACCCGAGCCGGCGGAACGCGGCCACCGCCACCACCAGCGAGCGGTACGCGGGGGAGACGGTCGCGAGCAGCCTGGCGTTCTGCCAGCCGAGCCGGTCCAGGAGCGCGTCGACCTCCTGCTGCGCGGCCCGGACGTACTCGTCCTCCTCGTCCGGCTCCGGCACCTGCGGCAGCGCCCACAGGGCCGCGCCCAGGCGCATCGAGCGGCCCAGGGAGTCGTCGTCCACGTGCCCGAGCACCTCCCGGACCGTGGCCACCGGGAGCCCGCCGACCTGGATCATCGCGCGCACCAGCCGCAGCCGGCGCAGGTGCTCCTCGTCGTACTCCGCCGTCGTCGTGTTGACCTGGCGGCCCGGTGGCAACAGCCCTTCCCGCAGGTAGTACTTGATCGTCGCGGTGGCCACACCGCTGCGTCTGCTCAGCTCGGCAAGCCGCATCCCTTGCGCTCCTTCTTGGATAACGGCACTATCCAAGCATGCGGGCTTTGGATAGCGGCGCTCACCGACGAGGGGGAACTCATGGTGTCCCGAACGACCGCTGACGCGCAGGGCGAGGTCGTCGTTCTGCTGATCGGCATGCGCATCCACCGCTTCCGGGCGGTGCATCTGTGGCTGCCCGTGATGCTGGCGATGTTCCGCATGCTGCGGGAACTGGAGAAGGACCCCGCGCGGGGGCTGCGCGCCAAGGTGATGCTGACGGCGTCGCCGCGGAGCTACTACATCGTCCAGTACTGGGAGTCCAAGGAGAAGCTGTACGCCTACGCGACCGCGCCGGACGCCTTCCACCACAAGGCCTGGGCACGGCTCAACCGCAAGGAGCGGACCGGGAAGCTGCGCGGGCAGGTGGGCATCTGGCACGAGACGTACGTGGTGCCGGAGGGGTCGTACGAGGCGATCTACGGGGACATGCCGGCGTTCGGTCTGGCCGAGGCGTACGGGCAGGTGCCGCTGGAGAAGCGGGGCCGGTACGCGAAGGACCGGTTCTCGTACCGCTCGCAGCGGGGTCCGGTGGCCGGGAAGACCGGCTGAACGGGGGGAGATCGGGGGGACCGGGGGAGCAGAGGAGGGCCTGCCGCGGCGTTGGGGCAGGCCCTCCTCGGCGCCTCGGTACGGCGTCTCGGTACGGCGTCTCCGTACGGCCGGGCTCAGCCGGAGCGGCGCAGGGCCTCCGAGAGGCGGGCCGCCGCGTCGATGACCGCCTGGGCGTGCATACGGCCCGGGTGGCGGGTCAGGCGCTCGATGGGGCCGGAGACGGACACGGCGGCCACCACGCGGTTGGAGGGGCCGCGAACGGGCGCGGAGACGGACGCGACGCCCGGCTCGCGCTCGCCGATGGACTGGGCCCAGCCGCGCCGCCGTACGCCCGACAGGGCCGTCGCCGTGAAGCGGGCGCCCTGCAGGCCCCGGTGCAGGCGCTCGGGCTCCTCCCAGGCCAGGAGGATCTGCGCGGAGGAGCCGGCCTTCATCGTGAGCGTGGAGCCGACCGGGACGGTGTCCCGCAGACCGGACAGGCGCTCCGCCGCGGCCACACAGATCCGCATGTCACCCTGGCGCCGGTAGAGCTGCGCGCTCTCGCCGGTGACATCGCGGAGGTGGGTGAGCACGGGGCCCGCCGTCGCGAGCAGGCGGTCCTCGCCCGCCGCCGCGGCGAGCTCCGCGAGGCGCGGTCCGAGGATGAACCGGCCCTGCATGTCGCGTGCCACCATGCGGTGGTGTTCCAGGGCCACGGCCAGGCGGTGGGCCGTGGGTCGTGCCAGTCCGGTGGCTCCGACCAGACCCGCGAGGGTGGCCGGACCGGACTCCAGAGCGCTCAGGACGAGGGCCGCCTTGTCCAGAACGCCGACGCCGCTACTGTTGTCCATGCAACGATACTCACGTCTCACTCTGTGAAACGCAAGTTCAATTTTCCGTGGAACGCGCCACCCTGGAATCACACAGCGGCCCGCAGACCAACGGGCCTGGCGGTGGACGCCCGGAATCACGACGTTCAGGGGCCCCGAGGAGGGCAGCCACCGCTCCTCAAGATCTCTAGTTGGGTCGGTGGACGCTTGCCGGCCGGAGGGAAAGCGATGGGTAGGACACTCGCGGAGAAGGTCTGGGACGACCATGTCGTCCGGCGCGCCGAGGGCGAGCCCGACCTCCTCTACATCGATCTGCACCTGCTGCACGAGGTGACCAGCCCCCAGGCCTTCGACGGGCTCCGCAAGAGCGGCCGCCAGGTGCGCCGTCTCGACCTCACCATCGCGACCGAGGACCACAACACCCCCACCCTCGACATCGACAAGCCCATCGCCGACCCCGTCTCCCGCGCCCAGCTGGAGACCCTGCGCAAGAACTGCGCCGAGTTCGGCGTGCGGCTGCACCCGCTGGGCGACGTCGAGCAGGGCGTCGTGCACGTCGTCGGCCCCCAGCTGGGCCTGACCCAGCCCGGCACGACCGTCGTCTGCGGCGACTCGCACACCTCCACGCACGGCGCCTTCGGCGCGCTGGCGTTCGGCATCGGCACCTCCCAGGTCGAGCACGTGCTGGCCACCCAGACGCTGCCGCTGGCCCGCCCGAAGACCATGGCGATCACGGTCGACGGCGAACTGCCCGAGGGCGTCACCGCCAAGGACCTGATCCTGGCGATCATCGCCAAGATCGGCACCGGCGGCGGCCAGGGCTACATCCTGGAGTACCGCGGCTCCGCCATCGAGAAGCTCTCGATGGAGGCCCGGATGACCATCTGCAACATGTCGATCGAGGCCGGCGCCCGCGCGGGCATGATCGCCCCCGACGAGACCACCTTCGCGTACCTGAAGGGCCGCCCGCACGCCCCCGAGGGCGCCGACTGGGACGCGGCCGTCGCGTACTGGAAGACCCTGAGGACCGACGAGGACGCCGTCTTCGACGCCGAGGTCCACATCGACGCCGCCTCGCTCTCCCCGTTCGTCACCTGGGGCACCAACCCCGGCCAGGGTGCGCCGCTTTCGGCGAACGTCCCCGACCCGGCTTCGTACGAAGACGCTTCGGAGCGCCTCGCCGCCGAAAAGGCCCTGGAATACATGGGGTTGGAGGCCGGACAGCCGCTGCGCTCCATCAAGGTGGACACCGTCTTCGTAGGCTCCTGCACCAACGGCCGCATCGAGGACCTGCGCGCCGCCGCCGAGCTGCTGAAGGGCCGCAAAGTCGCCGACGGCGTACGGATGCTGGTCGTCCCGGGCTCCGCGCGGGTGGGTCTGCAGGCCGTCTCCGAGGGCCTGGACGTGGTCTTCAAGGAGGCCGGCGCCGAATGGCGGCACGCCGGCTGCTCGATGTGCCTCGGCATGAACCCCGACCAGCTGGCCCCGGGCGAGCGCTCCGCCTCCACCTCCAACCGCAACTTCGAGGGCCGGCAGGGCAAGGGCGGCCGTACGCACCTGGTGTCGCCGCAGGTCGCGGCCGCGACCGCCGTCCTGGGCCACCTGGCCTCGCCCGCCGACCTGACCGACGCCCCCGCGCCCGCTGGAGTCTGAGAATCATGGAAGCCTTCACCACCCACACCGGCCGGGCCGTCCCGCTGCGCCGCAGCAACGTCGACACCGACCAGATCATCCCTGCTCACTGGCTCAAGAAGGTCACCCGGGACGGCTTCGAGGACGGTCTGTTCGAGGCCTGGCGCAAGGACCCCGAGTTCGTGCTCAACCGCCCCGAGCGGCAGGGTGCGACCGTCCTGGTCGCCGGCCCCGACTTCGGCACCGGCTCCTCCCGTGAGCACGCCGTCTGGGCGCTGCAGAACTACGGCTTCAAGGCCGTGATCTCCTCCCGCTTCGCCGACATCTTCCGCGGCAACTCGCTGAAGAACGGCCTGCTCACGGTGGTCCTGGACCAGAAGATCGTGGACGCGCTGTGGGAGCTGACCGAACAGGACCCCACTGCTGAGGTCACTGTGGACCTTGAGGCGCGTGAGGTGCGCGCCGAGGGCATCACCGCCTCCTTCGAGCTGGACGAGAACTCCCGCTGGCGGCTGCTGAACGGCCTGGACGACATCTCCATCACGCTCCAGAACGAGGCCGACATCGCCGCCTACGAGGCCGAGCGCCCCGCCTACAAGCCGCGCACGCTCCAGGTCTGATCCGGCTCGGCCGGACCCCCCGAGCGGGTCGGGTTTCGGCCACCGCAACACCCCCTCTGTACCCCCGATCGCCACGATTGGGGGTACAGCCATGTCTGCACCCGAACGGCCCTGCGATCACGCCCAGGTCAGCCCAACTTCCCATGTTAGGAAGGCTGTTGTCCGGGTACGTGAGTGCTGTGTTCGCGTCCGCCGCAAGTGCCTGCAAGGCCATTTGAGGCGGCAGTTACACCCTGCGCAGGCGACAACTCGCCCCAGATGGCACAATCTGTGCATGGAACACGACGGCCAACTCCAGCTCTATACGGCGGTCGCGAACCAACTCAAGGAAGCGCACGCAAGGGTGCGCGCACTGCAAGTCCCGGAGGGCGTACGGATGGCGCTGACCCGGAAGCTGCTGGTCATTACGGCCGCGGCCAAGCACGATCTCGCCGACGCGGCAAGCCGGCTCGATCGGTTCACGGCGGACCTCGACGCGGGTCGGATCCCCGAAGAGGACCGCTGAACCGTCCGGGACGGCCGAGTCCGTTGCGGCACAAGGGTGATAAGCCCGTTTCGTGTTTGATTTGCGGTATATATCTGCCTAACGTGCGAAAAAGCTTGAACACTTTCGTTCTGGCGAAGTCTCCGAAGGGGAAGACGTGAACAAGGCGCAGCTCGTAGAAGCGATTGCCGACAAGGTGGGTGGCCGCCAGCAGGCCGCCGACGCTGTCGATCATGTCCTGGACGCCATCGTCCGCGCGGTCGTCGCGGGCGAGCGGGTCTCGGTCACCGGCTTCGGGTCCTTCGAGAAGGTGGACCGCCCCGCCCGCTACGCCCGCAACCCCCAGACGGGCGAGCGGGTTCGGGTCAAGAAGACCTCCGTGCCGCGATTCCGCGCCGGTCAGGGCTTCAAGGACCTGGTGAGCGGCTCGAAGAAGCTCCCGCGCGGGGGCGAGGTCTCGGTCAAGAAGGCGCCCAAGGGCAGCCTGACCGGCGGCGCCGCGGCGACGACGGTCAAGAAGGCCGCCGCCAAGAAGACCACCAAGGCCGCCGCGAAGAAGGCCACCACCGCCAAGAAGGCGGCACCGGCGAAGAAGACCACGGCCGCCGCGAAGAAGACCACGGCGAAGAAGGCGCCCGCCGCCAAGAAGACCACGGCGGCCGCCAAGACCACCGCCGCGAAGAAGACCACCGCCAAGAAGGCGACGGCCAAGAAGGCCCCGGCCAAGAAGGTCACCGCGAAGAAGGCCCCGGCCAAGAAGTCGACGGCCCGCAAGACCACCGCCAAGAAGACCACCGCCCGCAAGGCGACGTCGTAAGGCCGCCAGGGCATTCACGCGCCGGGCCGGACTCCCCTGGGGAGCCCGGCCCGCGGCGTGTGTAAGGGCAGTTACAGGGTTTGAAGGGTTACGAGGGTGATCCGCACGGCCTCGCCCTCGCCCTCCGTCTCGATCCGCACGCGCTGTCCGGGGCGCAGCAGTCGCAGGCCTCCGGCGTCGAACGCGGCGGTGTCGAAGGGCACCGGGGTGCCGTCGTCGAGGAGCACCTGACCGCTGCGGGTGTCCGGGTCGTAGGTGTATGCGGTGGCCTGCATGGCAGCAGCCTACTGGTCGCTGCGGATCCGGGTTCCGCCTCAGGGTCGTGGGCGGCGCCTTCAGGAGCCCGGGATCAGTAAGCCCGCCGATGCCGTCGCCGTGTGCCGGCCCACCCCGAGCCGCAGTGCCGCGCGCAGATCGTCTCCGGTGTCCACGTCCTGCCGTACCGAATCGACCCCCGTGAGCGCGAGTTCCGTCGCGCCGGAGGCGCGGTGGCGGGAGCGGGAATCGATGCCGAACGCCGGCTGCAATTCCCGGCCGGGACTCGCGGCCAGCAGGGTCGTACCCCGTTCCGCCGCATCCGCCAGAAATGCCCGGGGGAATTCCGCGGCAGCGGCCAGCACCCGGGCCAATTCCGGCGACCGCAGGGCCGGCAGATCGGCGTTCAGGGCCGCCACCGGCGTATCCGGGCGCAGCGACCGCACGGCGGCCGCGCCGTGCGCCAGGGCGGCGTTCAGGCCGCTGCGGGGGGCGTCCGGGAGGATCCGCGCGCCCAGCGCGGCCAGCTCCCGGCCGGCCAGCTCGTCGTCCGTGACGACCGCCACATCCGCCACCGCCGGGCAGGCCAGCGCCGCGCCGACGGTGTCCTGCGCGAACGCCAGTGCCAGCCCCGGGCGCACCCCGTCGTGGGCGGTGTCCGCGAGCCTGCTCTTGGCCCGCGCCAGGGGCTTCAGGGGGATGACCAAGGTCCACTGCACCGGCGTACCGTCCCTCTCTCGTCGCGCTCATTGTCCCCCGCGCCATCTGGCGCGTTCGGTGGCGGGGCGTACGGTGTTCTCGACAGACCGGCGGCCCGGGGCCACACTTGTGCGGCCCCCGCCGGGGTGGCAGTCCTAGAGGAAGGTGTCCTTGTGCCCCGCCGCAGAATCGGCTTCTGGTACCGCTTCGCCGCGGTGATCTGCAAACCGCCGCTGGTGGTTCTGATCAAGCGGGACTGGCGTGGAATGGAGCACATTCCGGCCGAGGGCGGATTTATCACCGCGGTGAACCACAATTCCCACCTGGACCCCTTCGCGTACGCGCACTATCAGTACAACACCGGGCGGGTGCCGCGATTCCTGGCGAAGAGCGGGCTTTTCAAGAAGGGATTCGTCGGTGCCGCGATGCGCGGCACCGGGCAGATCCCCGTCTACCGTGAGTCCACGGACGCCCTGAGCGCCTTCCGGGCCGCGATCGACGCCGTTGAGCGCGGCGAGTGCGTGGCCTTCTACCCCGAGGGCACCCTCACCCGCGACCCGAACGGCTGGCCCATGACCGGCAAGACCGGCGCCGCCCGGGTCGCCCTGCAGACCAAGTGCCCGGTCATCCCGGTCGCCCAGTGGGGCGCCAACGAACTGCTGCCGCCGTACGCCAAGAAGCCGAACCTCTTCCCGCGCAAGACGCACCACGTGCTCGCGGGCCCGCCCGTGGACCTCTCCCGCTTCTACGACCGGGAGATGACCCCGGAGGTGCTCAAGGAGGCCACCGAGGTCATCATGGCGGCCATCACCCGCCAGCTGGAGGAGATCCGCGGCGAGAAGGCGCCCGAGACGCCGTACGACCCGCGCCGTGAGCGGATCGAGCAGCGGCGCCGCACCCAGGCACAGACGAAGGCACGGACGCAGGCACAGACGCCGGCGCAGGCGCAGGGCCGGCAAGCGGAGGAGCAGAGCAAGTGAGCAAGCCTGTGCGGGCGGCCGTCATGGGCACCGGTTCGTGGGGCACCGCCTTCGGCATGGTCCTCGCCGACGCCGGCTGTGACGTGACCCTGTGGGCCCGCCGACCGGAGCTGGCCGAGGCGGTCAACTCCACCCGGACCAACCCCGACTACCTGCCCGGCGTGGAACTCCCGCAGAACCTGCGCGCCACCGCGGACGCGGCCGAGGCCCTCAGGGACGCGGACTTCACCGTGCTCGCCGTCCCCTCCCAGACCCTGCGCGCCAACCTCACCGAGTGGGCGCCGCTGCTCGCGCCGGACACCGTGCTCGTCTCCCTGATGAAGGGCGTCGAACTCGGCTCCACCATGCGGATGAGCGAGGTCATCGAGGACGTCGCCAAGGTCGGCACCGACCGGATCGCGGTCGTCACCGGACCCAACCTGGCCCGCGAGATCGCCGCCCGCATGCCCGCCCTGGCCGTCGTGGCCTGCACCGACGAGCGGGTCGCCCAGCGGCTCCAGGCCGCCTGCCACACGCCGTACTTCCGGCCGTACACCAACACCGACGTGGTCGGCTGCGAACTCGCCGGTGCGGTCAAGAACGTCATCGGGCTCGCGGTCGGCATCGCCGACGGCATGGGACTGGGCGACAACGCCAAGGGCTCGCTCATCACGCGCGGCCTCGCCGAGACCACCCGGCTCGGCCTCGCGATGGGCGCCGACCCGCTGACCTTCTCCGGACTCGCGGGCCTGGGCGACCTGGTGGCCACCTGCTCCTCGCCGCTGTCGCGCAACCACACCTTCGGCACCAACCTCGGCAAGGGCATGACCCTGGAGGAGACCATCGCGGTCACCAGGCAGACCGCCGAGGGCGTCAAGTCCTGCGAGTCCGTGCTGGATCTGGCCCGCCGGCACGGCGTCGACATGCCCATCACCGAGACGGTCGTCAGCATCGTCCACGAGGGCAAGTCGCCGGTCGTCGCGCTCAAGGAGCTGATGGCCCGCAGCGCCAAGCCCGAAAGGCACTGAAACCACCCGCGCGCGACGCTGAGCGACCGCCCGGGGGACACGGAGTCACGGCCGTGGAGCGGGCGCTGACTCGCGGGATACCAGCGGGTACTCTCAACCCGATATGAGCACCGAGAACCTTCCCCAGAGCCCTGAGCAGCCGTCGCGCAAGCCGCGCGTCGCCGTCGTGTTCGGCGGCCGCAGCTCCGAACACGGGATCTCCGTGGTCACCGCCGGCGCCGTCCTCAAGGCCATCGACCGGACGAAGTACGACGTCCTGCCGATCGGCATCACCGCGGACGGCCGCTGGGCGCTGACGGCCGACGAGCCGGAGCGGATGGCCATCACCGACCGCCGTACCCCCAGCGTGGAGGAGCTGGCGGAGTCGCACGAGGGCGGCGTGGTGCTCCCCGTCGACCCCGCGAACCGCGAGGTCGTCTACAGCGAGCCCGGCTCCGTGCCCAAGGCGCTCGGCGAGGTCGACGTGGTCTTCCCGGTGCTCCACGGCCCCTACGGCGAGGACGGCACCCTGCAGGGCCTGCTGGAGCTGTCCGGTGTGCCGTACGTCGGCTCGGGCGTGCTCGCCTCGGCCGTCGGCCAGGACAAGGAGTACATGAAGCGGGTGTTCACCTCCTTCGGGCTCAAGGTCGGCCCGTACGTGGTGATCCGGCCCCGCGAGTGGGCGCAGGACGAGTCCGCCGCCCGCAAGAAGATCGTCGACTTCGCCGGTGAGCACGGCTGGCCGCTGTTCGTGAAGCCCGCGCGCGCGGGTTCCTCCATCGGCATCACCAAGGTCGACGACCTGTCCGGCCTGGACGAGGCGATCGCCGAGGCGCAGGCGCACGACCCGAAGATCCTCGTCGAGGCGGCCGTACGGGGCCGTGAGATCGAGTGCGGCGTCCTGGAGTTCGAGGACGGCCCGCGCGCCTCCGTCCCGGCCGAGATCCCGCCGCCGGACGCGCACGCGTACTACGACTTCGAGGCCAAGTACATCGACTCCACGCCCGGTGTCGTCCCGGCCCCGCTCACCGAGGAGCAGACCGCCGAGGTGCGCCGGCTCGCGGTCGAGGCGTTCGACGCGGCCTCCTGCGAGGGCCTGGTCCGCGCGGACTTCTTCCTCACCGAGGACGGCGAGTTCGTGATCAACGAGATCAACACCATGCCCGGCTTCACGCCGATCTCGATGTACCCGAAGATGTGGCAGGAGACCGGCATCAGCTACCCCGAGCTGGTGGACCGCCTGGTGCAGGCGGCGCTGCGCCGCCCGACCGGGCTGCGCTGACCCAGCGGCGGGTCAGTGCCGCATGGAGGCCATCCCCTCCGGGACCGCCTTCTTGACGGCCGTCGCCAGGTCCATCAGCACCTGGGCGCTGTCGTCCGACCCGGACAGCTCCTTCGGCAGGGTCACCTGCACATACGCCCGACGACCGGACGTGGTGAACCGCCACGTCCCGTCGTCCTGCTTCTCCATCAGCCAGTCCACGCCGTTGACCCCGCCGCCGACCGCGTCCGGGTCATTGCCCTGGGCGACCTTGGGATCGACCATCTTCGGCGGCCGGACGATGCCGCAGCGCAGTATGATCGCCGGGCTTCCCCAGCCCGCCGTGTAGGCGGACCGGGGCTCGGGGTCCTGGCGGCTTCGCCCGTCCACCTTCCGGGGCAGCACCTTGTCCAGGTCACGGCAGAGCGGGGCGGTCTTCGCGTCGGGGGTGGGGGCCGCGACGGTGCCGCCGTCGTCCGCGGTGGAGCAGCCCGCGACCGCGATGAGCAGGGCGGGCGCGAGCAGGCGGACAGGCCGGTGACGGAAGATGTTCACCGGCCCAGCGTAGACGGGGGCTACAGATGGACGACCGGGCAGGTCAGGGTGCGCGTGATGCCGTCCACCTGCTGGACCTTGGCGACCACCATGCGGCCGAGTTCGTCGACGGTGTCGGCCTGGGCGCGCACGATCACGTCGTACGGTCCCGTCACGTCCTCCGCCTGGAGAACTCCAGGGATCTTGCTGATCGTCTCGGCGACGGTCGACGCCTTGCCGACCTCCGTCTGGATCAGGATGTACGCCTGTACCACGGAACCTCCAGGGCGGCCACGAGGATCATGTGGGGGAAAGGAACGCCACGGTATCGCGTCGCCGCTCCCCGCGGGGAGACCTGCGGGAACCGGGCTTGCGCGCCAGGGTGCAGGCACGACGGACATTGACGGTCACCCGGACCGTACCGACGGTCATCGACGACCGGGCCGGCGGTCATCGAGGACCGCGGCTTACGGTCCTCTCGACCGTATCGGGGACACTGATGACGCGCGACCGGGCAGGGCACGGCACAGAAGGGGCTTGAGGCAATGAAGGGCACAGTGGGTGAGCTAGGTGAGTTCGGGCTCATCAGGGAGCTGACCTCCCGTCTCACCACCACCCCGGCGGTCCGGGTCGGCCCCGGCGACGACGCCGCGGTGGTCGCCGCGCCCGACCGGCGGGTGGTGGCGAGCACCGACATCCTGCTGGAGGGCCGGCACTTCCGCCGCGACTGGTCCACGGCCTACGACGTCGGCCGCAAGGCCGCCGCGCAGAACCTCGCCGACATCGCCGCGATGGGCGCCGTACCGACCGCGCTGCTGCTCGGCCTGGTCGTCCCGGCCGAACTACCGGTCACCTGGCCCACCGAGCTGATGGACGGCCTGCGCGACGAGTGCCAGGTCGCCGGCGCCGCCGTGGTCGGCGGGGACGTCGTACGCGGCGACACGATCATGGTGTCGATCACCGCGCTCGGTGATCTGCGCAACCAGGAGCCCGTCACGCGCGCGGGTGCCCAGCCCGGCGACATCGTGGCCGTCACCGGCTGGCTGGGCTGGTCCGCGGCCGGGTACGCGGTGCTCGCCCGCGGTTTCCGCTCGCCGCGCGCCTTCGTGGAGGCCCACCGGCGCCCCGAGCCGCCGTACCACGCGGGCCCGGCCGCCGCCGCGCTCGGCGCCACCGCGATGTGCGACGTCAGCGACGGCCTGATCGCCGACCTCGGGCACATCGCCGAGGCCAGCAAGGTCCGTATCGACATCCGCTCCGGCGCGATCGACATCCCCACGCAGATGAACGACATCGGGCAGGCCGTCGGCGTGGACCCGCTGCAGTGGGTGCTGACCGGGGGAGAGGACCACGCGATCGTGGCCACCTTCCCGCCGGACGCCAAGCTTCCGGCCCGCTGGAAGGTCATCGGCGAGGTCCTCAACCCCTCCGCGCTGCCCCAGGTGACGGTCGACGGGGCACCCTGGACCAGCAAGGGCGGCTGGGACCACTTCGGGGACATCGAGTCATGATCCCCCGGGTGCTCACGGTGGCGGGCTCGGACTCCGGCGGCGGCGCCGGCGTCCAGGCCGACCTGAAGACGATGCTCGCGCTGGGCGTGCACGGCATGAGCGTGCTCACCGCGGTGACCGCGCAGAACTCCCTGGGGGTGCAGGGCGCCTGGGAGCTGCCGGTGGAGGCGGTGCGGGCCCAGTACCGCAGCGTCGTGGACGACATCGGCGTCCAGGCCGTGAAGACCGGCATGCTGGCCTCCGCCGAACTGGTCGAGGCGGTCGCCGATTTGATCTCCGGCACGGACGCGCCGGCCGTGGTCGACCCGGTCGGCGTCTCCAAGCACGGAGACCCGCTGCTGGCCGCCTCCGCGCTGGACTCCGTACGCACGAAACTGCTCCCGGCCGCCACCGTCGCCACCCCGAACCTGGACGAGGTCGCCCAACTCACCGGCGTCCGCGTCCAGTCGGAGAACGATCTACGGCGGGCCGCCGCGGCCGTGCTGGAGTTCGGGCCGCGGTGGGTGCTGATCAAGGGCGGGCACCTCGCGGGCGACGCCGTGGACCTGCTCACCGACGGCACCGAGGAACACGTCCTCCGGGCGCCCCGCCACGACAACCGGCACACCCACGGCACGGGCTGCACCCTCGCCTCCGCGATCGCCTGCGGACTGGCCGAGGGGCGGTCCGTGCCGGAGGCGGTCACGGCGGCCAAGGAGTACGTCACCGGGGCGATCGCCGCCGGGTTCTCCCTCGGCGCCGGCATCGGACCCGTGGACCACGGCTGGGCGCTCAGGCGGGGTACTCCCTGAGGTCGATGGCGGTCGCCGCCCTCTCCGTCAGCCGCTTGAAGAACCCGGCCAGCATCCGCGAGCCGAGCAGCCGGTACATCCGGTCCCGGCTGCGGATGCGCCGCTCGGTGGCCGGCGCGAAGAACGGCCCCGCGTTGCCGGAGATCTTCTGGCAGCCCTTGGCGAAGTCCCGGATCCGGCTCTCGTAGGCGGCCAGCGCGACCCGGTGCTCGCCGCCCGCCAGGGCCAGCTCACCGGCGAGGACATAGGCGGCGACGATCGCCACGCCCGTGCCCATGCCGCCCATCGTCGCCCCGTACCCGGCATCCCCGAGCAGCGCCACCCGGCCCCGGGTGAGACGGTCGATGTGGATCTGCGCGATGGCGTCGAGGTACAGGTCGTCGGTCTCCGCGAGACCCCTCAGCACGGCCGGTGTCTCCCAGCCCATCCCGGCGAACCGCTCGGTGAGGATCCGCTTCTGCGCCTCGACGTCCCGGCGGTCGTACGCCAGCCGCTCGGACCGGAAGACCAGCAGGGCGCCGGCCCGCTCCGGGTCGCCGTCGTAGTTGTTGAGGCCGACACAGCGACCGGGCTCGCTGTACAGCCGGCCGGTGCGGTTCAGGCCCAGGTGGTTGGGGAGGGTGAAGCCGGCCACGTAGTGGTCGAGGAAGCGCAGGTAGCGGGACTCGTCCCCGAAGACCAGCCGGCGGGTGTTCGAGTGCAGGCCGTCGGCGCCGACGACGAGGTCGAAGCGGCGGGGCGCCCCCCGCTCGAACGCGACCTCGACGCCCCGCGGGGTGTCGGTCAGCGCCGTGACGGAGTCGCCGAAGACGTACTCCGCCGAGTCCTTCGTCCGCTCGTACATGATCCGGGCCAGGTCGCCGCGGAAGATCTCCACATCGCCGCTCATCATCTCCGCGGGCAGGTCCACCCGCGGGGTGCCGTCGGCGGCGACGACGCTCTGCGGGCCCATGCGGGTCTGGTGGGCGTGGACGTCGTCCCAGATGCCCATCGCGGTGAGCACCGTACGGTGCACGTGCCCCCGGAAGTCGACCGCGAAGCCGCCGGCGCGCAGGGCGGGCGCCTTCTCCACGACCGTGACCCGGGCGCCGTAGCGGGCCAGGTTCAGGGCGAGGGCGGGGCCGGCGACGCTGGCGCCGGAGATCAGGACGGACAGGTGGCCGAGGTCGTGTGTCTTCGTCATGCCGGCCACGGTCCCGGACCCCGCTTACCGTCCGCCTACCGTTCGCTGACCGCCGCTGACCGCAGCCCCTGGCCTCTCCCGTAGGCCGTGGCGTACGCCTCGGGGGACAGGCCCGCGCGCGTGTGTTCCGTCGTCCGCGCGACGTCCGGGTCCCCGCGCAGGGGCGCACCGCGCAGGGCCGCGGCGGCGCCGAGGAGTTCGGCCGCCCGCTCCGGCCGCGGGGCGGCGGCCGCGAGGGCGTACGCGACATCGGCGAGCAGGAGCGGGTCGGGCGGGTCCAGGGCCTGCGCGCGGGCCTGGGCGAGCCAGTCCCGGGCGGTGTCCGGGTCACCCTCGGCGAGGGACGCGCGCCCCAGACCGATGAGGATCCGTGCCGTCTCCCCGACGCTGAACCAGGTGGCCGCGCAGGCCTCCAGGGCGTTCTCGTAGTGCACGCGTGCGCGTGCCGTGTCTCCGGCCAGCCGGGCCACGTCCCCCAGGCCGCGCAGCGCCCCGGCCACCTTGTCCGTGGCCCCGGCGGTACGGGCCAGCTCGCCGGAGCGCGTGAAGTGCGCGGCCGCCTCCTCCGGCGCCCCCTGGGCCAGCAGCACCATCGCCCGCGTACGCAGCAGGTCGGCGGTCTCCTCCGGCGCGTCCAGCTCGCGGACGTGCACCAGGCCCTCGTCCAGCAGGGCCAGCGCCCGCGCGTACTCGCCCCGGCCGTACGCGAACCCGCCCAGCGGATCGAGGCAGTTGGCCATGCCCCAGCGGTCGCCCGTCCCCCGGAAACCCTTCCACGCGCGTGTGAAGCCCGCTTCCGCGGCCGCCGCGCGCCCCGCGAGCAGCTCCTGGTAGGCGAGGCCCAGATCCAGCAGGGCCCGGCCCCACGGCTCCCGGTCCAGCTGCACGCGCACGCGTGCGTCCACGCTCAGCCGGGGACCGCCCGTGAGGGACCACAGGATCACCGTGAACGGCAGCCGCAGCGGACGGTCCAAGGAGGCCATGAGGGCACCCGCGCGCGCGATCAGCCCGGCGTCCTCCGGGTCGTCGCCCCGCCCGGAGACGGCGTTCATCACGCACAGCGCGTACTCCTCGGCCAGTCCGGGAGGCGGCTTCGCCCCGGCCGCGGCGAGCAGTGCCCGGGCGCCGGACACACGGTCGCCGTGCAGGCCGCGCAGCCGCCGGAACCAGGTCAGCGCGGTCGTCAGCCGCAACGCGTCCCCGGGCGCGGTCTCCGTCAGATACCGCAGGGCAGCGTCCAGGTTCTCCTGCTCGGCCGCCAGCCGCTCCAGCCAGGGCAGCTGGTCGCCCCCGCGCAACAGCGGCTCCGCCTCCTCGGCGAGCCGCAGGAAGTACGCGGCGTGGGCGGCCCGCAGCTCCCGGGGGCCGGTGAGGGCCTCGGCGGCGAAGGCACGGATCGTCTCCAGCATCCGGTAGCGCCCGTCGGACACCTCCAGGAAGGACTTCTCCACCAGGGACGCCAGCGGGTCCTCCGGGTACGGCACCCCGCACACGGCCGCCACGGCGTCCAGGGTGACCCCGCCCGCGAAGACGGTCAGCCTGCTCGCCAGGTCCCGTTCCTCCGCGTCCAGCAGCTCCCAGCTCCACTCCACCACCGCGCGCAGCGTGCGATGCCGGGGCGCCTTGGCACGGTCCCCGCGCGCGAGCAGCCGGAACCGGTCGTGCAGCCGGTCCGCCAGCTCGTCCACGGAGAGCGTGCGCAGCCGGGCCGCCGCCAGCTCGATCGCCAGCGGCAGCCCGTCCAGCGCGCGGCAGATCTCCGGCACGCGCGCGTGGCCGTCGAAATCGGGCCGCACCGCCCGCGCCCGGTCCAGCAGCAGCCGCACGGCGGGCTCCTCGGGCAGCGGCGGTACCGGCACCAGCACCTCGCCCGTGATGCCCAGCGACTCCCGGCTGGTCGCCAGCACCCGGACCCCGGGGCAGGCGCCCAGGAGCAGCGCGGCCGTGCGCGCGGCGGCCTCGACCAGGTGCTCGCAGTTGTCCAGCACCAGCAGCACCTCACGGTCCGCCAGCACCTCCAGCAGCCGGTCCAGGGCGTCCGTGGCCGGACTGCGGAACCCGTCCCGCACCCCGAGCGCCGCCAGCACCGCGTACGGGATCCGTCCACCATCGGCGACCGGCGCCAGCTCGACCAGACAGACGTCCGGGGCGGCACCCGGGCGGGTGCGGGCTGCTTCCAGGGCGAGGCGGGTCTTGCCGACGCCGCCGGGGCCGGTCAGTGTCACCAGGCGGGAGCCGGACAGGGCGCGGGCGATGCGGGTCAGTTCGGCCTCGCGGCCCACGAACCGGGTGAGCTGGGCCGGGAGCCGGGGCCGGGCCGGCGGCTCGGTGCCGTCCCGGAGCAACCGGAGGTGGAGCGCGGACAGCTCCGGCGAGGGGTCCGCGCCCAGCTCGTCGGCGAGGGTGCGCCGCGCGTCGTCGAACACCGCGAGCGCCTCGGCGGGCCGTCCGGCCGCGTGCAGGGCCCGCATCAGCTGCCCGTACAGCCGTTCGTCCAGCGGATGCCCCTGGAGCAGCGCCCGCAGCTCGGGCACCAGCTCCGGCCCGCCTCCGGACCCCAGTTCGGCCTCGATCCGGTCCTGTACGACGGCCGGCCGCAGCTCCTCCAGCCGGACCCGGTCGGCGTGCGCGTCCGGCAGGTCGGGCAGCGCCGGCCCCCGCCACAGCGCGAGGGCGTCGCGCAGGAGGGCCGCCGCCCGCGGGTGGTCGCCGGCGGCGAGCGCCGTACGGCCCTCGGCGGCCAGCCGGGCGAAACGGTGGGCGTCGACCGCCTCCGGGGCGACGGCGAGGGCGTATCCGGCGGGGACGGCGTCGATGCCGGCGTGCGGCGCGAGCCGCCGGCGCAGGCGGGAGATCTGCGACTGGAGCGCGCTCACGGCCCCGGCGGGCGGCTCCGCGCCGTACAGGCCGTCCAGGAGGCGCTCCACGGAGACCGGGCGGCCGGCATCGAGCAGCAGCAGCGTGAGCAGGGCCCGGGGCCGGGGGCCGCCGGGGTCGAGCGGGGTGCCGTCATCGGTGTGGATCTCGACCGGGCCCAGGATGCCGAAGCGCATTCCGTGGATTCTGGCAGGCCACAGCCGGTCGTGGGTACGGCAAAAAGCCGGCCCACCCGGAGGTGGACCGGCTCAGTGCAGCGAACCAGCAGACAGTGGCCGCGCGCTCAGCTGAAGCGTCAGCGCGAGACCTTGCCGGCCTTGATGCACGAGGTGCAAGCGTTCACGCGCTTCGGCGTCCCGCCGACCACGGTACGCACACGCTGGATGTTCGGGTTCCAGCGACGGGACGTACGGCGGTGCGAGTGCGAGATGTTGTTGCCGAAGCCCGGCCCCTTGCCGCAGACGTCGCAGTTGGCAGCCACGGGTCACTCCAAAGACTTCAGATGCACTTACGGTTAATCCCGGCATGCCGGGATCGAGATCCTAAGACCTGAGATCTTGAGTGGCGTTGCCAGGGGAACGGCCCGATCGGATCGGGCAACCGGAGCAGCATACAACGACTGCGTCCGTGCAACGAAACTACCATGGCAGCTCAGGGCCCCGCCCCCGGCCCTCTTCCGGAGTGCACCGGTCCGGGGTCTACGCTGCGTCCCACGTACGGCCGGCTCAGGGAGGCGCAGGTGGCGCAGGTGCCGCAGACATTCTTCGATGCTCTCGCGGTGCGCACCTGGTGCGGTCTGGCGCTCCGGGCACTGGGCCGGGCCCGCGAGGAGATCGACGCGATCAACGTCTATCCGGTGGCCGACGGCGACACCGGGACCAACCTCTATCTGACCGTGGAGTCGGCGGCGACGGCCGTGGAGGCGGTGTTCGACGGGTACGGCACCGGTGCCGGGGAGCCCGCCCTGGCCGACGCCGTGCGGGCCATGGCCCACGGGGCGCTCATCGGGGCCCGGGGCAACTCCGGGACGATCCTCGCGCAACTGCTGCGCGGCATGGCCCAGGTGCTCGCGGACGCCGGTGACTCCCCGCACACCGACGGCTCGGCGCTGCGGCTGGCCCTGCGCCGGGCCGCGGACTCCGCCCGGCAGGCCGTGGCCCACCCCGTCGAGGGCACGGTTCTGACGGTCGCCTCGGCCGCCGCCGACGCCGCCGAGGGAGCCGAAGGGGACTGCGGGACGGTCGCCCGGGCCGCCTACGAGGGCGCGCGGGCGGCCCTGGCCGCGACCCCGGGCCAGCTGGCCGTGCTGGAGCGGGCCGGCGTGGTCGACGCGGGCGGACGGGGACTGGTGACGGTGCTGGGGGCGCTGGTGGAGGCGTTCACGGGGGAGGCGGTACGCGAGGTGCCGCGGTCCCCGGCTGCCGTTCCCGTCGAGACGGTTGACCCGTACGGCCCGCACGGCCCGCACGCGCGCGTGGAGGCGCCCGACGCGCACGCGCGCGTAAGGACGGGCATAGAGACGGCCGTGGAGACGGCACCGGAGTGCCCGTCCGACGCCGGCGGCCCCGCGTTCGAGGTGATCTACCTCCTGGAGGCCGACGACGCGGCCGTGGCCCGGCTGCGGGCGCGGCTCGACGCCCTCGGGGACTCCCTGGTCGTCGTCGGCGGCGACGGGCTGTGGAACGTCCATGTGCACGTGGACGACGCGGGCGCCGCCGTGGAGGCCGGTGTGGAGGCCGGGCGGCCGTACCGGATCCGGATCACCCACTTCGGGCTCGGTGACGTGCACACCGGGCGCGAGCGCCCGCCGCGCGAGCGTGCCCAGCGCGCGGTCGTCGCCGTCGTACCGGGCGAGGGGCTGGCCGGGCTGTACACCGAGGCGGGCGCGACCACCGTCCTCGCGCGCCCCGGGGAGCCGCCCGCCAGCGGGGAGCTGGTGCAGGCGGTACGGCGGGCCCACGCGCGCGAGGTCGTGCTGCTGCCCAACGACGCCGAGCTGCGCCACACGGCCGCCGCCGCGGCCGAGCAGGCCCGCACCGAGGGCATCCGCGTCGCCCTGATCCCGACCCGCTCGGCGGTCCAGGGCATCGCCGCACTCGCGGTGCACGAGCCGGAGCGCCGGTTCGACGAGGACGTGGTCCAGATGACCTCGGCGGCGGGCGCCACCCGCTACGCGGAGGTCGTCGTCGCCGAGCACGAGTCCTGGACGACGGCCGGCATCTGCCAGGCCGGGGACGTGCTCGGCCTGATCGACGGCGATGTGGCGGTGATCGGCGCGGACGTCACCACCACCGCCCGGACCGTCCTGGACCGCATGCTCCAGGCCGGCGGCGAGCTGGTCACCCTCGTCGTCGGCGACGAGGCGCCCGAGACCGTCGCCGCGCACCTGGAGACACACGTACGGGAGTCCTACCTGGCGGTGGACACGGTCGCCTACCGCGGCGGGAGGCAGGGCGCGCTCCTGCTCATCGGCGTGGAGTGACGCGACCGCCGCTCAGTCCCGTTCCGCCTCCGCGCCTTCGCGGGCCGCCTCCAGCATCTGCGTGGCTTCGTCCCGGCGGGCCCGGACGGTTTCGTCGGCGTCGTCCGCGCTTTCGTAGGCCGTGAGTACCGCGTGCGCGCGTGCGGCTGCCTCTGCGGGGCGGCCGAGGTCGGCTTCCAGCCAGCCCGCGCCCAGTTCGGCCCCGGTACGGCTGTGCAGCCCGGCGACGCCGAGCCCGGCGAAGACCGCCGCTCAGTCCCGTTCCGCCTCCGCGCCTTCGCGGGCCGCCTCCAGCATCTGCGTGGCTTCGTCCCGGCGGGCCCGGACGGTTTCGTCGGCGTCGTCCGCGCTTTCGTAGGCCGTGAGTACCGCGTGCGCGCGTGCGGCTGCCTCTGCGGGGCGGCCGAGGTCGGCTTCCAGCCAGCCCGCGCCCAGTTCGGCCCCGGTACGGCTGTGCAGCCCGGCGACGCCGAGCCCGGCGAAGACCGCCACGGCCCGGGTCATCTGCTCCAGCGCCGCCTCGAACGCGGCCCGGATCGCCGGGTCCTCGGCCTCCTCGGACGCCGAGCGGGCCAGCAGCTCCGCGAACTGCCGGTGGGTGCCGCCGAGTTCCACGGCCAGCTCCTCCCGGTCCGCCCCCTCCGCCGCCGTCAGCGCCGTCTCGCACTCCCGTATCGCCTCGGCCATCAGCGCCCGGGCGTCCGCCGCACCGGACTCCCCGCCCAGCGCCAGCCAGGCGCGGGCGCGCAGCGAGCGGACCAGGAACGGGGCGTTGCCGAGCGCGCGCCACAGCTCGCCCGCGCGCGCGTAGGCCCGGTCCGCCTCCGCCGCCAGCCCCGCGGCGCCCAGCGACTCGGCGGCGAGGTGGGCGAGCGTGGCGTGGTCCTGCTGCTCGGGCCAGTGCCGGGCCAGGTCGGCGGCCTTGAGCCGCTCCTCGGCGGCGGCCCGGTGCTCGCCCAGCTCGCCCAGGCAGTCCCCGAGCCACCAGCGCGCCTGCACGACCACCGCGTCCCCGTGCGTCTCGGCGCTCAGGTCGGCCAGCGCGGACTCCAGCACCTCGGCGGCCTCCGCGTACCGGCCCCGGCGCAGCAGGAAGCCGCCCAGCTGCTGCCGCGCCCAGGCGCCCAGGGTGCCGCTCTCGCCGGCCTCGTCGGCCCAGTGCGCGGCCTGGAGCGCGTGCTCGGCCGCCTCGCCGGGCGCGTCCCGGCCCCCGAGCACCTCGGCGAGCTGGAGGTGCAGCTGGGCCCGCCCGACCGGCTCCACGTACGGGCCGCCGTGCTCCAGGGCCGCCCGCAGCGCCCGCTCGGCCCCGGCCAGGTCACCGGCCTGGTGGGCCAGGGCGGCGACCTGCACCTCGTACTCCACCGCGAACCACGGCAACCCGGCGGCCACGTACGCGTCGGCGGACCTCCCGAACAGCTCCGCCGCCCGCTCCGCGTCCCCGGTGAGCCCGGCCAGCTCGGCGAGCATCGCCCGGGCCTCGGCGGCCCGAGCCGCCAGCCGTACGTCGTCCCCGCCGCGCCCCTCGACGAGCGCCAGCACCTCCCGCACGGCCGCCTCGGCCTCCGCGACGGCCCGCCCGGCATGCTGACCGCTGCCCGCGGCCGCCTCGTGCACCCGCCGCATCAGGACGCGCGCCCGGCTCATCACCACCGACGCGGTCTGCCGCACCCCGGTGCCCTCGTCGGCGTACAGCGCGAGCACCTCGTCGTACAGCTCCGTGACCGTGGCGAGGGCCGCGTCCACCTCGCCCGCCAGCGCACGGATGTACGTCGCACGCGCGCGTGCGGCCAGCGCCTCGCCGGGGTCGCCGGCCTCCGCGTACAGCGCCGCCGCTCGCTCGAACAGGGGGATGCCCTCGGGGCCGCGGGCCATCGCCTCGTGGTCGGCGATCTCCGCGCGGTCGCGCGGCTCCAGGCCGGCGCCGTCCCCGGCGGCCCGCGCGACCGCCGCCCACGCCTCCAGGGCGTGCGGCCGCAGGGTCTGCGACCGTCGTCGCGCCTCGGCGAGGAGGGCGGGCAGCTCGGGTTCGCCGGGGACGCCCGCCGCCGGGGGCGCGACCATCGGCGCCGGCGCCGGACGTACCGTACGCACACCCAGCGGCAGCCGCTCCGCCAGCGGGCGCTGGGCCATCCGCGCCCGGATCCGGTCGCCCACCGCGGAGGTGCCGTTGCGGCGGTCGAACCGCTCGGCGAGGTCCGTCGCCTCCGCGCGCGCGTGCACGGCGAGTTCCCGCGCCGTCCAGGTCCGCCCGGCCGGCCCCGGCACCCGCTGCGCGCCCAGGCCCAGCTCGGTCAGCCGGTCCATGAGCAGCGTCACCACGGCCATGAAGTCCAGCCGGCTGCGCGGATGCCCGGTGTCCGTGAAGTACGCCGGCCGCTCGGCCAGCAGCTCCAGACCGCGCGCCTCGTTC
Source organism: Streptomyces sp. NPDC028928 (assembly GCF_055564915.1). NCBI lineage: Bacteria > Bacillati > Actinomycetota > Actinomycetes > Kitasatosporales > Streptomycetaceae > Streptomyces > Streptomyces sp. NPDC028928. The sequence goes on from NZ_JBVHVI010000011.1 coordinate 184,872, forward strand.
CCGGTCAGCGCGCAGAACTCCACGTGGTCGGCGTACGCGCCCCGCATGCTCTCCATGGGCCGCACCAGCCGAAAACCACGCAGGTGGTGGGCCCGGGCCTCCTCCAGGCGGCCGAGGCGCAGCAGCGGGGCCAGCGAGGAGGCGAGCACCGTGTGCGGCTCGTGCGCGCAGGCGAACTCGCCCTCCAGCACCGGCCGCCACAGCTCCAGCGCCTCCGCGTCCCGCCCGCACCGCACCTGCCAGGTGCCCTGCCCGTGCAGCTCGCAGGCGTGGCAGTCGGCCATCGCGTCCCGGTCGGCGGCCAGCCACGCGGCGTACGCCCGCTCCGCGCGCGCGAGGTCCCCGATGTGCGCGGCCACGCTGAACTCGGCACTGCGCACGGCCCGTTCCGAGTGCCCGGCGAGCCGGTAGCGGTGCTCCATCTCGCCGAGCCACTTCTCGATCGAGGCCAGCGGGATGTGCGGCTGGTCCAGCATGCCCGCCGACATCCACTTGAAGACCCAGTGCAGCGAGTGCGTCTCGTACTCGTCGAAGTCCTCGGGCCGTTCGTCCCACATGCGCAGCAGCCGCGCGAACGGGACGAACATCTTGTCCTTCTCGGAGCTGTAGTTGTAGACCTTCAGCTGGTGCCCGAGCGCCTCGATCACGGCCAGCGGGATGTTCAGCTTCTCGGCCTCGGCGAGCAGGTGCTCCGCGCGCGCGTTGCGGGCCGGGCCCTCCGGTTCCTCGGAGTTCTCCGCAAGCGCCCGGCGCAGCGCGTCGAAATCGGTGATCTCGCTCATCGTCCGTCCCCCTCCCCGTGGGTCGCCCATTCGAGCAGCCCGATGAACGCCCGGTTGAGCAGCGCCGAGTCGGCCGGGCGCAGCGGGCGCTGCGCCATCAGCAGGGCCTGCCCGTACAGCGACTCGGTCGCGGTACCGATCAGCTCCGGGTCCCGGAGCGAACCGATCCGCCGGACCAGCGGGTTGAGGTGGTTGAGCACCAGACGCGCGCGCGGGGCGCTGCCGCGCAGCGAGCCCAGGATGCCCGCCCACAGGTCGTCGGCCTGCTCCTCCGCCGCCGCCCGGGCCTGCTCGTGCCGGGCGGCCCGGTCGTCCAGGTGCAGCGCGGGCACGGACAGCGGGTGGAAGGCCCGCAGGACGACGTCACAGCCCAGCGGGTCGAGCCGGTCCCGAGCGGCGGCCAGGAAACCGGACAGCGCCAGCTCCTCGCCCGGGTCGACCGCGTCCAGGTGCGCGGTCACGGTGTCCGCGTCCAGCTCGGCGACCACCGTGCCCGGCCGCACCCGCCCCAGCGCCTCGACCAGCTCGCTGTCGTAGGTGTAGCCGCCGTTGACCACGCCGACGCCCTGCGCCGAGGCGATCGGCGCGACCTGCCGGTACTCCTCGACCGTCCGCGTGAAGTGCACCACCGGGTGCCGCCGCGCGAACTCCTCCAGGGACAGCTGCCCGTCGGTCGTCTCGAACGGCAGCCACGGCAGCATCGTGCGCAGCATCTCCGGATCGTGCCGGGCCAGGGACTTCACACCCAGGTGGTGCACGGCGAGGAAGGCCGACAGGCGCTCCGGGTCACCGGCCGCGAGCCCGGTCAGCCAGGACCGGATCCTTCCGCCGAGGGCGTCCCGTACGGCGGCGAGGGTCTCGTCCTCGTACAGCGACTCGCGCGAGGCGGTGGGCCGCAGGCTGTCGGTGTCCAGGACGCAGCGCACGAAGAACGCCCAGTCCGGCAGCAGCTGTTCGGCCCGCTCGGTGAGCAGCATGCCCTTCAGGTGCACGCGGTGGGTCGCCCGCTGGGCGGGGCTGACCGCCGACGGCAGCACGTACGCCACCCCGCGGACCCCCGCCAGCGGCACGTTCAGGTCGATCGAGTCCAGCGGGGTGAAACCGAACAGCTCCTGGCAGTGCCGGGCCAGCGCCACCCGCCGGACGGCGGGACTCGGATAGGCGCGGTCCCAGGGCGCGGGCAGATCGGTGACCGGCTCGCCGCCGACCCGGACGTCGTACGGCAGCAGGGAGCCGAAGTCCCGGGCCAGGGCGCGGACCCGCTCCGGCGCCAGCCACTCGGCCGCACCGGCCCGCGCCGTCAGGTACACGGTCGTACCCGGCTCGGGCCGCTCGGCGTCGGGCAGCGTGCGCACGGTGTACGAGCCGTCGTCACGTGCCGTCCACTCCACCGGCGGGGCCTCGGGCGTACGGGCGCTGCGGCTGACCACCCGGATCCGCTCGGCGACCACGAAGCAGGCCAACAGCCCGATGCCGAACTGGCCCAGGAAGTCCGCCCGGGCCTCCTGCAGGCCCTCGGCCCGCTTGGAGCTGCGGCCGATGGTCGCCAGCAGGCTGTGCACGTCCGGCTCGGTGAGCCCGACGCCGGTGTCCTCCATCCGCAGGGCGCCGTCCGCCGCGTACAGCCGGATCCGCGCCGGGGCGTCCGGCTCAACGGCCCGCCGGGCGGTGACGGCGTCCACGGCGTTCTGCAGCAGCTCGCGCAGGTAGACCTGGGGACTGGAGTAGAGGTGATGGGAGAGCAGGTCCACCAGACCACGCAGGTCGACCTGGAAACTGTGAGGTGGATGAGGTGACTGGGATGCCTGGGATGCCTGAGAGGTCTGGGAGGAGTCCATCGTCACTGCGCCGGAGGGGGAGTGCGTGCGGCGCGGGGTCGGGCGGTCCCGGCGGGCGGTGACCGCGAAGGATGGCCGGAGCGCGCCATCCTAGGCCCGGAACAGCCCACCTGACCAGGAGTTTCCCTGATGTTTACAGCGCCTCGGGCGGAACCCGCGGGGCAGCGTCTGCGGCATTGTCAGTGCCATGGTGTGCAATTGATTCCGTGCCCGCACTGCAAGAACCGCTCAAGAAAGTGCTCGGCCCCGCCACCGCGAAGGTGATGGCCGAGCACCTCGGCCTGCACACCGTCGGCGACCTGCTGCACCACTACCCGCGCAGATACGAGGAGCGCGGCCAGCTCACCCACCTCGCCGACCTCCCGATGGACGAGCACGTCACGGTGGTCGCCCAGGTCGCCGACGCCCGCCTGCACACCTTCGCCTCGGCCAGGGCCCCGCGCGGCAAGGGCCAGCGCCTGGAGGTCACGATCACCGACGGCAGCGGCCGGCTCCAGCTGGTCTTCTTCGGCAACGGCGTCCACAAACCCCACAAGGAGCTGCTGCCGGGCACCCGCGCGATGTTCGCCGGCAAGGTCTCCGTCTTCAACCGCCGCCTCCAACTCGCCCACCCGGCCTACGAGCTGTTGCGAGGCGACGGCGAGGAGGCGGTCGAGACCTGGGCCGGCGCGCTGATCCCCATCTACCCGGCCACCGCCAAGCTGGAGTCCTGGAAGATCGGCAAGGCGGTGCAGACGGTCCTCCCGAGCGCCCGGGAAGCCCTCGACCCGCTGCCCGCCACCCTCCGCGAGGGCCGTGGCCTGCTGCCGCTCCCCGAGGCCCTGCTCAAGATCCACCGCCCGCACACCAAGGCCGACATCGCCGACGCCCGCGCCCGCCTGAAGTGGGACGAGGCCTTCGTCCTCCAGGTCGCCCTGGCCCGCCGCCGGCACGCCGACACCCAGATGCCCGCCGTCCCGCGCGTCCCCAAGCCGGACGGCATCCTCGCCGCCTTCGACGACCGCCTCCCCTTCACCCTCACCGAGGGCCAGCAGAAGGTCTCCCAGGAGATCTTCACCGACCTGGCCACCGCCCACCCGATGCACCGCCTGCTGCAAGGGGAGGTCGGCTCGGGGAAGGCCCAGCCCCTGGACTCGCTCGTTCTGACACCCGCGGGGTTCAGGCGGATGGGCGATGTGCGGGTGGGGGACGAGGTCGTCGTGCCCGATGGTGACATCGCCGTGGTCGACGGGGTCTTCCCTCAAGGCGAGCGCGATGTGTGGCGCGTCGTGCTCTCCGACGGAAGCTCCGTGGAGTGCGACGACGAGCACCTGTGGATCGTCGGCACGAGCCGCGGATGGCAGCGCGGTCAGTCGCCCGAGGTGATGACCACGCGGGAAATCCGGCACGATCTGCTCGCGGCCGACGGTTCGTCGAAGTGGTACATCCCGGCCGCGACCCCGGTGGACCTCGGCGGGGACTTCGGACTCCCCCTGGACCCCTATCAGTTCGGCCTCCTCCTCGCAGACGGCTCGTTCCGCCGCACCCTGCGTCTGTCCACCGTCGACAGCGAGATCCATGACGCCGGCCCAGTGATCCAGACCCTGCGTGACCTCGGCCTCTGGGGACTGACGTCGCACGAGAAGTTCATCCCCGCCGATTTCAAGAACACGTCGATCAAGAACCGTCTCGCGCTCCTGCAGGGGCTCCTGGACACGGGTGGCACGGTTCAGCGCGACGGCACGAGCATCTCCCTGTGCTCGGCCTCGCGCAGGCTCGCGGAGGACGTCGCGTGGCTCGTGCGGTCGCTGGGCGGCCGGGCGCGAGTGCGGCGGAAGGGGGCCGCCTTCGACGTCTCCGTCGCCTTGCCCGGCGAATTCGCTCCCTTCAGGCTCCCCCGCAAGGCGGACCGCCTACGACCACGTCCGAAGGACCACACCTTCCGGCGCGGGATCCGGGCCGTCGAACACGTGGGGCGGAAGCCGGTGCAGTGCATCAGCGTCGCCCACCCGAGCCACGCTTACGTCACCGACAACTTCACCGTGACCCACAACACCATGGTCGCCCTGCGCGCCATGCTCGCCGTGGTCGACGCGGGCGGGCAGGCGGCCATGCTCGCGCCCACCGAGGTCCTCGCCCAGCAGCACCACCGGTCGGTCACCGAGATGATGGGGGAGCTGGCCGAGGGGGGCATGCTGGGCGGCGCCGAGCACGCCACCAAGGTCGTCCTGCTCACCGGCTCCATGGGCGCGGCGGCCCGCCGTCAGGCCCTGCTCGACCTGGCCACCGGCGAGGCGGGCATCGTCATCGGCACCCACGCCCTGATCGAGGACAAGGTCCAGTTCCACGACCTGGGCCTGGTCGTGGTGGACGAACAGCACCGCTTCGGTGTGGAGCAGCGCGACGCCCTGCGCGGCAAGGCGCACTCCCAGGGGGAGAGGCGGTCCCCGCACCTCCTCGTCATGACGGCCACCCCCATCCCGCGCACGGTCGCCATGACGGTCTTCGGTGACCTGGAGACCTCGGTCCTCGACCAGCTCCCGGCCGGCCGCTCCCCGATCGCCAGCCATGTCGTCCCGGCCGCCGACAAACCCCACTTCCTGGCCCGCGCCTGGGAACGCGTCCGCGAGGAGGTCGAGGCCGGCCACCAGGCGTACGTCGTCTGCCCCCGCATCGGGGACGAGGAGGACGACCCGAAGAAGGCCGGCAAGAAGAAGTCCCCCGAGGACGAGGCGGAGAAGCGCCCCCCGCTGGCCGTGCTCGACGTCGCCGACCAGCTCGGCCGAGGCCCCCTGAAGGGCCTCGAGGTGGAGGTGCTGCACGGCCGTATGCACCCCGACGACAAGGACGCCGTGATGCGCCGCTTCGCCGCCGGCGAGACGGACGTCCTGGTCGCCACCACCGTCATCGAGGTCGGCGTCAACGTCCCCAACGCCACGGCCATGGTCATCATGGACGCCGACCGCTTCGGCGTCTCCCAGCTCCACCAGCTGCGCGGCCGGGTCGGCCGTGGCTCCGCCCCCGGCCTGTGCCTCCTGGTCACCGAGATGCCCGAGGCCAGCCCCGCCCGCCAGCGCCTGGCCGCCGTCGCCTCCACGCTCGACGGCTTCGAGTTGTCCCGCATCGACCTCGAACAGCGCCGCGAGGGCGACGTCCTCGGCCAGGCCCAGTCCGGCGCCCGCTCCAGCCTGCGGGTGCTGGCCGTCATCGAGGACGAGGAGGTCATCGCGGAGGCGAGAGAGGAAGCGGCCGCGGTGGTGGCGGCCGACCCCGAGCTGACCGGCCTCCCGGCTCTGCGGACGGCTCTGGACGCCCTGTTGGACGACGAGAGGGAGCAGTACTTGGAAAAGGGATGAGGTGTCCACCCGAGGGCGCGAAGAAATGCGCGACCAGCCACAATGAACCCGTAAAGCCGCCCACTCAGAAGGACCCCACATGACCCGCGTGATCGCCGGCCGGGCCGGCGGACGGCGCCTGGCAGTACCCCCCGGCACCGGCACCCGCCCCACCTCGGACCGCGCACGCGAGGGCCTCTTCTCCACCTGGCAGTCCCTCCTGGGCGGCCCCCTGGACGGCGAACGGGTCCTCGACCTCTACGCCGGCTCGGGCGCCGTGGGCCTGGAAGCCCTGTCCCGGGGCGCGAGCCACACGCTCCTGGTCGAAGCCGACGCCCGCGCGGCCAGAGTCGTCCGGGAGAACGTGAGAAACCTGGGCCTCCCCGGCGCCGAGGTCAGAGCGGGCAAAGCGGAACAGATCATCCGGACCGCACCCCCCACCGAGCCCTACGACCTCGTCTTCCTCGACCCTCCGTACGCCGTCACAGATCACGATCTTCGCGAGATTCTGCTCACACTCCACTCGGAAGGCTGGCTCGCTGAGCAAGCGCTCGTCACCGTGGAGCGCAGCACCAGAGGCGGCGAATTCCACTGGCCGGACGGCTTCGAGGCGCTCCGGTCCCGTCGCTACGGCGAGGGAACGTTTTGGTACGGTCGCGCCGCCTCTACGTGCGAAGACGCACGATGACCGGACCGGAGAGCGAGGGATCACAAGTGCGCCGCGCCGTATGTCCCGGGTCGTTCGACCCGATCACCAACGGACACCTCGACATCATCGCCCGAGCCTCCCGTCTCTACGACGAGGTCTACGTCGCGGTGATGATCAACAAGTCCAAGAAGGGGCTGTTCGAGATCGAGGAGCGGATCGAGCTGATCCGCCAGGTCACCGCCGAGTACGCCAACGTCCGGGTGGAGGCGTTCCACGGCCTCCTGGTGGACTACTGCAAGCAGCGCGACATCCCCGCCATCGTCAAGGGCCTGCGCGCCGTCAGCGACTTCGACTACGAACTCCAGATGGCCCAGATGAACAACGGCCTCACCGGCGTGGAGACGCTGTTCGTGCCCACCAACCCCACCTACAGCTTCCTGTCCTCCTCCCTCGTCAAGGAGGTCGCGGCCTGGGGCGGCGACGTCTCCCACCTGGTGCCGGCCCAGGTCCTGGAGGCACTGAACAAGCGCCTGGCCAAGGGCTGATGGGGCTACAGTCGTCCCGTCCGTCTCCAACCCGGCTGTAGAGAGTGGCGAGCACAGGTGGACGTGCAGAAGAAGCTCGACGAGATCGTCTCCGCGGTCTCCAGCGCCCGGGGCATGCCCATGTCGGCCTCGTGCGTGATCAACCGCGCCGAGCTGCTCGCGATGCTCGAAGAGGTGCGCCAGGCGCTGCCCGGCTCCCTCGCCCAGGCGCAGGAGCTGATCGGCGACCGTGAGCAGATGGTCGAGCAGGCCCGGCTGGAGGCCGAGCGGATCATCGAGAACGCGCACGCCGAACGCGGCTCGCTGATCTCCGACACCGAGATCGCCCGCCGCTCCCAGGCCGAGGCCGACCGGATCCTCGCCGAGGCCCGCAAGGAGGCCGAGGAGATCCGCGCCGAGGCCGACGACTACGTCGACTCCAAGCTCGCCAACTTCGAGGTCGTCCTCACCAAGACCCTCGGCTCGGTCGGCCGGGGCCGCGAGAAGCTCCTCGGCACCGGGCCCGGCCTGGACGAGAACGGCTACGAGGACGAGGACGCCCCCGAGCGCAGCCAGGACCCGGAGACCCTGCGCCACAACGCCGACGCCTACGTGGACGCCAAGCTCGGCGCCTTCGAGGCGGTCCTCGCCAAGACCCTGGAGGCCGTCGGCCGGGGCCGGCAGAAGCTGCACGGCCGGATCGCCACCGACGACCTCGGCGCCCTCGCCGACGACACCACGACCTTCCAGCACTCCAGCGACGCCGACTACCTCGCCGACCTCGCGGCCCTCGCGGACAGCGACCGCGCGGACCGGCGCCGGCCCGAGCAGCAGGAGCAGGCCCAGCCGCCGCAGCCGTCGTACGAGCCGCAGCCGGCCTACGGGTACCAGCAGCAGGACCCGTACGCGGGCTTCCCGCAGCAGCCCGGCTACCCGCCGCAGCAGGACCCGTACGGCTACCAGCAGGCCGACCCCTACGCCTACCAGGGCTACGACGCCCAGCAGAGCGGCTACGACCCCCAGCAGCACCCTCAGCAGCCCCAGCACCAGCCGCAGCAGCACCAGTCGGAGCCCCAGGGGCAGCAGGGCTATGCTCTGGACGAGACCAGCCTCTTCGACACCAGCATGATCAGCGCGGAGCAGCTGAGGGCGTACGAGCAGGGCCGGGGTCTGTAGCCGCGCCCCGGATTGGGCGCAGAGCGAAAGGTCCAGTATCCTGGCTCTTCGGTCGCGCGTATGTCCGCGATCACCGCTGCCCCGGGACACCGAAGGGCGGCGTCCCTCCGAGTTCGTAGATCGAAAGCAGGAATGGCCTCCAACGCCCGCCTCGACCACCGCAACCCCCTCGTGTTCGACACGCACGAGCTGGGTCGGCGTCCTGGCGCGCTCCAGCGCCTGACCCGCACGATCGACGCTCCCGCCGATCTCGGCATCCAGGGGGTCATCGGAGTGCCGGAAGGCGCCCCGGTCGAACTCGAACTCCGGCTCGAGTCGGTCATGGAAGGGGTGCTCGTCACAGGCACCGCCCGTGCACAGGCCGAGGGGGAGTGCGTAAGGTGTCTGGAGCCGGTCGGGCTGGAGCTCGAAGCGGACTTCCAGGAACTGTTCTCGTACCCTGACGCCGACGACCGGGGCCGTGTGATCGCGGAACCGGGCGACGACGCCGAGGACGACGAGGACAGGTTCTTCCTCGAGGACGGACTCTTCGACCTCGAACCTCTGCTGCGCGATGCGGTGGTGCTCGCACTGCCGATGCAGCCGGTGTGCCAGGAAGACTGCCCGGGCCTGTGCTCCGAGTGCGGAGCGCGGCTCGCGGACGACCCGGACCACCACCATGACGCCGTCGACATCCGTTGGGCGGCTTTGCAGGGACTCGCCGGTTCGATGACGGACGGCGAGAAGGACGAGATGAGCGGCGCCGAAGCGGGCGTCGACGAGAAGCAGGAGAAGTAGCCGTGGCTGTTCCGAAGCGGAAGATGTCGCGCAGCAACACGCGCCACCGCCGGTCGCAGTGGAAGGCTGCGGTCCCCACCCTGGTTGCGTGCGAGCGCTGCCACGAGCCCAAGCAGCAGCACATCGCGTGCCCGTCGTGCGGCACCTACAACAAGCGCCAGGTCCTCGAAGTCTGAGTGGCTGGTGAGAGGCCCGATGACTGACGCGAAAGCAGCTAGTCCCCGCCAGCGCGGGGGTAGTCCGCAGGCCTCGTCCCACACGCTTCTGGAAGGGCGGCTCGGCTACCAGGTCGAGTCCGCCCTTCTGGTGCGAGCGCTGACCCACCGTTCCTACGCGTACGAGAACGGCGGTCTGCCGACGAACGAGCGGCTGGAGTTCCTTGGGGACTCCGTGCTCGGCCTCGTCGTCACGGACACGCTGTACCGCACCCACCCCGACCTGCCCGAAGGCCAGCTGGCCAAGCTGCGGGCCGCGGTGGTCAACTCGCGTGCGCTGGCGGAGGTCGGCCGAGGCCTCGACCTGGGCGCCTTCATCCGGCTCGGCCGGGGTGAAGAGGGCACGGGCGGCCGGGACAAGGCATCCATCCTCGCCGACACCCTGGAAGCGGTGATCGGCGCGGTCTATCTCGACCAGGGCCTCGACGCGGCCTCCGAACTGGTGCACCGCCTGTTCGACCCGCTGATCGAGAAGTCCTCCAACCTCGGTGCAGGCCTGGACTGGAAGACGTCCCTCCAGGAGCTGACCGCGATCGAGGGGCTCGGCGTGCCCGAGTACCTGGTCACGGAGACCGGTCCCGACCACGAGAAGACCTTCACTGCTGCCGCCCGCGTCGGAGGCGTCTCGTACGGCACCGGCACCGGCCGCAGCAAGAAGGAGGCGGAGCAGCAGGCCGCCGAGTCCGCCTGGCGTTCCATCCGCGCAGCCGCGGACGAGCGCGCCAAGGTGGCCAAGGAGCCTGTGAAGGAGACGGCCGACGAGGCCGTCAAGGGCGGCGACACGTCGTCCGCCACCGCCTGACCGAAAAGCAGCACCACCCGAGCGCCCGTCCCGCCCCCGGCGGAGGCGGGCGCTCGGCCCATCCACGGGTCCGTCCACGGGTCCCTCCACGGCCCGGGACACCCTGCCCCCAGCTCTTCCGCAGCAGCCGTCCTCCCCAGCCGCCCGAAGGAGTACCGTGCCCGAGTTGCCCGAGGTCGAGGTCGTACGGCGGGGCCTGGAGCGCTGGGTCGCCCACCGGACCGTCGCCGAGACCGAGGTGCTGCACCCGCGTGCCGTGCGCCGGCACATCGCCGGGCCCGACGACTTCGCGCACCGGCTCAAGGGCCACCACATCGGCACGCCCCGCCGGCGCGGCAAGTACCTGTGGCTGCCCCTGGAGGAGACGAACCAGTCCGTCCTCGCCCACCTCGGGATGAGCGGCCAGCTGCTGGTCCAGCCGCACGACGCGCCGGACGAGAAGCACCTGCGCATCCGTGTCCGGTTCGCCGACGGCCTCGGCACCGAACTCCGCTTCGTGGACCAGCGCACCTTCGGCGGACTGTCCCTGCACGACAACACCCCCGACGGCCTGCCCGACGTCATCGCGCACATCGCGCGCGACCCGCTGGACCCGCTCTTCGACGACGAGGTCTTCCACCGGGCGCTGCGCCGCAAGCGGACCACCATCAAGCGCGCCCTGCTGGACCAGTCGCTGATCAGCGGGGTCGGCAACATCTACGCGGACGAGGCCCTGTGGCGCGCCCGCGTCCACTACGAGCGCCCGACGGCGAACTTCACCCGCCCGGTCACGGCGGAACTCCTCGGTCACATCCGGGACGTGATGAACGAGGCCCTCGCCGTCGGCGGCACCAGCTTCGACAGCCTGTACGTCAACGTCAACGGCGAGTCAGGCTACTTCGACCGCTCCCTGGACGCGTACGGCCGCGAGGGCCTGCCCTGCAAGCGCTGCGGCACCCCCATGCGCCGCCGCCCCTGGATGAACCGGTCCAGCTACTTCTGCCCGAAGTGTCAGAGGGCGCCGCGCGTCTCGTCGTAACGCGCGCGGGCCGCGAGGACGTCGTCCATCGCGCCCTCCACACAGTGGATGAGCGCCAGCAGCCGCTCGGCGACCTGCCGGCCGAGGGGCGTCAGCTCGTAGTCCACGCGGGGCGGGTTCGTCGGCTGGGCCTCGCGGTGCACCAGGCCGTCGCGCTCCAGCGCGTGCAGCGTCTGGGACAGCATCTTCTCGCTCACCCCGTCCACGCGGCGGCGCAGCTCGTTGAAGCGCAGCGAACCCTCGTACAGCGCGCCGAGCGTCAGCCCGCCCCAGCGGCCCGTGACGTGCTCCAGCGTGGCGCGCGACGGGCAGGCCTTGGCGAAGACGTTGTACGCGAGGTCGTCGTGGTCCTGGGCGGTGGCGGTCATAGCGCAAGAGTACGCCCGCACAGCGCTCACTACCAGGTTGCACTAACCAGAAGTTAGTGCTTTCCTGTGGTTACCGCTTACGAGCTGCTCTCCAGTCGAGCTGCCGCTTTCCGCTGCCCTTTCCGAGGAGTTCGCATGACCACGCCCGTCGTTTCCATCGCCTACCACTCCGGCTACGGCCACACCGCCGTCCTCGCCGAGGCCGTCCGCGCCGGTGCCCTCGACGCGGGTGCCGAGGTCCACCTGATCAAGGTGGACGAGATCACCGACGAGCAGTGGGAGACACTGGACCGCTCCGACGCGATCGTCTTCGGCTCGCCGACCTACATGGGCACCGCCTCCGGCGCCTTCCACGCCTTCGCCGAGGCCTCCTCCAAGCGCTGGTTCGGCCAGGACTGGAAGGACAAGCTGGCCGCCGGCTTCACCAACTCCGCCTCCAAGAGCGGCGACAAGCTGCACACCCTGCAGTTCTTCCAGACGCTCGCCGCCCAGCACGGCATGCACTGGGTCAACCTCGGCCTGCTCCCCGGCTGGAACAGCAGCACCGCCTCCGAGAACGACCTCAACCGCCTCGGCTTCTTCGCCGGCGCCGCCGCCCAGAGCAACAACGACCAGGGCCCCGAGGGCGTCCACAAGGCCGACATAGCCACCGCCGAGCACCTGGGCCGCCGGGTCGCCCAGACGGCAACGGTCTTCACGCGCGGCCGCACCGCGGCGTAAGCGCCTGACGGGCGGCTCGGCCCGGGCGTCCTCAGTACCCGAAGTCCTGCGTCCACCAAGGCCCGCCCGGGCCGAAGTGGACGCCGACGCCGAGGGTCTTGAAGTCGCAGTTCAGGATGTTGGCGCGGTGGCCGGGGCTGCTCATCCAGGCCTGCATCACGGCCGCCGCGTCGGCCTGGCCGCGGGCGATGTTCTCGCCGCCCAGGTCGGTGACGCCGGCCGCCGCGGCCCGGTCCCAGGGCGACCTGCCGTCCGGGTCGGTGTGGTCGAAGAAGCCCCGCGCGGCCATGTCGTCGCTGAACGACTCGGCCAGCTTCGTCAGCGAGGAGTTCGCCGCCAGCGGGCTGCAGCCGGCCTTGGCCCGCTCCTCGTTGACGAGCTTCAGCACCTCGGCCTCGACGGCGGCCTCCCGCGACACCGTCACCGGTGTGGAGGCCGGCGCCGGCGCCTTGGTGGCCGTACGCGACGGGGTGCTCTTCGGCTTGGGCGACGCGGAGGGCTTCGAGGGGGTGAGCTTGGGGCTGGTCTTCGGCGCCGGCTTCCTGGCAGGCGTCCTCGACGGGGCCCGGGTCGGGGACGCCGACTTCGAGGCGGAAGCCGAGGGGGAGGGGGAAGCCGAGGGGGAAGCGGAGGCGGAGGCCGACGGGCTCGGGGAGCCGGCGCGCGCGGCGTTCCCGCCGGTCCCGCTGGTGGGCGTGGCGGCGGGGCTGTCGACGCTGCCCGAGGTGCCGCCCTGCTCGCTGGCCGTGTTGCTGGGGGCGCCGGCCGACTGCACCCGGTCCCCGCCGGTGGTGTGCGTGCCGCCGCCGAGCTGGTAGTCGCCCAGACCCGGCACCACGCCCGTGGTCACCGCGACCGTGCCGAGCGCGACGGCCACGGATATCCCGAGCAGACCCGTGCGTACCGGCCGTCCGGCCCTGCCGCGTCGCTGACGGTCACGGGAGGGCCCGCCGGCCGGGGTGAAACCACCGGAGCCGGACGCGGAGGTCGAGCCGGAGGAGGACGCGGACCCGTGCGCGGCGGGGTCGTCGTCCGTGGCGAAGAGATAGGCCTGCGCCTTGGCGGTCGCCTCGGCGTAGGCCTCAGGGTTCAGATAGGGCGCTGTGCCCATGGGTATCTGGCGTTCACCCGCGGACGAGCGCCGGGTGCCGTCGCTCCCGGAGCCGGAGCGCTGCGTGTGGCTGACCCCCGTGGCGCGGCCCGTGGCGGCGCGGCCGGCGGCGGAGCGTCGGTGGCGTCCCATGTCCTTGCCCTCTTCCTCGTGCTCGCGGTCGACCGGTGCCCGCACGGCGAGCGACTCCCCGGCGAGCGACGCGCGGCGAGCGACGCGTGGCGAGTGACTCCGTCCGGCCAACCCGACTCACTCGATCGAGTGAGTTTCATATGGGATTCATTGGGTCCGGACGGTACCCCATGCCGCTGGGGGACGACGTGTCCCGGACGACACCGGCCGGTTAGGTTGCACCCATGAGTGAGGACGTACGACTGGTCGCCTGGGTGCGTGGACACGTGCAGGGCGTGGGTTTTCGCTGGTTCACGCGCGCCAAGGCCCTGGAGATCGGCGGGTTGAGTGGTTTTGCTCTCAATTTGGCCGACGGCCGGGTCCAGGTGGTCGCGGAGGGGTCACGGGAGGGCTGCGAGGGGCTGCTGGACTGGCTCCAGGGCAGCGACACGCCCGGGCGCGTGGACGGCGTCACCGAGATCTGGGACACACCGCGCGGCGGCTACGACGGCTTCGCCATCCGCTGATCCCGCGCCCGGAAGCCCCCCGTCCGGGTGCGCGGCAAGCTGCCGGGGGCATGTGCGGAAACGGAAACGCCCTGGTGGTTGCCAAGACGGGCGTGGCATGGCAGGCTCCGCTGGTACTGCTGGTCGCCACGCCCTGAGGGCCCGGAGGAGTCACAGCGCCGCCGTGTTTCCGGCCGCGTATCCCGGTTCGCCCCCAATACAGGGCGTGATCGTGTTGACCGTCAAACTTTTTGGTGAGACGCTGAAAGCCCCGCGCACCTTAGCTGTTTGGCATGGAACAACAGCAGAGCAACACCCGGATGTGCCAAGCACCGCGGGTGCGAATCCCTCACGACCCACACCGCATCGGTCGGTCACTCAGTGTGGAGGACCATCCATCATGGCAAAGGCGCTTCTCGGTTACGTCGGCGGCTCCGACCCTCGACTCCTCGCCGAGATGCGACGGCTGCAGCAGCGCGTCCAGGACCTGGAGTCCGAGCTCGTACGGATCCAGGCGGAGAACGAAGCGCTGACGGCTGCCGCCTCTCAGGACAGGATCATGGAGAGCATCGACGCACACCAGGCGGAGCCTGCGCTCACCTGATCGTTGCACCGCTCCACAACAGCAGTCAGCGATCAGGCTGCCCGTATCAACCGCTCAGTTGATCAGACGACTGAGACCCAGTCGTCAGAGTTGCAAGGGACGCTTCGGCGTCCCTTCGTTCTTTCCCCCGCGCATCCTTTCACTCTCTTCAACATCTGGTGTGCCCTGCATGTTCAATGACGAAACCGCGCGGTTGCGAGGGTTCATGGAGTGAGATAGCGGCGGCGGGTAGAGTCCAGCGGCGTGCACCTCAAGGCCCTGACCCTCCGCGGGTTCAAGTCGTTCGCCTCGGCGACCACGCTCCGATTCGAACCAGGGATCACGTGTGTCGTCGGCCCGAACGGCTCGGGCAAGTCCAATGTCGTGGACGCGCTCAGCTGGGTCATGGGCGAACAGGGCGCCAAATCGCTGCGCGGCGGCAAGATGGAGGACGTCATCTTCGCCGGCACCACCGGCCGCCCGCCGCTCGGCCGCGCCGAGGTGTCCCTGACCATCGACAACTCCGACGGGGCGCTGCCCATCGAGTACGCCGAGGTCACCATCACGCGGATCATGTTCCGCAACGGCGGCAGCGAGTACCAGATCAACGGCGACACCTGCCGCCTGCTGGACATCCAGGAACTCCTCTCCGACTCCGGTATCGGCCGCGAGATGCACGTCATCGTCGGCCAGGGCCAGCTCGACTCCGTCCTGCACGCCGACCCCATGGGCCGCCGCGCCTTCATCGAGGAGGCGGCCGGCGTCCTCAAGCACCGCAAGCGCAAGGAGAAGGCGCTCCGCAAGCTGGACGCGATGCAGGCCAACCTCGCGCGCGTGCAGGACCTCACCGACGAGCTGCGGCGCCAGCTCAAGCCCCTCGGCCGGCAGGCCGCCGTCGCCCGCCGGGCCGCCGTCATCCAGGCCGACCTCCGCGACGCCCGCCTGCGGCTCCTCGCCGACGACCTCGTACGCCTGCGCGAAGCGCTCCAGGCCGAGATCGCCGACGAGGCGGCGCTGAAGGAACGCAAGGAGACCGCCGAGCAGGAGCTGAAGAAGGCCCTGCACCGCGAGGCCCTGCTGGAGGACGAGGTACGCCGGCTCACCCCGCGCCTCCAGCGCGCCCAGCAGACCTGGTACGAGCTGTCCCAGCTGGCCGAGCGGGTGCGCGGCACCGTCTCGCTGGCCGACGCCCGGGTCAAGAGCGCCACCTCCGCCCCGCCGGAGGAACGGCGCGGCCGCGACCCGGAGGACCTGGAGCGCGAGGCCGCCCGCATCCGCGAACAGGAGGCCGAGCTGGAGGCCGCCCTGGAGGCGGCCCAGCGGGCACTGGACGACACGGTCGCCCACCGCGCCGAACTGGAGCGCGAGCTGGCGGCCGAGGAACGCCGGCTCAAGGACGTCGCCCGCGCCATCGCCGACCGCCGCGAGGGCCTGGCCCGCCTCTCCGGGCAGGTCAACGCGGCCCGCTCACGCGCCGCCTCCGCCCAGGCCGAGATCGACCGCCTGGCCACGGCCCGCGACGAGGCACAGGAACGCGCGGTCCGCGCCCAGGAGGAGTACGAGGCCCTCCAGGCCGAGGTCGACGGCCTCGACGCCGGCGACGCGGACCTGGCCGAGCAGCACGAGGCGGCCAAGCGCCGGCTGGCGGAGGCGGAAGCGGCCCTGACCACGGCCCGCGAGGCCCTGACCACCGCCGAGCGCAGCCGCGCCGCGACCCAGGCCCGGCACGAGGCCCTGGCCCTGGGCCTGCGCCGCAAGGACGGCACCGGCATACTGCTCGGCGCCCGGGACCGCCTCACCGGAGTCCTGGGCCCGGCGGCGGAACTGCTGAGGATCACCCCGGGCTACGAGATCCCCCTGGCGGCAGCCTTCGGCGCGGCGGCGGACGCGATCGCCGTGACGACCCCCGCAGCGGCGGCCGAGGCGATCACCCTGCTCCGCAAACAGGACGGGGGCAGGGCGGCCCTCCTCTTGGCAGGAGCCCCGGAGGAAGCACCCCGAAGGGGCGCGGGGAACGGCGCGATCGGCCACGACGTACCCGCGGCCGGCGACGGTGGGGCAGCGCCCCGCAGGGCCGCCGCCCCCGCAGCCGAAAGCCTGCCCGGCACCCCTCTCTCCGCAGCCGAAAGCCTGCCCGGCACCCCCCTCCCCGCCGCCGACCTCGTCCGCGGCCCCGCCGAGCTGATGCCCGCCGTCCGCCGCCTCCTGCGCGGAATCGTCGTGGTCGAAACCCTGGACGACGCCGAGGCCGTCGTCTACTCCCACCCGGAGCTGACCGCCGTCACCGCCGAAGGCGACCTTTTGGGCGCCCACTTCGCACACGGCGGTTCGGCCGGCGCGCCCAGCCTGCTGGAGGTACAGGCCTCCGTCGACGAGGCCGCGGCCGAGCTGGCCGAGCTGGAGGTGCGGTGCGCCGAGCTGGCCGAGGCACAGCAGGCCGCGGTCGAGCACCGCGAGCGGGCCGCAGCCCTGGTGGAGGAAGTCGGAGAGCGGCGCCGGGCCGCCGACCGCGAGAAGTCGGCCGTGGCCCAGCAGCTCGGCCGGCTCGCCGGACAGGCACGCGGCGCCGCCGGGGAGGCCGAGCGGTCGGCCGCGGCGGCGGCACGCGCGCAGGAGGCGCTGGAGAAGGCCGTACAGGAGGCCGAGGAGCTGGCGGAACGGCTGGCCGTGGCCGAGGAGATGCCGGTGGAGGAGGAGCCGGACACCTCGGTGCGGGACCGGCTCGCCGCCGACGGGGCCAACGCACGGCAGACCGAGATGGAGGCCCGCCTCCAGGTCCGTACGCACGAGGAGCGGGTCAAGGGGCTCGCCGGCCGCGCCGACTCGCTCGACCGGGCGGCCCGCGCCGAACGCGAGGCACGCGCGCGTGCCGAGCAGCGCCGGGCCCGGCTGCGGCACGAGGCGGCGGTCGCGGCAGCCGTCGCCTCGGGTGCCCGGCAGCTGCTCGCGCACGTCGAGGTGTCCCTGGCCCGGGCCGAGCAGGAGCGTTCCGCCGCCGAGGCCGCCAAGGCCCGGGGTGAGCAGGAGCTGGCCGCCGCCCGTACGGCCGGCCGCGAACTCAAGGCCGAACTCGACAAGTTGACGGATTCGGTCCACCGGGGCGAGGTACTCGGCGCGGAGAAGCGGCTGCGCATCGAGCAGCTGGAGACCAAGGCGCTGGAGGAGCTGGGTGTCGAACCGGAGGGGCTGGTGGCGGAGTACGGCCCGCACCAGCCCGTGCCGCCCTCGCCCCCCGCCGACGGCGAGCACCTGCCCGAGGACCCCGACCACCCGCGCAACCAGCCGCGCCCCTTCGTGCGCGCCGAGCAGGAGAAGCGGCTCAAGGCCGCCGAGCGGGCGTACCAGCAGCTGGGCAAGGTCAACCCGCTGGCGCTGGAGGAGTTCGCGGCGCTGGAGGAGCGGCACAAGTTCCTCAGCGAACAGCTGGAGGACCTGAAGAAGACCCGCGCCGACCTGCTCCAGGTGGTGAAGGAGGTCGACGAGCGCGTCGAGCAGGTCTTCACCGAGGCCTACCGGGACACGGCCCGGGAGTTCGAGGGCGTCTTCAGCCGGCTGTTCCCGGGCGGCGAGGGGCGCCTGGTGCTGACCGACCCCGACAACATGCTCACCACGGGCGTGGACGTCGAGGCGCGCCCGCCGGGCAAGAAGGTCAAGCGGCTCTCCCTGCTCTCGGGCGGCGAGCGCTCGCTGACGGCCGTCGCGCTGCTGGTGTCGATCTTCAAGGCCCGGCCGAGTCCCTTCTACGTCATGGACGAGGTCGAGGCCGCGCTGGACGACACCAACCTCCAGCGGCTGATCCGGATCATGCAGGAGCTGCAGGAGACCTCGCAGCTGATCGTGATCACGCACCAGAAGCGCACGATGGAGGTCGCCGACGCGCTCTACGGCGTGTCCATGCAGGGCGACGGTGTGTCGAAGGTCATCTCCCAGCGCCTCAGGTAGCGCACCTCCAGGATCACCTCTGGGATCACCCTCAAGATCAACTAACACTGTGTTCAAAAGGTGAACACAGTGGGCTTGGGCATATCGAAAAACTCACAGCCGTTGAAGTATTGACTTCGAAACTTGAAGGCATAGTCTCTGCAACGTTGCTTTTACCTTCAGGTGTCACCACCTGAGAGGGCTCACACCCCACACGGCAGCGTTGCCGTGGCCCGAGGAGATACACGTGACCAGCACAGCGCAGGCACCTCAGTCAGGAGCCAGGACGGCTCAACCCGAACATCTCGGGCACGTCATCTTCATCGCAGCGGCTGCCGCGATGGGCGGCTTCCTCTTCGGCTACGACAGCTCCGTGATCAACGGCGCCGTCGAGGCCATCCGCGACCGGTACGACATCGGATCCGCCGCCCTCGCCCAGGTCATCGCGATCGCGCTGATCGGCTGTGCCATCGGTGCCGCCACCGCCGGCCGCATCGCCGACCGGATCGGCCGCATCCGCTGTATGCAGATCGCCGCCGTCCTGTTCACCATCAGCGCCGTCGGCTCCGCGCTGCCCTTCGCGCTGTGGGACCTCGCCTTCTGGCGCATCGTCGGCGGCTTCGCCATCGGCATGGCCTCCGTCATCGGCCCGGCCTACATCGCCGAGGTCGCCCCGCCCGCCTACCGTGGCCGGCTCGGCTCCTTCCAGCAGGCCGCGATCGTCGTCGGCATCGCCATCTCCCAGCTCGTGAACTGGGGCCTGCTCAACGCCTCCGGCGGCGACCAGCGCGGCAAGCTGATGGGCCTGGAGGCCTGGCAGGTCATGCTCGGTGTGATGGTCGTACCGGCCGTCCTCTACGGCCTGCTGTCCTTCGCGATCCCCGAGTCCCCGCGCTTCCTGCTCTCCGTCGGCAAGCGTGAGCGCGCCCGTGAGATCCTCGCCGAGGTCGAGGGCAAGGACATCGACCTGGACGCCCGCGTCGCCGAGATCGAGCTGGCGATGAAGAGCGAGCACAAGTCCTCCTTCAAGGACCTGCTCGGCGGCTCCTTCTTCTTCAAGCCGATCGTCTGGATCGGTATCGGCCTGTCGGTCTTCCAGCAGTTCGTCGGCATCAACGTCGCGTTCTACTACTCCTCGACGCTGTGGCAGTCGGTCGGTGTCGACCCGACGGACTCGTTCTTCTACTCCTTCACGACGTCGATCATCAACATCGTCGGCACCGTGATCGCGATGATCTTCGTGGACCGCGTCGGCCGCAGGCCGCTCGCCCTCATCGGTTCCGTCGGCATGGCCGTCGGCCTCGCGCTGGAGGCCTGGGCGTTCAGCTACGACCTGGTCGACGGCAAGCTGCCGAGCACGCAGGGCTGGACCGCCCTGATCGCCGCCCATGTGTTCGTCCTCTTCTTCGCCCTGTCCTGGGGTGTGGTCGTCTGGGTCATGCTCGGCGAGATGTTCCCGAACAAGATCCGCGCCGCCGCCCTGGGCGTGGCCGCCGCCGCGCAGTGGATCGCCAACTGGGCCATCACCGCGAGCTTCCCGTCGCTGGCCGACTGGAACCTCTCCGGCACCTACGTGATCTACACCGTCTTCGCCGCGCTCTCCATCCCGTTCGTCCTGAAGTTCGTCAAGGAGACGAAGGGCAAGTCCCTGGAGGAGATGGGCTGAGCCTCGTAGCGAGGCGCCCCGAACTCGGGGAGAAGGGCCAAGTCCCCGCTGCCCCTCTCCTCGATCCGTCCGCCGCCCCCGGCCCGGCCACTGCCCGGACCGGGGGCGGTGGTGTCGTACGGCCCGTGTCCACAGCCGGTCCGGTGTCCCGACATCGACTGGGCGTGCTGCTCAAGGCCTGGGCGGCGATGGCGCGCCGGGCGGTTCTCCTCCATGGCCGACGACGAGGAACTCCAGCGGGTCGGCCGCGCACTCATGGCGCGGCTCAGTCGGCCAGCGCCGGCAGAACCCGCTCCGCGAAGAGCCTGAGGCTGCGCCAGCCCTCCTCCACCGGCATCCCGCCCGCCAGCGGATGCAGCACCAGGCTGTCCAGGCCCTGCGCCACGCACTGCTCCGGGGTGAGGACCCGGTACACGCCCTCCGCGCGCAGCTCCGCCACGGTCGTGGCCGCCGACCGCACCGCCGAGCGGATGTGGCCCGACTGCCAGGAGGCGTAGGTCCGGGCCTCGTGCAGGAAGTGCGCGCCGTACTCGGCCCACGCCCGGTCCGGGTCCTCGGCGAGGTGGAGGAGCGGGGTCTCGGCGGCGGGCATCATCGTCCAGCCCTCGGTGCCGTACTCGGTGAGCTTCTCCTTGTAGTACGCCTCCAGCTCCGGCAGATGCGCACTCGGGAAGAACGGCAGGCCGAGCCGGGCGGCCCGGCGGGCGGCGGCCTTGGAGGAGCCGCCGACCAGCAGCAACGGATGCGGATCGGTGTACGGCCGCGGGGTGAGCCGCACCCTGCGGCCCCGGTACCGGAACTCCTCGCCGGTCCAGGCCGCGAGCAGCGTCTCCAGAAGCTCGTCCTGGATCCGGCCCCGGCGCCCCCAGTCCACGCCGAACAGCTCGTACTCCTCCGGCCGGTAACCGATCCCCGCCACGGTCACCAGCCGGCCGCCGCTCAGCAGGTCCAGCACGGCGATCTCCTCGGCCAGCCGCAGCGGGTCGTGCAGCGGGCCGATCACCGCCGAGACCGTCACCGCGATCCGGCGGGTCGCGCCGAACACCGCGCCCGCGAAGGCGAACGGCGAGGGCAGCCAGTTGTTGTCGGCGCCGTGGTGCTCCTCGGTCTGCACGGTGCTGACCCCGTGCTCGTCCGCGTACGCGGCCATCTCCAGGGCGGCCCGGTAGCGGGCGGAGAGGGCGGCGGGAGGGGCACCGGGGGCGACGAGGTTGAAACGTACGACGGTGACGGGCATGAGGAGTCCCCCTCCGGTACGGCTCGGTGGAGGGGGACGGTAGCTGACGGGGCGTCAGACGGCCAGGGTCTCGCGCTCCTCCGCGGGCGCACCGGCCGCCGGGCGCTCGACCGCCGGCTTCGGCAGGACCAGGTACAGCACACCCGAGACCACGATCGTGGCGACCCAGCCGAGACCGTACTCGCCGATCACGTTGTTCGTCGCGAGCGGGCCGGTGAACCAGTCGGAGGTGGTGAACATCAGACCCGACAGCAGACCCACCGCCCAGGCGGCCACGGCCGCGGGGGAGAAGCCACCCTTGTACCAGTAGGCGCTGGTGCGGGTGGTGTCGGTCATCGCTTCGCCGTCGTACTCCGTGCGGCGGAACATGTCCGCGCCGAACACGCCGACCCAGGCGGAGAAGGCGACCGCCAGCAGCGACAGGAAGGCGATGAACGAGCCCATGAAGCTGGTCGCGACCAGCATCAGCACCCCGCCGAAGATCAGCGAGATCACGGCGTTGACCGAGACCGCCCAGTGCCGGGGCACCTTGAAGCCCAGGGTCTGCGCGGTGAAGCCCGCCGAGTACATCGACATCGAGTTGATCAGCAGCATGCCGATCAGCGCGATGAACAGGTACGGCACGGCGATCCAGGTCGGCAGGATCTCACCCAGGAAGGACACCGGGTCGCTCGCCGAGGCCAGGTCCGGCGTGGAGACCGCCATCACCGCGCCCATCAGGACCATGGGCAGCACGACGACACCGGCGCCGCCCACCGCCGTACCCACGATCGCCTTGGAGGAGGCCGTGCGCGGCAGGTAACGGGTGAAGTCCGGGGCGGACGGGATCCAGCTGACACCGCCCGCGGCGATCATGCCGATACCGGTGATCACCGCGGCCGTGGAACCGGCGCTGTGGTCCATCACCTTCGACCAGTCGGTGTTCGCCACCAGATAGGCCAGGACGAGCACCGAGAAGACACCGAAGAAATAGGTCGCGTACTTGTTGCACTTCTGCACGGCGTTGATGCCGAGCCCGGAGATCGCGAAGGTCGCGACGACGAACGCCAGCAGCATCACCATGTCGAGCACGCTGTTCGCCTTGATGCCGAACAGGATGTCCAGGATGGTGAGCATCGCGTACGCGCCGGTCACCGCGTTGATGGTCTCCCAGCCCCAGCGGGCGACCCAGATCAGTGAACCGGGCAGCAGATTGCCGCGCTGACCGAAGACCGCCCGCGACAGCGCCATGCCGGGCGCGCCGCCCCGCTTGCCCGCGATGCCGATCAGACCGACCAGGCCGTACGACACGAGCGGTGCGGCGACCGCGACGACCAGCGCCTGCCAGATGTTCAGGTGGTACGCCACGACCAGGCTCGCGCCCATGGTCAGGAGCAGCACGCTGATGTTGGCGCCGACCCAGGTGGGGAACAGCTCCCGGGTCTTCGCGGTGCGCTCGTGGTCGGGGACCTGCTCGATACCGCGCGTTTCGAGAGCGCCTTCGGTCTCGACGGATTTGCTCATGGAAGAGGTGCCAGACAGTGGGGGGACAGGGTGACGTGGGGACTCTACGCGCGTGGATCGCGTGGCCACCATCGTACTTTGCTCCGAGTCCTCATGCTAAGTGGCCTTTGTCTCTCGGACGAAGCCACAAACGGAGCCCTGGCGCACCCCATGTCCGATACTGGTCGGGTTATGGAAACCGTCATCCTTGCTGTAGTCATCGCCGTGGTCGTGCTCGCGGCGCTCGGCGGGCTGATCGTGGGCAGCCGGCGCCGGAAGCCGCTGCCCCCGCCGCCCCCGAAGGCGCCCGACATCACCGCGCCCCCGGCCGAGCCGCACGTCGGCGAAGAGGCCGAGACGCCCCGAGACGAACCACGCCGGACGATCGAGGAGGTGGATCTCCCCGGCGGCCCCGCACCGGTCGTCGTGGAGGAGCCTCCGACCGTCGAGGCTCCCGAGATCGAGATCCCGGAGCCCACCGCAGGCCGGCTGGTCCGCCTGCGCGCCCGCCTGTCCCGCTCCCAGAACGCCCTGGGCAAGGGCCTGCTCACGCTGCTCTCCCGCGAGCACCTGGACGAGGACACCTGGGAGGAGATCGAGGACACGCTCCTCACCGCCGACGTCGGCGTGCAGCCCACCCAGGAACTCGTCGAGCGGCTGCGCGAACGCGTGAAGGTCCTCGGCACCCGCAGCCCCGAGGAGCTGCGCGGACTGCTCCGCGAGGAGCTGCTCAAGCTGGTCGGCACCGACGTCGACCGCACCGTGAAGACCGAGCCCGAGGACCGCAAGCCCGGCATCGTCATGGTCGTCGGCGTCAACGGCACCGGCAAGACCACCACCACCGGCAAGCTCGCCCGCGTGCTCGTCGCCGACGGCCGTACGGTCGTCCTCGGCGCCGCCGACACCTTCCGGGCCGCCGCCGCCGACCAGCTCCAGACCTGGGGCGAGCGCGTCGGCGCCTACACCGTGCGCGGACCCGAGGCCGGCGATCCCGCCTCCGTCGCGTTCGACGCGGTGAAGGAGGGCAAGGAGATGGGGGTCGACGTCGTCCTCATCGACACCGCCGGGCGCCTGCACACCAAGACCGGTCTCATGGACGAGCTGGGCAAGGTCAAGCGCGTGGTCGAGAAGCACGCGCCGCTGGACGAGGTGCTGCTCGTCCTGGACGCCACCACCGGCCAGAACGGCCTGGTGCAGGCCCGCGTGTTCGCCGAGGTCGTGGACATCACCGGCATCGTGCTGACCAAGCTGGACGGTACGGCCAAGGGCGGCATCGTGGTCGCGGTCCAGCGCGAGCTGGGAGTGCCGGTCAAGCTGGTCGGGCTCGGCGAGGGCGCGGACGATCTCGCGCCGTTCGAGCCGGAGGCGTTCGTGGATGCGCTTATCGGAGAGTGAACCACCCAGGAACGTCCTGGGTGGTCGACGAGAAGCTCCCGCCCCGAGGTGCAGTCGGGGACGGGAGCTTCGTCATGACCGGCGCGGTCACGCCCGCGACCGGTGCGCCACGTACGCCAGCGTGCCCAGCAGCAGCCGCGCCGCCGGAGGCCTGGTAGCGGAGTCCAGTGCGGGCGGGCGCAGCCAGCGCACCGGGCCCAGACCGCCACGGTCGGAGGGCGGCGCGGTGATGTGCGTGCCGGGGCCGAGACCGCGCAGGTCCAGCGCGGCCGGGTCGTCCCAGCCCATGCGGTACAGCAGCCGGGGGAGGTCGGCGGCGGCGCCGGGCGCGACGAAGAAGTGGGCGCGGCCGTCCGGTCCCGCGGTCACCGGGCCGAGGGGGAGGCCCATGCGCTCCAGGCGGACCAGGGCGCGGCGGCCGGCCGGCTCCGAGACCTCGATGACGTCGAACGCCTGGCCGACCGGCAGCATCACCGAGGCGCCCGGGAACTCCGACCAGGCCTTGCTCACCTCGTCCAGCGTGGCCCCGGCCGGCACCACGGGGGCGAAGTCGAGCGGATGCGCGCCCGGCGCCGCGCAGCCGGACCGCCCGCACGAGCAGACGCCCCCGGCGGCCCGCGCCCCCGGCACCACGTCCCACCCCCACAGCCCGGTGAACTCGGCCACGGCGGTGCACTCCGCTAAGCGGCCGCGCCGACGCGTGCCGGAGCGGATCTCGCGGATGCCGCCGATCGTGAAGCCCATGCCCCCTCCAACGGGTCCTGCGCGCCGGTGGTTACGACACGGAACGAGACGGAAGCGGAACGTAACGCTACGGCTCCGCCTTCCCGCGGTGGCGCGGGAGCAAGGCGGCGCCTTGGAGTGCGGCGGGT
Organism: Streptomyces sp. NPDC028928; assembly: GCF_055564915.1. Classification (NCBI taxonomy): domain Bacteria; kingdom Bacillati; phylum Actinomycetota; class Actinomycetes; order Kitasatosporales; family Streptomycetaceae; genus Streptomyces; species Streptomyces sp. NPDC028928. Next base: position 209,939 of record NZ_JBVHVI010000011.1, read on the forward strand.
GGCGCACCGGGGGATACGCGCCCCGGCGTGCATCACTCCGCCCACTTCCGGCCGTCCTGTGTCAAGTGAATCGCGCGGAGCCGATCGTGAGTTCATTCGAAGGGGTGGCGAATGGTGGCGTTTCCGGGATCCCCGTGGCTGGACGGGTGATCGTAGGATTACTGTGAGTGTGCGAGTCCCGGGGGCACATGCACTCGTGGGTATGCCGGAGGCAAGTCGTCAACTCGTTCGAAGGGTGAGAACCGGCGGACGGCAAGCCGTATCTACCGGCATTCTGATAGGGCTTGGCGCACCAGGCGACAAGTGGTCTCAGGGGACAAGTGGTCTCAGGGATGGGGGCGTTCCAGTGGGCGGCAACGGCGGTAGCGGGACACACGCTGACAAGCGGCCCAACGAGCTGCTCGGCTCGTGGTTCGTGCGCAGCGGCTGGTCCAAGGGCGAGCTGGCCCGCCAGGTGAACCGCAGGGCACGCCAGTTGGGTGCCAACCACATCTCCACCGACACCTCGCGGGTGCGCCGCTGGCTGGACGGGGAGAATCCGCGCGAACCGATCCCGCGCATCCTCTCGGAACTGTTCTCCGAGCGCTTCGGCTGCGTGGTCTCCATCGAGGACCTCGGCCTGCGCGCCGCCCGCCAGTCACCCGCCGCCTCCGGCGTCGACCTGCCCTGGACGGGCCCGCAGACGGTCGCCCTGCTCGGCGAGTTCTCCCGCAGCGACCTGATGCTCGCCCGGCGCGGCTTCCTCGGCACCTCCCTCGCCCTGTCCGCCGGCCCCTCCCTCATCGAGCCGATGCAGCGCTGGCTCGTGCCCTCCCCGGCCTCCCCGGTCCCGTCCGAGCCCCGGCCCGCCCTCGACCCGCGTCGGCCCGGCCGGCTCTCCCAGCCCGAACTGGACCTGCTGGAGTCCACCACGCAGATGTTCCGCCAGTGGGACGCCCAGTGCGGCGGCGGCCTGCGCCGCAAGGCCGTCGTCGGCCAGCTGCACGAGGTCACCGACCTGCTCCAGGAACCCCAGCCCGAGGCCACCACCCGCAAGCTCTTCCAGGTCGCCGCCGAGCTGGCCGAACTGGCCGGCTGGATGTCGTACGACGTCGGCCTCCAGCCCACCGCGCAGAAGTACTTCGTGCTCGCCCTGCACGCCGCCAAGGAAGCCGGTGACAAACCGCTCGGCTCCTACATCCTCTCCAGCATGAGCCGCCAGATGATCCATCTCGGCCGGCCCGAGGACGCCCTGGAGCTGATCCACCTCGCCCAGTACGGCAGCCGCGACTGCGCGAGCCCGCGCACCCAGTCCATGCTGTATGCGATGGAGGCCCGCGCCTACGCCAACATGGGCCAGCCCGGCAAGACCAAGCGCGCCGTCCGCATGGCCGAGGACACCTTCGCCGAGGCCGACGAGTGGGACGAGCCGGACCCCGACTGGATCCGCTTCTTCTCCGAGGCCGAGCTGTACGGGGAGAACTCCCACTCCTTCCGCGACCTCGCCTACGTCGCCGGGCGCAGCCCCACCTACGCCTCCCTCGCCGAACCGCTCATGCGCCGGGCCGTGGAACTGTTCGCCAAGGACTCCGAGCACCAGCGGTCGTACGCGCTCAACCTCATCGGCATGGCCACCGTGCACCTGCTCCAGCGCGAGCCCGAGGAGAGCACGACCTATGCCGCGCAGGCCATGGACATCGCCAAGAAGGTCCGCTCCGAGCGTGTGAACACTCGTATCCGAAAGACGGTCGACACGGCCGTCCGCGACTACGGCGACCTCGCCGCCGTGGTCGACCTCTCCGACAAGCTCGCCGTCGACCTGCCGGAGACCGCCGAAGCCGTCTGACCACCGCACACCCCCAGAACCCCGGCCGCGGCCGGTCCTCCCGAACTGCCCGACTCGGCTCCCCCATGCCAGGTCATCGGAAGGCCCGCCGCGGCCGGTCCTGTGTCCCGTCCGCGTCTCCTCCGCCCGAAGGTTGCGCCACGATAACGATCGGCGAGCCCGGAATCCGGCGCTTCATCCAGGCGTAACACGCAGGGCGCCCTTGTCACCCCGGCGAAACAACGAGGGGCTTCCACCGAAACGGCGCTGCGCCAGTCTCATGGCGCATAACCGGCCCACCCCTCACCCCGACCGGACCGCTCCGGCACCGCCCGCACGGGGCCGCACAACCGACGAGGAGACGCCGATGGCACCAGCCATCATGCTTGCGGCGGACGCGAAACTGTCGTCCGCCAACACAGGCTTCATGCTCATCTGTTCCGCCCTGGTGATGCTCATGACCCCGGGACTGGCCTTCTTCTACGGAGGCATGGTCCGCGTCAAGAGCACCCTGAACATGCTGATGATGAGCTTCATCAGCCTCGGGATCGTCACCATCCTGTGGGTGCTCTACGGCTTCTCCTTCGCCTTCGGCACCGGCAACAGCCTCCTCGGCTACAACGCCGACTGGATCGGCCTCAGCAACATCGGCCTGACGGAACTCTGGGACGGCTACACCATCCCGGTCTTCGTCTTCATGGTCTTCCAGCTGATGTTCGCGATCATCACCCCGGCCCTGATAAGCGGCGCCCTCGCCGACCGGGTCAAGTTCTCCGCCTGGGCGCTCTTCGTCGCCCTGTGGGCCACGATCGTCTACGTCCCGGTCGCCCACTGGGTCTGGGGCGCCGACGGCTGGGCCTTCAAGCTCGGCGTGATCGACTTCGCCGGCGGTACGGCGGTCCACATCAACGCCGGTGCGGCCGCCCTCGGTGTCATCCTCGTCATCGGCAAGCGCGTCGGCTTCAAGCGCGACCCCATGCGCCCGCACAGCCTCCCGCTGGTCATGCTCGGCGCCGGTCTGCTGTGGTTCGGCTGGTTCGGCTTCAACGCCGGCTCCTGGCTCGGCAACGACGACGGCGTGGGCGCGCTGATGTTCGTCAACACCCAGGTCGCCACCGCCGCCGCCATGCTCGCCTGGCTCGCCTACGAGAAGATCCGCCACGGCGCGTTCACCACGCTCGGCGCCGCCTCCGGCGCGGTCGCCGGCCTGGTCGCCATCACCCCGTCCGGCGGCGCGGTCTCCCCGCTCGGCGCGATCGCCGTCGGCGCCATCGCCGGTGTCGCCTGCGCCGCGGCCGTCGGCCTGAAGTTCAGGTTCGGCTACGACGACTCCCTCGACGTCGTCGGCGTCCACATGGTCGGCGGCATCATCGGCTCCCTGCTGATCGGCTTCTTCGCCACCGGCAAGGGCCAGTCCACCGCCACCGGCGTCTTCTACGGTGACCACACCTGGACCCAGCTGTGGAAGCAGTGCGCCGGCGTCGGCGCGGTCCTCGCCTACTCCCTGGTCGTCTCCGCCGTCCTCGCCTTCCTCCTCGACAAGACCCTCGGCATGCGGGTCACCGAGGACGAGGAGATCTCCGGCATCGACCAGGCCGAGCACGCCGAGACCGCATACGACTTCAGCGGCGCCGGCGGCGGAGTCACCGGGACCCTCGCCGCCCCGGCCCTGGCCGCCGCGCAGACCAAGAAGGTGGACGCATGAAGCTCATCACCGCCGTCGTGAAGCCTCACCGGCTCGACGAGATCAAGGAAGCCCTCCAGGCCTTCGGCGTCCACGGGCTCACGGTCACCGAGGCCAGCGGCTACGGCCGGCAGCGCGGCCACACCGAGGTCTACCGCGGCGCCGAGTACACCGTCGACCTCGTCCCCAAGATCCGCATCGAGGTCCTCGCCGAGGACGACGACGCCGAACAGCTGATCGAGGTCATCGTCAAGGCGGCCCGCACCGGCAAGATCGGGGACGGCAAGGTCTGGTCCCTGCCCGTCGAGACCGCCGTACGGGTCCGCACGGGCGAGCGCGGGCCGGACGCCCTCTGACCCAGCAGAATCTGAGTCAGGGACACGCGGGGAAACGGAACAGGAGTCGCTGGGTGACCGGAACGGATGTGCGTAAAGAGACGGAAGACTCGGGACCCGGCGGCTACGCGGCGGCCCGGCTGCGCCTCCTCACCGAGGGGGCGCGGTCCGGGCCGCCGCGCCGTACCGCCCTCGCCGAACTGACCGACGACTGGCTCGCCGGACTGTTCACCGCGGCGGCGGCCGGGACGCAGGGCGTCTCGCTGGTCGCCGTCGGCGGATACGGCCGCGGGGAACTGTCCCCGCGCAGCGACCTCGACCTCGTCCTGCTGCACGACGGCTCCGACCCCGGCGCGGTCGCCGCCCTCGCCGACCGGCTCTGGTACCCCGTCTGGGACCTCGGCCTCTCCCTCGACCACTCCGTCCGCACCCCCGCCGAGGCCCGCAAGACCGCCGGCGAGGACCTCAAGGTCCACCTCGGCCTGCTGGACGCCCGCCACCTCGCCGGCGACCCCGCCCTCACCGCCGGCCTGCGCACCACCGCCCTCGCCGACTGGCGCAACCAGGCCCCCAAACGCCTCCCCGAACTCCAGGAACTGTGCGCCGAACGCGCCGCACGCCAGGGCGAACTCCAGTACCTGCTGGAACCCGACCTCAAGGAGGCCCGCGGCGGCCTGCGCGACGCCACCGCCCTGCGCGCCGTCGCAGCCTCCTGGCTCGCCGACGCCCCGCGCGAGGGCCTGGCCGACGCCCGCCGCCGCCTCCTCGACGTCCGCGACGCCCTCCATCTGGCCACCGGCCGCGCCACCGACCGGCTCGCCCTCCAGGAGCAGGACCAGGTCGCCGCCGAGCTGGACCTGCTCGACGCCGACACCCTGCTGCGGCAGGTCTACGAAGCGGCGCGCGTCATCGCGTACGCCAGCGACGTCACCTGGCGCGAAGTGGGGCGCGTCCTGCGCTCGCGCTCCGTCCGGCCCCGCCTGCGCGCCATGCTGGGCGGCGGCAAACCGGTCACCGAACGGTCGCCCCTGGCCGAAGGCGTCGTGGAACAGGACGGCGAGGTGGTGCTCGCTCGCACCGCACGCCCCGAACGCGACCCCGTGCTCCCGCTGCGTGCCGCTGCCGCCGCCGCACAGGCCGGCCTCCCGCTCTCCCTGCACGCCGTACGGCGCCTGGCCGCCACCGCGCGCGCCCTGCCCACGCCCTGGCCCGCCGAGGCCCGCGAACAGCTGGTCACCCTGCTCGGCTCCGGCCGCCCCACGGTCGAGGTCTGGGAGGCCCTGGAGGCAGAGGGCCTGATCAGCCGCCTGCTCCCGGACTGGGAGCGGGTCCGCTGCCGACCCCAGCGCAACGCCGTCCACATCTGGACGGTCGACCGGCACCTCATCGAGACCGCCGTCCGCGCCTCCGAACTCACCCGCCGGGTCAGCCGTCCCGACCTCCTCCTGGTCGCCGCCCTGCTGCACGACATCGGCAAGGGCTGGCCCGGCGACCACTCGGTGGCCGGCGAGATCATCGCCAAGGACGTCGCCGCGCGCATCGGCTTCGACCGCTCGGACGTCGCCGTGCTGTCCCTCCTGGTCCGCCACCACCTGCTGCTCATCGAGACGGCCACCCGCCGCGACCTGGACGACCCCGCCACCGTCCGCTCGGTCGCCGAGGCCGTCGGCACCCAGAGCACCCTGGAACTGCTGCACGCGCTCACCGAGGCCGACGCCCTCGCCACCGGCCCGGCCGCCTGGTCCTCCTGGCGCGGCTCCCTCGTCGCCGACCTCGTCCGCCGCGTCTCCGCCGTGCTCGCCGGCGACGCCCCCGAGGAGCCCGAGCCGGCCGCCCCCACCGCCGAACAGGAACGCCTCGCCATCGAGGCCTTCCGCACCGGCGGCCCGGTCCTCGCCCTGTGCGCCCAGACCGAACCGGCCACCGCCGAGGAGCCGTCCGGCGATCCGGAACCCCTCGGCGTCGAACTCCTCATCGCCGTACCCGACCAGCCCGGCGTCCTCCCCGCGGTCGCCGGCGTCCTCGCGGTGCACCGCCTCACCGTCCGCACGGCGGAACTGCGCGCCCTCAGCCTCCCGGACGACGTGGAGGACGACGGCGCGGTCCTCCTCCTCAACTGGCGGGTCGCCGCCGAGTACGGCTCCCTGCCCCAGGCGGCCCGGCTGCGCACCGACCTCGTCCGCGCCCTCGACGGCAGCCTCGACATCGCCGGCCGACTCGCCGAACGCGACGCGGCCTACCCCCGCCGCCGCGGCTGGACCGCCCCACCGCCCCGCGTCACGGTCGCCCCCGCCGCCTCCCGCCACGCCACGGTGATCGAGGTCCGCGCCCAGGACGCCCCGGGCCTGCTCCACCGCATCGGCATGGCCCTGGAGAAGGCCGGCGTGCGGGTGCGGAGCATGCACGTGAGCACGCTGGGCTCCAACGCGGTGGATGCGTTCTACGTCACGACGGGCACGGGCGCGCCCCTGCCACGAGAGGACGCGGGGTCGCTGGCGCGGGTGCTGGAGGAGACGCTTCGCGGATGACCCTGCCCCGGTGCCTCCGACGCCGGGATACCCTGGAGGGCGATTCCTTCAAGACCGTCACCGACCCCGAGGACCGCGAGCGCCGTGTTCGACACTCTCTCCGATCGCCTGTCAGCGACTTTCAAGAACCTGCGCGGCAAGGGACGGCTCTCCGAGGCGGACATCGACGCCACGGCGCGCGAGATCCGTATCGCGCTGCTCGAAGCGGACGTGGCGCTGCCGGTAGTCCGCACGTTCATCAAGAACGTCAAGGAGCGTGCGCTCGGGGCCGAGGTCTCCAAGGCCCTGAACCCCGCCCAGCAGGTCCTCAAGATCGTCAACGAGGAACTGATCACCATCCTCGGCGGCGAGACGCGCCGGCTCCGCTTCGCCAAGCAGCCGCCCACCGTGATCATGCTGGCCGGTCTCCAGGGTGCCGGTAAGACCACCCTCGCGGGCAAGCTCGGCCGGTGGCTCAAGGAGCAGGGCCACTCCCCGCTGCTGGTCGCCGCCGACCTCCAGCGCCCCAACGCCGTCAACCAGCTGAGCGTCGTCGCCGAGCGCGCCGGTGTGGCCGTGTACGCGCCGGAGCCCGGAAACGGCGTCGGTGACCCGGTCAAGGTCGCCAAGGACTCCATCGACTTCGCGAAGTCCAAGGTCCACGACATCGTGATCGTGGACACCGCCGGCCGCCTCGGTATCGACGCCGAGATGATGCAGCAGGCGGCGGACATCCGGGACGCGGTCGGCCCCGACGAGATCCTGTTCGTCGTCGACGCCATGATCGGCCAGGACGCCGTCAACACCGCCGAGGCCTTCCGCGACGGCGTCGGCTTCGACGGCGTGGTCCTGTCCAAGCTCGACGGTGACGCCCGCGGTGGTGCCGCCCTGTCGATCCGGCAGATCACCGGCAAGCCGATCATGTTCGCGTCGAACGGCGAGAAGCTGGACGACTTCGACGCGTTCCACCCGGATCGGATGGCCTCCCGCATCCTCGACATGGGTGACCTGCTCACCCTGATCGAGCAGGCGGAGAAGACGTTCAGCCAGGAAGAGGCCCAGAAGATGGCCTCCAAGCTGGCGTCCAAGAAGGGCCAGGACTTCACCCTGGACGACTTCCTGTCCCAGATGGAGCAGGTCAGGAAGATGGGCAGCATCAGCAAGCTGCTCGGCATGCTCCCGGGCATGGGTCAGATCAAGGACCAGATCGCCAACCTGGACGAGCGGGACGTCGACCGCACCGCCGCGATCATCAAGTCGATGACCCCGGCCGAGCGCCAGGACCCGACGATCATCAACGGCTCCCGCCGGGCCCGTATCGCGCGGGGTTCCGGTGTCGAGGTCAGCGCGGTGAAGGGCCTGGTCGAGCGGTTCTTCGAGGCCCGCAAGATGATGTCCCGCATGGCCCAGGGCGGCGGTATGCCGGGCATGCCGGGGATCCCGGGCATGGGCGGCGGCCCCGGCCGGCAGAAGAAGCAGCAGAAGAAGGCCAAGGGCAAGCAGCGCTCCGGCAACCCGATGAAGCGCAAGCAGCAGGAGCTGGAGGCGGCGCAGCGCCGCGAGGCCGCCGCGCAGGGTGGCGCTCTCGAGCTGCCGGGCCAGCAGGCCGTCCAGGACTTCGAGCTGCCGGACGAGTTCAAGAAGTTCATGGGCTGAGCTTCAAGAAATTCACGGGCTGAGCTTCGAGACATTCACGGGCTGAGCTTCGAGAAGTTCGGGACTGAGTCCCGCTCGTACGACGCCGGGGGCGCTCCCTTTCCGCAGGGGGCGCCCTTTGCGTATGCCGAGGCCCGCTGTGTGTCGTAACGTCCAGATATGAGCAATGCGGCGCCACCCCGCAAGGCCCCTGATCAGCCGTGGCGCGCCGAGGGCACCCCGGACGAGCCGCCTCGGCGTGGCGGCGGGCTCCGGGGCGGGAAATGGTGGGGCCTGCTGGCCACCGCGGTGATCGTCTTCGTGCTGGCGTATCTCGGGCTGCACTACTTCGGCCAGGGCAACGAGCCGACGATCTCGTACACGCAGTTCAGCAGGGAGGTCGCCGACGGCAACGTCGCCAAGATCTACTCCAAGGGCGACGCGATCCAGGGCCAGCTCAGGAGCCCCCGCGCCAATCCGGACGGCGGCGGCGAGTACACCAAGTTCAAGACACAGCGGCCGGCCTTCGCGGACGACAGGCTGTGGCAGAACCTGAGCAGCCACGGTGTCACGGTGACCGCGCGGCCGGTGGTCCAGGAACGCAGCCTGCTGTCCAATGTGCTGATCTCCCTGATCCCGATCGCGGTCCTGGTCGTGGTGTGGATCCTCGTCCAACGGCGGCTCGGCGGGATGCTGCCCGGCGCGGGCGGTCTGTTCGGCCGCCGGTCGCCGCCCAAGCCGGTCGGGCTGCTGCCGGACACCGAGCGCACGACCTTCGCCGACGTGGCCGGCATCGACGAGGTCAAGGGCGAGCTGGACGACGTCGTGGATTTCCTGGAGCACCCCGACGTCTACCGCAGGATGGGCGCGAAGCTGCCCCGCGGGGTGCTGCTGGCCGGTCCCCCCGGTACCGGCAAGACGCTGCTCGCCCGGGCCGTCGCGGGTGAGGCCGGGGTGCCGTTCTTCTCGGCCTCGGCGTCGGAGTTCATCGAGATGATCGTGGGTGTGGGCGCGTCCCGGGTCCGGGAGCTGTTCGCCGAGGCCCGCAAGGTCGCGCCGTCGATCATCTTCATCGACGAGATCGACACCATCGGACGCGCGCGGGGCGGCAGTGCCTCGATGAGCGGTCACGACGAGCGTGAGCAGACGCTGAACCAGATCCTCACGGAGATGGACGGCTTCTCGGGCTCCGAGGGTGTGATCGTCATCGCGGCGACCAACCGGGCGGACATCCTGGACCCGGCGCTGACCCGTCCCGGCCGGTTCGACCGGGTGGTCACGGTGGCTCCGCCGGACCGGGCGGGCCGTGAGTCGATCCTGCGGATCCACACCCGGCAGATCCCGCTCGCGCCCGATGTGGACCTGGCCCAGATGGCCCGGGTGACGCCGGGCATGACCGGCGCGGATCTGGCCAATCTCGCCAACGAGGCCGCTCTGCTGGCGGTCAAACGCAAGCAGCAGGAGGTGACGGGCGCCGACCTGTCGGAGGCCCTGGAGAAGGTGCAGCTGGGCGCCGAGCGCACCCTGGTCATGCCCGAGGAGGACCGCCGCCGAACGGCGTACCACGAGAGCGGCCATGCCCTGCTGGGCATGCTGCAGCCGGGCGCCGACCCCGTCCGCAAGATCACCATCGTGCCGCGCGGCCGGGCGCTCGGGGTGACCATGTCCACGCCCGAGGTGGAGCGGTACGCGCACTCCGAGGAGTATCTGCGCGGGCGGATCATCGGGGCCCTGGGCGGGATGGCGGCGGAGGACGTCGTCTACGGGGTCGTGACGACGGGCGCGGAGAACGACCTGGAGCAGGTCACCAACATCGCGCGCGGGATGGTGGGGCGCTGGGGCATGAGCGAACGGGTGGGCCGGCTGTCCGCCCTGCCGAGCGACGCCCAGCAGGCGTACGGGCTGTCGGCCGCGCCGCAGACCCTGGACGTGATCGACGCGGAGATGCGGCGGATCGTGGACGACTGCTACGAGGAGGCGTGCCGCAAGCTCCGCGACCACCGCGGTCAGCTGGACGCGCTGGCGCAGGCGCTGCTGGAGCGGGAGACGCTGGAGGAGGCGGACGCGTACCGGATCGCCGGGATCACGCGCCTGGCCAAGGAGCCGGAGCCCTAGGGTTCGGGGCGCGAGGAGGTCAGGGTACGCGGGCGATGAGGTAGCGGAAGACGTTCGGCATCCACACGGTGCCGTCCGGGCGCCGGTGCGGGTGCAGGGCCTCCGCCAGCTCCTTGTCGACCTGTTTGGCGTCCGTTGCCGTGATCGCGGCGTCGAACAGGCCGGTGGACAGCAGTCCGCGGACGGCGCTGTCGAGGCCGGCGTACCCGAACGGGCAGGCGACCCGGCCCGAGCCGTCCGGTTTCAGCCCGGCCCGTGCGGCGACCTCCTCCAGGTCGTCACGCCGGGCGGGCCGCCAGGTGCGCGCGCCGCACACCGGATCGGCCAGTTTGGTGGCTACCCGCAACACCGAGGAGGTGGCGCAGCGCTCCGGCGGTCCCCAGCCGGCCAGCACCACGGCGGCTCCGCGGCCGGCCAGCGGCAGCGCGTCGGCGAGGAGTTCGCCGAGCCCCTCGGAGTCGCCGGCGAGGCCGCCGATCGGCTCGAAGGCGGTCACCAGGGTGTACCCGGCCGGGTCGGGGCCGGCCGCGTCCGCGGGCGGGCCGCCGACGAGTCTCGCGGCCGTACGCGCGCGCGTGCCGCTGCCGGCGCCGCTTCCGGTGCGGCCCGGCGGGGTGTCCGGCAGCAGCCGTTCGCGGGCGAGGGCGAGCCGCTCGGGGGAGACGGAGTCGACACCGGTGACCGCGGCGCCTCTGGAGGCCGCCATCAGCAGGGCGAGTCCGGAACCGCAGCGCAGGCCCAGCAGCCGGGTGGCGGGGCCCACGTCGAGTCGGTCGTACACGGCTTCGTAGAGCGGTACGAGCATCCGCTCCTGGATCTCGGACCAGTCACGCGCGCGTGCGCTCAGGTCCACGCGGGGTGCCGAGTCCGCGTGAGACATGTGCTGCCGCACGAGCGTAGGTGTCATAGGTATGCGCCCCAATCCGCCGACAGTTCGCCGCTGCGCCCGGTTGCGTGGCCCCCGTGCCGTGCGCGCGCACTTCCCACGTATGCCACCTAACTCCCGGCTCGCGGTGCCGTCCAGGGGTCGTGGGGCCCGGCTTGGGTCCGGGACGCGGGTGTGGCGAGATTTCACGTGCCCGCAATCCGGGCGGCCCTACGGTGTCCGTTCCGGGGCGCGGACCCCACGGGGCCCGTGCGGGCCGGTGGCGGGGGCCGCGGCGGCGGGGGGTAACGTCACGACGGCCGTGGACGCTGTCCGGGGTGGGGGCCGCGTGCGGATCGCGGCCGAAACACCTCTTGCGCGGCGGCCGGCCGTCGTCGCATCGGGGCTCCGGGGCGGGGCGTAGCGCGGACTACGCACCAGCTTGGTAGGAGCTGTGACGCTTCTCCGCAGATCAGCGCACCCGCCCTCGTCTCCACGCATCAGCGGCAACTGACGGGTACGTGCAAATTATTTGGGATGCCCCGGAATAGGAACACAGCGGCACCCCCGCTCGTTGTCATTACGTGAGCACGACACAGACACCACCTGTTCTCGCCGCAGAGCTGGCGCAGGCGTGGGCCGACATTCAGCGGTACCACCCCGAGCTGCCGGACCTCGCCGCGCCAGAGTCCCTGATCGGAGAGTCGTCGTCCGCGTGCGGTCACGAGCTCTCCTTCGAACGGCTGCTCCATGAGGCAGTCCACGGCATCGCCGCCGCCCGCGGCATCCGGGACACCTCCCGGGCCGGCCGCTATCACAACCGTCGTTTCCTCGCGATCGCCGAGGAGCTGGGCCTGGACCACCCCGAGGAGCCGCACCCGAGCAGCGGTTTCTCGCTGGTCACGCTCAACGCCGAGGCGAAGCGGCGCTACCGCCCGACGATCGAGCGGCTGCAGCGCGCGCTGAAGGCCCACACGGCGGCCACCTCGGCCGACACCTCCCGCACCTTCCGCGGCCCGGCCGCCCGGCACGGCTCCTCCGGCGGCGGCGTCCGCGTCAAGGCGGTGTGCGACTGCGGTCGCAACGTCCGGGTGGTCCCCTCGGTCCTGGCCCAGGCCCCCATCGTCTGCGGCGGCTGCGGCAAGCCGTTCCGGATCCCGGAGGTCGTGGGGGCGGCGTAAGCGCGGCGCGTACACCGGCATCTCGTGGGTGCCGGGGCCGCCGCCGGCAACTTCACAGCACCGGACAGCGCACCCGACGTGACCTCACCTCCACGCCGGGTGCCGCTGGAACATGCCCCGCCGCAGCTCACGCACCCTCGGCCGAGAGCGACCCACGGGGTATGGCACAATGGCTAGCTGTACTCGACAGCCGCACAGGACCCCTCTCTCCTCCGGCTGACGCGTCCATCGGGCACTCGGGTACCGCAACCCCACGCGGCGTCTCGCCGTGCCCAACCACGTCAATTCCAGGAGAACCCACTCCCGTGGCAGTCAAGATCAAGCTGAAGCGTCTGGGCAAGATCCGTTCGCCTCACTACCGCATCGTCGTCGCCGACTCCCGTACCCGCCGTGACGGCCGGGCCATCGAGGAGATCGGCAAGTACCACCCGACCTACAACCCGTCGGTCATCGAGGTGGACGCCGAGCGTGTGGCGTACTGGCTCGGTGTCGGCGCCCAGCCGACCGAGCCCGTGCTCGCCATCCTGAAGAAGACGGGCGACTGGCAGAAGTTCAAGGGCGAGCCGGCCCCCGCGCCGCTGCTCGTCGCCGAGCCGAAGCCGGCCCGTCCGTCGTTCGAGGCTCTCGGCGGTGACGACGAGGGCAAGGGTGAGGCGATCACCCAGAAGAAGAAGGCTGAGAAGAAGGACGAGGCGGCTGCCGAGTCCGAGTCGACCGAGGCCTGAGCAGCATGCTCGAAGAGGCGCTTGAGCACCTCGTGAAGGGCATCGTCGACAACCCTGACGATGTGCAGGTCGCCTCGCGCAACCTGCGCCGCGGGCGCGTGCTGGAGGTCCGGGTCCACCCGGACGACCTCGGCAAGGTGATCGGCCGCAACGGCCGCACCGCGCGTGCCCTGCGTACCGTCGTGGGCGCCATCGGCGGCCGCGGTGTCCGCGTCGACCTGGTCGACGTGGATCACGTCCGCTGACGCTTCATCGCAACCGGCTCGGGCCGGGGAGGGCCACTGGGCCGTCCCCGGCCCGTAGTCGTATGACAGGAGACCAAGCACAGTGCAGCTCGTAGTCGCACGGATCGGCCGCGCCCATGGCATCAAGGGCGAGGTCACCGTGGAGGTACGTACCGACGAGCCGGAGCTGCGGCTCGCCCCGGGCGCCGTCCTGGCCACCGACCCGGCTTCCACCGGGCCGCTCACCATCGCCACCGGCCGCGTGCACAGCGGCCGCCTGCTCCTGCGCTTCGAGGGCGTCACCGACCGCAACGCCGCCGAGGCCCTGCGCAACACCCTGCTGATCGCCGAGGTGGACCCGGAGGAACTCCCCGAGGGCGAGGACGAGTACTACGACCACCAGCTGATCGACCTCGACGTGGTCACCGAGGACGGCACGGAGGTCGGCCGGATCACCGAGATCTCGCACCTGCCCTCGCAGGACCTGTTCATCGTGGAACGCCCCGACGGCAGCGAGGTGATGATCCCCTTCGTGGAGGAGATCGTCACCGAGATCGACCTGGAGGAGCAGAAGGCCGTCATCGCGCCCCCGCCGGGCCTGATCGACGACCGCGCCGAGATCGCCTCGTCGAGGGATGACGGCGCATGAGGCTCGACGTCGTCACGATCTTCCCGGAGTACCTGGAGCCCCTGAACGTCTCGCTCGTCGGCAAGGCACGCGCGCGTGGGCAGCTGAACGTCCATGTGCACGACCTGCGCGCGTGGACGTACGACCGGCACAACACGGTGGACGACACGCCGTACGGCGGCGGCCCCGGCATGGTCATGAAGACCGACCCCTGGGGTGACGCCCTGGACACGGTCCTCGCCGACGGCTACGAGACGGGCGCCCGGGCCCCCGCGCTCATCGTCCCCACCCCGAGCGGCCGGCCCTTCACCCAGGAACTGGCCGTCGAGCTGTCCGAGCGCCCCTGGCTGATCTTCACCCCGGCCCGCTACGAGGGCATCGACCGGCGCGTGATGGACGAGTACGCGACCCGCATGCCGGTGTACGAGGCCTCCATCGGCGACTACGTCCTGGCCGGCGGCGAGGCGGCCGTCCTCGTCATCACCGAGGCCGTGGCCCGGCTGCTGCCCGGCGTGCTCGGCAACGCGGAGTCCCACCGCGACGACTCCTTCGCGCCCGGTGCGATGGCCAACCTCCTCGAAGGCCCCGTCTACACCAAGCCGCCCGTCTGGCGCGGCCGGGACATCCCCGAGGTGCTGCTCAGCGGCCACCACGGCAAGATCGCCCGCTGGCGCCGCGACGAGGCCCTCAGGCGTACGACCGTCAACCGGCCCGACCTGATCGAGCGCTGTGACCCCAAGGCCTTCGACAAGAAGGACCGCGAGATGCTCTCCATCCTCGGCTGGGAACCGGACCCCGCGGGGGAGCCGTACGGCCGATTTTGGCGGCGGGCCGAGGGCGTGGAAGAATAGACCGCTGTTGTGCGCCCGTCCGGCGTGCGCCCCTGCCACAGGGGGACACGACGCCCGCCCCGACCCGCACGACAGTCCTCTTGGAACCCCTAGTTTCCGTTGATGACCTGTGGCATCAGCGAAGAAAGCAGACGAAATGTCTCACCTGCTCGACTCCGTCGACGCCGCGTCGCTGCGCAGCGACATCCCGGCCTTCCGCCCGGGTGACACCGTCAACGTCCACGTGCGCGTCATCGAGGGCAACCGCTCCCGTGTGCAGCAGTTCAAGGGCGTTGTGATCCGCCGCCAGGGCTCCGGTGTCCGCGAGACCTTCACGGTCCGCAAGGTCTCGTTCTCCGTCGGCGTCGAGCGCACCTTCCCGGTGCACACCCCGATCGTCGAGAAGATCGAGCTGGTCACCAAGGGTGACGTGCGCCGCGCCAAGCTGTACTACCTCCGTGACCTGCGCGGCAAGGCCGCGAAGATCAAGGAGAAGCGCGAGAGCTGAGCGCCTTCCCGGAGTCACAGCGGAGCCGGATAGCATCTGGCTCCGATGGACACCGAAGCACAGCCGACGGAACGCGACCGCTCCTCCCACCCCGGAATTCCGGGGGCGGAGGGCCGGTCGCGTTTCGCGTTGCTGTCGCGGGTCGCCGACTGGCTCCCGGGCGGCCGGATCACCCTCACCCTCTTCGCCGGTCTGGCGTTCCTGCTGCTCCTCAACGCCTTCGTGGTGCAGCCGTTCGAGATTCCGAGCGGATCCATGGAGCGCGGTTTGAGGATCGGGGACCGCGTGCTCGTAAATAAGTTGGCGTACCGTTTCGGTGCCCAGCCCAGCCGCGGCGACGTGATTGTGTTCGACGGCACCGGGTATTTCGGGGACGCCGACTACATCAAGCGGGTGGTCGGTGTGGGCGGAGACCATGTGGTGTGCTGCGGCAAGAAGGGAAGGATCGAGGTGAACGGCCGGCCGGTCGACGAGACGGCGTTCCTCTATCCGGGGGACAGCGCCTCCAGTGTGCCCTTCGACGTCGTCGTGCCCTCGGGCCGTCTCTTCGTCCTCGGCGACCACCGCAGCGACTCCAGCGACTCCCGCGACCACCTCGGCTCGCCCGGCGGCGGCATGATCCCCGTCGGCGAGGTCATCGGCAGGGCCGACTGGATCATGTGGCCCTACCGCCACTGGACGCGGCTGACCCGGCCGTCCGCCTACGCGCGCGTGCCCGCCGCCCCCGCGGGGGCCGCCCATGGGTAACCGCGGCAAACCACGCGGGGTGC
Source organism: Streptomyces sp. NPDC028928 (assembly GCF_055564915.1). Taxonomy (NCBI): domain Bacteria; kingdom Bacillati; phylum Actinomycetota; class Actinomycetes; order Kitasatosporales; family Streptomycetaceae; genus Streptomyces; species Streptomyces sp. NPDC028928. The sequence goes on from NZ_JBVHVI010000011.1 coordinate 225,750, forward strand.
CCGCCACGCCCGCCGACAACCTGCTGCCCACCGGGGCCCGCCGCACCTCCGCGCCCGGCGGTGGCCGCACGCGCGCGGAGCGGCGGAAACTGCAGCGCAAGGTCAAACGCAAGCGCAGGCGGTCGGCCGTCCGGGAGATCCCGCTGCTGATCGGGGTCGCCGTCCTGATCGCGCTCGTCCTGAAGACGTTCCTCGTCCAGGCCTTCGTGATCCCGTCCGGATCCATGGAGCAGACGATCCGCATCGGCGACCGGGTCCTGGTCGACAAGCTCACCCCGTGGTTCGGCTCCGAGCCGCAGCGCGGGGACGTCGTCGTGTTCCACGACCCGGGCGGCTGGCTCCAGGACGAGCAGACCACCAAGAAGAAGGACCCCGTCGTCGTCAAGCAGCTCAAGGAAGGCCTCACCTTCATCGGGCTGCTGCCGTCCGACAACGAGAAGGACCTGATCAAACGGGTCATCGGGGTCGGTGGCGACCACGTCAAGTGCTGCGACGCGCAGGGCCGCGTCACCGTCAACGGAGTCCCGCTCACCGAGGGCGACTACCTCTACCCGGGGGACGTGCCCTCCACCATGCCCTTCGACATCACCGTCCCCAAGGGCCGGCTGTGGGTGATGGGCGACCACCGGGGCAACTCGGCGGACTCCCGCTCCCACCAGAACACGTCCTACGGCGGCACGGTCTCCGTGGACTCGGTGGTCGGCCGGGCCATGGTCATCGGCTGGCCGGTCGGTCACTGGACGCGCCTGGAAGAACCTAAAACCTTCGCAAGCGTCACCGACTCCGTGTCGGGGGCGGTCGCCGCTCCCCAGGCGTCGCATAGGGTTACCTCCGAGAATCGGAACGGAATGACCCAGCTCCCGACCCCTGCGGAACTCCCGCTCGTTATGGGAGTGGTGGGCCTGCACCGTGTATGGGGCAGGCGGCGGCACAGAGTGAGGAGTTGGCGTGGGGGATGTGGCGGTTGGCGCACGGTCGGGGCACGACGGCGAGGAGCACCGCGGGCACCCCGTGGAACCGGACGTTCCCGTACCGGACGGCGCCATGACCTCCGCGAATGACGCGGCGGCGGGCGACGAGGGCGAGGAGCGGCCGCGGGCCGAGGGCGAGGGCCCGGGCGCGGGCGCGGCGGCTCTCCGGCCGAGGAAGCCGCGCTCCTTCTGGAAAGAGCTGCCGATCCTGATCGGCATCGCGCTGGTCCTGGCGCTGCTGATCAAGACCTTCCTGGTGCAGGCGTTCTCGATCCCGTCGGACTCGATGCAGAACACCCTCCAGCAGGGTGACCGGGTGCTGGTCGACAAGCTGACCCCGTGGTTCGGCTCCGAGCCCGAGCGCGGCGAGGTCGTCGTCTTCCACGACCCGGACAACTGGCTGGCGGGCGAGCCGACGCCCACCCCGAACCCGGTGCAGAAGGTCCTCAGCTGGATCGGCCTGATGCCGTCGGCGGAGGAGAAGGACCTGATCAAGCGGGTGATCGGCGTCGGCGGCGACACGGTCGAGTGCAAGGGCAGCGGCCCGCTGAAGGTCAACGGCAAGGCGCTGAACGAGCCGTACGTCTACCCGGGCAACACGCCGTGCAGCGTGGACGACCAGGGCGGCCAGTTCAAGGTCAAGGTCCCCAAGGGCTACATCTGGGTGATGGGCGACCACCGCCAGAACTCCCGCGACTCCCGGTACAACCAGTCCGACAAGAACCACGGCATGGTTCCCGTCGACAAGGTCGTCGGCCGCGCGATCGTCAAGGCCTGGCCGATCAACCGCTGGGGCACCCTGCCGATCCCGGACACCTTCGACCAGCCCGGCCTCGACCAGCAGTCCTCCGCGGCGGCGTCCCTGACGGCGGCCCCGCAGGGCATCGCCGTGGCGGCGGTCCTCCCGGTGGCGGTGTGGCGACGCCGGCGCACGGACCGGTCGACGGCTGACCACGGGTAAGAACCCGCCGGGCGGCGAAAGAGGGGGCTGCCCGTGTCCGGTACCGCCGGGTAGGGTGCGGACCCATGGGTGGCGAGAGCATGACGCGTACGGCCCCGCAGGGCGGCGGCACCGGCACGGCACAGGCCGGCGGCGGCCGGCTCGGGCAGCGGCTGTCCGGACTGGCCATGGCGCTGGGGCTGGTGCTGTTCCTCGGCGGGTTCGCATGGGGAGCGCTGGTCTACCGGCCGTACACCGTCCCCACCAGCTCCATGACCCCCACCATCGACGCCGGCGACCGGGTGCTCGCCCAGCGCGTCGACGGCGACGAGGTGCGCCGCGGTGACGTGGTCGTCTTCGAGGACAAGACCTGGGTCAGTAACGCCAAGGTGGTCAAGCGCGTGGTCGCCGTCGGCGGCGACACCGTCTCCTGCTGCACGAACGGCAAGCTGACCGTCAACGGCAAGCAGATCGACGAGCCGTACCTGCCCGAGGGCAGCCTGGCCGAGATCAAGAACTTCGGCACCGTGACCGTCCCCGAGGGCCGGCTGTTCCTGCTCGGCGACGAACGCCAGGGCTCCCTGGACTCCACCGCCCACCTCACCGACGCGGCCCGGGGCACCGTCTCGCGCAGCGCCGTGTCCGCCCGCGTGGAGGCCGTCGTCTGGCCCTGGAAGGGCACGCTCAAGCGCCCCACCGGCTTCGAGGCGCTCGGCGCCCTCTCCCAGCCCGGACCGCTGCGCACCATCGAGCTGATGGTCGTGGCCGGCGCGGTCCTGGTCCTCGGCGGCGGCGCCTACGGCCCGATCGCGGGCCGCCTGAACCGCTCCCGCGCCCGCACCGCCCGCCCGGAGGCGGCAGGTGCCCGCTGAGACCGCGCGGCCGGCGGAGGAGTCGTACGAGGGCGAGGGGCCTGAGGGGCCCCACGAGGGCGACGGCGAGGGCGGACTGCGCAGGGTGGCCCGGGTGGTGCTGCTCGATCCCGAGGATCGCATCCTGCTCCTGCACGGCCATGAGCCGGGCGACCCGGCCGACGACTGGTGGTTCACCCCCGGCGGCGGCCTGGAGGGCACCGAGACGCGCGAGGAGGCCGCGCTGCGGGAACTCGCCGAGGAGACCGGCATCACCGACGTCGAACTCGGCCCCGTGCTGTGGCGGCGGCGGTGCTCGTTCCCGTTCGCGGGCCGCCGCTGGGACCAGGACGAGTGGTACTACCTGGCCCGTACGACCCAGACGGCCACGGCGGCGACGGGGTTGACGGAGCTGGAGCGGCGCAGCGTCGCCGGAGCGCGCTGGTGGACGTGTCAGGAACTGACCCGGGCACATGAGACGGTGTATCCGACCAGACTCGCCGAGCTGCTGCGCACGCTGCTCGTCGAAGGTCCCCCGGCCAGGCCCGTGACCCTCGACACGGAAATCGTCTGAGGGCACCCGGGACTGGCGCACAATGGGGGGATCGCACGGCTGAAGGGGAACATGCCATGAGCGCCGAGGACCTCGAAAAGTACGAGACCGAGATGGAGCTGAAGCTCTACCGGGAGTACCGAGATGTCGTCGGTCTGTTCAAATACGTGATCGAGACCGAACGACGGTTCTACCTCACCAACGACTACGAGATGCAGGTGCATTCGGTTCAGGGCGAGGTTTTCTTCGAGGTCACCATGGCCGACGCCTGGGTCTGGGACATGTACCGCCCGGCCCGTTTCGTCAAGCAGGTGCGCGTCTTGACGTTCAAGGACGTGAACATCGAGGAGCTGAACAAGAGCGACCTGGAGCTGCCGGGCGGCTGATGCCGGGCGGCTGCTCACCCTCGCGGGTGACGGAGTTTTCCACAACCGCCGAGTAGTTCACCAAGATCAACATCTTGGGGCGGAATGCGTGACGGTTGGCGCCGGAGGTGGTGCCGACATGAACGCACGAGAAGCAATCGGCAAGTACGGCGAGGACCTGGCCGCCCGGCGGCTCGCCGAGGCCGGCATGACGATCCTGGAGCGCAACTGGCGCTTCGGACGGGCCGGCGAGATCGACATCGTGGCGCGGGACGGGGACGCGCTCGTCGTCTGCGAGGTCAAGACCCGCACGGGCGGCGGCTACGAACACCCCATGGCCGCGGTGACCCCCGAGAAGGCCGCCCGGCTCCGGGCCCTCGCCGCGCACTGGATCCAGACCCACGGAGGAGCCCCGCCGGGCGGAGTCCGTATCGACCTCGTCGGCGTCCTCCTGCCCCGCCGTGGCGCCCCGTCCGTCCAACACGCGCGGGGGGTGGCCTGAATGGCGTTCGCCCGCACATGCTCCGTGGCCCTGGTCGGCGTCGAGGGCGTGGTCGTCGAGGTCCAGGCCGACCTCGAACCCGGCGTCGCCGCCTTCACCCTGGTGGGCCTCCCCGACAAGAGCCTGACGGAGAGCCGGGACCGGGTACGGGCGGCGGTGGTGAACTCGGGCGGCGAGTGGCCGCAGAAGAAGCTCACCGTCGGCCTCAGCCCGGCCTCCGTCCCCAAGGCCGGCTCGGGATTCGACCTGGCCGTCGCCTGCGCGGTCCTCGGGGCCGCCGAGCGCATCGACCCCCGGGTCCTCGCCGACATCGTCATGATCGGAGAGCTGGGCCTGGACGGCCGGGTGCGCCCGGTCCGCGGCATCCTGCCGGCCGTCCTCGCGGCGGCCGACGCGGGATACGAGCAGGTGGTCGTGCCCGAATGCGCCGCCGCCGAGGCCTCGCTGGTCCCCGGGGTGTCCGTCCTCGGGGTCCGCAGCCTGCGGCAGCTCATCGCGGTCCTGGCCGAGGAGCCCGTCCCCGCCGAGGCACCGGAGGAACAGGGGCGGCCCGATCCCCTCCTCGCCGGGCTGCGGGTACCGGGCACGGGCGCCGCCACCGGCATGCACAGCATCGGCGCCGCCCAGCACGACCACGATCACGACCTGGCCGACGTCGTCGGGCAGACCTCCGCCCGTACGGCCGTCGAGGTGGCCGCCGCCGGCGGACACCACCTGTTCCTGGAGGGCCCGCCCGGCGCGGGCAAGACCATGCTCGCCGAACGCCTGCCCGCCGTCCTTCCCCGGCTCACCCGGGAGGAGTCGCTGGAAGTCACGGCCGTCCACTCGGTCGCCGGGCTGCTACCTCCGGGCAAGCCGCTCATCGACGTCGCCCCCTACTGCGCCCCGCACCACTCGGCCACCATGCAGTCCCTGGTCGGCGGCGGCCCGGGCGTCGCCCGCCCCGGCGCGGTGTCCCTCGCCCATCGAGGCGTGCTGTTCCTGGACGAGGCACCCGAGTTCCACAGCCAGACCCTGGACGCCCTGCGACAGCCACTGGAATCCGGGCACGTCGTCATCGCGCGCAGCGCCGGCGTGGTCCGGTTCCCGGCGCGGTTCCTGATGGTCCTGGCCGCCAACCCCTGCCCCTGCGGACGGTTCTCCCTGCGCGACTCGCTGTGCGAGTGCCCGCCGTCCACGATCCGCCGCTACCAGTCCCGGCTGTCCGGCCCGCTGCTGGACCGGGTGGACCTGCGCGTCGAGGTCGACCCGGTCACCCGGGCCCAGCTCACCGAGCCCGGCGCCCGCGGAGAGTCCACGGCGACCGTGGCCGACCGGGTACGGCAGGCCCGCGAGCGGGCCGCGGCCCGGCTCACCGGCACCCCGTGGCGCACCAACAGCGAAGTGCCCGGCCGCGAACTGCGCAGCCGGTACCACGCCGTGGCCGGGGCGATGGACGAGGCGGAACGCAACCTGGAACGGGGCGTGCTCACCGCCCGCGGCATCGACCGCGTCCTGCGCGTCGCCTGGACCGTCGCCGACCTCGTCGGACACGACCGCCCGGACGCGACCGACGTCGCCCTGGCCCTGCAACTGCGCACCGGCGTCCCCCGAGGGGTGCCGATGGCCATCGGAGCCCTGACGTGACCGGAGAGGACGGTTCCGGCGCCGACCTGCTCGCGCGGGTGTTTCTCGGGCGGGTGCTCGAGCCGGGGGACGAGGTCGGCGGGCGGTGGGTGCGGGAGTTCGGGGTGGGGGAGGTGGTGCGGAGGCTGCGGTGCGGCCGGGAGGCGTTGCCGGGGGTGAGCGGGACCCGGTGGGCGGGGCTCGTCGCGCGGGCCCGGCGGGCCGAGCCGGAGCGGGATCTGGAGGTGGCCCGGGCCGCGGGGGCGCGGTTCGTCCGCCCGGGGGACGGTGAGTGGCCGGGCCAGCTGGACGACCTCGGCGACGGACGGCCCCTCGGGCTGTGGGTGCGAGGCCGGCCCCATCTGCGGATGTGGGCGCTGCGCTCCGTGGCCGTCGTCGGCGCCCGCGCCTGCACCGAGTACGGCACCCACACGGCCGCCGCCCTCGCCTCCGGCCTCGCCGAGCGCGGATGGGTCGTCGTGTCCGGCGGTGCCTACGGCATCGACGGCGCCGCCCACCGCGGCACCCTCGCCGCCCGTGGCGCCACCATCGCCGTCCTGGCCTGCGGCGTCGACCAGCCCTACCCCCGCGGCCACGCCGCGCTGATCGGCCGGATCGCGGAACAGGGACTGGTCGTGGGCGAGCTGCCGCCGGGGGACCACCCCACCCCCAGCCGGTTCATCCTCCGCAACCGGGTCATCGCCGCCCTGACCAGGGGCACCGTCGTCGTGGAGGCGGCCTGCCGCAGCGGCTCGCTCTCCACCGCGCGGGCCGCGGGGCGCCTCGGCCGCTTCACCATGGGCGTACCCGGCCCGGTCACCAGCGCCCTCTCCGCCGGCGTGCACGAACTGCTGCGCGGAGAGGCCACCCTGGTCACCGACGCCACGGAGGTCATCGAACTCGTGGGCGACATGGGTGACCTCGCGCCGGCCCGCCGCGGCCCGGTCCTCCCCCGTGACCTGCTGGAACCGGCCGCCCGGACCGTCCTCGCCGCCCTGCCCGGCAACCGTGCCGCCCCCGCCGACGAGATCGCGCTCGGCGCGCGCACCACCCGGGACGAGGCGATCGCGAGACTGTACGAACTCCGAGCACTTGGTTACGTCGAACGACACGGCGATGGCTGGAAGTTGACACGCCAGGCGATGATCTCGGTCCGGGGCGGTCGCCCGCCATGCTGACCGACCGTGTTCGGCCGTCCGGGGGAACTCCCGACGCCCTTGGAGTTTCCAGGAGTTGGCGCCTCGCGCCGGTCACGGAGAGCGAGCCGTGGCATGCGGTCACCCACCCGGCGCGAGCGCCCCGCGCACGAGTGGTGCCTCGGTGTTCGCACACCGCGACTCCTCAGTCACGCTACGCTCACAAAGGCGGCGGCGCAGATCGCGCCAACCCGACATCCGACGTCACCCCACCCAGGCAGCCCACTTCCTCGCACGAACCCCACTTCCACCCACTCCACGGCAGTTCACGGCACTTCACGGCAGAACGGCACAAGGCGACGAATGCCCCAGCACACCTCCGGGTCCGACCGGGCGGCGATCCCCCCAGCCGCCCGCGACGGCGGCAGCGTGCGACCTCCCGCACCCTCGACGCTCGACGAGCTGTGGCGGTCGTACAAGGCGACGGGGGACGACCGGCTGCGGGAGCAGCTGATCCTGCACTACTCGCCGCTGGTCAAGTACGTGGCGGGCCGGGTCAGCGTCGGGCTGCCGCCCAACGTGGAGCAGGCCGACTTCGTCTCCTCCGGAGTGTTCGGGCTGATCGACGCGATCGAGAAGTTCGACATCGACCGGGAGATCAAGTTCGAGACGTACGCGATCACCCGGATCCGCGGCGCGATGATCGACGAGCTGCGGGCGCTGGACTGGATCCCCCGCTCGGTCCGGCAGAAGGCGCGGAACGTGGAGCGTGCCTACGCCACCCTGGAGGCACGGCTGCGGCGGACCCCGACGGAGGGGGAGGTGGCCGCCGAGCTGGGCATGGAGGTCGACGAACTGCACGCCGTGTTCAGCCAGTTGTCGCTGGCCAACGTGGTCGCCCTGGAGGAGCTGCTGCACGTCGGCGGCGAGGGCGGGGACCGGCTCAGCCTGATGGACACGCTGGAGGACACCGCCGCCGACAACCCCGTGGAGGTGGCCGAGGACCGTGAGCTGCGGCGGTTCCTGGCGCGGGCGATCAACACGCTGCCCGAGCGGGAGAAGACCGTGGTCACCCTGTACTACTACGAGGGACTGACCCTCGCCGAGATCGGCAATGTGCTCGGCGTCACCGAGAGCCGGGTCAGCCAGATCCACACGAAGTCGGTGCTGCAGCTGCGGGCCAAGCTGGCGAGCTTCGGGCGCTGAGTCCTCCCTTCCCGGGCGGCCGGTCCGTAAAGTGGTCGGCGTGCCAAGGATTCGAGCGGCCTCCGTGGCCGAACACCGGTCGATGCAGCGAGCCGCCCTGCTGGACGCGGCTCGGTCCCTGCTCTCCGAGGGTGGGACGGAAGCGCTGACCTTTCCGGCGCTGGCCGAGCGGACGGGGCTGGCGCGGTCGTCCGTGTACGAGTACTTCCGGTCCCGGGCCGCCGTGGTCGAGGAGCTGTGCGAGGTCGACTTCCCGGTGTGGGCGGCGGAGGTCGCGGCGGCGATGGAGCGCGCCGCGTCGGCCGAGGGCAAGGTCGAGGCGTACGTACGGCAGCAACTGGCGCTGGTGGGGGACCGGCGGCACCGGGCGGTCGTCGCCATCTCCGCGAGTGAGCTGGACGACGGGGCGCGGGAGAAGATCCGGGCGGCCCACGGGGGGCTGGTCGCGATGATCGTCGAGGCGTTGGGGGAGATGGGGCACGGGCAGCCCCGGCTCGCGGCGATGTTGCTGCAGGGGGTGGTGGACGCGGCGGTGCGGAGGATCGAGCTGGGGGCCGCGGAGGATCCCGCGGTGGTGACGGAAGCGGCCGTTGCCATGGCCCTGCGGGGTGTGAAGGGCTGAGCCCCGCCCTGGCCGGGGGCGACCCGAAGGGGCGCGGGGAACCGCGCGGCCGGCCGCGGGCGGCCCGCGGCTACGGCACGACGACCGGCAGCAGCCTCGACGGCCCCCTCGCCAGCAGCCACGGTGGCAGCAGGGACAAAGGGTTCAGGTAGGCCGCACCTCGCAGCACGCCCCAGTGCACGCACGTCGCCGGCCCGCAGTGGGAGCCGGCCGGCTCCACCACCCCCACCACCTCACCCGCCCCCACCTCGTCCCCTTTCTCCACGGACGGGCGTACCGGTTCGTACGTGGTGCGCAGGTCCGTGCCCTCCAGTTCCAGCGAGACCACCCCCTTCCCGGCCACCCGTCCCGCGAACAGCACTCGGCCGGCCGCGACCGCCCGCACCGGAGCGCCGGGCGGGGCGGCGAGGTCCACGCCGCGGTGCCCGGGGCCGTACACCGTCGCCGGTGGTTCCCAGCCGCGCAGGACCGGTGGGCGCAGGCCGACCGGCCAGGCGCGGGCGAGAGCCGGGACGCGGGGCTGCGGAGCCGTCGGCGAAGCCGTCGGCGGGGCCGGAGGCGGGGTGCCGGCCCGCGCCGGGGGAGTCAGTGCCGTAGCCGCCGAGGCCAGCAGCAGGGCCGTTCGGAGCATCACGTGTCGCATGCCGACACCGTCCCGCAGCCCCGCCGATCATGTCCGGAGCCTGTGGACTACTCGCCGGTTGTGGACAGTGGCGTCACCCGGTGCCCCGCCGGTCCCGTACACTTCTTCTGGCGATCCGGGTCACCGGGTCGACTTCGCACGCCCCGGTACGGCTTCCGGCAACGGTTCGTACCAAGCGCCCCTCGGTCCTTCGCGGCACGGCGCATCGCGGGCGTCAGGCGCGACCGCCGTCCGGCGGACGCGGCACAACCGAGAACACCAAGGAGATACGGCCATGGCCGTCGTCACGATGCGGGAGCTGCTGGAGAGCGGCGTCCACTTCGGTCACCAGACCCGTCGCTGGAACCCGAAGATGAAGCGCTTCATCTTCACCGAGCGCAACGGCATCTACATCATCGACCTGCTCCAGTCGCTGTCGTACATCGACCGCGCCTACGAGTTCGTCAAGGAGACCGTCGCCCACGGCGGCACGGTCATGTTCGTCGGTACGAAGAAGCAGGCGCAGGAGGCCATCGCCGAGCAGGCCACCCGCGTCGGCATGCCCTACGTCAACCAGCGCTGGCTGGGCGGCATGCTCACCAACTTCTCGACCGTCTACAAGCGTCTGCAGCGCCTGAAGGAGCTGGAGCAGATCGACTTCGAGGACGTCGCGTCCTCCGGTCTGACCAAGAAGGAGCTGCTGGTCCTCTCCCGCGAGAAGGCCAAGCTGGAGAAGACCCTCGGCGGTATCCGCGAGATGCAGAAGGTGCCCAGCGCCGTCTGGATCGTGGACACCAAGAAGGAGCACATCGCCGTTGGTGAGGCCCGGAAGCTGAACATTCCGGTCGTCGCGATCCTCGACACCAACTGCGACCCCGACGAGGTCGACTACAAGATCCCGGGCAACGACGACGCGATCCGCTCCGTCACCCTGCTCACCCGTGTGATCGCCGACGCCGTCGCCGAGGGCCTCATCGCCCGCTCCGGCGTCGCCACCGGTGACAAGGGCGAGAAGGCCGCGGGCGAGCCGCTCGCCGAGTGGGAGCGCGACCTGCTCGAGGGTGAGAAGAAGGCCGAGGAGACCCCGGCCGCCGAGGCTCCCGCCGCCGAGGCTCCGGCCGCTGAGGCTCCGGCCGCTGAGGCTCCGGCTGCCGAGGCTCCGGCCGCCGAGGGCGAGCAGGCCTGACGTCAGCGTTGACGGCGGGGGCGGTACGGCATCCCACGGCGCCTTCGGCGCGGTGAAGTCCGCCCCCGCTGTTCATCCGCAGGTCACAGGCGGGTCGGAGATCTGCATCTCCATGTAGAACGCAGACCCCCTGAACTTCGATCTTCCAGACTTCGAGAAAGACTCACAGACTCATGGCGAACTACACCGCCGCCGACGTCAAGAAGCTCCGTGAGCTGACCGGCGCCGGCATGATGGACTGCAAGAAGGCGCTGGACGAGGCCGAGGGCAACGTCGACAAGGCCGTCGAGGCGCTGCGCATCAAGGGCCAGAAGGGCGTCGCCAAGCGCGAGGGCCGCTCCGCCGAGAACGGCGCCGTGGTTTCCATCATCGCCGACGACAACTCCTCCGGTGTCCTGGTCGAGCTGAAGTGCGAGACGGACTTCGTCGCCAAGGGCGAGAAGTTCCAGGCCGTGGCCAAGGCCATCGCCGAGCACGTCGCCAAGACGAACCCGGCCGACATCGAGGCCCTGCTCGCCTCCGAGATCGAGCCCGGCAAGACCGTCCAGGCGTTCGTGGACGAGGCCAACGCCAACCTCGGCGAGAAGATCGTCCTGGACCGCTTCGCGCAGTTCGCCGACGGCTACGTCACCGCCTACATGCACCGCACCATGCCCGACCTGCCCCCGCAGATCGGTGTCCTGGTCGAGTTCGACAAGCCGAACGCCGAGGTCGCCAAGGGCATCGCCCAGCACATCGCCGCCTTCGCGCCGAAGTACCTCGCCAAGGAGGACGTGCCGGCCGAGGTCGTCGAGTCCGAGCGTCGTATCGCCGAGGAGACCACCCGCGCCGAGGGCAAGCCCGAGGCCGCGATCGCGAAGATCGTCGAGGGTCGTCTGAACGGTTTCTTCAAGGACGCCACGCTGCTCGGCCAGCCGTACGCGCTGGACAACAAGAAGTCGGTCCAGAAGGTGCTGGACGAGGCCGGTGTCACCCTGAAGCGCTTCTCGCGCATCAAGGTCGGCATCTGAGTCCGTACCGCGATCGACGCGCGACCCGGCGAGAATTCTCGATAGGGTCGACCGCAGTCGTCCGCGCACACCGCCACACCCCGGCGTGAGGCGGACGGCAGCAGATCTGACGAGGAGGCCATTGCCGCGCATGGGAGCGAAAAGCACCCCCATCGGCAATGGCCTTCTTCGTATGTGCAACACGTGAAAGAGGCGGGATCCCCATGACCACCAAGGCCCAGAAGAGCGACGACGGCAAAGTACGCGGCCGGTTTCTGCTGAAGCTGTCCGGAGAGGCCTTCTCCGGTGGCGGGGGCCTGGGCGTCGACCCGGACGTGGTGCACAAGATCGCCCGCGAGATCGCGGCCGTCGTGCGCGACGGGGCCCAGATCGCGGTCGTCATCGGCGGCGGCAACTTCTTCCGCGGCGCCGAACTCCAGCAGCGCGGCATGGACCGCGCCCGCTCCGACTACATGGGCATGCTCGGCACCGTGATGAACTGCCTCGCCCTCCAGGACTTCCTGGAGAAGGAGGGCATCCAGTCCCGCGTCCAGACCGCCATCACCATGGGCCAGGTCGCCGAGCCGTACATCCCGTTGCGCGCCGTGCGCCACCTGGAGAAGGGCCGCGTGGTCATCTTCGGCGCCGGTATGGGCATGCCCTACTTCTCCACCGACACCACCGCCGCCCAGCGCGCCCTGGAGATCGACGCCGAGGCGCTGCTCATGGGCAAGAACGGCGTGGACGGGGTCTACGACTCCGACCCCAAGACCAACCCCGACGCCGTCAAGTTCGACGCCCTCGGCTACGGCGAGGTCATCACCCGCGACCTCAAGGTCGCCGACGCCACCGCCATCACGCTGTGCCGCGACAACAAGCTCCCGATCCTCGTCTTCGAGCTTCTCGCGGAGGGCAATATCGCCCGCGCCGTCAAGGGTGAGAAGATCGGCACGCTGGTGGGTGACCAGGGCAGCCGGGACTGACCCGGGATCAACCCGGCCGGTGATGTGCGGCCCTGTGAGGGGGCCGGACCCCGGCCGGGGGATGGACAATGTCCTGCCGGTCGGGAACCGTGCAGGAAGAAGACGCGACGCAGCCGGCCGCCGACCGACTTCAGGAACCGCAGCCGGGCCTTACTCAAGACACGCAGGAGCAAGTGGTGATCGAAGAGACCCTCCTCGAAGCCGAGGAGAAGATGGAGAAGGCCGTCGTGGTCGCCAAGGAGGACTTCGCCGCGATCCGCACCGGGCGTGCGCACCCGGCGATGTTCAACAAGATCGTGGCCGACTACTACGGTGCCCCGACGCCGATCAACCAGCTGGCCTCGTTCTCCGTGCCGGAGCCGCGCATGGCGGTCGTGACCCCGTTCGACAAGAGCGCGCTGCGCAACATCGAGCAGGCGATCCGCGACTCCGACCTGGGCGTCAACCCCAGCAACGACGGCAACATCATCCGGGTGGTGTTCCCCGAGCTGACCGAGGAGCGCCGCCGCGAGTACATCAAGGTCGCCAAGGGCAAGGGCGAGGACGCCAAGGTGTCCATCCGCTCGGTGCGCCGCAAGGCCAAGGACGCCATCGACAAGCTGATCAAGGACGGCGAGGTCGGCGAGGACGAGGGCCGTCGTGCGGAGAAGGAGCTGGACGACACCACGGCGAAGTACGTCGCCCAGGTGGACGAGCTCCTCAAGCACAAGGAAGCGGAGCTGCTCGAAGTCTGATGAGCGACTCTTCCTGGGGGGCGCCGCCAGCGGCGGGCCAGGCCGGGTACTGGGGGTCCGCCGGGGGCGGGCCCGCCCAGCCTGTCCCGGGGGCCGTTCCGGCGGGTCCCGCGTACGATGCGCCTGAGGCGCAGCAGACTCGCCCCATGCCCATCGTGCCCGAGGGACCCGCGTACGGCGGAGACCAGGACGACGACCGGGGGGCCGCGCGGCTGAGCGGCCCCCTGTGCGCAGACGCGACGTTCCAGACCGGGGAACTCCCGGCCGAGACCCAGAACCCGGAGCCCATGCCCGACGCCCCGCAGCCGGCGCCAGCGCCGCAGAAGAAGAGCGCGGGCCGTGACCTGAGCGCGGCCATAGGCGTCGGTGTCGGACTCGGTGTGGTCATCGTCGCGTCCCTGTTCGTCGAGAAGGCCGTCTTCGTCGGTGTGATCGCGGTCGCCGTCGTCGTCGGCCTGTGGGAGCTGACCAGCAGGCTCCAGGAGCGCAAGGGCATCAAGGCGCCGCTGGTGCCGCTCGCGGTCGGCGGTGCGGCGATGGTCGTCGCCGGCTATGTGCGCGGCGCCGAGGGCGCGTGGGTCGCCATGGCGCTGACGGCGCTGGCCACGCTGGTCTGGCGGATGACGGAACCACCGCAGGACTACCTCAAGGACGTCACGGCCGGTGTCTTCGCCGCGTTCTACGTGCCCTTCCTGGCCACGTTCGTCGCGATGATGCTCACCGCCGACGACGGCCCCTGGCGGGTCCTCACCTTCCTGCTCCTGACGGTCGTCAGCGACACCGGCGCGTACGCGGTCGGCTGGCGTTTCGGCAAGCACAAGCTCGCCCCGCGCATCAGCCCCGGCAAGACCCGCGAGGGCCTGCTGGGCGCGGTGCTGTTCGCGATGACCGCGGGCGCGCTGTGCATGCAGTTCCTGATCGACGACGGCACCTGGTGGCAGGGCCTGCTGCTGGGCCTCGCGGTCGCGGCCAGCGCCACGCTGGGCGACCTCGGCGAATCCATGATCAAGCGGGACCTGGGCATCAAGGACATGGGCACCTTGCTCCCCGGTCACGGCGGCATCATGGACCGCCTCGACTCGCTGCTGCCCACCGCGCCGGTGGTGTGGCTGCTGATGGTGATCTTCGTCGGGTCGGCCTGAGGGGTACGGCTCCACGGTCCCCGTCCCGGGCGCGGGGCGGGGACCGTCGTCGTGTCCCGGCCTGCCCCGGATGCCGCAGCACAAGTCGGCGGCCGGGACCCGGGCGCGGCAGACTCCCTGACAGGACGGCGTTTCCGCCGCCCGGTGACGCAGCAGGCCGCCGCCCGGCGACGCAGCAGGGAGTGAGCCCGATGCCCCTCGACCCGGCCCCCACCCCGGCCCCCTCGGAGCCCTCGGCGCCCGCCCCCGCCCCGCCGGTGAGGTTCTGGCCCGTCGAGGACCTGCCCGCACTCGACCCCGACCCCCTCCTGGACGAGCTGCTGCGCGAGGAGCCGGTCGCCCGGATCAAGCTGCCGTACGGCGCGGGACACGCCTGGCTGGTCACCCGGTACGAGGACGTCCGCTTCGTCACCTCCGACCCGCGCTTCTCCCGGGAACAGGTCGTCGGCCGCGATGTCACCACCATGCGCCCGGTGCCGGTGGCCTCCCAGACGGCGGGCCTGCAGTACATCGATCCGCCCCGGCACACCCGGCTGCGCCGGGTCGTCGCCCGCGCGTTCACCGGCAGCAGCATGCGGCGGCTGCGCCCGCTCGCGGAGCGCCGGGCCGCCGAACTGCTCGACGGGATGGAGCGGGCCGGCGCGCCCGCCGACCTCATGGAGCACCTGCACGGCCCGTTCCCGATCGCCCTCATCCGTGACTTCCTCGGCGTGGACGAGAAGGACTGGCACCGCTGGGCCGAGACGGGCGAGGCTCTGCTGTCCGCGGGCGCCGACTCCGAGGAGCGGGCCCGCGAGGCCGCCCGGACCACCCGGGCCCGGATCACCGAACTGCTCCGGCAGCGCCGTGCGGAACCCCGCGAGGACCTGGCCGGCGTACTGGCGCAAGCCGCCGCGGCGGGCGAGATCACCGACGACGAGGCGGTCTCCCTCGCCATCGCCGTGCAGGTCAGCGGGGGTCACGCGGTCCGCAGCAACAGCGGCTCGATGATGTACGCGCTGCTCACCCACCCCGCGCAGCTGGACCGGCTGCGCCGGGAACCGGAACTGCTGCCCCGGGCCGTGGAGGAGCTGTTGCGCTACGTCCCCCACCGCAACGGCGTCGGCATCCCCCGGATCGCCACCGAGGACGTCGAGGTCGGCGGCCGGCTGATCCGTGCCGGAGACGTGGTCTACAACTCCTATGTCGCCGCCAACCGCGACCCCGAGGTCTTCCCCGACCCCGACGCCCTGGACTTCGACCGCCAGGGCGCCGCCCACGTCGCCTTCGGTCACGGCCCGCACCACTGCCTGGCCGCCGTCATGGCCCGCATGGAGGCCGAGGTGATGATCGGCTCCGTCCTCACCCGCTTCCCCGGAATCCGCCTGGCCGTGCCGCCCGAGCGGGTCGAGTTCCAGCGGCAGGGCCTGATCCGGGGACCGAGGACGCTGCCCGTGACGTGGTGAGCCGGTCCGTGGCACAGTACGCATGACCACAGGGGGGAACATGATCTTTCTACTGCTCGGTGTCCTGGCGCTCGTCATCGGCGGATGCGTCTGCGTGGTGTGGGCGGAGCGCGGCGGGCCCCGCTGGGTCCGGGTCGTCGCGGCCCTCACGCGCGGGGCGGGCGAGCTGGTGAGCAGCGCCCGGAAGAGCGGCCGCAAGAGCGGCTGGAGCAGCCGGGGCGACGACGGCGACGACTGAAGAGGACGGCCGCGCGGCCCTCGATGTCACCGGGTCCCGCGTACCCCTTGATCACGACGATCTCCGTGTGAGAGCGTACGCGGAACATCGCGCGCTGCGTAAATACGCCGATTTAGACCGTTGTTGCGCAGCCGTTCCTCCATTTCCTCCAGATCGGAAATCAAGCGAAATGAAGGCAATATCCCGGGGCCGCCTCTCGGCCGTCGCCGCTGCCGCCGCGTGCCTGGTCATCGGCACCGCGACCACCGCCAGCGCCGGCACGAACTCGCCCGTCTCGGACGCGAGCAACGGTGACGGCTACGCGTACTTCGTGGCCGACGGCGACAATTTCCTCGTCCACGACAACCTGTGCGACGGCGACACCGTCTGGGCTCAGCTGACGTGGTACAAGTCCGGATACGGCTGGAATTACCGGACGGTCCGCAACACGTCCGGATGCAACACCACGGACACCAGACACCCGTGGAACATCCCCGAGGGCGCGGACGTCTGGGTGAGAGCCTGCGGCAGCGTGGAGGACAACTACTCCAACAGCGGCGCCGGCTACCTCAGCGCCGGCCACGACTGCGACTTCACCCAGGGCGGCCAGCACGGCGTCGCCTGAGCCACCGGCAAGGTCACGGGCATGGGCACGGGGCACGGAAATCGATCTGCGACACTGGTAAGACCATGCCCAAGCCCGGAGAACTCACTTTCGTCGCGCCGCGCGGAGCCAAGAAGCCGCCGCGGCATCTCGCCGACCTCACGCCCGCCGAACGCAAGGCCGCGGTGGCCGAGATCGGTGAGAAGCCGTTCCGTGCCAAGCAGCTCTCGCAGCATTACTTCGCGCGGTACGCGCACGACCCGGAGCAGTGGACCGACATCCCCGCCGGTTCACGCGCCAAGCTCCAGGAAGCGCTGTTCCCGGAGCTGATGACCGTCGTCCGGCATCTGTCCACCGACCAGGGGGACACCCGCAAGACGCTGTGGCGGCTGTTCGACGGCACGCTGGTCGAGTCCGTGCTGATGCGATACCCGGACCGGGTCACCATGTGCATCAGCTCGCAGGCCGGATGCGGTATGAACTGCCCGTTCTGCGCGACCGGGCAGGCGGGCCTGGACCGCAACCTGTCCACCGCCGAGATCGTCCACCAGATCGTGGACGGGATGCGGGCGCTCCGGGACGGGGAGGTGCCGGGCGGGCCCGCGCGGCTGTCCAACATCGTCTTCATGGGCATGGGCGAGCCGCTCGCCAACTACAACCGGGTCGTGGGTGCCATCCGCGCGCTGACCGATCCGGCGCCGGACGGGCTGGGGCTGTCGCAGCGCGGGATCACCGTCTCCACCGTCGGGCTGGTGCCGGCCATCCACCGGTTCGCCGACGAGGGCTTCAAGTGCCGGCTGGCGATCTCCCTGCACGCCCCCGACGACGAGCTGCGCGACACCCTCGTCCCCGTGAACACGCGGTGGAAGGTGCGCGAGGTGCTGGACGCCGGGTTCGAGTACGTCGAGAAGAGCGGGCGCCGGCTGTCCATCGAGTACGCGCTGATCCGGGACATCAACGACCAGGCCTGGCGTGGCGACCGGCTCGGCCGGCTGCTCAAGGGCAAGCCCGTGCACGTCAACCTCATTCCGCTGAACCCGACGCCGGGCTCGAAGTGGACCGCGTCGCGGCCGGAGGACGAGAAGGCGTTCGTGGAGGCCATCGCGGCCCATGGGGTGCCGGTGACCATCCGGGACACCCGTGGTCAGGAGATCGACGGGGCCTGTGGTCAGCTCGCGGCCACCGAGCGGTAATCTGGCCGCGTCCACATATCTTCATATTCCGACAGGGGAGCGCCACAGCGCTGAGAGTGCGGCGGACAGGGCCGCAGACCCTCTGAACCTCGCCCAGGTCATTCTGGGTAGGAAGTTCGGTCATCACCTCAAGCTGTCGTGCCCTGCCCGGGTTCCGGGCGGGGCCGCGTTCTTCCTGGCCAACCCCCAGGAGGACATCCAGTGCACCACAAGACCTTCGTGGCCGTGGCGGTCGGTCTCGGCCTCGTCACGCTGTCCGCGTGCGGTTCCGGCGAGAGCGAGTCGTCCGCGGACTCCAAGACCGTGACCCTGGTCAGCCACAACTCGTGGGCCGTCTCCAAGGACGTGCTCAAGGCGTTCGAGAAGCAGTCCGGATACAAGGTCAAGGTCCTCGAGGACGGCGACGCCGGGCAGGCCGTCAACAAGGCGATCCTGACCAAGGACAACCCGCAGGGCGACGTCTTCTTCGGTGTCGACAACACCCTGCTCTCCCGCGCCCTCGACAACGGCCTGTTCCAGCCGTACGAGGCGAAGGGGCTCGGCACGGTCGGCGCCGAGTACCAGCTCGACAAGGACAAGCACCGGGTCACGCCCGTCGACTACGGCGACATCTGCGTCAACTACGACAAGGCCTGGTTCAGCGAGCACAAGCTGACCCCGCCGAAGTCGTTCGCGGACCTGGCCAAGCCCGCGTACAAGAACCTCCTCGTCACCGAGAACGCGGCCACCTCCTCCCCGGGCCTCGGCTTCCTGCTGGGCAGTGCCGCGCAGTTCGGCGACGACGGCTGGCAGGGCTACTGGAAGAAGCTGAAGGCCAACGGCGTCAAGGTCGTCGACGGCTGGGAGCAGGCGTACACCCAGGAGTTCTCCGGCTCCTCACAGGGGAAGAAGGCCGGCGGCGACCGGCCGCTGGTGGTGTCGTACGCCTCCTCCCCGCCCGCCGAGGTGATCTACGCCAAGAAGCGGCCCGGCACCGCCCCGACCGGGGTGTCCGACGGCACCTGCTTCCGGCAGATCGAGTTCGCCGGGCTGCTGAGCAACGCGCGGAACACCAAGGGCGGCAAGGCGCTGATCGACTTCCTGCTCACCAAGGAGTTCCAGCAGGACATGCCGCTGAACATGTTCGTCTACCCGGTCGTGCGGGGGGCCGCGGTGCCCGCCGACTTCACGAAGTACGGCCCGGCCGCCAAGGACCCCGAGACCATGGCTCCCGACAAGATCGCCGCCAACCGCGACCAGTGGGTCAAGTCGTGGACCTCGCTCGTACTGAAGTAGCCCCCCGAAAGGACCGCGCGGGGAGCGCGGCGCGGCTCGGGCTGATGGCCCTGCCCGTCGCGTTCTTCGCGCTGTTCTTCGCCTGGCCCGTGGCCTCGATCGTCGCCCGCGGGCTGAAGACGGACGGCGCCTGGCACGTCGGGCGGATCGCGGACGTCGTCACCCAGCCGGACCTCCGGCACGTGCTGTGGTTCACCACCTGGCAGGCGCTCGCCTCCACCGCGCTCACCCTGCTGTCCGCCCTGCCCGCCGCCTATGTCCTCGCCCGCCTCGACTTCCCCGGCCGGCAGCTGCTGCGGGCCGTCGTCACCGTGCCGTTCGTGCTGCCGACCGTCGTCGCCGGCAGCGCCTTCCTGGCCCTGGTCGGCCGCCACGGGCTGCTCGACCAGCTGTGGGGGGTACGGCTGGACACCACGGTGTGGGCGATCCTGCTGGCCCACGTCTTCTTCAACTACGCGGTCGTCGTCCGCACGGTCGGCGGGCTGTGGGCCCAGCTCGACCCCCGGCAGGAGGAGGCCGCGCGGATGCTGGGCGCCTCCCCGCTCGCGGCCTGGCGGAAGGTCACCCTGCCCGCGCTCGCGCCCGCCGTGGCCGCCGCCGCCCTGATGGTGTTCCTGTTCACCTTCACCTCCTTCGGCGTGGTGCAGATCCTCGGCGGCCCCACCTTCTCCACCCTCGAAGTGGAGATCTACCGGCAGACCTCCGAGGTCTTCGACCTGTCCACGGCCGCCGTCCTCACCCTCGTCCAGTTCGCGGCCGTCGGCGCGATCCTGGCCGTGCACGCCTGGACGGTACGGCGCCGGGAGACCGCCCTGCGGCTCGTGGACCCGAAGACCACCGCGCGGCGCCCGCGCGGCGCCGGCCAGTGGGCGCTGCTCGCCGGCGTCCTCGCCACCGTCGCCCTGCTGCTGGTCCTGCCGCTCGCCGTGCTCGTCCGACGCTCCCTCGACGCGCCCGGCCTCGGCTACTACCGGGCGCTGACCGAGACGGACGGCGGTACGTTCCTGGTGGCGCCCGTGCACGCGGTGTGGACCTCGCTGGAGTACGCCGTCGCCGCCACCGCCATCGCCGTCGTCATCGGAGGTCTCGCCGCCGCCGCGCTGGCCCGCCGGGACGCCGGACGGCTGGTACGGGGCTTCGACGCGCTGCTGATGCTGCCGCTCGGCGTCTCCGCCGTGACCGTCGGCTTCGGCTTCCTGATCGCGCTCGACAAACCGCCGCTGGACCTGCGCCAGTCCTGGATCCTGGTGCCGCTCGCCCAGGCGCTGGTCGGCGCCCCCTTCGTCGTACGGACCATGCTGCCCGTGCTGCGCGCGGTGGACGTCCGCCTCCGTGAGGCCGCCGCCGTGCTCGGCGCCTCGCCCTGGCGGGTGTGGCGGGAGGTGGATCTGCCGCTGGTGCGGCGGGCGCTGCTGGTCGCGGCCGGGTTCGCGTTCGCCGTGTCGCTCGGCGAGTTCGGCGCGACCGTGTTCATCGCCCGGCCCGACAACCCCACGCTCCCGGTCGCCGTGGCTCGCCTGCTGAGCCGGCCCGGTGACCTCAACTACGGCCAGGCGATGGCCCTTTCGACGATTCTGATGGTGGTGTGCGCCGCCGCGCTGCTGGTGCTGGAGCGGCTGCGCACCGACCGGACCGGGGAGTTCTAGATGCTGCTGAGCCTGGACGCCGCGACCGTGCGCTTCGGCGGGCGGGCCGTGCTCGACGCCGTCGGCCTGGACGTCGCCGAGCACGAGGTGGTGTGCGTCCTCGGGCCCAGCGGCAGTGGCAAGTCCACCCTGCTGCGGGCCGTGGCCGGGCTCCAGCCCCTGTCCGGCGGACGGATCCTGCTCGACGGCCGCGACCAGGCGGGCGTACCCGCGCACCGGCGGGGCGTCGGGCTGATGTTCCAGGACCACCAGCTGTTCCCGCAGCGGGACGTCGGCGCGAACGTCGCCTTCGGGCTGCGCATGCACGGCGTCGCCAAGGGGGAACGGGCGGCCGAGGCGGGCCAGTTGCTGGAGCTGGTCGGGCTGCCGGGGGCCGCCCGGCGGGCCGTGGCCTCCCTGTCCGGCGGTGAGCAGCAGCGTGTGGCCCTCGCCCGGGCGCTCGCGCCCCGGCCCCGGCTGCTGATGCTGGACGAGCCGCTCGGCCAGCTCGACCGCTCGCTGCGGGAACGGCTGGTGGTCGAACTGCGGGAACTGTTCGGCCGGCTGGGGACGACCGTGCTCGCCGTCACCCACGACCAGGGCGAGGCGTTCGCGCTGGCCGACCGGGTGGTGGTGATGCGGGACGGGCGGATCGCGCAGACCGGGACGCCGCTCGAGGTGTGGCAGCGGCCCGCCGACGCGTTCGTGGCCCGTTTCCTCGGCTTCCAGAACGTGGTCCCGGCGACCGTGGCCGGTACGGCCGCCGACAGTCCGTGGGGCAAGTTGCCGGTGCCGGACGGCTCCGCGCAGGGCAACCGCACGGTCCTCGTCCGTCCGGCCGGAATCCGGCTGGTACCGGCCGACCAGGGCCTGCCCTGCACGGTGACCGCCCGCACCTTCAAGGGCACCCATGTGGCCCTCCACCTCCAGCCGGCGGACGGTCCGCGCCTGGAGGCGGCCTGCCCGCTCAGGGACGCGCCGGAACCCGGCGCCTCGGTCGGCGTGGAGTTCGACGTGGCCGAAACCCTCGTGCTGGACTGATCATCGCGCCCGTAGGGTGAGGGCATGCCTTTGCTCACGCATGACCGTTACTGTGACGAAATCGCCCACCAGGTCGAACAGTTGAGAGCCGTGGTGACCTCCGGCGCCGACCTGTCCGCAACGGTGCCGACCTGCCCGGACTGGTCGCTGGAAGACCTCGTACGGCACATGGGGGGCGCCCTGCGCTGGGTGGACGCCCTGGTGCGCACCCGGGCGCAGGAGAACATCCCGCCGGAGCGGGTGCCGCTCGGCGCCGGTCCGGAGGAACACGGGGACGCGGCGGCCCTGGACAAGTGGCTCGCCGACGCCGGCGAGCGGGTCGTCGGCGCGCTGCGCGAGGCCGGCCCCGACACCGAGGTGTGGGCCTGGACCGGGATGCTGAACACCGGCTTCTGGGCCCGCCGTATGGCCTGCGAGATCACCGTGCACCGGGCCGACGCCGCGCTCGCCGCCGGGCTGCCCTACGAGCTGGCGCCGGACATCGCGGCGGACGCGCTGGACGAGTGGCTGCAGCTCGTGGAGTGGGTGCAGCGCACCGGGGCACGGGAGTCGGCGAAGGAGCTGCGCGGCCCGGGGCGCTCGATCCATCTGCACGCCACCGACGCCGACCCGGACCTGAACGCCGAGTGGATCGTCGAGCTGGGCGAGGAGGGCGTGAGCTGGCGGCGCGGGCACGAGAAGGCCACGGTCGCCCTGCGTGGCCCGCTCACCCCGGTGCTGCTCGCCTTCTACCGCCGGCTGCCGCTGGACACGCCCGGCCTGGAGGTGCTCGGCGACCGGGAGCTGCTGGAGTTCTGGCTGGAGCGGACCACGTTCGGCTGACGTACCGGCCCGCCCCCTGAGGACGGGAGGGCGGGCCGGTGCGCGGTACGACGGGGGGTGCGGGCTCAGCCGTTGCGGCCCGTCCCGCGGCGGCGCATGCCGAACCAGACCGCGCCGCCGCCGACGACGACCAGGAGTGCCGCGATCCCGGCGATCAGACCGGTGTTGGAACTGGCACCGGTCTCCGCCAGGTTGGAGTCACCGACCGCCGGGGACGGCGCGTTCTCGGAGGTGCCCGCCGGGGCGGTGCTCGACTCGGAGGCCGACGGCGTCGGCGTGGCCGGCTCGGCCGGCTCGGCCGGGGCGGACGTGGAGGTGGACGGGGACGGCGACGGCGTGGTGCTGGCCGAGGGTGCCGGGGTCCGGCTCTCGGTCTTGCAGGCGGTGGCCGGGGTCACCAGATCGGGCTGGATGTCCTCGTCGACGGCCTGGTCGGCCTTGACGTGGATCCGGTAGGTGGCGCTGGGCTTCCAGTCCTCCGCGAAGGTGATCCGGGCGCCCTCCTTCGACCCCTTGACCGGCTGCTCGCCGACCTTCGTCTCGACGCCGCCGACGCCCTTGAGGAAGACGGTGACGGTGGCGTCCTTGGCGGAGGCGTCCGTGTCGGTGACGACGATGACGCCCTTGCCGCCGACGCACTTGGCCTCGGCGGAGAAGTCCTTGATGTTGCCCGCGAGAGCGGAGCCGGCCAGGCCCAGCACCAGCGCGGCCGATCCGGAGGCGACACCCAGCACGCGCACGGAACCGCGTACGCTACGGCGAGTCATGGACAACGTTTGTCCTTTACAGAGAGCAATTGCGGGGGGTGGAAGGGGGGTTGGGGCGACGGATGAGGCGAGGCCCCGGCATCCCCCGGAGGCTCACAGGTTTATAAGCGCTCCGTAAGTAGTGTCAACGCGTCTGCCGTCAACGGCCGTTGACTTTGCCCGCTTATTAACCACCCAGACGTTTGATCGCCTCCGCAGCCTGCTCGATCCGGTCGACAAGGGCGATACGGGACTCCATCGCCCTGCCCCGCGCCAGCGATTGCAGCAGCGGCCAGGCGGGCAGCTCCCGCGTCCAGTGCCCGCTGTCCACCAGCACCATCGGGGTCGGCTCACCGCGCGACTCGTAGTAGTTGGGCGTCGCGTTGTCGAAGATCTCCTGCACGGTCCCGGCGGCGCCCGGCAGGAACACCACCCCGGCGGTGGAGCGGGCCAGCAGGCCGTCCTCGCGGGTGGCGTTGGCGAAGTACTTGGCGAGGTGCGCGGCGAACGCGTTCGGGGGTTCGTGGCCGTAGAACCAGGTGGGGATGCCCACCGAGTCCCCGCCGCCCGGCCAGCGCTCGCGCACCTCGAACGCGGCGCGCGCCCAGTCGGTGACCGACGGCCGGAACGAGGGCGCCTTGGCGAGCAGCCGGAGCGCGTCCTCCAGCATGTCGTCGGCGAACGGGGCGGCGTACGCGCCGAGGTTGGCCGCCTCCATCGCGCCCGGTCCGCCGCCGGTTGCGACCGTGAACCCGGCGCGGGTCAGTGCGCGGCCGAGCCGGGCGGCACCGGCGTAGGCGGTGGTCCCGCGCGCCATGGCGTGGCCGCCCATGACTCCCACCACCCGGGCGCCGGCGAGGAGTTCGTCCAGGGCGTCGGAGACGGCGTCGTCGTGGATCGCGCGGAGCATCGAGGCGAAGACGTCACCGTCGGCCTTCGTCCGCTGGAACCAGGCGTAGGCCCGCGCGTCCGGCGTCGCCTCGTACCCCTCGTCCAGGGACTCGAACAATTCGTCGGGCGTGTAGACGAAGGCGCGGTACGGGTCGAACGGGAGCCCCGGTATCGGCGGGAACACCAGGGCCCCGGCGGCCCGGACCCGGGCGGCGGCCTCGGGGTCCATCGGGCAGCCGAGGAAGACGGCGCCCGAGGTGTCGAGGCGGAGCAGGACGTCGGTACGGCCGGTCAGATCGACGGCCTGGACCCGGAACCGGGCGAGCGAGCCGTGCTCGGCGACCACCGCGTCGAACTCGGCGAGGGACTCGATCTCGCGGTCGTGGGCGGCACGGAGCGGCTGGGCGGGTGTCGGTTGCACCCGCCCATGCTGGCACGGACGTTCGGGCCGTGGGGGTCAGCCCTGGACAGCGGCCGGGTCCATCCACATGACCTCCCACGTGTGGCCGTCGAGGTCGTCGAAGGCGCGGCCGTACATGAAGCCGTGGTCCTGGGTCTCGCCGCTCGCCGTGCCGCCCGCCGCGATGGCCTTGTCGACCAGTTCGTCCACCTTCTCGCGGCTCTCGGCGCTCAGACAGATCAGCACCTCGCTGGTCGTCGTCGCGTCGGCGATCTCCTTCTTGGTGAAGGTCGCGTAGAACGGCTTGGTCAGCAGCATCGCGACGATGGTGTCGCTGATCACCACGGAGGCCGCCTTCTCGTCGCTGAACTGCGGGTTGATCGTGTAGCCGAGTTCGGTGAAGAACTTCTTCGAGGCGTCCAGGTCGTTCACGGGCAGGTTCACGAAGATCATCTGCTGGTACATGCGGGCCTCTCCCGTCGGGTCGCGCGCGGTCCGTCCGTCGCGTTCGGGGGGTAGACCGGGGTCCCGCCCCGAACTCATCGGCGATCACCGGACTTTTTTTCGCGGCCGGCCGGACGGGCCGTCAGCGGGTCAGGGGCAGGACCGACAGCGCGGCGATCACCAGGGTGAGCGGGGCGAACAGGGCCAGCAGGGCGGCCGCGCGGAGGGCGGCGGCCACGCGCAGCAGGCCGGCGGGTGCGCCGAGGCGGAGCAGCGCGGTGGTGGTGCCGGCGCGGCACTGGCGGGCCTCCACGGCCGTGGTGAGGAGGGTGGCGACCGTGGAGCCGGCGACGACGAGCGCGCCGAGGGCGGACAGCGGGCCGAAGGCGGGGGCCGGGCCGTCGTGCAGGACGGTCATGGCGTAACCGGCGGACGCCACCGCCGACACCACGCCGAGCGGACGGCCGATCCGGGTGGCCTCCGACATCAGCACCCGGCCGGCGAGCAGCCTGAGCGCACCCGGCCGGCAGGCCTGGAGCAGCCGGCCGCACAGGTGGGTGAGGCCGGGGGAGGCCAGGACGAGACCGGTGGCGGTGAGCAGCCAGCCGAGGAGTACGGCGAGGGAGGGGGCCGGGGCCGAACGGCCGGCGTAGGCGTGGGCAGCGAGACCGGCGGTGACGAGGGCGACGCCCCAGGGGAGGCCGGCGGGGGCTCCGCCGGCAGGCGCGGATCCGGTGTCCTGGGCCGGGGGCTCGGGGTCGCTCGCGCTGTCCGGCGCCGTGTCGCTGCCGTCCTCCTCCGGGTCGGAAGCCGTCCGAGCGGCACGACTGCCCGCGGACTTGAGGGGCTGACGACCGGGTTGCTCGCCGTTGTCGGTGACGTCCGCGGAGCGCGGATCGGCCGCGGCCGGTGCGCCGCCCGTCGGCCGACGGCCGAAACGCGCGCCGAATCGGCCGTACGCCCCGAACGTCTCCCTCTCCGGGGCGTCGCCGTACGCCCCGAAACGCCCGTACCTTCGCGTGTCCCGGGCCGGCGGCCGGGGGTCTCTCGGGCGGAGGGCCACGGCCACCGTGGTGGTCGCTGTGGCCGGGAGGACGGTCAGGAGGGTCACGGTGGCCGGGATCGGGAGGGGGAGGCCCGTGGCCAGGACGTCGGCCGCCGCGCCGTCGAACGGCATGCCCGTGAGGTCGCCGCGCAGGTGGAGGAAGAAGAGCAGGGCCAGCGCCGAGCCCAGGGTGCAGGACAGGGCCGTGGTCAGGGCGGAGATCGCCATGAGGCGGGCCGGGCCCAGGCCCACCGCGGACAGGCCGGGGCGCGGCCGGGTGCCGGGGTCGGTGCGGGCGACGGCGAGCGCGAGGTACACCGTGGCGGCGAGCGGCAGCCCGCACCAGGCCAGGCGCAGCGCGGCGGCGTCCGCGGCCTCGGGGTGGTTCAGGGCGTAGCCGAGGCAGGACAGCAGCAGGAAGCCGGTGCCCGCCGAGGCCGCGGCCACCAGCAGGCGGCGCAGCTGGACGGCGGGCCGGGCGGCGCCGGTCAGACGGAGAGCGAGCACGCGGCCCGGCCTTCCGCGTCGGGGCTGTCCGGCAGGTGCACGGTGTGCACCCGGCGCCCGTCCAGCAGGGCCACCGTGCGGTCGGCGAGGGCGGCGGTGTCGGGGTCGTGCGTGGCGAGGACGACGGTGATGCCGTGCGAGCGGGCCGCCGCGGTGAGGGTGCGCAGCACGTGCGCGCGGTCGGCGCGGTGCAGGGGGGCCGTGGGCTCGTCGGCGAAGAGGACAGCGGGTCCGGGGGCGAGCGCGCGGGCGATGGCGACGCGCTGGCGTTCGGCGTGCTGCAGCTCGTGCGGGCGGCTGCGGGCCTTCTCGCCGACGTCGAGGCGCTCCAGCCACTCCAGCGCGGCCACCTTGGCCCGGCGGCGGCCGGTGCCGCGCAGCATCAGCGGGAGCGCGGCGTTCTCCCAGACGTTCAGCTCGGGGACCAGCACAGGCTCGGGGTCGATCCAGCCGAAGCGGTCCCGGCGCAGCCGCTCGCGGGCCATCGGGCCGAGGGTGTGCACGGGAGAGCTGTTGAACCAGACCTCGCCGCTCAGCACCGGCACCAGTCCGGACAGACAGCGCAGCAGGGTCGTCTTGCCGCTGCCGCGCGGCCCGCTGACGGCGAGGATCTCGCTCTCCCGTACGCCGAGCGAGACCCCGGTGAGTCCGGGGGAGCCGTCGCGGTGCCTGAAGTGCAGGGAGCGTGCCCAGAGCACGTCGTTGTCCGGCGGGGCCTCCATGGGCGTACACCTCGGTTCTGATCCGTTTTCCCGTATCCGATCCCCCGTCCGGGGGAACGAAAGCCGGGCCCATCGGTCACTGGAACGCTAGGCAGCCGGTGCGGGGAGGCCGGACAGCACACGGCCCCGGGCCCCCGTTCTCACTCGAACGGAGGGCGCCGGGGCCGGGCCGGTCATCCAGGCGGATGATCAGAGCTTCGTCCACGCCTCCGTGAGGGTGGCGCGCAGGATCTGCTCGATCTCGTCGAAGGTCTCCTGGTCGGAGATCAGCGGCGGGGCGAGCTGGACGACCGGGTCGCCGCGGTCGTCGGCGCGGCAGTACAGGCCGTTGTCGAAGAGGGCCTTGGAGAGGAAGCCGTACAGGACGCGCTCGGTCTCCTCCTCGTTGAAGGACTCCTTGGTGTTCTTGTCCTTCACCAGCTCGATGCCGTAGAAGAAGCCGTTGCCGCGGACGTCGCCGACGATCGGCAGGTCGTGCAGCTTCTCCAGGGTCGCGCGGAAGGCGCCCTCGTTGTCCAGCACGTGCTGGTTGAGGTTCTCGCGCTCGAACAGGTCGAGGTTGGCGAGGCCCACCGCGGCCGACACGGGGTGGCCGCCGAAGGTGTAGCCGTGCAGGAAGGTGTTGTCGCCCTTGTAGAACGGCTCGGCGAGCTTGTCGGAGATGATGCAGGCGCCGATCGGGGAGTAGCCCGAGGTCATGCCCTTGGCGCAGGTGATCATGTCCGGGACGTAGCCGAACTTGTCGCAGGCGAACATCGTGCCGAGGCGGCCGAAGGCGCAGATGACCTCGTCCGACACGAGCAGCACGTCGTACTTGTCGCAGATCTCGCGCACGCGCTGGAAGTAGCCGGGGGGCGGCGGGAAGCAGCCGCCGGCGTTCTGCACCGGCTCCAGGAAGACCGCGGCGACCGTGTCCGGGCCCTCGAAGAGGATCTGCTGCTCGATCTGGTCGGCGGCCCAGCGGCCGAAGGCCTCCGGGTCGTCACCGAAGATCGGGGCGCGGTAGATGTTGGTGTTCGGCACCTTGTGCGCGCCCGGGACGAGCGGCTCGAACGGGGCCTTGAGGCCCGGCAGACCCGTGATGGACAGGGCGCCCTGCGGGGTGCCGTGGTAGGCGACCGCACGGGAGATGACCTTGTACTTGGTCGGCTTGCCCTGCAGCTTGAAGTACTGCTTGGCGAGCTTCCAGGCGGTCTCGACGGCCTCGCCGCCGCCGGTGGTGAAGAAGACCTTGTTCAGGTCGCCCGGGGCGTGGTCGGCGAGGCGCTCGGCCAGCTCGACGGCCTTGGGGTGCGCGTACGACCACACGGGGAAGAAGGCCAGCTCCTGGGCCTGCTTGAACGCGGTCTCGGCGAGTTCCGTGCGGCCGTGACCGGCCTGGACCACGAACAGACCCGCGAGACCGTCGAGGTAGCGCTTGCCCTTGTCGTCGTAGATGTAGGTGCCCTCACCCCGGACGATGGTCGGGACCGGGGAGTTCTCGTACGAGGACATGCGGGTGAAGTGCATCCACAGGTGGTCGTACGCGGTGCGGCTGAGGTCCTTGGTGCTCACGGTTATCGGGTCCTCACGGTTATCGGGTTCCCCACATGTAGGTCTGCTTCTTCAGCTTCAGGTAGACGAAGCTTTCGGTGGAGCGCACTCCGGGCAGGGACCGGATGCGTTTGTTGATGACGTCCAGCAGGTGGTCGTCGTCCTCGCAGACGATCTCGGCGAGGATGTCGAACGAGCCCGCGGTCATCACCACGTACTCGACTTCCGACATGTCAGTGAGCGCGTCCGCGATCGACTCGACATCGCCCTCGACGTTGATCCCGACCATCGCCTGCCGGCGGAAGCCCACGGTGAGCGGGTCCGTGACGGCGACGATCTGCATCACGCCCTGGTCCAGCAGTTTCTGCACGCGCTGGCGCACGGCGGCCTCGGACAGGCCGACGGCCTTGCCGATCGCGGCGTACGGCCGGCGGCCGTCCTCCTGGAGCTGCTGGATGATGGCGAGGGAGACGGCGTCCAGCTGGGGACTGCCGCCGTTCCTGGACTCGCGGGACGAGTCCCTCTGGTCTGCGCTTCGACTGGCCACGACCTCACTCTGCACGACGTCTCGATAGTTTCGCAAGGCCCGAGCGATGAAATTCGTTGTTTGTGAGACGCGACCTTGCGGATTTCGCAGATGTGACGGCGTCGGGGGTGTTGAAAACGTGGGTACGGCGACTAGGGTGGGTGTCTCAGAGATCGGACAGCTTGAACAAGATCAGGAGGCCGGCAGTGAGCACCGAGCTGCGTCGTCTGCGCAACTACATCGACGGTGAGTTCCGGGACGCCGCCGACGGACGGACCACCGAGGTGGTCAACCCCGCGACGGGCGAGGCGTACGCCACCGCGCCGCTGTCCGGGCAGGCGGACGTGGACGCCGCCATGGAGGCCGCCGCCCGCGCCTTCCCGGGCTGGCGCGACACCACGCCGGCCGAGCGGCAGAAGGCCCTCCTGAAGATCGCCGACGCCTTCGAGGAGCGCGCCGAGGACCTGATCGCGGCCGAGGTGGAGAACACCGGCAAGCCGGTCGGGCTCACCCGCTCCGAGGAGATCCCGCCGATGGTCGACCAGATCCGCTTCTTCGCGGGCGCGGCCCGGATGCTGGAGGGCCGCTCGGCCGGCGAGTACATGGACGGGATGACCTCGATCATCCGCCGTGAGCCGGTCGGCGTCTGCGCGCAGGTCGCCCCGTGGAACTACCCGATGATGATGGCCGTGTGGAAGTTCGCCCCGGCCATCGCCGCGGGCAACACGGTCGTCCTGAAGCCCTCGGACACCACCCCGGCCTCCACGGTCCTGATCGCCGACATCATCGGCTCGATCCTGCCCAAGGGCGTCTTCAACGTCATCTGCGGCGACCGTGAGACCGGCCGCATGATGGTCGAGCACGACACCCCGGCGATGGCCTCCATCACCGGCTCCGTGCGCGCCGGCATCTCCGTCGCCGAGTCCGCCTCCAAGGACGTCAAGCGGGTCCACCTGGAGCTGGGCGGCAAGGCGCCGGTCGTCGTCTTCGAGGACACCGACATCGCCAAGGCCGTGGAGGACATCTCCGTCGCGGGCTTCTTCAACGCCGGCCAGGACTGTACGGCCGCCACCCGCGTCCTCGTCCACGAGTCCATCCACGACGAGTTCGTGGCCGCGCTCGCCAAGGCCGCGGCCGAGACCAAGACCGGCCAGCCGGACGACGAGGACGTCCTCTTCGGCCCGCTGAACAACCCCAACCAGCTCAAGCAGGTCGCCGGATTCATCGAGCGCCTCCCCGCCCACGCCAAGGTCGAGGCGGGCGGCCAGCAGGTCGGCGACAAGGGCTACTTCTACGCCCCCACCGTCGTCTCCGGCCTGAAGCAGGACGACGAGATCATCCAGAACGAGGTCTTCGGCCCGGTCATCACCGTCCAGTCCTTCACCGACGAGGACCAGGCCGTCGAGTACGCCAACGGCGTGGAGTACGCCCTGGCCTCCTCCGTGTGGACCAAGGACCACGCCCGCGCGATGCGCATGTCCAAGAAGCTCGACTTCGGCTGCGTATGGATCAACACGCACATCCCGCTGGTCGCGGAGATGCCGCACGGCGGCTTCAAGAAGTCCGGCTACGGCAAGGACCTGTCGGCGTACGGCTTCGAGGACTACACGCGGATCAAGCACGTGATGACGTCGCTGGACGGCTGACACGTCCTCAGCGCTGATCGACAGGGTGTCAGGCAGACGCGGCCTCGCTCGACGCAGCGTCGATTGATCGCCTGAACGGCGGGACGGCATGCTTTCGGGGTGTCACAGACTTCTTCTCGTACACCCCCGCCGTCCCGCCGTTCCCTGCTGCGCGCCCTCGGCGGCACCGCCGCGCTCGGTGCCCTGGCCGGATGCGGGGTGCCCGCCGCCTACGTCCGGCCCGGCGACCGGGCCGTGGCCGACGAGTCCGCGGCCGACAAGAGGCTGACCTGGGCGAACTGGCCGCTGTACATCGACACCGACGACGACAACCCCGACCAGCGGCCCACGCTGCGCGCGTTCGAGAAGCGCACCGGGATCTCCGTGGACTACGTCGAGGAGATCAACGACAACGACGAGTTCTTCGGCAAGATCAGCCCCGCGCTGATGAACCACCAGTCCACCGGCCGCGACCTGATCGTCATCAGCGACTGGATGTGCGCCCGGTACGTCCGGCTCGGCTGGGTGCAGGAGATGGACCGCGACCGCCAGCCGAACGTGGCGCACCACCTCGACCCGCTGCTCCGCTCGCCCGCCTTCGACCAGGGCCGCCGCTTCACCGTGCCGTGGCAGTCCGGCATCACCGGCATCGCCTACAACCACCGCGAGCTCGGCCGTGAGATACGCGCCGTCTCCGACCTGTGGGCGAAGGACCTCAAGGGCCGTGTGACCCTGCTGTCCGGCCTGGACGAGTCGTTCGCGCTGCTCATGCAGGGCAACGGCGTGGACATCACCCGGTGGACCGCCGACGACTTCCACCGCGTGTGCGACCAGGTGGAGCGGGAGGTCCACCGCGGCCATATCCGCCGCTTCACCGGCAACGACTACACCAAGGACCTGGTCAGCGGGGACGTGCTGGCCTGCCAGGCGTACTCCGGCGACGTCATCCAGCTCCAGGCGGACAACCCCGACATCCGCTTCGTCGTGCCCGAGGAGGGCGCCGAGCTGTGGTCGGACTCCCTGATGATCCCCGACCGGGCCCGCCACAAGGCCAACGCCGAGCGGCTGGTCGACCACTACTACGACCCCGAGGTCGCCGCGCGGCTCGCCGCGTGGGTGAACTACGTCTGCCCGGTACCGGCCGCCCGGGACGTCCTCGCCGCCGCCGGGGACGAGGAGACCGCGGCCCTCGCCGACAACCCCCTGATCTTCCCCGACGACACGATGCGCGAACGGCTCGCCGTCGCCCGGGACATCACCTCCACGGAACGGACGGAGTTCGCCCGGCGCTGGAACAGGATCGCGGGTCTTTGACCCCCCCTTCCGGGACCTTCTTCCGGTTCACTTGAGGCCGCTGAGCATCACACCGCGGATGTAGTGCTTCTGCAGCAGCAGGAAGAGGACCAGGACCGGCAGGACGCTCAGGACCAGGCCGGCCATGACGATCGGCATCGTGCGGGCCGGGTCGACGTGGTCCTGCAAAAGCTGGATGCCGACGGGCAGCGTCATCACGTCCGGGTTGGCGGTCGAGACCAGCAGCGCCCAGATGTACTCGTTCCAGGCGTCCACGAAGGTCAGCAGTCCGAGCGTCACCACGACCGGCCTGGTCTGCGGCACCACGATCCGCCACCACACGGCGAACTCCCCGGCCCCGTCGATGCGCGCGGCCTCCAGGACCTCGTCCGGGATCGCGACCATGAACTGGCGCATCAGGAAGATCCCGAACCCGTTGACGAGGAACGGCATCGCGAGCGCCACGATGCTGACGGTCAGACCCGCACCGCCCCGCCCGAACAGGTCGTTGCCGCCCGCCAGCGGCCAGTGCACCATGATCAGGAAGCGGGGGACGAAGAAGAGGAACGGCGGGAACATCATCGTCGCCAGCACCAGGCGGAAGACCAGGTCCCGGCCGGGGAAGCGCAGTTTGGCGAGTGCGTAGCCGGCGAGCGACGACGTGAGCAGCACCGATCCGGTGATGACCGTGGTGGCGACGACACTGTTGCGGAAGAGCACCGGCAGGTCCAACTGGTCGATCGCCGCCCGGTAGTTGGACAGGTCGAACGCCTTCGGCAGGAAACGGTACGGCAGCGTGCCGGCCTCACCGGGCCCCTTGAAGGACGTCATCACCATGTCGAGGAACGGCACCACCGTGAGCACGGCGCCGGTGACGACCACCAGGTACGACAGCCACGGGAAACGGCGTCCGGTCACGCGTCCTCCCCTTTGTGCCGGAAGATCCACAACTGGATCAGGGTGACGGCGAGGACCACCAGGAACAGCACGAAGGCGGCGGCGCCGGCGGTGCCCCAGTCGCCGTAGCCGAAGGCCTGCCGGTACATCTCCAGCGCGGCGACGTCGGTCGCGTCGCCCGGCCCGCCCTTGGTCATCACGATGATCAGCGCGAACGACTGCAGGCCGGTGAGGAACTGGGTGACGCACACGAACAGCAGGGACGGCCGCAGCAGCGGCAGCGTGATCCTCCAGAACACGGTGACCGGCCCGGCCCCGTCGAGCGCGGCGGCCTCGTAGTACGACTCGGGTACGGACTTCAGCCCGGCGGTCAGGACGAGGATCGCCGAGCCCAGCGAGGCCCAGGCCTGGACGACCACGACCGACGGCAGCGCGGTGTGAGGATCCTGGAGGAACGCCACCGAGCCGAGCCCGAGGGCGTTGAGGACGCCGTTGACCAGGCCGCCCGGTTCGTACATGTACTTCCACACGTTGCCGACGGCGACAACGGTGGTGACGATCGGCAGGAAGTACAGGGTGCGCCACAGCCCCTGCCAGCGCAGCTTGTCGATGCAGGTGGCGACGAGCACGGAGCCGGCGAGTGCGAGGGCCACGGTGCCGAGGGCGAACAGCAGGGTGTTGGTCAGGACCGGCGCCAGGAACGTCGAGCCGTCCGCGAAGAGCCCGGCGAAGTTGTCCAGGCCGGCCGGATCGATGTCCGCGAGGTCGAAGCCGGCCCAGCGGGACAGCGACAGCAGCAGCGCGAAGCCGAGCGGCAGTACCAGGAAGACCGCGAAGAACAGCAGCGTCGGCGCGAGGAAGAGATAGGCGACGACGGCCTGGCGGCGCCGGCGCCGGGTCCGCTCGCGGCCGTCTCCGGCGGGACCGGCGGACCGGGGGCCGGGCGCCCGCTCGGTCGGCTCCGGCGCCAGGGTGTTCACCATGAGCGCGCCACCTCCTGATCGACCTGGCGGCGGATGGTGCGCAGGGCCTCGGTGACCGACTGCTGACCGGTCCACAGCGCCTCGATGTTCTTGCGCAGCAGCGACTTGGCCGCTTGCGCGCCCGGCCCGTTGGGCTCCGGCACCGCGTACCCCAGCGCGTCCAGGAACGGGCGCAGGTTCGGGTCGCCGCCCGTACCCAGCAGCGCCCGCATGTCGTCGGCGCGGGCGGTCAGGGAGCCGGCGGACACCTGCAGGGCACTCATCCGGGTCACCGTGGCGCCCTTCTTCCCGCGCACCCGCTCGGTGTTGAGCCAGCGCAGGAACTCCCATGCCTCGCGCGGATGTTCACTGGCCGTGTTGACCCCGAGCATGAAGCCGGTGGAGAGCGTGGCGCGCGCGTCGCCGGCCCGGGGGACGGGCACGGGCGCGACACCGACGTCCCGGTAGGCCCCGCCCATCACGGCCCGCAGGCTCCCGGTCCACCAGCCGGCACTGATCACCATGGCCACCCGCCCGGACGCGAACGCCTGGTAGACGTTGACGCCGGGATCACTCGCCCCCTCCACGACGAGGCGCCGCTCCAGACCGAACACGGCCCGGCCGGCGGGGGAGTCGAGGGCGGTGCTCCTGCCGTCGGCGGTGACGAACCTCCCGCCCGCCGCGTTGAGCAGGGCGAGAGTCTGGCCGACGGTGGTGGAGTCGTCGTACACCGACAGACCGAACCCCTGGACCAGCGTGTTGCCGTACCGGTCCCGCCGGGTGGTGCGGTACGCCGTGTCCTCCAGCTCCCGCCAGGTGCGCGGCGGGCCGTCGACACCGGCCGCGCGCAGCAGCCGCTTGTTGTAGTAGAGGGCGTACGTCTGCACCTCGGTGGGGTAGCCGTAGACCGTGCCGTCCACCGACGCGGCGCCTACGGCCGCCTCGCCGTAGCCGCGCCGGATCTCCTCGGCGTGCTCGGGCGGGGCGGGCCGCAGGACGCCGGCCCGTACGAGCTGGCCGTTCCACAGGCAGTACGGGTGGACGATGTCGGCGCCCTGCCCGGCGGCCTGCCGGACCATGAACGTGGTCAGCAGGTCCGTGAACTCCACGGCCAGCGTCCGTACCTTGACCCGCTCGTGCGTGGCGTTCCACTCGTCCACCGGGCCCTGCAGGGCCTCCCGGAGCACCCCGCTCGCGTAGTGCGAGAGCAGGGTGAGCACGATCGGATCCCCGGGCCGGCCGGTGCCCCGGTGCGGCGCGGCGCAGCCGGAGACGAGCAGGGCCGAGGGGAGCGCGAGCGCGAAGTGACGACGGCTCAGGCCCCCGGTGCCGCGGGGGGACGGTGTCATCGGGCGGCCTCCCGGCGCAGCACGCGGAAGACCCGGGTCGTGCGGAAACCCGCCGCGCGGTACAGGTGGCCCGCCGGGGACCGCTCGCCGGTCCACAGGAACCACGCGGAGTGCGCGCCGCGCGCCCGCATCCGTTCCAGGACCAGGTGCAGCAGGACCTTGCCGAGCCCGGTGCCGCGCATCTCCTCCAGCACCCCGAACGGCCCGAACCGCTCGTCCGCCGACTCGTACGCGCCGTGCATCGCCCAGCCGACCAGGCGGCCCGCGGGGTCCCGGACGACCACGATCCGGTCGAGCGGGGTGCCCGCGGCCAGGCACCCCCGGATCGCCCGCGCCCAGTCGGCGTTGAAGTGGTTCCCGGCGAGCGCGACCAGATCCACCAGGTCGTCGTCGGACGGGGTGGCGAACCGGTAGCCCCGCGCCGTCAGTTCCGCGGCGCGGCGCGCGACCTCGTCCGGGAGGCGATAGCCGACCAGGCCGCGGTCCATCGCCGCCGCCTCGTACAGCGTGCGGAACCCCAGGGAGCCGAGGAGCCCGGCCGCCTCGGGGTACGCCTCGGCGTCCAGGCCGGGGAGGACGTAGTGCGGGGTGTACGAGGAGAAGTCCACCCGGGTGCGGCCGTGGCCGTGCAGCCAGTCGAGGGCCTCGGTCAGCAGCCGGCGGCCGAGGCCGCGCCCGCGGGCGGCCGGGTCCACGAAGAAGAACGGGATCCAGCCCTGCTCCGGCTCCAGGTCGGTTCCGGCCAGCGGGGTCAGCCGGCGCACCGCGTAGGCGGCACCGACGACCCGGTCCCCGTCGACGGCCACCCGCAGCCCCTGCGGATCGAAGTTGGCGTCGAGCAGCACCAGGGAGCGGAAGCGGTCCGGGGTGATGGGGTCGGCCGGTGCGCTCCGGCGCCACGCCTCCACCAGCCGCGGGCCGTCACCGACGCGGAAGCCACGGATGCCGGCCCGGGGCGGGGTCGTACGAGTGGTCATCGGCGGGTCGTCTCCGGTCTCAGGCGTAGAGCAGCACGTCGTCGCCGGCCCACCGGGCGGGCGGTGCCGGCGGATCACACAGCGGCAGCGGGTCCTCGCCCGCGTCCACGGCGCGCCGCAGCCGGTCGGACCCCCACAGCAGGTCGATGAAGTACCGCCGGCCGGCCCCCGGCACGCCGCCGTTCGCGGAGTGCCAGGCGAAGTCGTCGGGGTACAGCCGCCGTACGGTGGCGAGCATCAGGGCGGCGGTGCGTACGGGAGCGAATGCCTCGCGGTCGGTGATGTGCAGCTGCACCCCGCGCAGTGGCCGTCCGGCGTGTTTGTGGAAGGTCGGTACGTACCACAGGTCTCGGAAGTGCACTCCGGGCAGACCGAGTTCGGCGAGCGCGGGTACGAACCGGGCGTCGAGGTACGGGGCGCCGACGATCTCGAAGGGCTGGGTGGTGCCGCGGCCCTCCGAGAGGTTGGTCCCCTCGAACAGGCAGGTGCCGGGGTAGACACGGGCGGTGGCCGGCGTCGGGATGTTCGGCGAGGGCGCGACCCAGGGCAGCCCCGTGGCCTCCGCGTCCATGTCCCGCCGCCAGCCGGTCATCTCGATCACCGTCAGGTCGGCGGCGCGGCCGGCCGCTTCGGGCACGGCGGAGGCGTTGAGCTGCCGGGCGAGTTCGCCGCAGGTGAGGCCGTGCCGGACGGGCAGCGGGGCGCGCCCGACGAAGCTGGCCCACGCGGCCTCGAGCAGCGGGCCCTCACTGACGAGTCCGCCGACGGGGTTCGGCCGGTCGGCGACGACGAACCGTACGCCCGTACGGGCCGCCGAGACCATCAGGTCGAACATCGTCCAGACGTAGGTGTAGAACCTGGCCCCGATGTCCTGGAGGTCGTACACGAGGGCGTCGACGCCGCTGTCGGCCAGCAGTCTGCCGAGGCGTTCGCCCTCGCACCGGTAGGTGTCGTGGACCGGCAGGCCGGTGGCGGGGTCCGTCCGGGCGGCCTCGCTCTCGCCGGCCTGGCCGCTTCCGTGCAGCCCGTGCTCGGGACCGAACAGGGCGACCAGCCGTACGCCGGCGTCGAGCAGCGCGGGCGCGGCCGGGCGCAGGTCGGGGAGGACACCGGTGTGGTTGGTCACCAGCCCCAGCCGGCCGGGGCCGGCGAGTGCCGGCGACGCGTGCAGCCGTGCGATCCCGGTCGTCACCGTGACGCGGTCGTCCGTGCCCATGCCTTGCCCCCGTCTGCCGGTGAGCCCTCGAAGCGGTGGGCGGAAATTTACGCGTATGTCCGAGAATTGTGAAATGACTCACCGGAAGTCCGCACCGGGAAAGGGGTTTTGAACATGTTCAACTCCAGGCGTACGCTCCTGCCATGAGCGACAGAGCCGCCCTGCTCAAGGGCATCCGCGTCTGGCTGGCCCTCTTCGTCGTGTGCCTCGTCCTGAGCGGGGCCACCGCCTTTCCGCTGGTGCACGAACTGCACTGGACCGAGAGCGCGTTGCGCGCGCTGTCCGTGCCGGAGCACCTGCCCGGGATGATGGCGTGGATCACCCGGGTGCGGGACGGCCTGGACACCGTCGACACCGAGTACCCCTTCGTCCTGTACGGCACCGACTGGCTGGCCTTCGCCCACCTCGTCATCGCGGTCGCGTTCTACGGCCCGTACCGCGACCCCGTCCGCAACATCTGGGTGGTCGAGTTCGGCATGATCGCCTGCGCCGGGGTCATCCCGCTCGCCCTCGTCTGCGGACCCGTCCGCGGCATCCCGTTCTGGTGGAGCGTCATCGACATGTCGTTCGGGGTGTTCGGGGTCGTCCCGCTGTACGTCGTACGGAAGAAGATCAAGCGGCTGGAGGCGCTCGGCACACCGTCCGCGCCCCCGGCCGCCGTCACCGTCAGCGGTTGAACGCCGGGAACCCGAAGCGCTGGGCGGCGGCCTGCTGGCCGTCGCCCTTGGCGTCCGTGGAGTTCACCGAGTAGACCAGGGTGCGGGACAGGTCCCGGGTCGCGGCGATCACCGCGGTGTACCCCGGCCGCGAGCCGGTCTTGCCCCAGATCACCTTGCCGTTCACCTCGATCCGCTCCAGCGCCGCGCCGTACCGGGCCCCGGGCACGTCCGGCAGCGTGAACATCTCCTTCAGCTGCGGCTCGGGCACCACCCGGCCGCGGAACAGCCCCACCAGCAGCCGCTCCAGGTCGGCGGTCGTGGAGATCAGGTCGCCGGCCGCGAACCGGTCGGTCATGTTCCAGTCGGTCACGTCGACCAGCCTGCCGTCGATCCAGTCGTAGCCCCGGTTGTGCGGCCCGTGGATCCGGGGGTCCCCGCCGACGGGGAAGGAGCTGTGCCGCATGCCGAGCGGCCGGAAGATCCGCACCGCGGCCTGGTGCGCGTACG
The DNA here is from genome assembly GCF_055564915.1 of Streptomyces sp. NPDC028928. Lineage (NCBI taxonomy): Bacteria > Bacillati > Actinomycetota > Actinomycetes > Kitasatosporales > Streptomycetaceae > Streptomyces > Streptomyces sp. NPDC028928. The sequence goes on from NZ_JBVHVI010000011.1 coordinate 264,678, forward strand.
AGTCGCCGGTCACCTTCTCGATGAGCATGCCCAGCACGGTGTAGTGGATGTTGCCGTAGGTCTGCTGGGTGCCCGGCGCGTACGCCGGACCCTGCGCCACGGCGTCCGCCACGACCTGTCGGGGCGTCAGCGTCTCGAAGCGGTGCGGGTAACCCTCCTCCACGGTGTCGCCGAGGGACGAACCCGGGCGCAGACCGCTGGTGTAGTTCAGCAGCTGCCGTACGGTGATCGGGTCGAAGTCCTCGGTGAGCAGGCCCGGCAGATACCGCTGCACGGTGCCGTCCAGGTCGATCCGCCCCTCCGCGGCCAGTTGCAGCACGAGCGAGGCCGTCACGACCTTCGTCACCGAACCGGCCCGGAACCGCCCGTTCGCCAGCGCCGGCGCCCCGCTCCGCACGTCCCGCACCCCGGCCGTCCCGTGCCAGCTGCCGTCACCGCCGACGCGCAGCAGCGCGGCGGTGGCATCGTGATCGGGCAGCCCGGCGATCGCGGCGGAGAGGGCCTCGGCGTCCGGGCCGGTGGTGGCGGGGGCTGACGCCGGGGGCGCGGGCGCGGCGAACGCGGGCACGGCCAGCGGGCCGGCGGCCAACGCGGTGACGAGGGCGGCGGCCAGGAGGGTGGAGCGGCGGTTCGGGCGCATGCGCGGGACTCCTTGAGGAGAGGGCGGATCGGGCATCCGGAGAAGGTGCGTGATCAGCTTGCGGCGCCGGGTACGGAACGCGGATCCTCACCGAGGAGGGGGTGCGACCCTGGTGCGGTCCGGATCAACCGGCCGCGAGGGTCGGGGAGTTGTCGGGGATGGCCCCTACGGGTGGGGGAGGCGGCGCCGAAGAACACGCCCGCGCCGGCAACACCGCCTCACCGCTGCACAACGGCGGGACCTGAGATGGCCTGGAACCAGGGCGTCGACCTCTCAGTAATCCCGGGTGCAGTCCTCCTGGGCCGCGGTGCGCAGGGCGTGCAGGACGTCGATCCGGTTCGTGGTGATCGAGTCGACGCCCAGATCCAGCAGGCGGCTCATGGAGCGGCGGGTGTCCGGGGTCCACACCGACAGCAGGCAGCCGTCGTGGTGGACGCGGGCCGCCAGCTCCCGGCTCACCAGGGAGAAGCGGTAGTTGAGCCAGCGCGGGCGGATGGCGGCCAGCACCGCGGGCCGGGGCGGGGCCAGGGTCGTCCAGGTCAGGGCGATCTCGGCGGCCGGGTCGGCGGCGCGGACGGCGAGCACCGCCTCGGCGTGCGCGGAGTAGTAGACGCGGTCCCGGGCGCCGCTCTGCCGGACCACGTCCAGGGTCCGCTCGACCGTACGGCGGCCGACCGGCCCGCACAGGTCCACCATCACCCCGCTGTCACCGGTCGCGGCCAGCGCCTCCGCGAGCGTCGGCACCCCGCCCGCCGTGAGCCCGCGCAGCTCCTCGGCGGACAGCGCGGCCAGCGGCCGGCCGACCTCCCACAGCCGTTGCAGCGTCTCGTCGTGCAGCAGCACGGGGACGCCGTCACGGGTGAGCCGTACGTCGACCTCGACGGCGTCCGCGCCCTGGTCGAGCGCGGAACGCAGTGAGTCGACGGTGTTCTCGCGGAAGCGGTAGGGGTCGCCGCGGTGGGCCACGGCGGTCACGGTCTGCATGGCCCCATTGTGGTGGGCGTCAGGAGCCGAGCCAGGCCGAGGTGTAGGAATCGATCTCGGCGGCGATCCGCGCCTTGCCCTCCGCGTCCAGGAAGGAGGCTTCCACGGCGTTCTTCGCCAGACCGGCCAGGCCCCGCTCGTCCAGGTCCAGGAGCCGGGCGGCCACCGCGTACTCGTTGTTCAGGTCGGTGCCGAACATCGGCGGGTCGTCGGAGTTGACCGTGACGAGCACCCCGGCCCGGGCGAACTCCTTGATCGGGTGCTCCTCCAGGGTGCGGACCGCGCGGGTGGCGATGTTGGAGGTCGGGCACACCTCCAGCGGGATGCGATGCTCGGCGAGGTGGGCGAGCAGCTTCGGGTCCTGCGCGGAGCTGGTGCCGTGCCCGATCCGCTCCGCGCCCAGCTCGGTCAGCGCGTCCCACACCGTCTGCGGGCCGGTGGTCTCCCCGGCGTGCGGGACGGAGCGCAGCCCGGCGGCGACGGCCCGGTCGAAGTAGGGCTTGAACTGCGGCCGGGGCACGCCGATCTCCGGCCCGCCGAGCCCGAACGACACCAGGCCCTCCGGGCGGATCCGGTCGTCGGTGGCCAGCCGCGTCGTCTCCTCGGCCGCCTCCAGACCGGCCTCGCCGGGGATGTCGAAGCACCAGCGCAGTACGGTCCCGAACTCGGCCTCGGCCGCCTTCCGGGCGTCCTCGATCGCGTCCATGAAGCCCCGCTCGTCGATCCCGCGCCGGGTGGAGGAGAAGGGGGTGATGGTCAGCTCGGCGTACCGCACCTGCTGGCGGGCCATGTCGCGGGCCACCTCGTAGGTGAGCAGCCGGACGTCCTCCGGGGTGCGGATGAGGTCCACGACCGACAGGTACACCTCGACGAAGTGCGCGAAGTCGGTGAACGTGAAGTAGTCGACCAGGGCCTCGGGGTCGGTGGGGACCTTGGAGTCGGGGTGGCGGGCGGCCAGTTCCGAGACGATGCGGGGGGAGGCGGAGCCGACGTGGTGGACGTGCAGTTCGGCCTTGGGCAGCCCGGCGATGAAGACACGCAGATCGCGGTCGGCGGTGCCGGTGGCGGGTGCGGAGCTGTCGGTCAAGGGGTCCTCCCCGGGGTGATCGGCTGATCGGTCGCGCGGCGTCCGCGCGGCATCATCGTAGGCCCCGGGCCACGGCCTCCCCTCCGGCCCGTAGCATGGCGGGACGTCCAGCGAGGGGGTTCTTTCACCATGTCCGACGACGTGCCGCAGTCCACGCCGCGGGAGCAGCCCGCCGCGACCCCCCAGGTCTCCCTGGACAAGCAACCGGCACCGGCACCGGTCTCCGTCCACGACCAGCAGACGCTGACCTCCCTGCCGACGGCCCCGCCCGCACCCGCCGACGCCGGCCCCGCACCCTGGGCCAGCCCGGCCCACGGACACGCACCCGCGTCGCCGTCCCCGGCACCGCAGCCGAACCCCTTCGCGCCTCCGGCCGCCACGCCGCAGCCGAACCCCTTCGCACCCCCGGCCGCCACGCCGCAGCCGAACCCCTTCGCGCCCCCGGCCGCCACGCCTCCGGCGAACCCCTTCGCACCCCCCGCCGCCCCGCACGGCGGAGCGGAACCGGTGCCCCCGCCGCCCATCGCCCCCGGCGGCCCCGGCCAGGTGCCGTACGGCTACCCGGGCCCCACGCCCGGCTACGGCTACCCGGGCCCGCAGCAGGCCCCGTACGGCGCCCCCTACCCCGCCGGAGGCGGCTACGCCTGGCCCGGCATGCAGCCGCTCCCGAGCAACGGCATGGGCACCGCCTCCCTGGTGCTCGGCATCATCTCGGCGGTCGGCTTCGTCATGTGGCCGATCGCCCTGGTGCTGGGCGTCCTGGCCCTGATCTTCGGCGGGATCGGCCGGGGCAGGGCCCGCCGCGGCGAGGCGACGAACCCGGGCGTGGCCCTGGCCGGCATCATCTGCGGCGCCGCGGGGATCGTCCTGGTCCTGGGCCTGTTCGCCCTGCTCATCGCCACGCGCGGCTGACCGCCCCCGGCATGTGTCGTCCCGGCATGCGGCGCACGGACCTCACGCGTGACGACGGCACGTGGGCGGGCCTGTCCCTGGAGGTGCGGTCCCGTCGGCAACCCGGCCTGTGCCTGTTCAGCGCGGAACGGCGGCTGCTCCTGGCCCAGGAGTCGCGGCCCGTGCTCCTCGCGGCCGTCGAGCGGGACCAGTGCGGAGTGGACTTCTGGCGCACCGACGCCTATCGCCCGCCCGTCCCGCCGCTGCGTGCGCGGACGGCACGGGCTCTGGCCGGCGACCCGGCCCGCTGGGCCCACCGCCTCGTGTCCCACCTGCTCGACGCACCGGGCGGCCCGCTCCACGACGGCCGCTGGCTGATCTCGCCCGACAGCCGGCTGCTGCGCTGGAACCACGGTGGTCGGCCGCAGGCCGAGTACTGGCAGGAGATGCTCGTCCAGGGCCACCCCGACGGATACATCGACTGGTTCGTCCACTCCGGCTCGTGGGAGATCCTCCCGCTGCGCCCGGTGCCCGACGCGAGCGACGGCCGGGTCAAGGCCTACCGCAAGCAGGCCCGTGACGGAACGCTCCCGCCCGTCCTGTTGTGGTGGGTCAGCGGCCTGGACTGCCATCTGGTCCTGGACGGTCACGCACGGCTGGCCGCGGCGATCGCCGAGTCGACCGCACCGCCGCTGCTGCACCTGCACCGCACCGCCCCGAGCGACGAGGTGGCCGCGGGCACCGCTCGGGCGGTGCACCGCTACGAGACCGAACTGGCCCGCTACACGGAGCTGCGCGCCCGTTATGGCACCGCGGTCCCCGATGGTGCCGCGATCGAGGGGCCGTCCCTCGCCCGCCGGCTCCACGAGCTGCACACGACGGAACGGCCCACGTGGGCCTGGCCGCTGCCCGGCGGGGGAGGCGAGTGGCAGCGCGTCGCGCGGGAAGTGACCGGCGCGCACGAGTGGCCCGAAGACGGCCCGCCTGCGGACTGACGGCACACCGGTCCCGGTGTGAGGGCGCACCGGCCCCCGGCGTGACGGCAGAGCCCCGCAGCGCTACGCCCCCGCGCCCGCCAGCCGTTCCCGCGCCTCCATCAGGGCGAAGCCCAGCAGGTTCAGCCCCCGCCAGCGCTCCGGGTCGGAGGCCGCCTCGTCGTCCGCGGCCAGGCCGATGCCCCATATCCGGTCCAGCGGGCTCGCCTCCACCAGCACCCGCTCCCCGGTGTTCCGCAGGAAGAGCCCGAGGTCGTCATGGGCGGCGAACTTGTGCACGCTGCCCTCGACCACCAGCCGGAAGCGTTCCCGCCGCCAGGTCTCCTCGTCGAAGTCCCGGACCAGCCGCCCGGCCTTCTTCGCCGCCGCCGGATGCTTCGCGGCCAGCACCCGGCGCTCCGCCTCCGCGTCGCCGAACAGCCGCGCCTTGCCCGCCATCATCCAGTGCTCGGCCGTCGCGTACTCCACGCCGTCCACCACGAACGGGGCCGGCCACCACTGGCTGAGACAGCTCGCGCCGACCCGGCCGTCCGGCCGCGGCCGGTGCCCCCAGAAGTGCAGATACCTGATCCGGGACCCTGCCCGGACCTCCCTGATCAGGGCGTCCACCCCGTCGATCTTCCCCATGCACGCGAGTCTGGCACGCACCACGGACACTCCGTCCGCCCTTTTCCACGCCGACTCGACACCTGGTCGACAGATTCCGTCGCGTAACCAAAAGGCAACAACGGAATCACTTGTTGGAGTGCCATGGCTCTGTCAGGATCGGCACTCAAATCGAGCTGGAGCTACGCCACCCACCCCCCGGGACGGGGCGTACGGCGGAGGAGAGCGACATGCACAACCCGGGCACCGCCACCCCGGAACGATTCCCCGCACAGGACCGCTTCGCGGACGGCGCGCAGTTCGTCGCGGGCCGCCTCACCCAAGGCACCTCGGGCCGCCACCACGCCGTGGTGGACCCCGCGACCGGCGCCGAGGTGTACACGTACGAGCTGGCCGGCACCGACGACGTCGACGCGGCCGTCGCCGCCGCGCGCGCCGCCTTCCCCGGCTGGGCCGCCGCCACCCCGGGCGAGCGCTCGGACGCCCTGAACCGGTTCGCCGCCGTGCTCGCCGACCGCGCCGAGGACCTCGCCCGCGCGGAGTCCCTCCAGTGCGGCAAGCCGCTCAAGCTCACCCGCGAGTTCGACGTGCCGGGGACCATCGACAACACCGCGTTCTTCGCGGGCGCCGCCCGGCAGCTGCAGGGCCAGTCCGCCGGTGAGTACTCCGGCGACCACACGTCGTACATCCGCCGTGAACCCATCGGCGTCGTCGGGTCCATCGCGCCCTGGAACTACCCGCTCCAGATGGCTGCCTGGAAGATCCTCCCGGCGATCGCCGCGGGCAACACGATCGTCCTGAAGCCCGCCGAGCTGACCCCGCTGACCTCGCTGCTGTTCGCCCAGGCCGCCACGGACGCGGGCCTCCCGGACGGCGTGATCAACATCGTCACCGGGACCGGGAAGGAGGCGGGCGAGCACCTGGTCGGGCACCCGGACGTGGCCATGACCTCCTTCACCGGGTCCACCGCCGTCGGCAAGCGCGTCGCGGAGGTCGCCACCGCCACCGTCAAGCGGCTCCACCTGGAGCTGGGCGGCAAGGCGCCCTTCGTCGTCTTCGACGACGCCGACCTGGAGGCCGCCGTGCACGGCGCGGTCGCGGGCGCGCTCATCAACACCGGGCAGGACTGCACGGCCGCCACGCGCGCGTACGTGCAGCGCCCGCTGTACGAGGCGTTCGTGGAGCGGACCGCCGCCCTGATGGAGACCGTCCGGCTCGGCGACCCCTTCGCGCCCGGCACCGACCTCGGGCCGCTGATCTCGCACGTCCAGCGCGACCGGGTCGCCGCCTTCGTGGACCGCGCGCGGGGCTACGCGCGCGTGGTGACCGGCGGCGAGGCCCCGCAGGGCGAGCTGAAGGACGGCGCCTACTACCGGCCCACGCTGATCGCCGACGCGGCCCAGGACAGCGAGATCGTCCAGTCGGAGATCTTCGGCCCCGTGCTGGTCGTGCTTCCGTTCGACGACGATGATGAGGGGATCCGGCTGGCCAACGACACCCCGTACGGCCTCGCCGCCTCGGCGTGGAGCAGCAACGTCTACCGCGCGAACCGGGCCACCCGCGAGATCAAGGCGGGCTGCGTCTGGGTCAACGACCACATTCCGATCATCAGCGAGATGCCGCACGGCGGCTACAAGGCCTCCGGCTTCGGCAAGGACATGTCGGCGTACTCCTTCGAGGAATACACGCAGGTCAAGCACGTAATGTTCGACAACACGGCGGTGGCCAGGAAGGACTGGCACCGCACGATCTTCGGGGACCGCTAGAGACCGACCAGGCCACGACCAGGCCGATCCCTCCCGAAAGGGCACCACGCGCATGGAGCAGTACGAGCCCGACCGTCTGACCCCGCCCCAAGTGGCCGCCATGCGGCGCAGCCTCCGCAACGGCAGGGCCGCGCTGACCCGCCGGTCGCTGCTGCGGGCCTCCGCGGGCGGCGCGCTCGCGGCCGGCGGCCTCGGGGCGCTGAGCGGCTGCGGGATCCCCGCGGCGGGCAAGAGCCAGGGCGGCACCTCCGCCCAGGACCACTCGGCCCGGGAGAAGGTCGTGAACTTCTCCAACTGGACCGAGTACATCGACGTCGACGACAGCGGCAAGCACCACCCCACCCTGGAGACCTTCCGCAGGCGGACCGGGATCACGGTCGACTACACCGAGGACATCAACGACAACAACGAGTTCTTCGGCAAGATCAAGCCGCAGCTCGCCGCGGGCCAGGACACCGGCCGGGACATCATCGTCCTCACCGACTGGCTGGCCGCCCGGCTGATCCGCCTCGGCTGGGTGCAGAAGCTCGACCCGTCGAACCTCCCGCACGCGTACACCAACCTCTCGGCCCAGTTCCGCAACCCCGACTGGGACCCCGGGCGGGCGTACTCCTACCCCTGGCAGGGCATCTCGACCGTGATCGCCTACAACAAGAAGGCGCTCGACGGCATCGAGGTGAAGTCGGTCTCCGACCTGCTCGACAATCCCAGGCTCAAGGGGCGCGTCGGCTTCCTGTCGGAGATGCGGGACTCCATCGGCATGACCCTGCTCGACATGGGCAAGGACCCGGCGAAGTTCACCGACGACGACTACGACGCCGCGATCGCCCGCCTCCAGAAGGCCGTCGACAAGGGCCAGATCCGCCGCTTCACCGGCAACGACTACACCTCCGACCTGACCAAGGGCGACTTCGCGGCCTGCATCGCCTGGGCCGGTGACGTGGTCCAGCTCAAGGCGGACAGCCCGGACGTCGACTTCGTCATCCCGGACAGCGGCTACATGACGTCGACCGACAACATGTGCGTCCCGAACAAGGCCCGGCACAAGACGAACGCCGAGCGGCTCATGGACTTCTTCTACGAGCCCGAGCAGGCCGCCGCGCTCGCCGCCTACATCAACTACGTGACGCCGGTCGACGGCGTGAAGCCGTACCTTGCGAAGATCGACAAGGACGCCGCGGACAACCCGCTGATCGTCCCCGACAAGGCCATGCAGGCGAAGTCCCATGCCTTCCGCTCCCTGAGCCAGAAGGAAGAGACGGCCTACGAAGGAAAGTTCGCGAAGCTCACAGGGGCGTGACGACGATGAAGACGACACCAGACAACAGCGGCGACGTCCGCCTCTCCGGCATCTCCAAGACCTACGGCTCCTTCACCGCCGTACACCCGCTCGACCTGACCGTGCCCGAGGGCTCCTTCTTCGCCCTGCTCGGCGCCTCCGGCTGCGGCAAGACCACCACCCTGCGCATGATCGCCGGCCTGGAGGAGCCCACGACCGGCACGGTCCGGCTCGGCGACCAGGACGTCACCCACCTGCCGCCGTACAAACGGCCGGTCAACACGGTCTTCCAGTCCTACGCCCTCTTCCCGCACCTCGACATCTTCGAGAACGTCGCCTTCGGTCTGCGCCGGCGCGGCATCAAGAGCGTGAAGAAGCAGGTGGAGGACATGCTGGAGCTGGTCCAGCTGGGCGAGCAGGCACGCAAGAAGCCGCACCAGCTCTCCGGCGGCCAGCAGCAGCGGGTCGCCGTGGCCCGCGCGCTGATCAACCACCCGAAGGTGCTCCTGCTCGACGAGCCGCTCGGTGCCCTCGACCTCAAGCTGCGCCGCCAGATGCAGCTGGAGCTGAAGCGCATCCAGACCGAGGTCGGCATCACCTTCATCCACGTCACGCACGACCAGGAGGAGGCCATGACCATGGCCGACACGGTCGCCGTGATGAACGGCGGCCGGGTCGAGCAGCTCGGCTCGCCGGCCGACCTGTACGAGAACCCGCAGAGCACCTTCGTCGCGAACTTCCTCGGCACCTCCAACCTCATCGAGGCCGAGGTCGACACCAAGAACGGCGACGACATCGTGCTCAGGGCGGGCACCGGCAAGCTGGTGCTGCCCGAGGCGCGATGTTCCGCCCCGACGACGGCCGGCGGCAAGGTGCTGGTCGGCATCCGCCCGGAGAAGATCTCGCTCACGCACGCCGACGACGCGGGGGAGATCCCGCAGGGCCGCAACCGCCTCACCGGCAAGATCGCCGACGCGAGTTTCATCGGTGTCTCCACGCAGTACGTCATCGACAGCCCCGTCTGCGACGAGCTGGCGGTGTACGTCCAGAACGTCGAGCGGGACGGCCGGCTCGTCCCCGGCGCCGACGTGGTCCTGCACTGGAGCCCGGCGCACACGTTCGGCCTGGACGCCGCCCAGGACATCGACGCGGGCACCGAGGAAGAGGTCGCCGCCTGATGTCCACGCTCTCCGAGGCGCCACCGCCCCTCGCCCCCGCCGAACCCGCGAAGAAGCCCCCGCGCAAGCGCGGCCGGTTCACCCCGTACTGGCTGCTGCTGCCCGGCATCCTCTGGCTGGTCGTCTTCTTCGCGCTGCCGATGATCTACCAGGCCTCCACCTCCGTGCAGCAGGGCTCCCTGGAGGAGGGCTACAAGGTCACCTGGCACTTCGCGACCTACTGGGACGCGCTCGCCGAGTACTGGCCGCAGTTCCTGCGGTCCGTCCTCTACGCCGCCGCCGCGACCGTGCTGTGCCTGCTGCTCGGCTATCCGCTGGCCTACCTGATCGCCTTCCGCGCCGGCCGCTGGCGCAACCTGATCATGATCCTGGTGATCGCGCCGTTCTTCACCAGCTTCCTGATCCGGACCCTGGCCTGGAAGACGATCCTCGCGGACAACGGCGTGGTCGTGCAGACCCTCAACTCGCTGCACGTCCTGGACCTCACCAGCTGGATCGGCTGGACGGCCGGCGACCGCGTGCTGGCCACCCCGCTCGCGGTGGTGTGCGGTCTGACGTACAACTTCCTGCCGTTCATGATCCTGCCGCTGTACACCTCGCTGGAGCGGATCGACGGGCGGCTGCACGAGGCCGCCGGCGACCTGTACGCCAAGCCGTGGACCACCTTCCGCAAGGTCACCTTCCCGCTGTCCATGCCAGGCGTGGTCTCCGGGACGCTGCTGACCTTCATCCCGGCGGCCGGTGACTACGTCAACGCCGAACTCCTCGGCTCCACCGACACCCGCATGATCGGCAACGTCATCCAGACGCAGTTCCTGCGCATTCTGGACTATCCGACGGCCGCGGCCCTCTCGTTCATCCTCATGGCCGCGATCCTGGCCATGGTCACGCTCTACATCCGCCGGTCCGGGACGGAGGATCTGGTCTAAATGCCCTTCGTCAACTGGCTCAAGCGCCGTCTCGTCGTCATCGCGGGGCTGCTCACGCTCGCCTATCTCCTGCTGCCGAACGTCGTCGTCACGGTGTTCTCCTTCAACAAACCGAAGGGGCGCTTCAACTACGAATGGCAGCAGTTCTCCACGGACGCCTGGAAGGACCCGTGCGGCGTCGCCGACCTGTGCGGCTCGCTGTCCCTCAGCCTCCAGATCGCCGTGTGGGCCACGGTCGGCGCCACGATCCTCGGCACGATGATCTCCTTCGCGCTGGTCCGCTACCGCTTCCGCGCGCGCGGCGCCGTGAACTCGCTGATCTTCCTGCCGATGGCGATGCCCGAGGTCGTCATGGCCGCCTCGCTGCTCACCCTGTTCCTCAACATGGGCGCCCAGCTCGGCTTCTGGACGATCCTGATCGCCCACATCATGTTCTGCCTGAGCTTCGTCGTCACCGCGGTCAAGGCGCGCGTGATGTCGATGGACCCGCGCCTCGAGGAGGCCGCCCGGGACCTGTACGCCGGTCCCGTGCAGACCTTCCTGCGGGTCACCCTGCCCATCGCGGCACCCGGAATCGCCGCGGGCGCGCTGCTGTCGTTCGCGCTCTCCTTCGACGATTTCATCATCACCAACTTCAACGCCGGTTCGACCGTCACGTTCCCCATGTTCGTGTGGGGTTCGGCGCAGCGCGGAACGCCCGTGCAGATCAACGTCATCGGTACGGCCATGTTCCTCGTCGCCGTGCTCTTCGTGCTGACGTCGATGGTCATCGGCAATCGCCGGAACAAGCAAAAGGCGTAGGCCTTTCACGCAGTCCTCTGTAGGGAGTTGAAATCATGGCCCCAAGCGCCATGAGCCGTGGCAAAGACAACTGGATCGCCTCTCTCTCCGAAGCCCAGCCGGTCCCGTACTGGCTGGAAGACCCCGGCAAGCCACCCGCCGAGCCCGCCCTCACCTCCGCCGAGACCTGTGACCTGCTCGTCGTCGGCGGCGGCTACAGCGGGCTGTGGACCGCGCTCAACGCCAAGGAGCGCGACCCGCAGCGCGATGTGGTCCTGCTGGAAGGCCGCGAGGTGGGCTGGGCCGCCTCCGGCCGCAACGGCGGCTTCTGCGCCGCCTCCCTCACCCACGGCCTGCCCAACGGCCTCGCCCGCTGGCCCGACGAGATCCACAGACTGGAGGAGATGGGCCGGCGCAACCTCGACGAGATCGAGGCCGCGATCGCCCGGCACGGCATCGACTGCGACTTCGAGCGCACCGGCGAGATCGACGTCGCCACCGAGACCTACCAGGCCTGGGAACTGCGCGACTGGCACCGCGAACTGGAGGACAAGGGCCTCGCGGACGGCATCGAGTTCCTGGACGCCGACGCCGTCCGCGAGCAGGTGAACTCACCCACCTTCGAGGCCGGCCTGTGGGACCGCCGGGGCGTGGCCATGCTGCACCCGGCCAAGCTGGCCTGGGGCCTGAAGAAGGCCTGCCTGAAACTCGGGGTGCGGGTGTACGAGCACACCCCCGCCCTCACCCTGAAGAGTTACGGCGCCGGGATGGCCGTACGCACCCCGTACGGCGCCGTCCGCGCCCGCAGGGTCGCGCTCGGCACGAACATCTTCCCGAGCCTGCTGCGCCGCGTGCGGTCGTACACCGTCCCGGTCTACGACTACGCGCTGATGACCGAGCCGCTGAACGACGGCCAGCTGGCGGAGATCGGCTGGAAGAACCGGCAGGGACTGGGCGATTCGGCGAACCAGTTCCACTACTTCCGGCTGTCCGCCGACAACCGCATCCTGTGGGGCGGCTACGACGCGATCTACCCCTACGGTGGCCGCGTCCGCGCCGAGTACGACGACCGGCCCGAGACGTACGCCAAGCTCGCGGGCCACTTCTTCACCTGTTTCCCGCAGCTGGAGGGCGTCCGCTTCACCCACGCCTGGGGCGGCGCGATCGACACCTGCTCCCGCTTCTCGGCGTTCTTCGGCACCGCCCACCAGGGCCGCGTGGCCTACGCGGCGGGCTACACGGGCCTCGGCGTCGGCGCGACCCGGTTCGGCGCGGACGTGATGCTGGACCTGCTGGACGGGGAGCGCACCGAGCGGACCGAACTGGAGATGGTCCGCAAGAAGCCGCTGCCGTTCCCGCCGGAGCCGTTCGCCTGGACCGGCATCGCCCTCACCAAGTGGTCCCTGGCCCGCGCGGACGCCCACGGGGGCCGGCGGAACCTGTGGCTGCGCACGATGGACAAGCTGGGGCTGGGCTTCGACAGCTAGTCGAACCGGACGCACACGGGTACGGGCAGCCTGGGCGGCCAGTGCTGGGTCGTGCAGTCGTAGGCCTGCGCGTACCCGTTGTTCCCGCCGCCACAGGGGGAGGCGATGGTCGTCTCGACGTAGATCGCCCCGCCGGGGCTTCACCCGGGTGTGACCCGGATCGCTCGATCGGGTCGCCGAAACCCGCGTAATGCCCGCGGAGTGCCTCCCTCTCTTCTCCCGACGCGACCGTGTCGTACGAGAGAGGGAGGCTTTCTGATGACTGGGGCGAAGACGGCGGTCGAATGGCTGGCATCCGTCGCACCGGACCCCGAGGCCTGTCGCTGGGAGTGGGAGCGCAACCCCTTGGGGGTCGCCCTGCTGCCCGCCGGCAAGGCGTGGGACGTCCTGATCCTGCCGGGGCACCTCGGCTATCCGACCCTGGACGTGCTCACCCGTGTCCTCGACCAACTCGGTCCGGTGCTCGTGGACTTCGGCGACAACCGGGTCGGGTTCCTCGTGCCGCCGGGGACCGCGGCCCGCTGGCTCGGCACCGGTGTCCGTACCGCCGGGGCCGGCACCTGGATCGTCGTGCCGTATCCCGGCCGGGCGACCCGTGGGGTGCGCTGGCTGGTGCCGCCGGACGGGTCGGGCACGCTGACCGACCCGGCGCTGCTGGAGCTGGCGATGCACGAGGCGGCGGCCGGGCTGGCCGCGCGGAGGGATGAGGACGGGTAGCGCCCGGACACCTTGACAAGAGGATTGGTCTGGACCAAGTTGTGTGCGCTCCGCCCCGCCAACTCCCCCGAACCCGGAGGCCCTTGTGGAACGCGCCCGACGTCCGAGATCCGTCCTCGCCGCGCTCACGGCCGCCCTGCTGGCCGTACCCGGTATCACCGCGCTCTCGTCGGCCGCCCGTGCGGCCGACGCGGACGTCGCGGTCAACGGCGGCTTCGAGTCCGGCCTGACCGGCTGGACCTGCACGGCCGGTACGACCGTCAACTCTCCCGTGCGCAGCGGAAGTTCCGCACTCCAGGCCACCCCGGCCGGCAGCGACAACGCCCAGTGCTCCCAGACGGTGACCGTCCAGCCGAACGCGCAGTACACCCTGTCCGGTTACGTCCGCGGCTCCTACGTCTACCTCGGTGCGAGCGGCACCGGTACCACCGACGTCTCCGCCTGGACCCAGTCCGCCCCCGACTGGCAGAGGCTGAGCACCACCTTCCGCACCGGCGCCGGTACCACCAGGGTCACGATCCACACCCACGGCTGGTACGGCACCGGCGCCTACCAGGCCGACGACATCACCCTGGTCGGCCCCGGCGGCAGCGGCACCGGACAGCCGCCCGCCGCCCCGGCCGGCCTGAAGACCACCTCCGTGACCTCCTCCTCCGTCGCCCTGTCCTGGTCGGCGGTGACCGGCGCCACGAGCTACACGGTCTACCGCGACGGTGCCAAGGTCCAGACGGTGACCGGAACCTCGGCCACCGTGTCCGGCCTCGCGGCCTCGACGGCGTACAGCTTCCAGGTGGCGGCCGTGAACGACGCCGGCGAGTCCGCGAAGTCCGCCGTCGTGACCGCCACGACCAGCGCCGGCAGCGGGGGCGGCGGATCGTCCGGCCTGCCCGCCCACGCCCTCGTCGGCTACCTGCACGCGAGCTTCGCCAACGGCGCCGGCTACACCCGGCTCGCCGACGTCCCCGACAGCTGGGACGTCATCGACCTCGCCTTCGGCGAGCCCACCTCGGCCACCTCCGGAGACATCCGCTTCCACCGCTGCCCGGTCACCGAGTGCCCGAACGTGGAGAGCGACGCCGACTTCAAGGCGGCGATCAAGGCCAAACAGGCCGCCGGCAAGAAGGTGCTGATCTCCGTCGGCGGCCAGAACGGCCAGGTCCAGCTGACCACGACGGCCGCCCGGGACGCCTTCGTCTCCTCGGTCTCGAAGATCATCGACGAGTACGGCCTCGACGGCCTCGACATCGACTTCGAGGGCCACTCGCTGTCCCTGAACGCGAACGACACCGACTTCAGGAACCCGACCACGCCCGTGATCGTGAACCTCATCTCGGCCCTGAAGACCCTGAAGACCAGGTACGGGTCGACGTTCGTGCTCACGATGGCGCCGGAGACCTTCTTCGTGCAGAACGGCTACCAGTACTACGGCACCGGCAAGTGGGGCGGCCAGGACCCGCGCTGCGGCGCCTACCTCCCGGTCATCCACGCCCTGCGCGACGACCTGACCCTGCTCCACGTCCAGGACTACAACTCCGGCCCGATCATGGGTCTGGACAACCAGTACCACTCCATGGGCGGCGCCGACTTCCACATCGCCATGACCGACATGCTGCTCACCGGCTTCCCGGTCGCCGGCGACCCGGACCACGTCTTCCCGCCGCTGCGCCCCGACCAGGTCGCGATCGGCATGCCGGCGTCCACGAACGCGGGCAACGGCTACGTCTCCCCGGCCGAGGTCACCAAGGCCCTGGACTGCCTGACGAAGAAGACGAACTGCGGCTCGTACCCCACCCACGGGACCTGGCCCGCGCTGCGGGGTCTGATGACGTGGTCGGTGAACTGGGACCGCTACGCGAACGGGGAGTTCCAGAAGAACTTCGACGCGTACTTCGGCTGACCACCAGGGACATGGCGGCCAGCAGCACCGTGCTCAGACACCAGCCGGCCACCACGTCCAGCGGCCAGTGCCAGCCGTGGCGGACCAGGCCGTACGACACCCCGAGGACAAGGGCCACGCACCCGGTGACCAGGGCGCGGCGGGCGGCGGGGGAGCGGAGCCAGGGCAGCAGGAGCAGGGTCGCCGAGCCGTACGCGACCGCCGCCGTCGCCGTGTGACCGGACGGGAAGTAGCCGGTCCCCGGGGGCACCACCGGTGTCCCCGGCCGGGCCGTCCACTCCTTCAGCGGTACGACGACCGCCGGCACCAGCGCCATCAGCACGGCCGCGGCGAGCGGCGGCAGCCACCAGCGCCCGGCACCGGCGGCCCGGCCCCGCCAGGCCGCGTACCCGAGGGCCACGGCGAGCACGGGCAGGGCGACCTGGACGTTGCCGAGGTCGGAGAGGAGCTGGGAGAACCGGTCCGGGTGGACGAGGGCCCGGCTGGCGTCCGCGTCCACCCGGAGCAGCGGCCCGTCGGCGACTACCTGCCAGGTGACGAGGGCGAGGACGATCGCCGGGAGGACCAGGAGCAGCATGGGCCCAGCTTGGCAGACAGCCGGCGGGAAGGAGGTCGGCCGCCCCGGAACAGGGGGGTGGTTCCGAGGCGGCCGTCCGGATCGGAACGTCGCGCGCCCCGGGGGGTTTGGGGCGGCGACCGTCCGATCGGTGAGGAGATCCCGGAGCCGTCAGGCGCCGGTTGTGTGCGCGAGGGCACGACCAGGTCGAAGCTGGGGAGGCCCCGGCCCGGTGTCCGTCCGCAGTCCCCTGTGGACGGGTGTATCTCTCATCTGGAGAGAACCTACGGCAGGCCGGGGCGCTTGGGCAGACGGAATCCGCTCCCGTCATCCACCCCGCACACGTTCTTCACACGGCCTGCCGCAGGCACCTCTTCAGAGGTGCGGACCTGCTGCTCAGATGCGCGCGAACGCCTGCTCGATGATGTCGAGACCCTCGTTCAGGAGGTCCTCGCCGATCACCAGCGGGGGCAGGAAGCGGAGCACGTTGCCGTAGGTGCCACAGGTCAGGACCAGCAGGCCCTCGGCGTGGCAGGCCTTGGCGAGCGCGGCGGTCGCCTCGGGGTTCGGCTGCTTGGTGGCCCGGTCCTTGACCAGCTCGATGGCGATCATGGCACCGCGTCCACGCACGTCACCGATGATGTCGAACTTCTCGGCCATCGCGGTGAGGCGGCCCTTCATGACCTCCTCGATGCGCTTGGCCTTGCCGTTGAGGTCCTGCTCCTTCATGGTCTCGATGGCACCGAGCGCACCCGCGCAGGCGACGGGGTTACCGCCGTAGGTACCACCCAGCCCACCGGCGTGCGCGGCGTCCATGATCTCCGCGCGCCCGGTCACGGCGGCGAGCGGAAGCCCGCCCGCGATGCCCTTGGCGGTCGTGATGAGGTCCGGGACGATGCCCTCGTCCTCACACGCGAACCACTGCCCGGTCCGGCAGAAGCCGGACTGGATTTCGTCGGCGACGAAGACGATCCCGTTGTCGGCGGCGAACTGCCGGATGGCCGGCAGGAAGCCCTTCGCGGGCTCGATGAAGCCGCCCTCGCCGAGGACCGGCTCGATGATGATCGCGGCGACGTTGTCCGGGCCGACCTGCTTGGTGATCTGGTCGATGGCCTGCGCGGCGGCCTCGGGGCCGGCGTTCTCCGGGCCGGTCGGCCAGCGGTAGCCGTACGCGACCGGGACGCGGTACACCTCGGGCGCGAACGGACCGAAGCCGTGCTTGTACGGCATGTTCTTGGCGGTCAGCGCCATGGTCAGGTTGGTCCGCCCGTGGTACCCGTGGTCGAACACGACCACGGCCTGCCGCTTGGTGTACGCACGCGCGATCTTGACGGCGTTCTCGACGGCCTCGGCGCCGGAGTTGAACAGCGCGGACTTCTTGGCGTGGTCACCCGGGGTCAGCTCGGCCAGCGCCTCCGCGACCTCCACGTAGCCCTCGTACGGGGTGACCATGAAACAGGTGTGGGTGAAGTCGGCGAGCTGGGCGCTCGCCCGCCGTACGACGGCCTCGGCGGAGGCGCCGACGCTGGTCACGGCGATACCGGAACCGAAGTCGATGAGCCGGTTGCCGTCGACGTCCTCGATGATGCCGCCGCCGGCGCGCGTGGTGAACACGGGCAGCACGGAGCCCACGCCCTGTGCGACCGCGGCGGTACGGCGGGCCTGAAGCTCCTGCGACTTCGGGCCGGGGATGGCGGTGACGACGCGGCGCTCCTGCGGAAGTGCGGTCATGGGGGCTCCCTGATGATCTTGCGTACCGGGCGGTCCCGGGGTGTTCCGGGCGGTGCGTTTTCGGACGCATACCTTCTTTTCTCGCAGGCTAAGACCGGTTCCGGGGGGTGGGCATGCTCCATGTGGGCGTTGTCGACGCCTCCCGTTGTCCGCCGTGGACATAGCCCACCCGGGCGCCCCCTGCCGCTTCCGGCCATGTAAGCGGTGAACTCCCCTTGCCGGGGCGTTAGATTGACTCGCTGATGACGGACGGAACGGCGGACGGACGCGCTGGTCAGGGGGCAAGCTCGATGGACAGCGACAGCACGCGGGACCCACGCGGCACGCACACGAACCCTGTACCACGGCCAACGACGTCGGGGGAGGGGGCGGGGGTGCCGCCCATGCCGCCCGGTGCGCCGCCCGCACCCGCGATGCCGCCCGGGGCCTTGATGCCGCCCGGTGCGCCGCCGAAGCCGGACGGATCCCCCTTCCTCACCTGGCTGCGGACCCCGCGCCCGGAGGCCGCGCCGGGAGTGTGGCGCTACGGGCACCGGCCCCGGCCCGACCAGGAGCCGGAACAGATCCCGGCCCGGCAACTGCTCAGCGGCGCGCTGATCGCCTTCCTCGTGGGCTGGCTGGTGTGGTCCCTGCTGTGGAACGGCTACCTCGGCGCCTGGTGGGTGCTGCCGCTGGAGTTGTTCACCCCCGACTCCTGGCGTCAGGGCAACGACGCCGTCGGCAACGCGATCCTCTGGTACTCGTACTACACCGTCATCGCGCTCGCCATCCTGCTGGTCGTCGGGCGTCTCGGTCGCTGGGGCGAGGTCTGGCGCCGTTACGGGCCGCGCGCCTGGCGCCCCGCGGAGCCCGCGGAGGCGAGCGCGCCCCCCACCCCCGACCAAGACCCCGCCGAATGGCCCCAGCTGCGGCGGGCCGGGGCGTATGAGGCTGCTGAGCGGCTGGCTGCCGAGGCGAAGGCCGGGCTCATGCGGGATGTGGACCATGCGCGGATCAGCCGGGCCTGGCAGGGCGTGCGGTCCGGCCGGCACAGTCTTGCCGGCTTCACCGGCGCCGTGCTGAAGGACGGCGCCGCCGCCTGCCCGCACCCCTCCGGCGACCGCGACCTGCCCGCCCGGCACGCCCGGCACGACCTGCTCACCGGCCAGGTCCGGCTCGGCACCACCGCCGACGACCCCCGCAACCCCTACCAGTACCGCGGCGCCGGCCTCGCCCTCGGCCCCGACCTGCTCGGCACCTCACTGCTCGCCGTCGGCCCGGCCGGATCCGGGAAGACCGGTGCCCTGGTGCGACCGCTCGCCGAGTCCCTGTGCCTGCACGCCCTGGCCGGCCGCGCCTCGGTCGTGGTGGTCGGCGCAGCGGGCGCCGGGCTCGGCCCGGCGGAGGCCTACGACGTGGTCGTACGCGTCGGCCACCCCGAGTCCGTGTACGACCTCGACCTCTACGGCGGCACCACCGACCCCGACGAAGCCGCCGCCATACTCGCCGAGGCTCTCGTCGGTGACCTCGCCGACCCGCACCCCGGCAGCGACAGCCGCCGCTCCACCACCGTCCTCGCCCAGTTGCTCGGCCCCTTCCACGCCGTCCACGACCGCTTCCCCTCCGTACCGGAGCTGCGGCAGCTGCTCGACGGCGCCCCCGGACCGCTGGCCGCGCTGCGCAAGGGCCTGACCGACGCCGGGCACGCGTCCCTGCTCAGGGAGCTGGACGCCCGGGAGCGGCAGATGGCCCACCCGGGCGACGTCGGTACCGTCCTCGCCGACCGGATCGCCCTGCTCGACCGTCCCGCCTTCGCAGCCTTCTTCGATACCTCCGGACAGAGCCGGCCGTTCTCGCTCCGGGCCCTCGACCACCCGGTACGGGTCCGCATCGACCTGCCCCAGCGCGGCCATGCCGACGCCTCCCGGATCCTGGCCCGGCTGGTGCTCGCCCAGTTCACCGCCTCCGTGACGGTACGGGAGGACCGGTCGCTCTTCGCCTGCCTGCTCCTCGACGACGCCTCCGGAGTCGTCACACCGGAGGCCGTACGCGGCATCCAGCGGCTGCGCAGCGCCAACGCCGGTACGGTGCTCACGCTGCGCACCCTGGACGACGTACCCCGGCCGCTGCGCGGCCCGCTGCTCGGCGCGACGGGCTGCAGGATGGCGCTGTCCGGGCTCACCCCCTGGGACGGTCAGGACTTCGCCGAGGTGTGGGGCAAGGAGTGGACGGAGACCCGGGACGTCACCGACCGCCAGATCATCGCCGAGACCCCGGCCGGCAAGGCCGTGCACATGCTGCGCCGGGTCATCACCGGTCAGGCGCCCACGGCCCGCGCCGTCACCGTGCGTCAGGTGGAGCGGGAGCGGTGGTCGGCTTCCGAGTTGGCTCATGGGGTGCCGCCGGGGCATGCGGTGTTGTCGTTGACCACCGTGCAGGGGGAGCACGCGCCGCCGTTGCTGGTGGATCTGCGGGGCTGAGCGGAGGGCCGACGCGGGGTCGTACGGTGAGGCAGAATCGGGGTAGGCCGTTCGTACACGGCGGCCAAGAGATCATCGCGATCGCCGCGTCTCCTCACCGTGAAGGCCCCATGCCCCCGACTCTCGCCTCGCTCGTCCACCACTCGGCGCTGAAGCTGACCGTGCGCGCGGGCGAGGACCGCCTGGACGTGCCCGTCCGCTGGGCGCACGTCAGCGAGCTGGCCGACCCCGTGCCCTACATGGAGGGCGGCGAGCTGCTGCTGATCACCGCGCTCAAGCTGGACGCGGAGGATCCGGAGGCCATGCGGCGGTACGTCCGGCGGCTGGCCGGCGCCGGCGTCGTCGGGCTCGGGTTCGCCGTGGGCGTCAACTACGAGGAGATCCCCAAGGCTCTTGTCGACGCCTGCGCGGAGGAGGGGCTGCCGTTGTTGGAGGTCCCCCGCCGCACACCCTTCCTCGCCATCAGCAAGGCCGTCTCCGCCGCCATCGCCGCCGACCAGTACCGCGCGGTCACGGCAGGCTTCGCCGCGCAGCGCGAGCTGACCAAGCAGGCGCTGAACACCGGTCCCGAGGGGGTGCTCAGCGCGCTCGCCGCCCAGGTCGACGGCTGGGCGGCGCTGTACGACGCCTCGGGCGCCGTCGTCGCCGCCGCGCCGGAGTGGGCCGGCCGCCGCGCCGCCCGGCTCACCACCGAGGTGGAACGGCTGCGGGAGCGGCCCGCCCCCGCCTCCTCCGTCGTCGGCGGGCCCGACCACGAGGACCGGGTGGAGCTGCACAGCCTCGGTACCGGCCGCCACCCGCGGGCCGCGCTCGCCGTGGGCACGGCCGCCGCGCTCGGCACCGCCGAACGGTACGCCGTCCACTCCGCCATCGCCCTGCTCACCCTCACCACCGAACGCTCCCGCTCCCTGCACGCGGCCGAGCAGCGCGTCGGTGCGGCGGTGCTGCGCATGCTCCTCGCCGGCGAACCCGACCACGCCCGGGCGGTCGCCGGGGACCTGTACGGCGGACTGCTGGACGCCCCGTTCCGGATGATCGTCGCCGAGTCCGGGTCCGGTACGGCGGGCGAACCGCTGGGCGAACTCGCGGAGACCGTGGAGTCCGCGGCGGCGCGGGCGGGGGAGGCCGTACTGGTCGTGCCGGAGGGGGAGCGGCTGGTGGTGCTGGCCGCCGACGAGGGCGCGGCGGTCGCCGCGTGCTCCGCGTACGCGGCGGCGCTGGAGGCGGGGCGGACGGCGACCGAGCAGGGGCGGGCGGACGAGGGCGAGCTGGTGGTCGGCCTGTCGGCGCCCGCGGGGCCGATCGCGGCGGCAGCGGCGTACAAGCAGGCCGAGCAGGCGCTGTCGGTGGCGCGGCGGCGGGGGCGGGTGTTCGTGGAGCACGAGCAGCTGGCCGCCGGGTCCGTCCTTCCGCTGCTGGCCGACGACGCGGTGAAGGCGTTCGCCGACGGGCTCCTGCGGGCGCTGCACGAACACGACGCGACCGGTCGGGGAGACCTCGTCGCCTCGCTACGGGCGTGGCTGTCCCGGCACGGCCAGTGGGACGCCGCGGCGGCCGACCTGGGTGTGCACCGGCACACCCTGCGGTACCGGATGCGCCGGGTCGAGGAGATCCTCGGACGAAGCCTGGACGACCCCGACGTACGCATGGAGCTGTGGCTCGCCCTGAAGGCGACGTCGACCGAGTGACCGACGCGGGCGGCTCACCTCGCCAATCCGGCGTACCCCCCACCGCAACTGCTACGACTCGGACAAGCGCCCCCCGGCCGCCCCCGCCCTACCGTGGAGGACGCAAGCCAAGCAGTACACCTCCAACGCGGAAGGGCCGGGACTCGTACATGACTTCCACCCATGCCTTCTGGCTCGCCGGCCGCCAGGTCACCGGCGAGGACACCTTCGACGTCACCTCCCCGTGGGACGGCCGGCTCGTCGGCAAGGTCAGCGTGCCGAACGACGCCCAGGTCGAGGAGGCCGTGGCCGCCGCGTACGCCGTCCGGGACGAGTTCGCCGGCACCCCGGCGCACGTCCGCGCCGCCGCGCTCGACCACGTCAGCAAGCGGCTGGCCGAGCGCACCGAGGAGATCGCCCAGCTGATCTCCGCCGAGAACGGCAAGCCGATCAAGTGGGCCCGGGGCGAGGTCGGGCGTGCCGTCTCCGTGTTCCGGTTCGCCGCCGAGGAGGCCCGGCGGTTCAACGGCGGCGAGGCCCAGCGGCTGGACACCGACGCCGGCGGCCAGGGCCGGCTCGCGCTCACCCGCCGCTTCCCGAAGGGTGTCGTGCTCGGCATCGCGCCGTTCAACTTCCCGTTGAACCTGTGCGCCCACAAGGTCGCCCCGGCGATCGCGGCCGGCGCCCCGATCATCCTGAAGCCGGCCCCCGCCACCCCGCTGTCCGGTCTGATCCTCGGTGACCTGCTCGCCGAGACCGACCTGCCGGCCGGGTCGTGGAGCATCCTCCCGGTGCCGAACGACAAGATGCCCGCCCTCGTCCAGGACGAGCGCCTGCCGGTCATCTCCTTCACCGGTTCCGAGCAGGTCGGCTACGCGATCATGGACTCGGTGCCGCGCAAGCACTGCACGCTGGAGCTGGGCGGCAACGGCGCCGCGGTCGTCCTCGGCGACTACGCCTCCGACGCCGACCTGGACTGGGCCGCGACCCGCATCGCGACCTTCTCCAACTACCAGGGCGGCCAGTCCTGCATCTCGGTGCAGCGCGTCATCGCGGACGCCTCCGTGTACGACCGGCTGCTGCCGCGCATCGTCGCCGCCGTCGAGGCCCAGGTCACCGGTGACCCGTCCGACGACAAGACCGACGTCGGCCCGCTGGTCAGCGAGGACGCCGCCAAGCGCGTCGAGTCCTGGGTGAAGGAGGCCGTGGAGGCCGGCGCCACCCTGCTCACCGGCGGTGACCGGGACGGCGCCTCTTACGCGCCGACCGTGCTCACCGACGTACCGGCGGGCACCACCCTCGCCTGCGAGGAGGTCTTCGGGCCCGTCCTCACCGTGCAGAAGGTGGACGGCGAGGCCGAGGCGTTCGCCGCGGTCAACGACTCCAAGTACGGCCTCCAGGCGGGCGTGTTCACCCACGACCTGCAGGTCGCCTTCCGTGCCCACCGCGCCCTGGAGGTCGGCGGTGTGGTGATCGGCGACGTCCCGTCCTACCGTGCCGACCAGATGCCGTACGGCGGCGCCAAGCAGTCCGGCGTGGGCCGCGAAGGCGTGCGGTTCGCGATGGAGGACTACACCTACGAGCGCGTGCTGGTCCTCACCGGTCTCGCGCTCTGACCTGCCACGGACAGGTCAGGAACAGAACGGCCGCAGCCCACTGTGCGGGGGCTGCGGCCGTTCGCCGTTTTCTCTCGCCGAGGCAATCCGGAAGGGCTCCGCGGACGTACACACAGTAGGGCCGCACCCCTGAGGGAAGAAGGAGGGCCGTCATGCGAGCATCACGCGCGAGGCGCCTCTTCGCGGCGTCCGCGGCCGGCCTGCTGATGGCCGGCGGCGCCGCGATCGGCGCGGCAGGCACAGCCTCGGCGGCAGCCCCTGCGGCGCCCACCCGGGTCACGAACGACTGGTGCTGGGGCCACCACGGCTGGCGCTGCTTCGACCATCGCTCCGACCACCGCTTCGATCATCGTTTCGACCACCGCTTCGATCACCGGTTCGGCAACGGCACCATCGTGATCATTGTGGTCCGCTAGCGGTGAAAGAGCACGTCTGCCACCACTGGCTATTGGGAACCATTTTCATTTAGAATCGCCGTGGCGCAACTCCCGCCACCCCGAAGGGGCCCGGCACCGCTGCCTTCCGGTGCCGGGCCCCTTGCTGGTGCCGGCCTTCCCCGGACCCTCAACCGGAGAAGCCGACGTGCGCGAGCCGCAGCGGGCCGCGCAGCGCGAGGCGGACGTCGTGGACGCCCTCGGCGACCAGGGCGGCGGTCACCCTGGTGTAGGTGTACGGGCCGGCCGTGGGGGTGTCCGGGGTGAGCGTCGCCAGGACCGGGCCGCCGTCCAGGGAGAGTTCCAGGGTGCCCTCGCCCGCCAGCTCCGCCGTCACCTCGCTCACGCCCGCGCCGAAGTCGCAGGCGCGGTAGACCAGTTCGGCCGTTCCTCCGTGGGCCGGGGTCACCGCGTCGCCCGCCGTCCTCGTCCGGTCCACGAGCGCGACGCCGGACTGCTCGTCGAAATCGGCGCCGGACAGGCCGCGCTCCCGTGCCCTGCGGGGGGCCGGTGGCGGACCGTCCAGGTGCACGGTCGTCCGCAGCCGTACGTCCGCGCTGGACGCGCCCAGCAGGAGTTCGTACGGGCCCCCCTCCAGGCGCCAGCCGCCCTGCCGCACGTCCCAGAACTCCAGTGCGCTGAGCGGGACCTCGAAGGAGACGGCGGCCGTCTCACCGGGGGCGAGCGTGATCCGGCGGTGGTCCAGCAGCTCGCGGCGCGGGCGGGCCACCGACGGGTCCACCGCCCGGCCGTACAGCTGCACCACCTCGTCCGCCGTCCGGTCCCCGGTGTTGGTGACCGTGCAGCTCACCAGCACCGAGTCCGCCTCCACCCGGGCCGCCACGCCGGCGTACCCGAACGACGCGTACGACAGGCCGTGGCCGAAGGGGAAGAGCGGGGTGCCGTCGAAGTAGAGATAGGTCTGACGGCTGCCGATCACGTCGTAGTCGAGCAGGTCGGGCAGGTCCGCGTCGGAGGCGTACCAGGTCTGGGGGAGGCGGCCGGCCGGGGAGACGTCGCCCGCCAGGACCCGGGCCAGGGCCGTGCCCGCCGCCTGGCCGCCGTGCGCCGTCCAGAGCGCGGCCGGCAGCCGGACCGTGTCCACCGCGTACGGGTACGCCGACACCAGCACCAGCACGGTGCGCGGGTTGGCGGCCCGGGCCGCGCGCAGCAGCCGCTGCTGGTGCTCGGGCAGCAGCAGGGTCGTACGGTCCTCGGTCTCGCGGCCGTTGATGTGCGGGTCGTTGCCCGCCACCACCACGACGACGTCCGCCCCGCCCGCCACCCGGGCCACGGCCTCCTCGCCCCGCTCGACCGTCACGACCTCGAAGACGTCACCCGTGTCGGCAACCTTCACGCCGTCGGCGGCGACCCGCACGTGACGACCCGTGCCCAGGTGCTCGAGGAGGTGACCGCCGCGGTGCGGTTCCAGCCGGAAGGTCTCCTGGACGATCCAGCCGCCGGGCTGGTCGGCGGAGGCGCGCAGGTAGCCGTCCTCGGCGACCGAGAGATAGCGGCCGTCGGGGGCGCGCAGCGTCAGCACCCCCTCGCCCCAGTCGGCCAGCGCGAACTCGGTGCCGGTCGGGTCCGTGGTCAGCGGCGGCAGGTCGGTGCGGCCGGACAGCAGCGCGGGGTCCAGGGCGCCCTCGGCGGCGCGCGCCCGGTCGGGGGCCCCGGCCGGCGGCACGGACAGGAACGCGCCCGCCGCCGTCCGCAGCCGGACCCGGTCCACGCCCTCCGCGAACTGCACGCGCTCCGCGCCGAACCGCTCGTACAGGCCCTCCAGGGGAGTGGAGCGGTGGAGGAGGCTGCCGCTGTACCAGTCGAGCTTGCACTCGTCGGCGAGCAGCCCGACGACCGCGATCCGGGTGCCGGGGGTGAGGGGCAGCAGGTCGTCGTCGTTCTTCAGCAGCACGATCGCCTGCTCGGCGGCCTCCTGCGCAAGCGCCCGGTGGGCCGGGGTGTCGAACTCGCCGGTGCCCGCGTGCGGGTCGTAGTGCGGGTCGAACTCGCCGAGCCGGAAGCGCACCGAGAGCTGGCGGCGGACGGCGGTGTCGATGTCCCCCTCCGTCAGCAGACCCTGCTCGACCGCCCCCCTGACCCGCGCGGTGATCGACGCGGAGTCCGTGCCGTGGTCGGTGAAGCTGTCCACGCCGGCCAGCAGGGCCGCCGCGGTGGCCTCCTCGTGGGTGTCGAAGTAGTGCTCGGCGTCGACCAGGTTGGAGGGCGCGCCCGCGTCCGAGCAGACCAGCAGCTCGTCGTCGGTCCAGGTGCGCAACTGCTCGCGCAGGTACGGGGAGACGTGGTTGGGGCGGCCGTTGACCAGGTTGTAGGCGGGCATCACCCCGGCCACCGCACCCGCCTCGACCGTGTCCTTGAAGGCGCGCAGGTCGTACTCGTGCAGCACCCGGGGGCGTACGGAGGCCGACGAAGTGGCCCGGTCCGTCTCGTTGTTGTGCGCCAGCCAGTGCTTCAGCACGGGCGCGGTGCGCCAGTACACGGGGTGGTCGCCGCGCAGGCCCCGGGTGTACGCCGTGGCGATGGCCGAGGTCAGCTTCGGGTCCTCCGCGTAGCCCTCCTCGTTACGGCCCCACAGCGGGTGGCGCAGCAGGTTGACCGTCGGCGACCAGACGTTCAGCCCGACCCGGTCGTCCCGGGCGCGCATCGCCCGGGCCTCCTTGGAGACCGCCTCGCCGATCCGGCGCACCAGCTCCGGGTTCCAGGTCGCGCCGAGACCGACCGCCTGCGGGAACACCGTCGCCGGGCCCATCCAGGCCACACCGTGCAGCGCCTCCTGGCCGGTCCGCCAGGCGGCGATGCCGAGCCGCTCCACGGCGGGCGTGAACTGGTGCAGGAAGGAGATCTTCTCGTCCAGGGTGAGCCGTGCCAGCAGGTCCTCGATGCGCTTCGCGAACGGCAGGTGCGGATCGCGGAAAGGCGGCGTGGACGGCGAGTCAACGGTCACGAGCGGTTCCCCTTGCGCATGGAGCGAGACGGTCCTTTCGAAGCGCTTCGATGCTCGGTCGACCGGTGTCGGGGTGTCAAGGTGCTGGGCCGAAACAGGACCGACTTTCCCACGCACCCCAACACTGGCCGGGCTCGCCGGAGAACGGAGGAATCTTGGGAACGGGCCTTGTGTGCCCTCACGTGTTCACTTAACCTCGCAGCAACTTCGAAGCGCTTCGACTGCCTCTGCACGGCAGACGCGCTTCCGCTCAGCCGGATCCACTGAAGACACCGCAGCCGACGGCCCACCGCCGGGTGTCCTGGTGCGCCATGAAGGGTTGACGCAATGACGCCGAACGCCGCCTCCGCCTCCTCCGCGCCCAGCCGGAGAAGCTCCCCGAGCCGGAGAAGCTTCCTCGCCTCCACCGCGGTCGCCGCCGCGGCGGTCGCCGGCGGGATGCCGCTGCTCACCGCCTGCGGCGGCGGGCAGGAGGGCCGCAAGGAAGGCACCACCTCCGGCAAGGCGGCGCAGAAGATCCTTCCCGCGTACGTCGCGTCGAGCGTCGTCGCCCCGGACATCCCCTCGAAGAACGGCTCGGCGGTCGGCTTCACCAAGGCCGTCGCGATGGACCAGCTGAAGACCTCCGTGCCGAAGAAGCTCGGCAGCGGCGGCCGGCTCACCATCATGGCCCCGCTGTGGGGCACCCCGCCGGACAACGGCAACCCGTACTACAAGGCCATGAACGAGGCCATCGGCGTCGAGACCAGCTGGCAGAACCAGGACGGCAACACCTACGACGAGAAGCTCGGCGCGGTCCTCGCCTCCAGTGACATCCCGGACGTCGTGGTCGTCCCCGGCTGGAACCTGATGGGCAAGATCCCCAACGCCATCAACGCCAAGTTCGCCGACCTCGGCCCCTATCTGTCCGGCGACAAGGTCAAGGACTACCCCAACCTCGCCGCCGTCCCCACCGATGCCTGGCAGCGCGCCATCTTCGGCGGACAGCTGCGGGCGATCCCGCTGCCCGGCTCCTACGTCCCCAACATCGCGCCCTTCTACCGCAAGGACGTCTTCGACAAGAGGGGCTGGCAACTCCCCAAGTCCACCGACGAGTTCCTCGCCTGGGCGAAGGAGGCCACCGACGCCAGGGGCGGGGTGTGGGCCTGCGCCGACATGAAGTGGACCGCCTTCAGCGCCTTCGGTGTCCTCAACGGCGGCGAGAAGGCGCTGTGGTGGAACCTCCAGGACGGCAAGCTGATCAACCGGATCGAGACCGAGGCCTACCTCGAAGCGCTGGAGTGGGCCCGCAAGCTCTTCGCCGCCGGCGTCGTCCACCCCGACGACAAGGCCGGCAAGACCGCCAACCCGCCCGGCACCCGGTTCACCGCCGGCAAGCTCCTCGTCTACAACCAGGACCTGTCCGACTGGTTCGGCAAGACCTCCGAACAGCACACCCAGAACCCGGACTTCGAGATGGCCGCGATGGACATCTTCACCCACGACGGCGGCGACCCGCTCCTGTGGGCCACCCAACCGTCCAACATCTTCACCTTCGTCAACAAGACCGCGTCCGAGCAGAAGATCAAGGACTTCCTCGCCGTCGCCAACTTCTGCGCCGCCCCCTTCGGCACCAAGGAGCGCCTGCTCGCCGAATACGGCGTCGAGGGCACCGACTACACCCTGCAGAAGGGCGTCCCCACCAAGACCACCAAGGGCGTCAACGAGGTCCTCGGCGCCTTCGACTACACCGGCAAGCCCGCCGCCTACGTCGCCCACCCCGACTTCCCCGAGGTCACCCGGGGCATGGTCGAGTGGCAGCAGCGCATGGGCGCCTTCACCAAGAAGTCCTCCTTCTACGGCCTGACGATCACCGAACCCAGCCGCTGGTCCAACCTCGCCGACGACTTCGAGCAGCTGGAGGACGACGTCGTACGCGGCCGGAAGAAGATCAGCGACGTACAGCAGGCGGTCTCCGACTGGAAGAAACAGGGCGGCGACGACCTGCGCGACTGGTACCGCAAGCTGCTCGACTCCACCGGCTCGGCGAAGTGACCAGCACCGTGCCCCGCAGCAGGGCCAAGGCGGGGGAGGAGGCCGAGGCGGCGTCCGGCGGCGCCACCGGCCGCCGGGCGCGCGGCCGGGGGCTCAGCCTGAGGATCAGATTCCGGCGCGACCGCACCCTGATCCTGATGACCCTGCCCGTGGTCCTGCTGCTCCTGGTCTTCAACTACATCCCGATCCTCGGCAACGTCGTCGCCTTCCAGGACTACGACCCCTACCTCAGCGACAACGGCTTCATCGCCGTCTTCCAGAGCCCCTGGGTCGGCTTCGAGCAGTTCCAACGGGTCTTCGAGGACTCGGAGTTCTGGCACGCCGTGCAGAACACCTTCGTCCTCTTCCTCCTCCAGCTCGTGCTGTACTTCCCGATCCCCGTCGCGCTGGCCCTGCTCATCAACAGCGTGATCCGGCCCCGGGTGCGCGCGGTCGCCCAGGCGATCATGTATCTGCCGCACTTCTTCTCCTGGGTGCTGGTCGTCACCGTCTTCCAGCAGATCTTCGGCGGCGCCGGCGTCCTCGCGCAGACCCTGCGCGAACACGGGCACTCCGGCTTCGACCTCATGACCGACCCCTCGGTCTTCAAGTTCCTGGTGACGGCCCAGACGGTCTGGAAGGACGCCGGCTGGGGCATCATCGTCTTCCTCGCGGCCCTCGCCGCCGTCTCCCCGGACCTGTACGAGGCCGCCGCGATGGACGGTGCCGGGCGCTGGCGCCGCATGTGGCACATCACCCTGCCCGCACTGCGGCCGGTGATCGCCCTGCTGCTCGTCCTGCGCGTCGGCGACGCCCTCACCGTCGGCTTCGAGCAGTTCCTGCTCCAGCGGCAGGCGGTCGGCCCGGACGCTTCCGAGGTGCTCGACACCTACGTGTGGTGGAACGGCATCCGCAACCAGGACTTCAGCTACGCGGCCGCGGCCGGCCTGATCAAGGGCGTCGTCGGACTGACCCTCGTCCTCGTGGCGAACAAGGTGGCCCACCTCATGGGCGAGCAGGGGGTGTACGAGAAATGAGCACCGTCGCCGAACGGCCTCCCGTGGAACGCGAGCGGCCGGAGAAGCGGGAGAGACGCAGCCGGTGGGCGGCGCCGCCCCGGCCGTCCTGGGAGGAGGAGCCGGCGAGGGCCGGGCTCGCCGCGAAAGGGCTGGTCCTCGCGATCGCCTGCTTCGCCGTGCTCTTCCCGCTGTGGATCGTGGTGGTCACCAGCCTGTCCCCGAAGAAGGTCATAGACGAGACCGGCGGACTGGTGGTGATCCCCAAGGGCATCACCTTCGTCGCCTACCAGGAACTGCTCGGCGGCGGCCAGGTGCAGCGCGCCGCACTGGTCAGCGTCGGGGTGACGCTCGTCGGCACGCTGTTCAGCATGACGGTGTCGGTGCTGTGCGCGTACGGCCTCTCGCGCCGGGGCTCACTGGGCCACCGCTGGATCCTGATGACCCTGCTGGCGACGATGTTCTTCGGGGCCGGCCTGATCCCGACGTACCTGCTCGTCCAGGCGCTCGGGCTCACCGACACCTACCTGGCACTGATCCTGCCGAGCGCGGTCAGCGTCTTCAACATCCTGGTCCTGCGCGGGTTCTTCATGGGCATCTCGCCCGAACTGATCGACAGCGCGCGGATCGACGGGGCGGGGGACTGGCGGATCCTGTGGCAGATCGTGCTGCCGCTGTCCCGGGCCGTGCTCGCGGTGATCACCCTGTTCTACGCGGTGGGGTACTGGAGTGCCTGGTTCAACGCGTCGATCTATCTCACCGACCAGAAGATGATGCCGCTGCAGAACGTGATGATCCAGCTGGTCCAGAAACAGGAACGGCCGGTCGGCCTGTCGGCCCAGATCAACACCGGGCAACTGTCCCCCCTGGCCGTCCAGATGGCCGTGATGGTCCTGGCCCTGCTGCCGGTGGCTGTCCTGTCCCCGTTCGTCCAGAAGCATTTCCGCAAAGGGATGCTCACCGGAGCGGTGAAGGGGTGACGGGGCGCCTGTCCGCAGCGGTCGTCGCATCCGCGTAGCTGCGGGCAGTCGTGCCGCTGGGGCGGCACGGGTGGGCGATGGGAGGCACCCCGCAAGCGCGGGCGAGCGCTCCCACCCCCGCCGGCACCGGCACCGGCACCGACCACCCCACCAAGACACGTGAGGTAACCCCACATGCCCACTCGCAGAACCGTCCTCGCCGGCACCGCGGCCGCGGCCGCACTCGCCGGCCTCCCCGCCCCCCAGGCACACGCGGCCCCGGCCGAGCGGCGAGCGTACCGCTGGCGCACCGCGGTGATCGGCGGCACCGGCTTCGTCACCGGCATCCTCTTCCACCCCACCATCCCCCACCTCGCCTACGCCCGCACGGACATCGGCGGCGCCTACCGCTGGGACCGGACCACCGCCCACTGGACCCCCCTCACCGACCACCTCGGCTGGGACGACTGGAACCTCCTCGGCGTGGAGGCCATGGCCGTCGACCCGGCCCACCCCGACCGGCTGTACCTGGCCCTCGGCACGTACACCCAGCCCTGGGCCGGCAACGGCGCCCTCCTCCGCTCGGAAGACCGCGGCCGCACCTGGCACCGCACCGACCTCCCCGTACGCCTCGGAGCCAACGAGGACGGCCGCGGCACCGGCGAACGGCTCCTCGTGGACCCCCGGGACAGCGACACCCTCTGGCTCGGCACCCGCCACGACGGCCTGCTCAAGTCCACCGACAGGGGGGACACTTGGGTACAGGAGAAGAACTTCCCGGCCACTCCCGCCGGCACCGGCCAGGGCGTCACCCTGCTCCTCGCCGCCGGCCGTACCGTCTACGCCGGCTGGGGCGACAGCGACGGCACCCCCGCGCGGCCGAACCTGTACCGCACCACCGACGGCACCACCTGGGAAGCCGTCCCCGGACAGCCCGCCGGCGCGTCCGCCAAGGTCCCGGTCCGCGCCGCCCACGACCCGCACACCCGCGAGCTGTACGTCACGTATGCCGACGTGCCGGGCCCCAACGGCCAGACCACGGGCAGCGTGCACAAGCTGGACACCACCACCGGCACCTGGACCGACGTCACCCCGGTCGCCCCCGGCGGGTCGGACACCTTCGGCTACGGCGGGATCGCCGTCGCCGCCCGCCGCCCCGGCACCGTCGTCGTCTCCACGAACAACCGCTGGTCCGCCGTGGACACCCTGTACCGGACCACCGACGCGGGCCGCAGCTGGGTCTCCCTGAAGGACACCGCCGTCCTCGACGTCTCCGAGACGCCGTACCTCTACTGGGGCGAGGAGAAGCCCAAGTTCGGCTGGTGGATCCAGGCCGTCGCCGTCGACCCGTACGACAGCGAGCACATCCTCTACGGCACCGGCGCCACCGTCTACGGCACCCGCGACCTCGTCCACTGGGCACCCCGCGTCCGCGGCCTGGAGGAGACCTCGGTACGGCAGCTGATCTCGCCGCCGGCCGGGGAAGCCCATCTGATCAGCGCCAACGGGGACATCGGGGTGCTGTACCACGAGCGGCTCACCGCCTCCCCGAAGCGCGGCATGGCCACCGACCCCGTCTTCGGCACGGCCACCGGACTCGCCCAGGCCGCGGCGAAACCCTCGTACGTCGTCCGCACCGGATGGGGCGACCACGGCAACGGCGCCTTCTCCACCGACGGCGGACGCACCTGGGCGCCCTTCCCGGCCCAGCCCGCCCTCGCCGAGGACGCCCCCGGCCCGATCGCCGTCAGCGCCGACGGCCGCGTGCTGCTGTGGACCTTCGTCCACCGGGACGGGACCAGGTACCCCGCCCACCGGTCGGCGGACGGGGGTGCCGGCTGGGCCGAGGTGACCTCCTTCCCCAAGGGAGCCACCCCGGTCGCCGACCCCGTCGACCCGGCCGTCTTCTACGCCTACGACACCGACAGCGGGACCCTGTACGCCAGCACCGACGGCGGTCGGACGTTCTCCGCCCGCGCCGGGCGACTGCCGTCCGGTGACATCCAGTTCCAGCTGGCCGTGGCGCCGGGGCGGACCGGTGACCTGTGGCTGTGCGCCAAGGAGCACGGGCTGTACCGGTCCACGGACGGCGGAGCGGGCTTCGCCGAGGTCGGCGGGGTCCGGGCCGGCTACACCCTCGGCTTCGGCAAGGCGGCCCCCGGCGCCCGCTACCCGGCCGTCTACCTGGTCGGCGCCACCGACTCCCGCCCCGCCGTCCTCCGCTCCGACGACGAGGCCCGCACCTGGATCCGTATCAACGACGACGCCCACCAGTGGGGCTGGACCGGGCAGGCCGTCACCGGTGACCCGCGGATCCACGGCCGGGTCTACCTCGCCACCAACGGGCGGGGCATCCAGTACGGGGAGCCGGTATGAGGCCGGACCTCGCCGACGCCACCCGGGGCCGCATCCTCTTCGGCGGCGACTACAACCCCGAGCAGTGGCCGGAGGAGACCTGGCAGGACGACGTCCGGCTGATGAAGGACGCCCGCGTCAACTCGGTCACGCTCGGCGTCTTCTCCTGGGCGATGCTGGAACCCGAGCCGGGAGCACGGGAGTTCGGCTGGCTCGACCGGCTGATGGACCTCCTGCACGCCCACGGCATCGGCGTCGTCCTCGCCACGCCCACCTCCTCCCCGCCGCCCTGGATGGGGCGGCTGCACCCGGACACCCTGCCCCGGGACGCCGACGGCCGGATCGAATGGTGGGGCGGCCGGCAGCACTTCTCGCACTCCAGCGCCACCTACCGCCGGTACGCCGCCGCCATCACCGAGGACCTGGCCGCCCGCTACGGCAACCACCCGGCGCTCACCATGTGGCACATCAACAACGAGTACTGCACCTTCGACTACGGCGACGAGGCCGCCGCCGCCTTCCGCCGCTGGCTGCGCGCGAGGTACGGCACCCTCGACGCACTCAACTCCGCCTGGGGAACCGCCTTCTGGAGCCAGGGCTACGACACCTGGGACAGCGTCCTGCCGCCGCGCCACGCCCACTACCTGAAGAACCCCGGTCAGGTGCTGGACTTCCGGCGGTTCACCTCCGACATGCTCCTGGAGTGCTACACCGCCGAGCGGGACATCGTCCGCCGGCACAGCCCGCACCTCCCGGTCACCACCAACTTCATGCCGCTGTTCACCGGGCAGGACGGCTGGCGCTGGGCCGAGGAGGAGGATGTCGTCTCCGTCGACCTCTATCCCGACCCGCGCGATCCGATGGGCGCCCAGCGCGGCGCCCTCGTGCAGGACCTCACCCGTTCGCAGGCGCGCGGTCCGTGGATGCTGATGGAACAGGCCGCCGGGCCGGTCAACTGGCGGGGCGTGAACCATCCCAAACCGCGCGGACTCAACCGCCTGTGGTCGCTCCAGGCCGTCGCCCGCGGCGCCGACGCCGTCTGCTACTTCCAGTGGCGCCAGTCCCGGCAGGGCGCCGAGAAGTTCCACTCCGGGATGGTCGGCCATGCGGGGGAGGAGGGCCGTACCTTCCAGGAGGTCAAGCAGCTCGGGGAGGAACTCGCCCGGCTCGGAGGCCAGGTGACGGGCGGCCGCGTCACCGCCGGCGTCGCCCTGCTCCACGACTGGCACTCCTGGTGGGCCGGTGACCACGAAGGCCGGCTGTCGGCGCTGGTGGACCTGCCGGAGGTGCTCACCGCCTGGCACCGGGCCCTGTGGGAGTCCCACCTCACCACCGACTTCGCCCACCCGGAACACGAGCTGTCCGGCTACCGGCTCGTCGTCGTCCCGCAGCTGTACCTGCTCACCGACGCCGCCGTGGACAACCTCCTGGCGTACGTCCGCGGCGGCGGCACCCTGGTCTGCGGCTTCCTCACCGGGGTCGCCGACGAGGACGACCGGATCCGGCCCGGCGGCATGGACGCCCGGCTGCGCGAGCTGTTCGGCATCCGCACCCTGCACGAGTGGTGGCCGCTGGAGGCGGGGGAGACCGTGGCCTGCGAGGGCTTTCGCGGCACGCTGTGGGCGGAGGAGATCGAGCCGGAGCCCGGCGCCGCCGAGACCGTGCCGTACCGGGGCGGTGAGCTGGACGGGCTGCCCGCCGTCCTGCACCGGGGCCGCGCCTGGTACCTCTCCACGCTGCCCGAGCCGGAGGCGCTGCGCTCCCTGCTGGCCGGCATCGCCGACGGGGCGGGCGTACGGCCGGTGCTGGACGGGCTGCCGGCCGGCGTGGAGGCGGTGCGCCGGGGTGAGCTGCTGTTCCTGCTCAACCACGGGCGGGAACCGGTCACCGTCCAGGTCCCCGGGGCCCATCGCGAGCTGCTCGGCGGCACGGACGTCACGGACGCGGTCACCCTCGGCCGCTACGGCGTGGCGGTGCTGCGGTCATGAGCCGGACGCCGGTCCACGGCACCTGGGAGCCCGCCCCGGCCGCCCGCTGGGAGGACGCCTTCCTGAGCGGGAACGGTCACCACGGCGCCCTTGTGTTCGGCGACCCGAACGATGAGCGGGTGGTTGTCACCCATCACAGCCTGGTGCGTCCCAACGGCGGCGAGCACGCCCGCCCGCCCCGGCTGGCCGCCCGACTCCCCGCGCTCCAGGACCGGCTGCTCGCCGGTGACCTCACCGCCGCCGAGAGCTTCACCGACGGCCGCCCGCTGCAGTGGGTGCAGCCCTTCCACCCCGCCTTCCGGATCCGGGTGCGCGCGGCGGCGGGCGGTGACCGCTACGGCTTCCGCCGCGCCGTCGACTTCACCAGCGGCGAGGCCACGGCGGCCCGCGCCGACGCCGGAAGCCGCGTCTTCGTCTCCCGCGCGGACGACGTGATCGTGCACGAGGTCACCGGCGGCGACCTCGACATCCGCCTGGACCACCGGCTGCCGGGCGCCCCGGCCGGGCTGCGGGTCGGCCACGGCACCCTGCTCACCCCGGAAGGCGCCCTGCTCAGCCTGCGCGCCCGCTACCCGGACAGCGACCGCGCCTACACCGGGGTGACCCTGGTCGCCGTCTCCGGCGGCCGGACCGAACTCGTCCCGCCGGGCGTCCGCGTCACCGGCGCCCGCTCGGTGCTGCTGCTCACCCGGGTGCGCCGGCACACCGGCGAGGCGGACGTGGTCGCCGAGGCCCGGCGGCTCCAGGGCCTGCTCGACGGCACCGACCGGCCGTACGACAGCCTGCTCGCCCGCCACCTGGACCGGCACCGCCCCGCCTACCTCCGGGTCTCGCTCGACCTCGGCGCCGACCCGGCCGAGCGCGCCCTGCCCGGCTCCGAGCTGCTGACACGCCCGCACAGCCCGGCCCTGCTGGAGCGGCTCTTCGCCGCCGGCCGCTACCACCTGCTCTCCAGCAGCGGCCTGCTGCCGCCCCGGCTCACCGGACTGTGGACCGGCGACTGGGACACCGCCTGGTCGGGCGCGTTCACCACGAACGCCAACCTCAACCTCCAGACCGCTTCCGCGCCCGCCGCCGCCCTGCCGGAGGTCACCGAGGCGCTGGCCGCGCTGGTCGAACGGCAGCTGCCGGACTGGCGGGCCAACGCCCGCGCGATCTTCGGCACCCGGGGCGCCGTCGCGCCCTCGCACACCGACGGCGAGTCGGGGCTGACGTACCACTTCAGCCGTGCGTACCCGCTGCACCTGTGGACCGCCGGCGCGGACTGGCTGCTCAAACCGCTGGTGGACCACGACGAGATCCGCGGCGCGCAGGACCCGCGCACCGCCGCCGCCCTCGCCGAGGCGGCCCTCTTCCACGAGGACTTCCTGACCCGCACCGACCCCGACGGCCACCTCGTCGTCGTGCCCTCCTACTCACCGGAGAACCGGCCCGCGAACGGCAGCTGGGGCGCGGTCAACGCGGCCATGGACCTCTCCGCCGCCCGCCACACCCTGCGCACCGCCGCCCGCTACCACCCCGAACACGCGGACAGATGGCGGGCGCTCGCCGACCGGCTGCCCCCGCACCGGATCAACGCCGACGGCGCCCTCGCCGAATGGGCCTGGCCCGGACTGGACGACACCTACGACCACCGCCACCTCAGCCATCTCTACGGCGTCTGGCCGCTGGAGGAGATCACCCCCTACGACACCCCGCGCCTGGCCGCCGCCGCCTACCGGGCCCTCGAACTGCGCGGCACCGAGAACGACTCCGCCCACGGCCACCTCCACCACGCGCTGATCGCCGCCCGGCTCCGCGACCCGGAGCGGGCCGCCGACGCCCTGCGCCGGGTGCTCGACGGCGACTACTTCCACGCCTCCCTGATGAGCGCCCACTACCCCCACCGCGACGTCTACAACGCGGACGCCGCGCACACCCTGCCCGGGGTGCTGATCGAACTGCTCGTCCAGTCCACCCCGGACCGGCTCGTCCTGCTGCCCGCCGTCCCGGACAGCTGCCCGCGCGGCGAACTGCGCGGGGTGCGCACCCGGTTCGGCGCGGAGATCGACCTCGCCTGGGGCCCGGACGGCGCCCGGGCCGTCGTACGCCCCCACCGCAGCGGCCGCGTCGAACTGCGGACTTCCTCCGGCACCGAGCCGCTCGACCTCGTCGCCGGAGAAGACCGCGTCCTCACCCTGGGGGCGCGGTGACCGGAACAACTCCCCCCACCCATGGAAGGGACACCATGGCAACAAGCACGCTGAGCAGGGTCGCCAAGGCCCTGCTGGCCCCCGCCCTCGCCCTCGGCGCCACCGTCGGCCTCGCCTCGGCCCCCGCCTCCGCCGCCGTCTGGAACTCCTGCGACCAGTGGGGCAACACCACCCTGAACGGCTACACCCTCTACAACAACATCTGGGGCTCCGGCGCCGGCAGCCAGTGCGTCTGGGCCAACTCCGGCACCAACTGGGGCGTCTGGGCGAACCACCCCGACACCGGCGGGATCAAGTCCTACCCCAACGCCAAGAAGGTGATCAACAAGTCGATCACCTCGCTGGGCTCGCTCTCCAGCAGCTACAACGTCACCGTCCCGTCGTCCGGCGCGTACAACACGTCCTACGACATCTGGGACACCGACTACGACTACGAGATCATGCTCTGGGTCAACAAGACCGGAGCCGTCGGCCCCCTCGGCACCTCGCAGGGCACCGTGACGCTGGGCGGTCACACCTGGACCGTCTACAAGGGCGACAACGGCGCGAACGAGGTCTTCTCCTTCGTGCGCACCTCCAACTCCGGCTCCGGCACGGTCAACATCCTGCCCATCCTGAAGTGGATCAAGGACACCAAGGGCTGGTTCGGCAACGAGACCATCGGTGACGTCCAGTTCGGCTACGAGATCACGTCCTCGTCCGGCGGCCTGAACTTCACCACCAACAACCTCACCGTCAGCAGCAGTTGAGCTGTCCGGGCCGGCTCCCGAGCGGGGGCCGGCCCCTCCGGCTACGCGGCCGGCGCCGGCCCCGAACTCGCCCGTACCGTCAGCTCGGGCGCGAGCAGCACGACCTCGTCGCTGCCCCGCTCGTCCAGCTTGGCCACCAGGTGTTCCACGGCGTGCCGGCCCATCTCCTGTGCCGGGACGGCCACCGAGGTCAGCCGCACCGAGGCCTGGACCGCGACCTGGTCCGGGCAGATCGCGACCACCGACACGTCCTCGGGCACGGCCCGGCCCTGCTGGCGCAGCAGCGCGAGCAGCGGCTCCACCGCCGACTCGTTCTGCACCACGAACCCGGTCGTCCCGGGGCGCTCGTCGAAGATCCGGGACAGCGTGAGCGCCATCGCGTCGTACCCGCCCTCGCACGGCCGGTGCAGCACCCGCACGCCCGCCTGACGGGCCCGGGAGCGCAGCCCGTCGAGGGTGCGCTCGGCGAAGCCGGTGTGCCGCTCGTAGACCGCCGGGGCCTCGCCGATGACAGCGATGTCACGGTGACCGAGCCCCGCGAGGTGCTCCACGCACAGCGCGCCGGTCGCGCTCCAGTCCAGGTCCACGCAGGTCAGGCCGGTGGTGTCGGAGGGCAGGCCGATGAGCACGGAGGGCTGGTCGGTCTCCCGCAGCAGCGGCAGCCGCTCGTCCTCCAGCTCGACGTCCATCAGGATCATCGCGTCGGCCAGCCCGCTGCCGGTGACCCGGCGCACCGCGTCCGGGCCCTCCTCGCCGGTGAGCAGCAGGACGTCGTAGCCGTGCGTCCGGGCGGTGGTGGCCACCGCGATGGCGATCTCCATCATCACCGGCACGTACATGTCGGTGCGCAGCGGGATCATCAGCGCGATGATGTTGGACCGCTTGCCGGCCAGGGCGCGGGCGCCCGCGTTGGGGTGGTAGCCCAGCTCCCGGATGCTCTGCTCGACCCGCTGCCGGGTGGTCGCGGAGATGGACCGCTTGCCGCTGAGGACATAGCTCACCGTGCTCGCCGAGACTCCGGCGTGCTGGGCGACCTCGGCGAGGGTGACCATCCAGCTCTCCAAGCTTTGTGAAGCGCTTCGACACTGCGCGTTGCCGACACGGGTAGGTGGGGGTGGGAATGACAGTAGCCTCAGCCAGGCGGGGTGTCCAGAGTCAGTCGAAGCGCTTCGACAGCGATCTCGGCCGTTGGTTCGCGGCAACCTCTCGCAGGCGGCGGCCACCGTCCTTCCGGTACGGAACCGTCCCCCGGAAGACATCCTCGACGCAACACCGCGGACGGACCCCTCGACGACGTCACGCAGGCACTCGTCCGGCGCAAGCTCCCCGGCGACGACACGTACGTCTCCGGGATCGCGGCCGGCACCGAGGTCTTCCAGGGTTCCGGGCGCCTCGGCACCACCTCCTGCTCGGCCGCCGTCGGCCGACCGTGCGCGCGAGGGGTGGTGAGGTCGCCCCGTTTCGGGTACCAACGATCCAGTAGCACTGGTCGGTAACGAACGGTCCCAGTCGTCCCCCTTCGCGGCGAGGTGAGGCTCCATGTCCGCCACCACCACCCCACGCACCACCGTCACCGAGCGCGAGTCCCGCCAGGTGGCGGAGGCCGCCCGGGAACAGGACTGGCGCAAGCCAAGCTTCGCCAAGGAACTGTTCCTCGGGCGCTTCCGGCTCGACCTCATCCACCCGCACCCGCTCCCCGACGACGAGTCCGTCCGGCGCGGCGAGGAGTTCCTGGCGAAGCTGCGCGCGTTCTGCGAGACGGCGATCGACCCCGCCCGCATCGAACGCGAGGCCCGCATCCCCGACGAGGTCGTGGCGGGCCTGAAGGAACTCGGCGCACTCGGCATGAAGATCGACCCCAAGTACGGCGGTCTCGGCCTCACCCAGCTCTACTACAACAAGGCCCTCGCGCTGGTCGGCTCCGTCAGCCCCGCCGTCGGCGCGCTGCTCTCCGCCCACCAGTCGATCGGCGTACCGCAGCCGCTGAAGATGTTCGGCACCCAGGAGCAGAAGGACGCGTTCCTGCCCCGCTGCGCCCGCACCGACATCTCCGCGTTCCTGCTCACCGAGCCGGACGTGGGCTCCGACCCGGCCCGCCTCGCCACCACGGCCGTCCCCGACGGCGACACGTACGTCCTCGACGGGGTGAAGCTGTGGACCACCAACGGGGTGGTCGCCGACCTGCTCGTGGTCATGGCGCGGGTGCCGAAGTCCGAGGGGCACAAGGGCGGCATCACCGCGTTCGTGGTGGAGGCGACCGCCGAGGGCATCACCGTCGAGAACCGCAACGCCTTCATGGGCCTGCGCGGCATCGAGAACGGTGTGACCCGCTTCCACCAGGTGCGGGTCCCCGCCGCCAACCGGATCGGCCCCGAGGGTGCGGGCCTGAAGATCGCGCTGACGACGTTGAACACCGGGCGGCTGTCGCTGCCGGCGATGTGCGCGGGGGCCGGCAAATGGTGTCTGAAGATCGCCCGCGAGTGGGCGGCGGAGCGCGAGCAGTGGGGCAAGCCGGTCGCGCTGCACGAGGCCGTCGGTTCCAAGATCAGCTTCATCGCGGCCACGACCTTCGCCCTGGAAGCGGTCCTCGACCTGTCCTCCCAGATGGCCGACGAGGACCGCAACGACATCCGCATCGAGGCCGCCCTCGCCAAGCTCTACGGCTCCGAGATGGCCTGGCGGATGGCCGACGAACTGGTCCAGATCCGCGGCGGGCGCGGCTACGAGACGGCCGAGTCGCTGCGGGCGCGCGGCGAGCGCCCGGTCCCGGCCGAGCAGATCCTGCGGGACCTGCGCATCAACCGCATCTTCGAGGGCTCGACCGAGATCATGCACCTGCTGATCGCCCGGGAGGCCGTGGACGCCCACCTGTCGGTCGCCGGCGACCTCATCGACCCCGACAAGCCGCTGTCCGCCAAGGCGAGGGCGGGCGCGAACGCGGGCGTCTTCTACGCCAAGTGGCTGCCGAAGCTGGTCGCCGGACCGGGCCAGCTGCCGATGGCGTACGGCGAGTTCAAGCACGGCATCGACCTGTCCGGGCACCTCCGCTACGTCGAGCGCACGGCCCGCAAACTCGCCCGCTCCACGTTCTACGCCATGTCCCGCTGGCAGGGCCGGATGGAGACCAAGCAGGGCTTCCTGGGCCGGATCGTGGACATCGGCGCCGAACTGTTCGCGATGAGCGCGGCCTGTGTCCGCGCCGAGCGGCTGTGGCGGGAGGGCGAGCACGGCCGCGAGGCCTACCAGCTCGCCGACGCCTTCTGCCGCCAGGCCCGCATCCGGGCGGAGGAACTCTTCGACCGCCTGTGGACCAACACCGACGAACTGGACCGCAAGGTGGTCAGGGGCGTCCTCGGCGGGGCCTACACCTGGCTGGAGGAGGGCATCCTCGACCCCTCGGGCGAGGGCCCGTGGATCGCCGACGCGACCCCCGGCGCGTCGACTCGCGAGAATGCCCGCCGTCCCTTCGGGAGCTAGTCCGGCTGTTACGGGGGTCAGCAGTACGTGTCGCTCGGGTCCCGCGTCGTCCAGGAGCAGCTGTCGACCTTGCTGCCGCTCGCCCTGGTCAGCGTGGCCGTGTCCTTGTCGTTGTTCCAGACGTAGGCGCGGCGGTCCTGGTACTTGTCCGACGCGGTGTCCGAGCCGCTGCCGGTGTGGATCTTCAGGTACTTCCCGGCGCCGATCTTGACGTTCGGGAAGACGTACTTGTGGTTGGAGGCGTCCTTCAGCACCCAGCCCTTGAGCGAGACCGCCGAGCCGCTGGTGTTCCTGAGCTGCACCCACTCGGCGTTCAGGCTCTTGTTCGAGCGGTTGTCCGAGCCGGGGCTGTCGAACCACACATGGTGGATCCTCACGCCCCCGGCGGCCTGTGCCGGGGTGCTGAGCAGGGTGCCGGTGAGCAGGGCCGCTCCGGCGAGAGCGGGCAGGGCGGCGCGTATGCGCACAGTACGCATGGAGAAATCCCCCCAGGATGTCGTCCGCGAATCATGTGGAACGAAGTGTTATCACATGATCTTCACGGTGACTTCACAATCCCGCGCAGTCCACCTCCCGGAGGGACGCGCTGTCCGGAGCGGGGCCGGTTGCGGCCACAATGGGGGGATGACCGACAGTCCCGCCCATCCGGCCCCCCTCGCCGACCCCCACCTCGTCTACGATCCCGTCGCCGGCGACGGTCCCAAGGACGTGGTGATCCTCGGCTCCACCGGATCCATCGGCACCCAGGCCATCGACCTCGTGCTGCGCAACCCCGACCGCTTCCGCGTCACCGCCCTCTCCGCGAACGGCGGCCGGGTCGCCCTCCTCGCCGAGCAGGCGCACCGGCTGCGGGTGCGGACCGTGGCGGTCGCCCGCGAGGACGTCGTACCCGCGCTGCGCGAGGCGCTCGCCGCAGAGTACGGCGCGGGGGAGCCGCTGCCCGAGATCCTCGCCGGGCCCGACGCGGCCACCCAGGTCGCCGCGTCCGACTGCCACACCGTGCTCAACGGCATCACCGGCTCCATCGGCCTCGCGCCGACCCTCGCCGCCCTGGAGGCGGGCCGCACCCTCGCGCTCGCCAACAAGGAGTCGCTGATCGTCGGCGGCCCGCTGGTCACCGCGCTCGCCAAGCCCGGCCAGATCATCCCGGTGGACTCCGAGCACGCCGCCCTCTTCCAGGCGCTGGCCGCCGGCACCCGGGCCGACGTCCGCAAGCTCGTCGTCACCGCCTCCGGCGGCCCCTTCCGCGGCCGGACCAAGGACGAGCTGGCGCACGTCACCGTCACGGACGCCCTCGCCCACCCCACCTGGGCCATGGGCCCCGTGATCACGGTCAACTCCGCGACCCTGGTCAACAAGGGACTGGAGGTCATCGAGGCACACCTCCTCTACGACATTCCCTTCGACCGCATTGAGGTGGTCGTGCACCCCCAGTCGTATGTCCACTCGATGGTCGAGTTCACCGACGGATCCACGATCGCCCAGGCGACGCCCCCCGACATGCGCGGGCCGATCGCCATCGGCCTGGGCTGGCCCGAACGTGTCCCCGACGCGGCGCCCGCCTTCGACTGGAGCAAGGCCTCCACCTGGGAGTTCTTCCCGCTGGACAACGAGGCCTTCCCCTCGGTGAACCTCGCCCGGCACGTCGGGCAGCTCGCGGGCACGGCCCCGGCGGTGTTCAATGCCGCCAACGAGGAGTGCGTCGCGGCCTTCCTGAGCGGCGCGCTGCCCTTCAACGGGATCATGGAGACCGTCACCCGGGTGGTGGAGGAGCACGGCACCCCGGTCACGGGAACCTCGCTCACGGTGTCGGACGTCCTCGAAGCGGAGACCTGGGCCAGGGCCCGGGCCCGCGAACTCACAGCCACGACGGCGACCGCGGAGGCGCGTGCATGACGACCTTGATGTTCATCCTCGGCATAGTGGTCTTCGCGGTGGGCCTGCTCGTCTCGATCGCGTGGCACGAGCTGGGGCACCTGTCCACGGCCAAGCTCTTCGGCATCCGCGTCCCGCAGTACATGGTCGGCTTCGGCCCGACCATCTGGTCGCGGAAGAGGGGCGAGACCGAGTACGGCATCAAGGCGATCCCGCTCGGCGGCTACATCCGCATGATCGGGATGTTCCCGCCCGACGACTCCGGCCGGGTCACCGCCCGCTCCACCTCCCCGTGGCGCGGCATGATCGAGGACGCCCGCTCGGCGGCCTTCGAGGAACTCGAGCCGGGTGACGAGACGCGCATGTTCTACACGCGCAAACCGTGGAAGCGGGTCATCGTCATGTTCGCGGGCCCCTTCATGAACCTGGTGCTCGCGATCGGCCTGTTCCTCACCGTGCTGATGGGCTTCGGCATCCAGCAGGAGACCACCACCGTCGAGTCCGTCTCGCCCTGTGTCATCGCGCAGAGCGAGCACCGCGACAGCTGCAAGAAGTCCGACCCGGCCTCCCCGGCCGCGGACGCCGGCATGAAGGCG
The DNA here is from genome assembly GCF_055564915.1 of Streptomyces sp. NPDC028928. NCBI lineage: Bacteria > Bacillati > Actinomycetota > Actinomycetes > Kitasatosporales > Streptomycetaceae > Streptomyces > Streptomyces sp. NPDC028928. Next base: position 308,562 of record NZ_JBVHVI010000011.1, read on the forward strand.
GGCGACCGGATCGTCTCCTTCGGCGGCGTGCCGACCGAGAACTGGAACGCGCTCTCGGACCTGATCCGCGGACACGCCGGCAAGGACGTGCCGATCGTGGTCGACCGCGGCGGCCGGCAGGTGACCCTGCACGCGAAGATCGCCACCAACCAGGTCGCCAAGAAGGACTCCAGCGGCGCCTACGTCGAGGGCGAGTACGTCAAGGCAGGCTTCCTCGGCTTCAGCCCGGCCCGTGGCGTCGTCAAACAGGACTTCGGCCAGTCCGTGACCTGGATGACCGACCGGGTCGGCGACGCCGTCGACTCCCTCGTGGACCTGCCCGGCAAGATCCCCGCCCTGTGGGACGCGGCCTTCGGCGACGGCCCGCGCGAACCGGACTCCCCGATGGGCATCGTCGGCGCGGCCCGGGTCACCGGCGAGATCGCCACGCTGGACATCCCGGCATCGCAGCAGCTGGCCATGGCCGTGTTCGTGGTCGCCGGATTCAACCTGTCCCTGTTCCTGTTCAACATGCTCCCGCTGCTCCCGCTGGACGGCGGGCACATCGCGGGCGCCCTGTGGGAGTCGCTCAGGCGGAACGTGGCCCGGGTGCTGCGCCGGCCCGACCCCGGTCCGTTCGACGTCGCCAAGCTGATGCCGGTGGCGTACGTGGTGGCCGGGATCTTCGTCTGCTTCACCGTCCTGGTGCTGATCGCCGACGTCGTCAACCCGGTGAAAATCTCCTAGCCACCCGCTGTTCGACACGGCCCGGAACCCTCTGGTTCCGGGCCGCATTCCATCGGGTGGGTTTGCGGGAGGGATGTGCTGACGCCCGGCCCGGTGCCGTAATCTCGAAGCCTGGAGCCCGCCGTTCACGGGGCCGGACCTTGATCCACGACTTGGGGTTGCACAGCAGATGACTGCGATTTCTCTCGGCATGCCGTCCGTTCCGACCAAGCTCGCCGAGCGCCGCAAGAGCCGGCAGATCCAGGTCGGAAGCGTGGCGGTCGGCGGAGACGCGCCGGTCTCGGTCCAGTCGATGACCACGACCCGTACGTCCGACATCGGCGCCACCCTCCAGCAGATCGCCGAGCTGACCGCCTCCGGCTGCCAGATCGTCCGCGTGGCCTGCCCCACCCAGGACGACGCCGACGCCCTCGCCACCATCGCGAGGAAGTCCCAGATCCCGGTGATCGCGGACATCCACTTCCAGCCCAAGTACGTCTTCGCCGCCATCGAGGCCGGCTGCGCCGCGGTCCGCGTGAACCCCGGCAACATCAAGCAGTTCGACGACAAGGTCAAGGAGATCGCGCGGGCCGCGAAGGAGCACGGCACCCCGATCCGCATCGGCGTCAACGCCGGCTCCCTCGACCGCCGCCTGCTCCAGAAGTACGGCAAGGCGACGCCCGAGGCGCTGGTCGAGAGCGCCCTGTGGGAAGCCTCCCTCTTCGAGGAGCACGACTTCCGCGACATCAAGATCTCGGTCAAGCACAACGACCCGGTCGTGATGATCGAGGCCTACCGCCAGCTCGCCGAGCAGTGCGACTACCCCCTCCACCTGGGCGTCACGGAGGCCGGCCCCGCCTTCCAGGGCACGATCAAGTCGGCGGTCGCCTTCGGCGCCCTCCTGTCCCAGGGCATCGGCGACACGATCCGCGTCTCCCTGTCCGCCCCGCCCGTCGAGGAGGTCAAGGTCGGCCTCCAGATCCTCCAGTCCCTCGGCCTGCGCCAGCGCGGCCTGGAGATCGTCTCCTGCCCCTCCTGCGGCCGCGCCCAGGTCGACGTCTACAAGCTCGCCGAAGAGGTCACCGCCGGCCTCACCGGCATGGAGGTCCCCCTCCGCGTCGCCGTCATGGGCTGCGTCGTCAACGGCCCCGGCGAGGCCCGCGAGGCCGACCTCGGCGTCGCCTCCGGCAACGGCAAGGGCCAGATCTTCGTCAAGGGCGAGGTCATCAAGACCGTCCCCGAGTCCAAGATCGTGGAAACCCTCATCGAGGAGGCCATGAAGCTGGCCGAGCAGATGGAGGCCGAGGGCGTGACGTCCGGCGAGCCGTCGGTCTCGGTGGCGGGCTGACTTTTCCCGTGCCAGTGCGACCGCGCCCTGACGGGGCGCGGGAAACGACCAGCCACCCCCAGCCCGCAGCCGCCCGGAACCCGAGCCCCCCGAGCTGGAAGGCGCCCGGCGAGGCAGCGCAGTTATAGTGCGGGGACCAGCAGAACCCCCGTCGTGAGGCCCCGCCACGTGTTGACCCAGACCACCTCACGGGTGCTCGAACCGAGCGACCTGGACGCCGCGCTCGCCGTTCTCGACCGCGAGCCGGTGGTCAACGCCTTCGTGACGTCCCGGGTGCAGGTCGCGGGCCTGGATCCCTGGCGGCTCGGCGGGGAGATGTGGGGCTGGTACGAGGACGGCATGCTCACGTCCCTGTGCTACGCGGGCGCCAACCTCGTCCCCATCTGCGCCACCCCCCGCGCGGTCCGCGCCTTCGCCGACCGCGCCCGCCGGGCCGGCCGCCGCTGCTCCTCCATCGTCGGCCCGGCCGAGGCCACCGCCCAGCTGTGGCGGCTGCTGGAGCCGCACTGGGGCCCGGCCCGCGAGGTCCGTGCCCACCAGCCGCTCATGGTCACCGACCGCATGCCGGCCGACATCGCCCCGGACCCGTACGTCCGCCGCGTCCGCAAGGACGAGATGGAGACGATCATGCCGGCCTGCGTGGCGATGTTCACCGAGGAGGTCGGCATCTCCCCGCTGGCCGGCGACGGCGGCCTGCTCTACCAGGCCCGCATCGCCGAACTCGTCGGCTCCGGCCGCTCCTTCGCCCGCGTCGACGACCAGGGCCGGGTCGTCTTCAAGGCGGAGATCGGCGCGGCGACCCCCCACGCCTGCCAGATCCAGGGCGTGTGGGTGGCCCCCGAGTACCGGGGGAGGGGCCTCGCGGCGCCCGGCATGGCGGCCGTACTGCGCTACGCCCTCGCGGACGTGGCCCCCGTGGTCAGCCTCTACGTGAACGACTTCAACACGGCGGCGCGCAGGACGTACCGCCGGGTGGGCTTCCAAGAGGTGGGAGCCTTCATGAGCGTCCTGTTCTGACCGCCCTGTACGCTCCCGGCATGGACGTCGTGATCGGCCCCCTGGACCTCGCTGCCCGCGTCGACGAGGCCCTGGCCGTCCAGGCCGTCGCCTTCGGACTCGGACCGGACGAAGTCGCCGTACGCCGCCAGATCGTCCAGCGCCACATGCAGTACAACGGCGCCCGGGCCCTCGGCGCCACCAGCCGCGGCCGGCTGATCGGCTTCGTCTACGGCATGCCCAACAGCCGCACCCACTGGTGGTCCACCGTCGTGGAGCCCTACCTGCGGGCCAACGGCAACGACTTGTGGCTGGACGACTCCTTCGTCATCACCGAGCTGCACGTCCACCCCGACCACCAGAACCGCGGCATCGGCCGGCGGCTGATCACCGCCATCACCGACACCGCGACCGAACCCCGCTCGATCCTCTCCGCGATCGACACCGACAGCCCCGCCCGCGGCCTGTACTTCTCCCTCGGCTACACCGACCTCGCCCGCCAGGTCCACTTCCCGAGCGCACCGCGCCCGTACGCCGTGATGGGCGCCCCCCTGCCGCTGCGCAGGCGCTAACCGATTTCCACCGGCACAGCGAGCCCGGCTAACCTCCTGTGCCATCACCCTTACCTGGCAGGAGTACGAGAACCATGGCCAACGCACCGGTCCAGCGCATGTCCCAGTTGATGGCGAAGACGCTGCGCGACGACCCGGCGGACGCCGAGGTCCTCAGCCACAAGCTCCTCGTCCGCGCCGGCTACGTCCGCCGCACGGCCGCCGGCATCTGGAGCTGGCTGCCCCTCGGCAAGAAGGTCCTCGCCAACGTCGAGCGCATCGTCCGCGAGGAGATGGACGCCATCGGCGCCCAGGAGGTCTCGCTGCCCGCCCTGCTGCCGCGCGAGCCCTACGAGGCCACCGGCCGCTGGGACGAGTACGGCCAGGAGCTGTTCCGGCTCAAGGACCGCAAGGGCGGCGACTACCTCCTCGGCCCCACCCACGAGGAGATCTTCACCCTCCTGGTCAAGGACCAGTGCACGTCCTACAAGGACATGCCGGTGATCCTCTACCAGATCCAGACCAAGTTCCGCGACGAGGCCCGCCCCCGTGCCGGCATCCTGCGCGGCCGCGAGTTCCTGATGAAGGACTCGTACTCCTTCGACCTGGACGACGAGGGCCTCGGCGCGTCCTACGCCCTGCACCGCGAGGCCTACCAGCGCGTCTTCGCGCGCCTCGGCCTCGACTACCGCGTCGTCGCCGCCACCGCCGGCGCCATGGGCGGCTCCAAGTCCGAGGAGTTCCTGGCCCCCGCCGAGGCCGGCGAGGACACCTTCGTGGACTGCCCCCACTGCGACTTCGCCGCCAACACGGAGGCGGTCACCTACGAGCTGAAGGCCGTCGACGGCTCGGCCCTGCCCGCGCTGGAGGAGATCCCCACCCCGGACACCCCGACCATCGAGACGCTCGCCGAGGCGCTCGGTGTCCCGGCCTCCGCCACGCTGAAGAACCTGCTGGTCAAGGTGGACGGCGAGATCGTCGCCGTGGGCGTGCCCGGCGACCGCGAGGTGGACCTGGGCAAGGTCGAGGCGCACTTCGCCCCGGCCGCCGTCGAGATGGTCACCGAGGCCGACTTCGCCGGACGCCCCGACCTGGTCCGCGGCTACGTCGGCCCGCAGGGCCTGGGCGAGAAGGTGAAGTACATCGCCGACCCGCGCGTGGCCCCCGGCACCGCCTGGATCACCGGCGCCAACAAGGAGCACACGCACGCGAAGAACGTCGTCGCCGGCCGTGACTTCGAGGTCGACGCGTACGTGGACGTCGTCGTGGTCCAGGAGGGCGACCCCTGCCCGAAGTGCGGCACCGGCCTGAAGCTGGACCGCGCCATCGAGATCGGTCACATCTTCCAGCTGGGCCGCAAGTACGCCGACGCCCTCAAGCTGGACGTCCTCGGCCAGAACGGCAAGCCGGTCCGCGTCACCATGGGCTCCTACGGCATCGGCGTCTCCCGTGCCGTCGCCGCGCTCGCCGAGCAGACCGCCGACGAGCACGGCCTGGTCTGGCCCAAGGAGGTCGCCCCGGCCGACGTGCACGTCGTGGCCGCCGGCAAGGCGCTCCAGACCGAGCTGGCACTGGACGTCGCCGGGAAGCTCGCCGCCGCGGGCGTCCGCGTCCTGGTGGACGACCGGGCCGGCGTCTCCCCCGGCGTGAAGTTCACCGACGCCGAGCTGATCGGCGTCCCGCAGATCCTGGTGGCCGGCCGCCGCGCCGGCGAGGGCGTCCTGGAACTGAAGGACCGCAAGACCGGCGAGCGCGAGGAACTGACCGTCGAGGACGCGATCGCCCGCCTGACGGCGTAGCACCACACCGGCCGACGACGCCCCCGGCTCCCCGGGGGCGTCGCCGGAGCCGGGGCGTCGCTAGAGCCAGCCGGCGAATTCCAGCAGGAGTTCCGCGTCCTTCGGCCGTCCCACTCGCAGCGCGCGTGCCCCGGATTCCACGGCCCGGAAGAGTGTCCAGCCGCGCAGTCGTTCCTGGTCGACTTCCAGGGACTCGGCGAGGCGTTTGATCCGGCGCCGGGTGGTGGCCGGGCCGGACGGCGTCGCGATCAGGTCCTCCACCCGGTCCCGCACCAGCCGGGCCAGGTCGAAGGCGCTCTCGCCGACCACCGGGTCCGGGCCCACCGCGAGCCAGGGCATCCGCTCCCCGGCGAGCACCTTGCTCTGCCGGAACGTGCCGTGCAGCAGCAACTGCTCGGGCGGCGCGGCCAGCAGCTCCTCGCGGGCGGCGAGCGCCGCGTCCACCAGGGGCGCCGTCTCCGGGTCGGCCTCGGCGCTCGCGCGCATCGCCGCCGCCTGCCGACCGGTCCGCTCGGCGACGGTCTCGAAGGTGTGCCCGGCCGCCGGCGCCACCCACAGCCGGCGCAGCGTCCCCGCCGCCTCCAGCAACGCCTTCGCCTCCGGCAGCGACCGCACCGACACATCCGGGTGCAGCCGCTCCAGCAGCAGCGCCCCGTCCTCCGCCTCGGTCTCCAGCAGCTGCACGGCGCCCAGCCCGCCCCAGTGCGCCAGCGCCGCCCGCTCGCTCTCCGGGCGGGCCCGGGGCGGCGCCAGCTTCAGCACGGCCGGGGTGCCGTCGGCGCGCCGTACCAGCACCACCAGGCTGCTGCGCCCGCCCGGCACCTGCACCCGCTCGACGGTCAACTCGCGCCGGGCGACGGCCTGCTCGGCCATCGCGGGCAGCCGCGCCAGCCAGTCGTCCCCGGCCGGTGCCGTCTCACCGAGCGCCCGCTCCAGACGCCGCGGCGCTTCGAAAGCCATGCGCGAGTCGTTCCCTTCCTGTCGCCTGTTGTCGAGCCTGCCTGCCCCGGGCTTCCCCGGGTGCGGTGACCGCCCTCCCGGCGGCTAACGCGTCGCCGTCGCCGTCGCCGACGCCGACGCCGACGGGGTCGTGCCGGCCGCGCCCGCCTGCTCGCCGGACCGCTCGGCGAGCCCAGGGAAGGCTACGCTCCCCCCGCTCCAGCGCACCGCCCGCACCGCGGCCTCCCGCAGCGCCCCGGCCGCGTCCGCCCGCCGCGCTCCCGTCGCCGCCCGCACCAGGTCCGAGTACACCCCGGCCACCCGCTCCTCCAGCCGCGCGGCCAGCCGTACCGCCGCCGTGCCGTCCTGGACCGGGAACGGCAGCGCGTACCCGGCGCTCGCGGCGACCGGGGCGCCGCCCAGGTCACGCACGGCGCGCACCAGCGTGTCCCGGCGCGCCCGGTGGGCGTCGTACGCCGCCCGCGCCTCGGCCCGGCGCCGCTCGTCGATCCGGCCGCCGACGACGCCGTACCCGTACACCGCCGCGTGCTCCGCCGCCAGCGCCGCCTGCAGCGCGGTCAGCTCGTCCCGCTCGGTCTGCTCCGTCCCCTCGCTCACCGGGCCCCCTCCGTCAGCAGGTACGCGTGCGCGGCGCCGGCCGCCGCGACCGACGCCAGCAGCCGCGCCAGCTCGCCCGGTACCTCCAGCAGCTCCTTGGCGCGCCGGTCGGCCAGCGCGCGCTCGGCGGCGGCCAGCCCGGCGACGGCGTCCTTCTCGCCGGCCGGCACGGGAGCCGGGGCGGCCGAGGACTTCGCCGGCGTGGGCGTCGTCGTACCGTCCTCGAAGGCCGCCGCGTGCGCCGCGACCTGCTCGCGCAGCGGGCGCAGCCGCTCCGCCAGCCCGGGATGCGCGGCGAGCACGGCGTCGTAGCGCTCCAGCAGCCCCCGGCTGTCCCGTGCCGCACGCGCGCGTGCCCGCTCGGTGACCGACGGACCGTCGTCGCCGGGCTCCGCCCCGTCCGAACAGCCCGCCAGCAGGGCGACACCGGCGGCCGAGGCGAGCAGGGATCTTCTGCGCGGCCCCGAGGGGAAGCGCGGTGGTGGGGAGTACGGCACGGCTGACGTCCTCGGGGGCTCGTACGAACACACAGGCGGGAACGCCACCCGCCGCTGATCACGGTACCCGCGCATCCGCTCGCCTCCTGTCACCGGCTCAGCGGACCCGCCCAAGGGGCGCGGGGGCTCTCCTGCGAACCGCCCACCCCGGGAGGCAGTACCCTTTGATCAGACACGCGACCCATCCCACAACAGCACACGCGGCCGAGGAGTCACCCGGATGAGCACCACCCAGAGCGAGAGGCTGCGAGAGCTGCTGGAACCGCTCGTCACCTCCCAGGGGCTGGATCTCGAAGAGATCGCCGTGGACTCGGTCGGACGCAAACGAGTGCTGCGTGTCGTCGTGGACTCCGACACCGGAGCCGATCTGGACGCCATCGCCGATGTGAGCCGCGCGCTCTCGGCGAAGCTGGACGAGACGAACGCGATGGGCGACGCGGCGTACGACCTGGAGGTCGGAACCCCCGGCGCGGAGCGCCTCCTCACCGAGCACCGGCACTTCGTGCGCGCCACCGACCGGCTCGTGAAGTTCCAGCTCACGGAGGGCGGCGAGCTTCTCGCGCGGATCCTGGAGGTCGACGACGAGGGCATCGACGTCGAGGTGCCCGGGGTGAAGGGCCGCAAGGCCACCGCCCGCAGACTCGCCTTCCCGGAGATCGCCAAGGCGCGCGTGCAGGTCGAGTTCAACCGTAAGGACAGCGCCGGCGGCACGGCCGGCACGAAGGACAAGAAGGAAGAGGAGGAGGCGTAGCCGTGGACATCGACATGAGTGCCCTGCGGGGCTTGGTTCGGGAGAAGGAGATCTCCTTCGACCTGCTGGTCGAGGCGATCGAGTCGGCCCTCCTCATCGCCTACCACCGCACCGAGGGAAGCCGCCGACACGCGCGCGTGGAGCTCAACCGGGAGACCGGACATGTGACCGTGTGGGCGAAGGAGGACCCCGAGGACCTCGCCGAGGGCCAGGAGCCCCGTGAGTTCGACGACACCCCGTCCGGCTTCGGCCGCATCGCCGCCACCACCGCCAAGCAGGTGATCCTGCAGCGGCTGCGCGACGCCGAGGACGACGCGACGCTCGGCGAGTACGCCGGCCGCGAGGGCGACATCGTCACCGGCGTGGTCCAGCAGGGCCGCGACCCGAAGAACGTGCTCGTGGACATCGGCAAGCTGGAGGCCATCCTGCCGGTGCAGGAGCAGGTGCCCGGCGAGACCTACCCGCACGGCATGCGCCTCAGGTCGTACGTCGTCCGGGTGGCCAAGGGCGTGCGCGGCCCGTCCGTCACGCTCTCCCGTACGCACCCCAACCTGGTGAAGAAGCTCTTCGCCCTGGAGGTGCCGGAGATCGCCGACGGGTCGGTCGAGATCGCGGCCATCGCCCGTGAGGCCGGTCACCGCACCAAGATCGCCGTACGGTCCACCCGTTCGGGCCTGAACGCCAAGGGCGCCTGCATCGGTCCCATGGGCGGCCGTGTGCGCAATGTCATGGGCGAGCTGAACGGCGAGAAGATCGACATCGTCGACTGGTCGGACGACCCGGCCGAGATGGTGGCGAACGCCCTGTCACCCGCTCGGGTGAGCAAGGTGGAGGTCGTGGACATGGCCTCCCGCTCCGCACGGGTGACCGTGCCGGACTACCAGCTGTCGCTGGCGATCGGCAAGGAGGGCCAGAACGCCCGCCTCGCCGCCCGCCTCACCGGCTGGCGCATCGACATCCGGCCCGACACCGAGCAGGCCGGGGAATAAATCCAAGCCGCAGGCCGCTGAGATCACGACAACAGCCGTTCGATTCTTGCCCCAAAGGGGTGAGGTCGGTACGGGGAGGTAGACTTAACTGTGTCTGGCCGGACGCACACCCGAGCATGCCCTGAACGCACCTGTGTGGGGTGCCGGGAGCGGGCGGCCAAGAACGATCTCCTGCGGATCGTGAAGAGCGGGGACGCATGCGTCCCCGATCCTCGCGGTACGCTGCCCGGCCGGGGTGCCTATGTACACCCCGCCCTGGTCTGTCTCGACCAGGCGGTACGCCGCCGGGCGTTCCCGCGGGCACTGCGCGTCCCGGGAGCGCTCGACACAAAGGCGTTGCGCCAGTACGTCGAGCAGACAACAGTTGCCGAGCAGGCAACGCCGTAAGACATGCCGTACGGAACCCCGTGCGGTCTGGTACCTCGCGAGTCGAAAGCAGGTCGAGATTGCGATGAGCACTCGATGAGTACGCGATGAGTACGCCCATGAACTAGCGACGGTCCGGCTTCAACCCGGACCTCAAAGGAGCGAAGTGGCTAAGGTCCGGGTCTACGAACTCGCCAAGGAGTTCGGTGTCGAGAGCAAGGTCGTCATGGCCAAGCTCCAGGAACTCGGTGAATTCGTCCGTTCGGCGTCTTCGACCATCGAAGCGCCGGTTGTACGCAAGCTGACCGACGCCTTCCAGGGCGGTGGCAGCGGCAAGTCCGCGAAGCCCGCCCCGCGCAAGGCCGCCCCCAAGCCCGCCGCGCCCTCCCCGGCGCAGGCGGCACGTCCGGCTGCCCCGGCCCCGAGGCCGGCGGCTCCCAAGCCCCCGACGGCGCCCGCTGCCCAGCAGCCGGCCGCCCCGTCGGCCCCCGCGGCGTCCGCGCCGGCCCCCGGCCCGCGTCCGGTGCCCGGTCCCAAGCCCGCGCCGCGCCCGGCCCCGGCCGCCCCGGAGTTCACCGCTCCGCCGGCCGCCCCGGCCGCGCAGACCCCGCAGGCTCCGGCCGCCCAGGGTCCGCGTCCCGGCGCCCGTCCCGGTGCCCCCAAGCCCGGTGGCGCCCGCCCGTCCTCCGGCCAGGGCCAGGCGCCCCGTCCGGGTCAGGGTGCTCAGCGCCCCGGCGGCCAGGCCCCGCGTCCGGGTGCCCGTCCGGCCGGTCCGCGCCCGGGCAACAACCCCTTCACCTCCGGTGGCAACGCCGGCATGGCCCGCCCGCAGGCCCCGCGCCCGCAGGGCGGCGCGCGTCCCGGCCCCGGCGGTCCCGGCGGCGCTCCCCGTCCGCAGGCGCCCGGCGCCCAGGGCGGCGGTCCGCGTCCGCAGGCTCCGGGCGGTCCCCGTCCGTCGCCGGCCGGCATGCCGCGCCCGCAGGGCGGCCCGCGTCCCGGCCCGGCCGGTCCGCGTCCGAACCCGGGCATGATGCCGCAGCGTCCCGCTGCCGGCCCGCGTCCCGGCGGCGGTGGCCCCGGTGGCCGCGGTCCCGGTGCCGGCGCTCGTCCCGGTGGCGGCGGCGGCCGTCCGGGCGGCGGCTTCGCCGGTCGTCCCGGTGGCGGTGGCGGCGGTGGCTTCGCCGGTCGTCCCGGTGGCGGCGGCGGTGGCGGTGGCTTCGCCGGCCGTCCGGGTGGTCCCGGCGGCGGTGGCGGCGGTGGCCGTCCCGGCTTCGGCGGCCGTCCCGGTGGTCCCGGTGGCCGCGGTGGCACGCAGGGCGCCTTCGGCCGTCCCGGTGGTCCCGCGCGTCGTGGCCGCAAGTCGAAGCGGCAGAGGCGCCAGGAGTACGAGGCCATGCAGGCCCCGAGCGTCGGCGGCGTGATGCTGCCGCGCGGCAACGGCGAGACCATCCGTCTCTCCCGCGGCGCGTCGCTCACCGACTTCGCGGAGAAGATCAACGCCAACCCGGCGTCCCTCGTCGCGGTCATGATGAACCTCGGCGAGATGGTCACGGCCACGCAGTCCGTCTCCGACGAGACCCTCCAGCTCCTCGCCGACGAGATGAACTACACGGTTCAGATCGTCAGCCCGGAGGAGGAGGACCGCGAGCTGCTCGAGTCCTTCGACATCGAGTTCGGCGAGGACGAGGGCGACGAGGAGGACCTGGTGGTCCGTCCGCCGGTCGTCACCGTCATGGGTCACGTCGACCACGGTAAGACCCGACTGCTCGACGCCATCCGCAAGACGAACGTCATCGCGGGCGAGGCCGGCGGCATCACCCAGCACATCGGTGCCTACCAGGTCGCGACCCAGGTCAACGACGAAGAGCGCAAGATCACCTTCATCGACACCCCGGGTCACGAGGCGTTCACCGCCATGCGTGCCCGTGGTGCGAAGTCGACCGACATCGCGATCCTGGTCGTCGCGGCCAACGACGGCGTCATGCCGCAGACGGTCGAGGCGCTCAACCACGCCAAGGCGGCCGACGTCCCGATCGTCGTCGCGGTCAACAAGATCGACGTCGAGGGTGCCGACCCGACCAAGGTGCGCGGTCAGCTGACCGAGTACGGCCTGGTGGCCGAGGAGTACGGCGGCGACACCATGTTCGTCGACATCTCCGCCAAGCAGGGTCTGCACATCGACTCGCTGCTGGAGGCCGTGATCCTCACGGCCGACGCCTCGCTCGACCTGCGGGCCAACCCGAACCAGGACGCGCAGGGCATCTCGATCGAGTCCCGTCTCGACCGCGGCCGTGGTGCCGTGGCGACGGTCCTCGTCCAGCGAGGCACCCTGCGGGTCGGCGACACGATGGTCGTGGGCGACGCCTACGGTCGCGTGCGCGCCATGCTCGACGACAACGGCAACAACGTCGCCGAGGCCGGCCCGTCGACGCCGGTCCAGGTCCTGGGCCTGACCAACGTCCCGGGTGCGGGTGACAACTTCCTGGTGGTCGACGAGGACCGTACGGCCCGTCAGATCGCCGAGAAGCGCGCCGCCCGTGAGCGCAACGCCGCCTTCGCCAAGCGCACGCGCCGCGTGTCGCTGGAGGACCTGGACAAGGTGCTCAAGGCCGGCGAGGTCCAGCAGCTGAACCTGATCATCAAGGGTGACGCTTCTGGTTCCGTCGAGGCCCTGGAGTCCTCCCTGCTCCAGCTGGACGTCGGCGAAGAGGTCGACATCCGCGTCCTGCACCGTGGTGTCGGTGCGGTCACGGAGTCCGACATCGACCTGGCGATGGGCTCCGACGCCATCGTGATCGGCTTCAACGTCCGTGCGGCCGGCCGCGCGGCGCAGATGGCCGAGCGCGAGGGCGTGGACGTCCGGTACTACTCGGTCATCTACCAGGCGATCGAGGAGATCGAGGCGGCCCTCAAGGGCATGCTCAAGCCGGAGTACGAAGAGGTCGAGCTGGGTACGGCGGAGATCCGCGAGGTCTTCAAGTCGTCCAAGCTGGGCAACATCGCCGGTGTGCTCATCCGGTCGGGCGAGGTCAAGCGCAACACCAAGGCGCGCCTCATCCGCGACGGCAAGGTCGTCGCGGAGAACCTCAACATCGAGGGCCTGCGTCGCTTCAAGGACGACGTCACCGAGATCCGCGAAGGCTACGAGGGTGGTATCAACCTCGGAAACTTCAACGACATCAAGGTCGACGACGTCATCGCGACGTACGAGATGCGGGAGAAGCCGCGGGCGTAACGCCTACGGTTCGTGCTGGCCGGCGGGACTGCGGTCCTGCCGGCCAGCGCGCCGTTTTCCGCCCCCGGCCGGAGTGCCGGGAAACCCGGTCGAGCCGCCGGCAGGCAAGCGGTACGGTGGCTCCAGGCCATCGATCCCGTACCGGCGGGTAAACCGGCACAAACATGTACGTGGGGACTCTGTCCTTCGACCTCCTCCTCGGCGACGTCCACTCGCTGAAGGAGAAGCGCTCCGTCGTCCGCCCGATCGTCGCCGAACTCCAACGGAAGTACGCGGTGAGCGCGGCCGAGGTGGACCACATGGACCTCCACCGGCGAGCGATCATCGGCCTCGCCATGGTCTCCGGCGACGCGGCGCACCTCACCGACGTACTGGACCGGTGTGAACGGCTGGTCGCCGCCCGCCCGGAGGTGGAGCTGCTGTCGGTCCGACGCCGCTTCCACGGCGAAGACGACTGACCACGACCAGACCACAGAACGACACAAGCAAGAGAAAGAACGGGAGACGGACCAGTGGCCGACAACGCGCGGGCGAAAAGGCTGGCGGACCTCATCCGAGAGGTGGTGGCCCAGAAGCTGCAGCGCGGGATCAAGGACCCGCGGCTCGGCTCACACGTCACCATCACGGACACCCGGGTCACGGGTGACCTGCGGGAGGCGACCGTCTTCTACACGGTCTACGGCGACGACGAGGAGCGGAAGGCCGCGGCCGCCGGCCTGGAGAGCGCCAAGGGCATCCTGCGCTCCGAGGTGGGCCGTGCGGCCGGGGTGAAGTTCACCCCGACCCTGACCTTCGTCGCGGACGCCCTGCCGGACACCGCCCGGACCATCGAGGACCTCCTCGACAAGGCCCGGCAGTCCGACGAGAAGGTGCGCGAGGCGGCCACGGGCGCCACGTACGCCGGCGGCGCCGACCCCTACCGCAAGCCGGCGGACGACGACACCGACACGGACGGCGACGCCACCGAATGACCCAGAAGCACACCACGCCCGACGGCCTCGTCATCGTCGACAAGCCGTCGGGCTTCACTTCGCACGACGTGGTCGCCAAGATGCGCGGAATCGCCAGGACCCGCCGCGTCGGCCACGCCGGCACCCTCGACCCGATGGCGACCGGCGTCCTGGTCCTCGGGATCGAGCGCGCCACCAAGCTCCTCGGGCACCTCGCGCTCACCGAGAAGGAGTACCTCGGCACCATCCGCCTGGGCCAGAACACCCTCACCGACGACGCCGAGGGCGAGATCACCTCGTCCACCGACGCCTCGAAGGTGACCCGGGACGCCATCGACGCCGGCATCGCCAAGCTCACCGGCGACATCATGCAGGTGCCGTCCAAGGTCAGCGCCATCAAGATCGACGGCGTACGGTCGTACAAGCGGGCCCGCGAGGGCGAGGAGTTCGAGATCCCCGCCCGGCCCGTGACCATCACCTCCTTCGCGGTGTACGACGTCCGCGACGCGGTCGCCGAGGACGGCACGCCCGTGCTCGACCTGGTGGTGTCGGTGGTCTGCTCCTCCGGCACCTACATCCGCGCCCTCGCCCGCGACCTGGGCGCCGGCCTCGGCGTCGGCGGCCACCTCACCGCGCTGCGCCGGACACGCGTCGGACCGTACAAGCTGGACGCGGCCAAAACGCTGGACCAGCTCCAGCAGGACCTGACCGTGATGCCGCTCGCCGAGGCGGCCGCCGCGGCGTTCCCGCAGTGGCAGGTCGACGCCCGGCGGGCCCGGCTGCTGCTGAACGGCGTCCGGCTGGACATGCCCGACGAGTACGCGGGCGCCGGCCCCGTGGCCGTGTTCGACACCGACGGCCGTTTCCTCGCGCTGGTCGAGCAGCACCGGGGCAAGGCGAAGAGCCTGGCCGTCTTCGGCTGAGCCGGAGCGGGGCCGTCTGCCGTGGAGCGGCGGCCGGCCACGGGGTCGTGCCCCTGCCGCCGCTCCACGGTCCCCCCTCGGTTCCCCCACCCCTAGGTTGTCCAGCAGCCCCCGTCAATTCACCCGACCGGGCAGGCGCTCGGAGTGAACCGGGGGAGCGGAAGGGGGCGCGTTCCGCACGCGATCTGTCCCGCCGATCATCCCGCGCCTACCGTCGGGGACAGGGCACGGGGACGGGCGGGGAGGTACGGCCATGGCGGGACGGGGCCCGCGCAGCGGAGGCGGGCGCCGCGAGCGGGAACAGGCGTACGGCGGACCGGGTGCCGGCGGCACCGCTGCGGATCGCGCCGACGCCGCGCTCGTACGGATCCGGGACCTGGCGGGGCGCCCGCGCGGGGTCGGCTTCCTCGCCGACCACGAGGGCACCCTGCTCACCAGCCACGAGACGGTCGACGGCCTGTCCCGGCTGGTGCTGCAAGCCCCCGGGGACGGTACGCGTGGAGACCGCACCTGCGTGGTCCCCGCCGACGCGGTCACCCCGCTGCCCGCCCTCGACCTCGCCCTCGTACGCACCGAGGGCCTGGGCGTGGCCCCCCTTCCACTGACGGTGCGGGAGCGGATCGCCGCCGGCACGTACGTCCGGGTCGCCGCCGGCTGCTGGCGCGAGGCGCGGCTGCTGGCCGCCACCGAGGTGACGTACACCGCCACGGACGGTTTCCACCTGCTGGAGGACGTCCTGGAGCTGGCCATCGGCACCGCCGGCCGGGACGCGCTCCGGCTCGGCGGCGGGGCGGCCGGGGGACCGGTGCTCGACGCCCGCACCGGCGCTGTCCTCGGCGTCCTCGGCACCGCCCTGCACACCGCCGAGCGCGACGCGGGCTTCGCCGTGCCGCTGCGGCCCGCCGACGGTGCCCTCGCCGCCCTGCTCGCCCGCAACGCGGCCACCGTGCCCGCCTACGGAGCCGACCTCAACCTCGCCGGAATCCTCCAGCTGACCGCCACCTCGGTCGGCCAGGACGGCCCCCCGGGCGCCCCGGAACCGCTCGAACGCGCCGGCATCACCCGGGAGCTGGCCGCCTTCACCGCCGGCGACCGGCCGGTGCTCGGCCTCGTCGGAGCCCCGGGCAGCGGCCGTACGACGGAACTCGCGGCGCTCGCCGCCCGCCGCGCCCGGGGCGAGCGCCCCGCCCCCACCCTGTGGCTGCGCGGCGCCGACCTCCACGACACCGACGACTCGCTGGCCGACGCCGCCCGCCGCGCCCTGGAGCGTGCCGCCCGGATCGTCGCCGCGTCCCACTGCGTCCAGCCCGAGGACCTCGGCGACGTCACCCCCGAACACCTGGCCCACCTCGCCGCCCGCGCCGGCCGCCCGCTCCTGCTCCTCCTCGACGCCCCCGAGGAAATGCCCCCCGTCCTGGCCCACCGCCTCCCCACCTGGACCCGGACCACGGCCACCTGGCTACACCGAACAGGCACCCGCCTGGCGATCGCCTGCCGCGAAGAACACTGGGAACGCGCGGGCAGGGCATTCCCGGAGCACCTGCTCCACATCCCGGACTCCCCCAGCACTCCGCCAGAGGTGGACGAGGGCCCGCCGCGCGAGCGGGCGGGGGCATCGGGAGCGGTCGATCCGTGCCCGACCGGTCCCGCCACCTCGGCGAACGGCGACACCGAGTCGAAGCACCTGGCGACCGGTCCTGAAGCCCCGGCTGCTGGAGCGTGCCCGGCCCGCCGGCCTGCCGGCTCCACTTGCTCGGCGGAGGAGCATGGGTCTTTCCGTACGCCTGGACACACCCCGCTCGCGGTGCCCGGCGATGCCCACCCCGCCGGACCACCTCCCACTCCCACCCCCATCGACACCGACACCGCCCTGCCCCCCTGTCTGCGGATCGGGGACTTCACCGTTGACGAGGCGCGGCGGGCTCGGGGGCTGTACGGGGTTCCGGAGGGGGTGCTTGTCGAGCGGGATGCTCGGCATCCGTTGGTGCTTCGGTTGTTGGGGGAGGTGCGGGGCGCCGTACCGGACGCGTCGCTGGCCGGGACCCTCGACCGGGACGACGTGTTCGCCGCGTACCTCGATCTCATGTGCCTGCGCATCGCGGTCCGGCTCGCCGCAGCCGGCGGCCTGCGCGGTACGGCCGTACGACGGCTGGCCGCGCGCGTGGCCGGGCAGGTGCACGAGGCCGCACGGCGCAGTCTCGGCCCGGGGCAGGGGGAGCTGGACCGGGAGTCGTTCGAGGCGCTGTTCCCCTGGGGCCCCGCCCCGGCCCGGCTCGGCGGCGGCACCGGCTGGGCCTCCGCCGTCCTCACCGAGGGCCTCCTCGTACCGGCCGGCGGCGGCTACCGCTTCGCCCACGAGGAACTGGCCGACTGGATCCAGGGCATGCACCTGGACCTGGACGGGGCCCTGCGAGCCCTGGTGCACCACCCCGGCGAGCCCCGCGACACCCGCCACCCCGTCCCCGTGCCCCACCACCGCGTCGGCCCCGTCGTCCAGGCCCTGCTGCTCCTCGCCCGCCAGCACGGCCCCCGGCAACTGTCCCTGCGGCTGCGGGAGTTGGTCGATGCCCTGGACCGCGACCCCGCCTCCTGGTGGGCCGCCCGGCTGCTCGCCCGGACCCTGCTGCAGGTCCCGGACGCGACGCCGTACACGGAGGTGCTGCGCCTGCTCGCCGACCGTGTGGTGGCCTGGCACCGCGCCCAGCGGCCCGTACCGGCCGACTTCCGCCCCGCCTTCTGGACCGTCCTGCCCGTCCCCGACGCCGAGCGCCTGGAGCTGCTGCGCCGCCTCGTCCTGGCCGACCCGGCGCCGCCCGCGGCCGGGGACCGCTACCTGGACGCCGTGGCCGGCCTGCTCGCCGCCGCCCCCACCGTCGTACAGCCCCTGCTCACCGGCTGGTTCGCCGACGAGCGGCCGCTCCCCGCGACCCCGCACGCCACCGTGGCCACCGCCGCGCAGGCACTGCTGCACACGCACCGGCACGCCGCCCTGGACGATCTCGTCGAGGTCCTGGTGGCCTGCGCGCACCGCCGTGCCGACGAGCTGCTCGCCGTCCTCGCCGAGGAGGAGCCGTCGGCCGTCTGCCGGGCCGTCGACCGCTGGGCGCACGACGAGCGCCCCGCCCGCCGGGTGGCAGCGGTGGCGGTCGGACTGCGCGCCGCCCCGTACGTCCACGCGGACGCGGACCGTGAGCTGCTGCGCCACGCCGCCCTCACCCTGCTCGCCCGCCCCGCCGACCGCACCCTGCACGGCGGCGCCCTGGCCCTGCTGGTCCGCGACCCGCACACCCGCGACCGGTACCTGCCCGCGGCCCTGCGCCACTTCGCCGACGGCGACCCGCAGTTCCCGCCGAGCGCCCTGCTCCCGGCCCTGACCACGCATCCGGAGCCGGTCCTGGAGGCCTTCCAGGCCAGGCTGTGCGCGCCGGACGCCGACGGCCCGGACACCGCGGCGGCCCTGCGCGGCCTCGCCGAGGTCACCACCCCGGCCCTGGCCCGCCGGGTCGCCGCCCTCGTCCAGGAAGCGGTGCGGCTGCGCCCGGAGACCGCCGGACCCGTCGCCGGCGACGTCGACCGCCGCCTCGAACAGGGCCCCACCGCACGCCCGGTCCTGCTTCCCCTCGTCACCGGCCTGCTCGACGGCGGTCCGGAACCGCTGCGGGCCGCCCTCGCCACCGTCCTCGCCGCCCCCGGCACGGCCGTCTCCCGCCCGCTCCGCCGTGAGCTGCTGGAGGTGCTGCTCGCGGGGGAGCAGGAGCCGGCCGTCCTGGACGCCGTCCTGCACGCGGCGGTCGAGCGCGGTACGGCGGGGCAGGAGACCGGGGAGGAGATCGGGGAGGAGATCGGGGATGCGGAGGTCCGCGGGCTGGTGCACCGTACCGGCCTGCTCCTCGTCCGCACGCCCGAGGGCGCCACCCGCTTCGACCGCGGCCTGGTCGACCTCGGCCGGCACGTGCCCGGCTTCGCGGCCCGCATGGTCCGCTGGCTCACCGACGACCCGGACGACTGGGCCGCCGTGGTCGGCCCCAGTACCCGCCGCATGATCGAGAACCTGGCGGGCGTCCGCGTACCGGCCTGAGCGGCGCCGGAACGTGCGCCCCGTCACAGCCCCCATGCCGATGCTGGCGCGGGGCACCCGGCATGGCACCCTTAGACCTGCACAAGAGGTCAACGATAGACACGGACACGGGTTCGAGGAGCGGTCACAGTGCAGCGCTGGCGTGGCTTGGAGGACATCCCCCAGGACTGGGGGCGCAGCGTCGTCACCATCGGTTCCTACGACGGCGTCCACCGCGGCCACCAGCTGATCATCAAGCACGCCGTCGACCGCGCCCGCGAACTGGGCGTTCCCGCCGTCGTGGTCACCTTCGACCCGCACCCCAGCGAGGTCGTGCGCCCCGGCAGCCACCCGCCGTTGCTCGCCCCGCACCACCGCCGTGCCGAACTCATGGCCGAGCTGGGCGTCGACGCGGTCCTCATCCTGCCCTTCACCACCGAGTTCTCGAAGCTCTCGCCCGCCGAGTTCGTGGTGAAGGTCCTGGTGGACAAGCTGCACGCCAAGGCGGTCGTGGAGGGCCCGAACTTCCGCTTCGGCCACAAGGCGGCCGGGAACGTCGAGTTCCTCGCCGAGCAGGGCAAGGTCTACGACTTCGAGGTCGAGATCGTCGACCTGTACGTCACCGGTGAGGCGGGCGGCGGCGAGCCGTTCTCCTCCACGCTGACCCGCCGCCTGGTCGCCGAGGGCGACGTCGAGGGCGCCCGCGAGATCCTGGGCCGCCCGCACCGCGTGGAGGGCATCGTCGTCCGCGGTGCCCAGCGCGGCCGGGAACTGGGCTTCCCGACGGCCAACGTCGAGACGCTCCCGCACACCGCGATCCCCGCCGACGGCGTGTACGCCGGGTATCTGCACGCCCAGGGCGAGGTCATGCCGGCCGCGATCTCCGTCGGCACCAACCCGCAGTTCGACGGCACCGAGCGCACGGTGGAGGCGTACGCCATCGACCGCGTCGGCCTCGACCTGTACGGCCTGCATGTCGCCGTCGACTTCCTCGCCTACGTGCGCGGCCAGGCGAAGTTCGAGTCGCTGGAGGCCCTGCTGGAGCAGATGGCCGCGGATGTGAAGCGGTGCCGGGAGATCGTGGCGGCGGAGGAGTAGACCTCGCACACAGCGGTGCCGCGGTACAGCGGTACAGCGGTACAGCGCAAAGGGCGGCCGGTGCGATGAGCACCGGCCGCCCTTTGCCGTGGGCCCTACTGCTGGGGCGGAGCCTGCGGGGGCTGCTGGCCCGGCTGCGGCTGCGGCTGCGGCTGCGGGTAGCCGGGCGGCTGGGGCTGTGCCGGGTACGGCTGCGGCTGACCCTGCTGCGGCGGGTACGGCTGCTGCGCCGGGGCGTACGGCTGGCCGGGGGCCTGCGGGTAGGGCTGGCCCTGGGCCTGCGGGTAGCCCTGACCGGGGCCGTACGGCTGGCCGGGCATGGGCGGGGCGGCCACCGGCGGCGGGTTGCCGTCGCTCGTCCACAGGCCGTGCGCCTGCTGGTGGCGGGTGAAGTCCTCGGCGACCATCGCGGCGAGGTTGAAGTACGCCTCGCGCGTCTTCGGCCGCATCATGTCGAGGTCGACCTCGGCACCGGCGGCCAGATGCTCGTCGAAGGGCACCACGATGACCCCGCGGGTGCGGGTCTCGAAGTGCGCCACGATGTCCTCGACCTTGATCATCTTGCCGGTCTCGCGGACCCCGGAGATCACGGTGAGGGACCGGGAGACCAGGTCGGCGTACCCGTGCGCGGACAGCCAGTCCAGCGTCGTACTGGCGCTGCTCGCGCCGTCCACGGACGGCGTGGAGATGATGATGAGCTGGTCGGCGAGGTCCAGCACCCCGCGCATGGCGCTGTACAGCAGGCCGGTGCCCGAGTCGGTCAGGATGACCGGGTACTGCCGGCCGAGCACGTCGATCGCCCGCCGGTAGTCCTCGTCGTTGAACGTGGTCGAGACGGCCGGGTCCACGTCGTTGGCGATGATCTCCAGACCGGAGGGGGCCTGGGAGGTGAACCGCCGGATGTCCATGTACGAGTTCAGGTACGGGATGGCCTGGACGAGGTCACGGATGGTGGCCCCGGTCTCCCGGCGCACCCGGCGCCCGAGCGTACCGGCGTCCGGGTTGGCGTCGATGGCGAGGATCTTGTCCTGGCGCTCGGTGGCGAGGGTGGAGCCGAGCGCGGTCGTCGTGGTCGTCTTGCCGACGCCGCCCTTGAGGCTGATGACCGCGATCCGGTAGCAGGACAGCACCGGCGTACGGATCAGCTCCAGCTTGCGCTGCCGCTCGGCCTCCTCCTTCTTGCCGCCGAGCTTGAACCGGCCGCCCGCCGCCGCGGGCCGCCCGCTCTTCGCCTTCTGCTTCTTGTTGTTGAGCAGCCGGTCCGAGGACAGCTCGACGGCGGCGGTGTAACCGAGCGGCGCGGCACCGGGGTTGGTCGGCTGCCGCTGATCGTGCTGAACAGGCTGCGGCCAGGCGGCACCTGACCGCGGGTCGACCGGGGCCTGCGGGGCCTGCGGGGCCTGAGGCGTCTGCGGGGCCTGCGGAGGCTGCGGGGCGCCCGGGGCGGAGTCCGGGGTCTGCGGGAAGCCGTAATCACCGGGCTGCGCCGGAGGGTTGGGCGCGCCGGGCTGCGGGAAGCCGTACCCGCCCGGCTGTGCCTGCGGGTTGGGCACGCCCGGCTGCGGGAAGCCGTAACCGCTCGGCGGGGTCGGGCCGTTGGGGGCCGCCGGCTGGGGCGCCGGGGGCTGCGGGAAGCCGTAACCGCCGGGGGCCGGCTGCGGTGCCGGTGCCGGTGCGGCGGGCACGCCGGGCTGGTTCGGCTGACTGGCCTGGTTCGGCTGGTTCGGCTGCTGCCACGCGGCGGGCGCGGGCTGCGGCGCCTGCGGCTGGAAGGGCGGCTGCTGGCCGGGCACACCGGCCGGGACGTGGCCACCCGCCGGCTGCGGCTGCTCGCCCGGCATCGGTCCGGGCTGCTGCGGGGCACCCTGCGGGGTCCCGGGCTGCGCGGGCCACTGGGCGGCCGGAGCCGGCGCGGCAGGCTGGTACGACGGCGGCAGCGGGGGCAGCCCGTTCTGCGGCGGGGGCGGCGGGGTCCAGCCGGGCTGGGCACCCTGAGGGGCCGGGGGAGCGGGCGGTACGGCAGGCTGCGGGGCACCGGCGTCGGCGCCGGGCTGCGGGAAGCCGTAGCCGCCGGGCCGGCCGGGGTCGGGCTGTCCGGGGGTGGGCTGGCCCGGGACGGGCTGCTGGGCGTCCGCCTGCGGCGCGGCGGGCTGCTGCGCGGCGTTGTCCTCGGGCGTGCCCTGCTGGGCCGCGCTGCTCTGGGCCTCGGCCTCTGCGGCGGCGTCTGCGGGGGCGGCGTCTGCGGTGACGGCGTCCGCGGTGACGGCGTCCCCAGCCACGGCCTCCGAGGCCTCCGCCGCGTCGGACTGCGCGGCGGCGTCGGCTTCCTCGCCGGCGCCCTGGTCGCCCCCGTCGTCCGCCGCCGCACCCTTCTCGGCGTCGGCCGAGTCGGTGGCACCCTGCGCGACCGAGCCCTCGCCCCGCTCCTCTTCCCCGTCGGAGCCGGAGCCGTCCGAGCCGGAGCCGTCCGAGCCGCCGGTCTCCGCCACCGCGCCCTCCTGCGCGGCAGCCTCGCCACCGGACTCCCCGGTACGGTCCTCGGCTTCCTCGGCACCGGACGAGCCGTCCGTACCCTCCGTACCCTCCGTACCCTCCGCGCCTTCCGTGCCGACGGCGGCTGCCGTGTCCTGCGCGGAGCCCTCGCTCCCGGATGCGGCCGGCGTCCCGGCGGCTGCCGTGCGCTCGGCGATCTCGGCCATCTGGCGCTTCAGGGCGACGGCGGAGAACCGCATGGTCGCCCCACTCTCCAGGTCACCGTTGTCGGTCTCCGGCTGGACCGCGGAGGAGGCGGCCGGCGTCTCCTGCGGGGCGGGCTGAGGCTGCTGCAGCTCAAAACCGTCGGGCAGCCGCGGCATGGGGACGGGATTGCCGGCCGGCGGCGCGGGCTGCGCGACCGGGGGAGCCGGAGGAGCGTAGGGGGCGCCCTGCGGCGGGGTGAACGACGCGTCCGGCGCCGGAGCGTACGGAGTCCCCTGCGGGGGCGTGCCCGTCGGCTGGGCGGCCGGCGGGGGCGGCGTCGGACCCGGAACCGGCGTGCCCGTGGGGAACGGCACCGCGGGGGCGGCCGGAGCGCCCGAGTCACCGCCGGAGCCGGTGCCGGCGAAACCGCCCGCACCGCCCGGGCCTCCCGCCGTACCGGACGCGTTCTGCGTGTACCAGGCGGGGGGAGCGTAGTCGATGGTGAACTCGCCGGTGGTCTCGATGGCCTCCGCGTCGGGCTGGTCATCGCCGGGTGTGTCCCAGCCCCCGCGCATCCCGTCCCGATCGCTGCTCACAGTTCCTCCTGGTGTGGTCGAGCACCCTCATGCCGTGCCGGGGCGACCATGTCGTGTCGTACCGAGTCGTCCGTAGTCGTTCGGGGCAGTCCGATTCACCGGCCCTCCCCCGGGACACCGACGCCCGGTCCACGGGTCCTGCCATCGCGCCCGCTCCCAGCCTAATCACCAAGAGCCACACCTCGGCAGGCCCGCCCACCTCTCCGCGCCCGCCCACCAGGTCACAGCGGGCCCGGAAACGCCCCGCCCGGCCCGCACAGCCACTGCCACACGGTGAACAAAAGGGACGGGCGAGGGCAGTTCAGTCCATCCGTCGGGGCGTGCCCAACAATCCGATCTCGGCGTCGGTGGGTTGGGTCAGCACATACTGCCGGTCACGGTCGGTACACCACAGGGTGACACCGTCGGGCAGCGCCGGCAGCGACTCCACCTCGGTCCGCGACAGCCCCATGGTGCGCCCCAGTTCGGCCGCCTCGTCCGGCGAGACCCGCTGGATGCCGGCGAGCCGCGCCTGCCGCAGCAGCCGGGGCGCGACCGGGCTGAGATACGGCAGCAGCGTCAGCACCGACTGCCAGGGCCCGGACACCACCCGCCCGCGCGGGGGCCGCATACCGCAGTCCCGCACCACCAGCACCGGCGTCCCCGCGGAGGCACCCTGCGGCGGAACCCGCCCCACCTCGTACACGGACAAGCCGTTCTGCCCGCCGCCCATGGCGTGCACCATCTGCATCCACGCCTGCGGCCGCCCGGTCTCCACCGCGACCCGGGCACCGGTGGCGGCGGACCGCAGAGCGAGAACCTGGGCCGTCCACAGGCCGCCGATGAGCACCATGTCGTACGGCGTGGGGCGGTTCACGCCGAGCACGGCGGGCTCGCCCTCACTGTTGACGCCGACCACCACACCGTCGTCGCCGATGGGCAGGGTCAGTGCGTCCGCCTGCTCCACGGGCAGCGAGTGCCGCGGATGACGGGGGCCCAGCAGGCCGAAGCCGGTGCGCAGCCGCTCGGCGAGGCCGGGGCCCGAAGGGGTGGGCGTGGTCGTCGTGTTCATCAGCGGGCGCCTCCGAGCGGCAGGGTGGCCAGAACGCCGGGGAGCTGTTCCCGGTCCAGACGCGCGAGCCCGGTCCGTGCCTGCTGCGCCGCACGCTCCAGATCGCGCCGCGCGTCGGTCAGTTCCTGCTTGCTGCGCCCGGTGATCCGCACGTGACCGGTGACGGTCACGTCCTGCTGTGCGCCCTTGGCCAGCGTCAGGCTGAAGGTCGTCGCCAGCGCGGGCACCGCGGTCAGCTGGGCCACCAGCTGGGCCAGCGAGCCGCCGTTGCCGCCGAGCTGGGGCCAGCGGCGCACCCAGTAGGTGGTGTGCCGGCGGTTGTCACAGCGCCAGCTGCGGCTGGACTCCTCGGTCCGGCGCTGCGGCGCCTCGCCCCGCCCGGCCTGGGCCGTCACCATCGGATTGGCGCACGCGGACGTGGCGATCGCGGCCGTCAGCTCCTCCTCGGTGAGCACGTTCGCCCGGAACCCGGCGCCGGTCAGCCGGCTCGACAGGTGCTCGGCCGAGCGCGCGAGGCACTTCTGCGCCCCCAGCAGCCCGCCGCCGCGCGCGGCCACGGCCTCCGGGCACAGCTCGGGGTCGAGTTTCAGCGCGATCCAGGTGATGCGGACCGCGGGGGAGCCGGTCTGGGCCTGCAGCGGGGCGTAGTTGCTGACCACGACCGACTGCTGGGGCAGGTGCAGCGCGGGCGCGGGCTGGGTGTGCACCACGATCTGCGCCGACTCCAGGCGGATGCCGTCGACTTCGAGGACGTCCCGGACGAGGGCTATGGGCAGCGGTCGCCGGCCGCGCTCCGCGCGCAGCGCGTCGACGTCCGACTCCACCTGGAGCACCGCGGTCAGGAACCCGCCGTCGCCCACCATGCCGATCGGCCGCTGGTCGCGGTCGTCGCCCCGGTTGTAGCTGAACGTGCGCAGGGTCGGGTCGCACTCCACGGCGGGCGCGAGACCGGAGTCGGTCCCGGGTGGCACCGGGGTGTTCGCGGCCCGCCGGATGCGGGCCCGCATGGCCAGCAGCGTGCCGAGCCACTCCGGCAGGGAGCGCCCGCGGCGCCGTACGACGGCGAGCACCACGAGCACGACGGAGACGGGGGCGGTGGCGATCAGCGCCACCGTGCCCAGCAGCCAGCCGCACAACGCGAGTGCGCCCGCGATCTCCAGCAGCACCAGCCGCTGCACCGCGAACGAACCGCCGCGCCCCGAGCGGGACTCCAGGCGCGGCGTGACAGCGCCCTGGTGGGGCGTCGGCGCCTGCTGGGCGCCGCCCCGCCGGGAGGAAGAGCCGCGGCTACCCGACCGGCGCGCGCCACCCGATCGTGACCCCGATTGCGATCGCGACCGGGCCCGCGTTGCGGAAGCCATCACTTCAAAACCCCCGAACTCTCCCGAAAACCCTTGCGCTCCGGTCCCTTCAAGCCCTGAGCACCCTACCCGTGCCACAAGCACGTCCTCGCAACAGGCATAGTAGGGGCCGGGTCTGACAGTCGAGGCACCAGAGGCAACCGAGGGCGGGGGACGGATCTTCACAGGTCCCCCACGGCTCCGCAACGGGGAGAGAGCGGACACAGATGGCATCACGGCGGGACGAACTCAACGCCTACACCTTCGCGAAGCGCCGTACGCTCGCGTCATTCCTGCAGCCCTCCCCCTCCGGCACGGAGGAGGGCGCCCCCAAGCCGCTGGGGGCGCTGGTCCCCGGCCTGGTCGTCGGCGTCGTGGTCCTCGCGGTGTTCGGCGCGATCGGCATGTTCAGCCCCACGGCACCCAAGGGGTGGGACACACCCGAGGAACACGTCATCGTCGCCAGCGAGTCGACCACCCGGTACGTCGTCCTGAAGACGGGCAAGCAGAAGCAGCTCCACCCGGTCCTCAACATGGCCTCGGCCAAGCTGCTCCTGGACCCCAGCAAGGCCAGCGTCATCACCGTGGACGAGAAGATCCTCGACAGCGGCAAGCCTCCGCACGGCGCCACCATCGGCATCCCCTACGCCCCCGACCGCCTGCCCTCCCCGGGGGAGGCCGAGGCCGCCAAGCGCTGGGCGGTCTGCGAGCGCCCCGGCGACGGAGGCCGGGCGATCCAGAAGGCGGCGTTCGTTCTCGCGAAGAAGGAATGGTCCAAGACGGAGGGGCCCGACAAGCTCACCCGCGGCGACCTGATGTACGTCGTCGGCCCGGACGGCAAGACCCAGTACGTGGTCGACGCGGGCGGCACCGCCTACCAGATCGCCGACCCGGCCGACAAGGAACTCCTCAAGGCCCTCGACACCCAGGGCCGTGCCCCGCAGCGCGTCTCCCAGGACTGGCTCGCCACCCTGCACAAGGGCAGCCCGATCGCCATCCCGAGGATCGACGGCACCCCCGGCGCGAAGGCCAACGCCGGGATCATGCCCGCCCAGTACGACAAGGTCGGCGAGGTCATCAAGGCCTACGACGGCCAGGTGCTGCGGTACTACGTCGTCCTCCAGGGCAAGGTGGCCCGTATCTCCGAGTTCACGGCCACGCTCCTGCTCAACAGCGGCCAGCTGGTCGGCGTGGGCCAGGCCGGTGAGGCGCAGCAGGTCAGCCCCGGCGCGGTCGCCGACAGCACGACCTTCGACGAGGACAAGACCTGGCCGGCGTACAAGCCGCGGACGGTGAACGACGGTTCCAGCGCCACCAGCGGCCGCAACACGGTCTGCAACGTGCTGCAGTCGGTCGGCGCCAAGGGCAGGACCACCCTGTCCACCTGGGTCGGCAAGGACTTCCCCGCCCAACTGCCCACCGGTTCCTCCAGCGCCTACGTCACCGCCGGTTCCGGCCAGCTCTACCGCCAGTTCCAGGGCACCGAGACCACGGCCGGCGGTGTCTTCCTGGTCACCGACACGGGCCTGCGCTACGCCCTGCAGTCCAACAGCGACAGCGCCACCGAGGACAAGGGCATCGGCACCTCCGACAAGAAGCGCAAGGAGGAGCTGGCCGAGGCGAAGATCGCCCAGACCCGCCTCGGCTACGAGAAGGTGAACCCCGTCCCCGTCCCCATGGCGTGGTCGACCTTCCTGCCGACGGGCCCCCGCCTGTCGGAGGCGGCGGCGCGGCAGCCGCAGGGTTCGTAGCGGCGGGCGGAGGAGAACGCACTCATGCTGAAGGCAAGCACGCCGGGGACTGGGACGCGCACGGCCCTTATGGCCGCCGCGGTGGCCCTCACCGCGACGACCACGGTGGTCGCCCTGCCCGCCACCCCCGCCCGGGCGGACGACGGCCAGTGCACGTTCCCGTCGAAGCGGTACGCGGGCCGGCCCTGGGCCCTGCAGCGCGTCAACCTGGACGAGCTGTGGGCCCAGTCCACGGGCAAGGGCGTTCAGGTGGCCGTGATCGACACCGGGGTGGACATCAAGAACCCGCAGCTCACCAAGGCCGTGGACGCGTCCAAGGGCAAGAACCTGCTGCCCGAGAAGAACCGCAAGGGCGAGAAGATAGACCGCGGCAACAAGTCGGGCACCACGGACACCGTCGGCCACGGCACGCGCGTGGCGGGCATCATCGCGGCCCGCCCGGTGAAGGGTACGGGCTTCGTCGGTCTGGCTCCGGACGCCACGATCATCCCGATCAAGCAGAACGACGCCGAGGGCGACGGCACGGCGGACACGCTGGCCGACGCGATCAAGTACGCCGTGCAGGCGGGCGCCGACGTCATCAACATCTCCCAGGACACGTCCGAGCCCCTCAACCCGAAGGACTCGACCCTGAAGGACGCCGTCGACTACGCCCTGGACCGGAAGGTCGTGGTCGTGGCTTCGGCCGGCAACGACGGCGTGGGCGGCAACGTCAAGGTCACGTACCCGGCGTCGTACGACGGTGTCCTGGCGGTGGCGGCCTCCGACCGCAACAATGAGCGGGCCGCCTTTTCACAGTCGGGAGATTTCGTGGACGTCGCGGCTCCCGGTGTCGACATGATCTCCACCGTGCCGGGTAACGGCCACTGTTCGGACAACGGCACGAGCTTCTCGGCGCCCTACGTCGCGGGCGTGGCGGCCCTGTTGAAGTCCAAGTACCCCGACTGGACGGCCCAGGAGGTCGTCGCCCAGATCGAACAGACCGCGGAACGCTCGATTCCAGGGAACGACATCCGGGTGGGATGGGGCGTGGTGGATCCGGTGAAGGCCCTCACGGACGTGGACCCGGCGCACCCCGTCCAGTCACCGCACCCCCAGAACGGCGTGGCCCGGGGCGAGGCCCCGTCGGTCACCCCCCTGCACTTCGGCGAGACGGCCGAGGAGCGCAACAGCCGGCTGGCGACCTACACGGTCGTGGGCGGCCTGGTCCTGGTGGCGGGCCTGGCCGGTACGGCGGTGGCGGTGCGGGATGCGCGCCGCAGGCGCGGCGGACGGGCGCACGGCGGCCCACGGACGTCCTGACCGCGGGCTCCCGTCCTCGGGGACCGGAGACATAGGAAGGCGGGGGGGGCTCGAGGGGACCGCCCCCCCCCCACGCTTGCGGTCCACACCCGACCAGGGAGAGAGTGCACTCTCGGGGGGGGAAGCCCTCGCTTTGTCCTTTCGGTTCA
>NZ_JBVHVI010000011.1:337261-373401 GCF_055564915.1 Streptomyces sp. NPDC028928
GAGAGAGTACCACCCCTCACCCCCTCCCCCCCCCTCCCTCCCCCCCCCCCCACCCCCCCCCCCCCCCCCCCCCCCCCCCCCCCCCCCCCCCCCCCCCCGCCTCCGCATGTCTGCGGTCCACCCGCGCCAGGGGCCGGCGTCAGTTCGCGGGCGGAGAAGCCTTGTCGTCGGCCTTGATGTCGAAGTTGATCTGCTTCCCCTCCACGGAGGAAACGGTCACGGTCACCCCCAGGGTGCTGCCGTCGTCCGCGGTGAGCGTGCAGCGCGTGGTGGTGCCGACCTTGCCCGCGAGGTCCTGTGGACAGGTGATGTGCGGCTTCGGCCGGCCCGTCTGGGCGGCGAGCTTCTCGGAAACCGTGGTCGCCAGTTCGTCCGCAGACAGTGTCGGCTTCGACTTCTCCACGGTGACCGAGCCTGAGCAGCCGACGAGCAGCACACCGGCGGCAACGGCCGAAAGACCCCAAGCTGTTGCGGACAGGCGGGCTGTGGTCATTGTGGGCTCCATTGCAGATGATCAAAGAGAACGCCCGAAGCATACCGGCAGCAGTTATCCGGCTTGCCAATGGAGGAGACCCATGAATTCTTCACCCTGACTGTCGACGGTCTTCACTGATATGGGGAACGGACGGACGGATCTGTGGGGGCGGTGAGCTGGCGTTCAGTGGCGCCGAGTTGGTGCTAGCGTGGCCTGGTCATTCGCCAGAACACAGATGTGCAGGCGGCATTGGAAGAAGAAGGACGGATATCTCGTGTCGGCTGATCTCGGAGTGGGGCCAGGGGTCCTCAAGAAAGGCGCTTCGGACATTCTGGAACTGCTCACGCCGGTCGAGAAGGTCGACATGAAGGAGCCGTCCGAGCAAGGCGATGCGCTCGGAGATGATTCGGCGGCCTCGGCATTGGTCACGTTCTGCGCCACGTGGGAGTTGGGGGCCGAGTTTCTCGCCGACTGCGCGGCGACCCTGGCGGGCGGGCTGAACTCGGCCAATAACGACTACGCGGAGACGGATGCCGCCATCCGCGACGCGGTGAACTCGGTCAAGTCGGACTTGAGTTGAAGACTGAGTCAGAGACAGGAAAACCGCATCCATGGCAATCGAGCTGGGGTCGACGACCGATCCGAAGGAGCTCGTCCCGGGAGACCCCGGAAAGCTGACCGAGCTCGCCACCACCCTCACCGGCTGGTCCACGAAGTTCGACAAGATCGGCGACGGTCTGCGTGACCTGAAGATCCCGGGCTGGAAGGGTGAGGCCAGTGAGGTCTTCTGGCCCACCTTGGCCAAGGAGAGAGCCAACTGGTACCGCGCGTCCGACGCGATGTCGGGAGCGGCCACGGCGATCACGTCGTACTCCTCCACGCTGGGATGGGCGCAGAAGCAGGCCTCGACAGCGATCGAGCAGTGGAAGTCCGGGGATCACGAGGCGGCGGAAGCGACGCTGAACGCCGCGCGTAAGCAGCTCAAGCCCGAACTGGAGAAGCTGACCAAGAAGCTCGACGACCTCGCGGGCGGTGCCGCGCACAGCCCTGGCTGGCTCGCGGATGCCCGACAGCGGGTCGACGACTGGAAGTGGATCCAGGACCACGGGGTCGGCAAGACCACCCAGAACCGGTGGAAGTGGGAGACGGAGCACTGGTTGCCGAAGGGTGACGGCTTCCACCGCACGGACAAGGTCTGGGGGAAGGACGAGAACGGCAACTGGTTCGTCCGGGAGAAGCCTGCCCAACCGGGGGAGGAAGAGGGAGCCGCACCGGGCAGGAAGACCAATCTGACGGTCAAGCTGGCCGAGTGGCAGGGCGGCGCCAGTGCGTGGTCCGACGGCACCAAGGGCGAGACGTCCTTTTTGGGCGATGGCAAGATGAAGGGCTCGCTCGGCGTCTCCGCGCTCGGCGTCGACGGAACGGCCGGTGCGAGCATCACCAACGGCCGGCTGCAGGCCGGACTGTCGGGAAGTGCGTACCTGGCACAGGCTTCCGCGAACGGCAGCGTGGAGTACGGCATGGCCTCGGGCCAGGCCGAGGCGAAGGCCTATGCGGGCGCCGAGGCCTCCGCCACCGTGGGCGTCGGCAAGGACGGGGTGCACGCCGGAGCGGAGGCCTTCGCAGGGGCCAAGGCCACCGGGTCGGCCTCCGCCGACGTCGGCGGCGTCGGCGCCGGTGTCAGCGGCGAGGCATGGGCGGGCGTGGGGGCCTCCGCCAACGCCGACCTGGGAATGACGGACGGCAAGTTCACCGTCGGCGGCGAGCTCGGAGCCGGCCTGGGCGTCGGTGGCAAGGTCTCCTTCGACGTCACGGTCGATCCGGCCAAGATGGTCGACTCGGTCGGTGACGCGGCCGACTGGGTCGGCGACACCTGGGACGACACGGTCGGCAGCTGGTTCTAGGCTGAACTGGCGCACATCAAGGAAATGAGTTCACCATGACGGCCACGTTGCCGGTCAAGATCTCGTTCTCGTTGCCGGACGGCTGGCAGGCCGCGCCGCCGGACGAGGTGGGAGCACCCGGCGTCGCCTTCGTCGCGCTCCATCCCGCCTCCGTCGACGGGTTCACCGCGAACATCACCATCGCCGGGCGGATGCGCAACGACAGTGCCACCATGTGGCAGATCGCCGACGAGTCGGTGCGCCGGCTGGAGCAGGCGGGAACCGTGGAGGTCATCAAGAAGGCCGAAGTGGGGACCCCGGACATCCCGGGCCTGACGGACTCCCCGGGGGTGGCGCAGAACCTCCGCCTCCACACCACCTTGAAGGGGGAACCGCTGGAACTGCTCCAGAGCCAGGTGTACCTCGGCATGGAGGACGTCAGGAATCCGGCGAAGCGCGCGGTCGTCGAATTCGTCCTCACCGCGAAGCCGACGCAGCTCGCCCAGGTGATCGACGACTTCAAGGCCTTCCTGCGGACGGTACGTCCGGCCGGGGAAAACCCTGCCTGAATGCTCAGGCAGCAGCCCAAGCCTCTTCCGGGATCCGGTCCAGGATGTCGCACAGGTAGTTCAACTTCTCCTCGACGGCCTGCGGGGACAGGGTGCCCCGGTACCACGTGAACAGTTCGTTGTCACGCAGCTGGAGTGGTGACTTCTCGGTCCGGAGGTCCGACAGCAGATAGGGCACCACTGCGCGGCCCAGAACATTCCGGACGAATTCCTCGTCTTCCGTGATGACCCGAAAGTCCCGATCGAATTCCGGCACGCCGAGCTGCGTCTTGGGCCTACGGTCGAACAGCGTGTCCAGCAGCCTCGGACGGAGTATCTGTACGAACGGCCCCGAGCCGGGCGTCGTGACGATGAACACCGCCTCGATGGTGGGCTGCTTGCGTTCCCCCACGTCGGCGCCCGACGCGACATTCATGGAGCGGTACTCGAAGCACTGGAAGACGCGACCGCGGAATTCTCCCGTGGTGTAGTGCCAGGCGCGCAGATTGCTCCCACGGCTGGGAAAGGGGCGCACGCCACAGTACTGGTCGATCCGCCCCTGCACGCGAGGCTCGTACGTCCACCCACGTTCCGGAGCGATCCGGGCAAGCTGCGCGTAATCCTCCCGGATACGCGCATCCTTCTTGCGCCCGCGCGCGGACACGGTGAACACGAGGGTGAACATGCCCGCGATGAAGGCGAACAGCAACACCAACACCAGAATCCCAGCCCATTGCTCCATGGCCCCAGATTACGGCGGACCTGGGTGCCCCCTGAATCTGGGCTTCCGCTTGAGCGGCGGGACCTGGGCGAGTCACTCCTCGTAGCCGGGCCAGTTGACCTCGGTGATCGAAGGAACCGAACTCGGGAGACGGGTGTCGTTCGTGCAGCCGGCCTGCCCGGCGACATCCCGCGCCAGCTGAAGCGTGATGTCCACCCCGACCTCGCGGGCCTCGGCCGCGGACAGGCCGCTTCCCTTCATCGGCCGCGCCAGGACATCGACCTTGATGTACCGGTCCCGCTTCATGTAGGCGGGCGCGTCGGCAGGTAGATCGGCGGCGCACTCGAAGAACACCACCTGCGAGGCCCTGAGGTAGTACGCGAGGACACCCATGTCCATCCGGGTACGAGGCTCGTCCCCCCGCGCGTCGGCCGTCGGGAGCTCTTTGACGGGAAGCGAGTCATGGCTCCAGGCGATGTCCACGTCGAGAACCGTGTCCAGCGAGCCCTCGCTGCGCGCCTCGTACTGGCAGTGACTCGGATAGTGCTCGTCGACCACCCGGAAGGCATCCTGCTCATGCAGCAGTCTGCTGCCCGGACCGAGAAGCTTCTGCAAGGTGTCCTGATGCGGGGTCCCGTTCCAGCAGGGTCTGGCCGGGGCCTTGAGCGCGTCGGCGTCATCCTCGCCGGAGCGGGCCGACCAGACGTAGATACCCGCGCCGAGGACCGCCAGCACCACCACGGCACAGAGCGCCTTCGCTCTGCCGGACATTCTTCCGACGCTCATGTCTTCCCTGCTGGGTCGCTCGTTCTGCCGACATTGTCAAAGGCTCGCGCAATCAAAGTCACTTCGGAGGGTTGCGCTTGTAGTGATCCTTGGCCTCGCGCTGAAGTTCCTTACCGTGATCGAAGCCCTCACCGGTCTGTTGTGTCACGGCACGGTGCATATCCGTCGCGTCCACACCGCGCGGGGTGCCGGCGACCATGAGTCCGTTCGCAGCCTGGTCAAGGGCGTTCTGCCGGGCGTTGAACGAGGACTCGCCCGCCTTGTGTGCCGTCTCGGCGGAGGTGTTCCGCTCCGCTCCCTCGACCATCTCGCCCACGACCACCTCGGTGACGCCGTTGATGACTTCCCCGGCGATGGGCACGCGCTCGGTGGCCAGGCCGACGGTGGAACCGAAGGCGGTGTTGAACATGTCCGCGCGTTTCTGCAACGCGTCGTTGTAGTCCTGGTCGCTCTGCTGGCCCTCGGTGACGATCTGGTCATGCCGGGCTCCGGAGAGGATGCCTTCCACGGTGCCTGTGTTGTAGGCGATGTGCTTCAGGTTCTCGGACGGGGTCCCCGCGTATTTCTCTGGGTGCGCCGTGGCGTCCTGCATCAGCCCGGCGGAGTAGTTCTCCGCCCCTAGGGTCGCCTCGGCATAGCCGTCCGGGTTCCTGCCGACCGTGTCGAGGAACTCGACGGTGGCAAGCGCACTGGTGAACTTGGTCGGGCTGCCGTAAAGATCGTCGAAGTCGTTGGACTGGCTCAGCGTCGAGTTCATCTCGGGCATGTACTCGCCGGCCATCCGCCCGAGGCTGTCGGCCATCGTGTCGTCGGCCAGCTCGGGGTTCGCCGCCACCGCGTTGATGACCTGGTCCATGATGTCCCGGCGCTGCTCGGTGTGCTCGGGGTGAGCACCGACGTCACCGTGGTCGTACGGAAGCCCGGACACCGCGGCCTCCAGGGCGTGACCCAGCGCGTCCTTGCCGTAGATCTCGGGGTCCTTGGCCGCGAGGGGAGCGGTCATGTCAGGAATCCACTCGCGAGCACCGTCGCCCTTGCCGTCCGCCCCCATGCCCATCAAGTAGTCAAGATTGGTCATCTGCTTGCCCGGCCCCGCGACATGGGAGTGGAAGAAGTCCGTGGCCGCATCGGGATTGTGACCATAGGCCTCCAGAAGACCCGTGATCGGGTCCCAGCCACGGCCGCCTTCCTTGTCGGCGTTCAGACCGAAGTCCTTCATACGCGCGTAGCTTCCGTCGGGCCGACCCCAGGCTCCGCCTTCCCGCTCGTACGCGATCATGTCCTTGCCGACCTTGTCGAGGAAGCTCTTCGGGTACTCCCCGTGCCGGAGAAGCGTGCCGAGTACCTGGTATCCCTTGGGCACCATCCTGTTGCCCTGCATCTGCAGGTCGAGATCACTGCGCCCGAGGCGCATGAGTTCGTCGGTCCACTTGTCTCCAAGGCCGGGAGCCGCGGTGGCGAGCGCCGTGCCCATGCTGTCCTGGATGCTCCGAGCGAGACGAAGCTGCTCGCCGCCATCCGCGGTGCCGTCGAGCGAAAGCTGAGCCTGGAACCGCAGTGCCCTCTCCTGACCGAGGCCGCGGTACAGGTCGGTTGCGAACTCCTTGTCGTCCGCGTTGTACTTGATAAGCGTCTGGAGTTCTCGCAGCTCCTCCGTGGAGAGCTCCTTGCCCTCCTTGTAGAGCCGTAGACTCTTCTTGGCCAACTCCTCGGCCCGCTGCTCCTGAGCGTCGTCGAGCGACTTGTAGTTTTCGTGCCCGAAGTTGAACTCGTCGTTCCCGTGACTCTTGCGCAGTGCCAGACTCACGGAGTGGTCTATCTCCCGGGCTTGCGAAATGATCTCGGCGATGCGATCGGCGAGCTCCTGAGCGGCGTTCCGCTCGCTCTCGGTGTGGGTGTCGTCGGTGGTGCGGTCGTGCGGGTAGAAGACGTGCACCTTCCCGTCACCTGTGTCACTGACCCTCAGGCCCAGTTGCGGTGCCTCTGTGTGAAGGGCCGCGTTCAGCTTCTTCTGGAGTTCCACCAGTTCGGCGCAGGCGTCGTCGAGAACCTGGTAGATGCTCGATGCCTCGGCGTGGGCGTCTCGGAACTCCTTGGCCGTCTTCTTGACGAACTGCCGTGTAACCTCGGCGTTCACGCCGGCCCACTGGGCGCCCTCCGACTTCGCAAGCAGCCCTTTCTCAGCTCTCTCCGCAAGCTTGTCAAGGTTGTCGACCATCTTTTTCCAGTGAGCGACAGAGGTCTTCAACTTCCCGAGGTCGACCTCTGACAAGTTCGTCATAGTAATGCCGGACACAACAGCCCCCGTTACTTGAAGTACTTGCCGAGCTCCGAGACCGACCTGCCGGAACCATCCCTGCCGCTGACCGCCGCCGCGATTTCCGCGTCATCGTTCGCGTGCATCTTCTTCGAAAAGTCGAGGTGGTTCGAAATGAGAGCGCAGGCGTCCAGCAATGACTTGACCTGACTCGTCCATATCTCGACGGTCAGGGAAAGGCTGTCTCCCAAGGCGAAATTCGAGTGTGACAGCTCTGTCGCGGCCTGCATCGTGGAACCGGACCCGTGCGCGTCCACTCCCATGCCGGCCACGTCGGCCTGGCTGTGCAGGTCACTGTGCAACGCAAAGGCCTCGTGTCCGACGGCGCCCAAGTCATCCTGGTGGACGACCAAATCCCCCGAACCGCCAACGCCCCCGGCATCAGGAGCGTGGTTCAGTTGCATGCTGGGCGATCTACGCTCGGCTGCTTGGGTCTTGAGCTGTTCCCACTCTTCCCACGCCACCTTGGGCCTCCCCCGCGCACGAACACCAGAACCGGCCAAACTGCGGGGGAACCTAGCCGCGTGGCTTCTGTGTCGCAAGCGTCGACTCCACCGGAGTGAGCCCCGGTTCGTTTCTGCCGGCCCCGGGCCGAGGCGCCGAGTTGACCCCCACAGACGCTTCTGCTCCGCCACCCGGAGCTGTTCGTGCATGTCGCTCCTGGGCGTGCTTTACACGGCGTGACGTGCTGTGACAGCGGAGGTTGGCGTCAAGGCGGCGACCGGCGGGAAACGAAAGGCTTATTGCTGCGAAGATCATCTGAGCTGCGGCTCGGTCCGTTTCGGTGGAGCTGGAGAGCGGGTGACCTGTCGAGCGTGGAGATCTGATGGAGATCACGGACGGGCGATGCGTCCCGAGCTGGAACGCGCCCATCGTGAGCCAAACGGGGAGGTACGTCGTGCTCCCGTCAGGCATGGTGGGGGCGCGCCGGCGACCAGGGTGGCGAACTTGGAGGGCAGTGGTTCGAGAGCCCTCCGGCAAGGCTCTGTGAGATGCGCGCCTCCGGTACGTTCACCGGTGGTGAACTGTGCTGTGTGTGGGGCGGGCGCGCGTTGGAGGCTGTCACGGGCAGGCCTTCTGCGCCATCTGCACGATGAGCCCCGGCGTGATCTGCCGCCGGTGGCCAGGTGACGCGATTGAGGACACGGAAGACGATGAAGTCAGGGATGGGCCGACGGGCCGAGCGGGCTGCGCTCCATGGGACGAGCAGTGGCAGACGAGTGCGTGTGCTGGGGGCGGCTGTCGGTGCCCTGGTGGCCATGACTGTGGGCTTTGCCCCGAGTGCCGTTGCGGACGACGTCCAGTCGAAGCAGTGGTATCTGGGGCCGATGCAGGCCGAGCAGATGTGGAAGGTCAGCACGGGTGAGGGCGTCAAGGTCGCTGTCATTGACACTGGCGTGAAGGCGGACACCCCGTCGCTCAAGGGTTAGGTCCTTGCTGACGAGACACCCAAGTCGGTGGCCTACGGCGCTACGGATGATTACGACGGTCACGGGACGACCATTGCCGAGTTGATCGCGGGCACCGGAGCGGGTGGTGGCCTGAAGGGTCTGGCGCCGGGTGCGAAGATCGTTCCGTATCGGATCGAGCTGGAAGGTCTGAAGGGCGGGGCGGAAGAGAAGAAGAAAACCCCCGAATCCGAGGACGCG
This sequence comes from Streptomyces sp. NPDC028928, assembly GCF_055564915.1. Lineage (NCBI taxonomy): Bacteria > Bacillati > Actinomycetota > Actinomycetes > Kitasatosporales > Streptomycetaceae > Streptomyces > Streptomyces sp. NPDC028928. The sequence continues at coordinate 345,641 of NZ_JBVHVI010000011.1, forward strand.
ATCAGGGCGGCAGCCGACACCGACGCGAAGATCATCAACATGTCCTTCGGTTCTCAGGGGCCCGGCCCCAGGGAGGAGGCGGCTATCGAGTACGCCGCCTCGAAGGGCAAGCTGCTGATCGCCGCAGTCGGCAACGAGGGAGGAAAAGCAGGGGGCTACATCGGATACCCGGCCGCATTCCATTACGTGGTCGGTGTGGCGGCGTCCGATGAATCCGGCACGGTCTCCAAGTTCTCCTCGTCCGGAAACTACGTGGACTTCGCGGCGCCAGGCCAGGACTTCCCCGGTTGGTGCGACACGGCCTTCCGCTCGTACTGCGACGACATGAACGGTACGAGTTCTGCAGCGGCGATCACGTCGGCTTCCGCGGCGCTGATCTGGTCGGCGCACCCTGATTGGACGGTGAACCAGGTAACCCGTGCTCTGGTCGACACGGCCGGCCGTAAGTGGGCCAAGAACGACCCGAGCAAGTACCTCGGCTACGGCACCATTCGCCCCCGCCTGGTTCTGGCGAACTCCCATTACAACCCTGGCCCTGCGAACGTCGATCCGCTCGCCAAGGAGAACGGCGGAGACCTGCTCGCCAAGTCCGCAGCGTCCGCCGCCTCCTCCTCGTCCGCCCCGTCCTCTTCTGCATCAACCCCGTCACAAGCCCCGGAAAAGGGTTCTATCGGCGGGACTTCGGCGGCAGGATCGAGCACGGAGTCGTCGAACGACAACAGCACCCTCTGGATCGTGCTCGGCGCCGCGGCCGCGGTCGTCGTGGTCGGGGCTGGGGGCGTGGCCGTCGCGCGGGCGCGACGTGCCAGGTGATGTCTTTCGACTGGAAACACCGGAACGCGGACTCGATCAGACGTGGAGGTTTGATGTAGATCGCATGAGGGTGACGCTCTCATGCTCGCAGGTGTGCTCATCGTTGGCCGACGGAGTGGTGGCGCGTGACGGCGTCAATGTGTGTTCGCTTGTCACAAACCGGCAATTCCGGCGAAGCGTGGCACCTGGGCCGGTGGTGAGGCCGAGTCAACACACCGCTTGGTTGGACCGGTTGGGCAGGTTGACTAGAGTGGTAAACGCGTTGTGAGGCGCGACTCGCTTTGCGATCGTACGGCGAGTGGTTGGTCGGCCTCCGGTTCCGGACGGGCCGATGGATGTACGGGGAAACGGGGAGGAGCGTCGTGCTTCCGTCAGACATGGTGGGGGGCGTGTCGGCGACCAGGGCGGCGAACTTGGAGGCCAGTGGTGAGGCGCTGGACAAGTTCGTGGGTCAAGTGGACAAGGTGCTCAGCGCGCTCGAAGGGTCCGCAGGCAACCCGGCGAAGGTCAGCGCCCAGACGATCAGGGCTTCGTCCCTGACCTCGGGTGGTGAGAGCGAGTTTCCTGAGGCGCACGGTCTGTACAAGCAGTACACCCGGGTCCATCACGAGCTGACGACCCTGTCCAGGACGCTGCACCTGCAGATCGAGGCGATCGGCATCGCGGTCAAGGGTGCGCACAGGGGCTTCGACAATCTCGAAGAGGAGCAGCGTCAGCGGTTCTGGGCGATCCAGGCGGAGATCAAGAAGCTCCAGCCCGAGGCGGACGACAAGCAGCACGCCAGCAGCGGCACCAAGACGAAGGCGTGACGATGACGGACAAGCAGCACAAGGACGATCTGCATCGCGTCTCTCAGCAGAACTCCGCGACGGACATCGTCCGCGGTATCGAGGACGGTCCGCGCGGCGGATTCCTCAACGGCCTGATGCGCTCGGTGGTCGAAGCGACTCCCTTTGGGCGGGCTGTCGCCGCCAGGACGGACTTCGACAAGCGCAACCTCGATCTGAACCAGATGATCGATCTGGTCGAGTCGACCGACCCGGAGGACCTTGAGTCCTCCGGCAAGGCCCTGTGGGATGCGCGCGACGCCATCAAGAAGGCCGCCGACGACCTCAAGGCCAACATCGACCAGGTTCATTGGGTCGGAGTATCGGGCGAGTCCTTCCGTGACTGGGGTGACAACCTCGTCACCAACACGCACCACCTGAGCGAGTTCGCTGGAGCGGCAGGCGACCAGATCACCGCTGCCGCGGTGGGTCTTGCGGCCGTGCGTGGTTCCATGCCGGCTCGTGACACCAGGGCTGAGTCGAAGCGGCCCGAGCAGTTCACCCCTGCCGAGAAGGCCGCGAACAAGGCAGACTACGACCACGCCGTCCAGGTGGAGAAGGACCGCCAAGAGGCGATCAACCAGATGAACCGGTTGGCCTCGTACTACGCGGTCTCGGAAGAGGTTCTGGCGGCCCTGCCCGCCAAGGACAAGACGCCGAATTTCACGTCGATGCCCGACGTGGGCGTGCCTCGGCCGCGGCCCGTCGACTCGCGCGGGGTTGACCGTCCGACGTCCGGTACAGGCGCGCATACGGGAACCGGCTCGGCGCCCACCGTCGGTCATCACCCAACTGCGGCGGGGGCGGACAATGTCGCCCACCACGTCACCGGCGACACCACCCCGCCCCACGTCCCGACGACGCACAACAACCACACGGTCCCGCTCCCTGTGGAGCCGCCCGTCGGTACGAATATCGACAGCACCGGCACGCTGCCTCCGCCTACGACCACACATACGACCGGCCCCACCCCGCCGGTCACGGGCACGCCCCCGGCAGGCGGCGGCCAACCCGATCCGTTGGGTGGCGCCGGTTACCGGGTTCCGCTGCCCAATCCGACATCGGGCAGAGGGCTGAGTGGCTCGGCTGGGTACCGTACCCCTCCCGTCGCTCAGGGGCGTGCGGGCACGGCCGGGCTGACCAATCCTCAGGGCCCCGGCCGCGCCGGGGCACAAGGACCCATGAACCAGATGGGGCGGGCCACGTCGACGGGACAGCCCGTTGGCAAGGGCACTGCCTCCCCGATGGGCCGTGCGGTCACCGGTGGTACGCCGCGGCCCGGCGGCACCTCGGCACCCCGGGGGAATGCCACGCCGACCACCGGCGCCGGCCGTTCCAACGGAGTCGTCGGGGGGCGCCCCACGGCCACCGGCGGTCCGACTAAGGGCGCGGCGAGGATTCCCCGTGGCACGGTCGTCGGGGCTGAGGGACAGGCCCATTCGCAGTCCACGGCCGGTCGGCTCGGTCAGCGTGGTGTCTTCGGTGCGCCCGAGTCCGCGGCGCGGCCGGGTGCGAAGCCGGTTCGTTCGACCGGGTCTCGGACCGCCGCGGGTACGCCCGAGGCTGTCACGGGCAGGCCGACCGGGCGGAACTCCGGCGCGGGAGCCGAGCGGAACGGCATGACGCGGGGTGGTGCCGGACTGGTACGTGGTGCCGGCCGAAAGGGTAAGCCCGAGGATGCGGACGAAGAGACGCATCTGCCCGACAATCCCCGGCGTGATGTGCCGCCGGTGACGAACTGAACCACGAGCGAGGACACGGAAGACGATGAAGTCAGGGATAAGCCGACGAGCCGAGCGGACAGCGCTCCACGGGACGCATAGCGGTAGACGAGTGCGTGCTGTGGGCGCGGTCGTCGGCGCCCTGGCGGCAGCGACCGTGGGTTTCGCTCCGAGTGCTGTTGCGGACGATGTCCAGGCGAAGCAGTGGTACCTGGGTCCGATGCAGGCCGAGCAGATGTGGAAGGTCAGCACGGGTAAGGGTGTGAAGGTCGCCGTCATTGACAGCGGAGTGAACGCGAACACGACGTCCCTCAAGGGCCAGGTTCTGACCGACGAGACTCCGAAGTCGGTGGCGTACCGTGCGACGGTCGACTACAAGGGTCACGGGACGACCATGGCCGAGTTGATCGCGGGTACGGGAGCCGGTGGCACTCTGAAGGGTCTGGCGCCGGATGCGAAGATCGTTCCGTATCGGATCGAGCTGAAAGGTCTGAAGGGCGGGTCGGAAGAGAAGAAGAAGACTCCTGAACCCGAGGACGCGATCAGGGCGGCGGCCGACACCGACGCGAAGATCATCAGCATGTCGTTCGGCGAGATGGCGCCTATGCCCAAGGTGGAAGAGGCCATCAAGTACGCCGCCGCGAAGGGCAAGTTGCTCATCGCGGCAGTTGGCAATGATGGTCGGACGTCGGGAGACAACATCGGTTACCCAGCCGCCTTCCCGTACGTGATCGGCGTTGCATCGGTCGACAAGTCCCTCACGGTGTCGAAGTTCTCCTCGTCCGGTAACTACGTGGACCTCTCGGCACCAGGCCAGGGCTTTCCGGGATGGTGCGACACCAACTTCCGTTCGTACTGCGACGACGTGAACGGTACGAGTTCGGCAGCCGCGATCGCCTCGGGCGCCGCCGCTCTGATCTGGTCCGCGCACCCTGACTGGACGGTGAACCAGGTCACCCGTGCCCTGATCGACACGGCCGGCCGTACATGGGCCAAGAACAACCCGAGCAAGTACGGCGGCTATGGGCTGATTCGACCCCGTCTCGTTCTGGCGAAGCAGAACTACGACGCGGGCCCGGCCAACGTGGACCCGCTCCGGGCGGAGAACGGCGGCGACCTGCTCGCCAAGTCCGCAGCATCCTCGACCTCCTCCTCTTCTTCCTCCCCGTCCGCCCCCTCCTCTTCCGCATCAACCCCGTCACAAGCCCCGGAAAAGGGTTCTACCGGCGGGACTTCGGCGGCAGGATCGAGCACGGAGTCGTCGAACGACAACAGCACCCTCTGGGTCGTGCTCGGCGCCGTGGCCGCGGTCGTCGTGGTCGGCGGTGGGGGCGTGGCCGTCGCGCGGGCGCGGCGTGCCAGGTGATGTCGTCAGCCGTCTGTAGCCCTGTGCTCTTCGGATAGGGCATGCAGGACGCGCTCACCGCCGTAGCGCTCCGCGCGGCGGTGGGCCGAGACAGTTGGACCAGAGAGACAGACAGAGAAAGGGCTGAGATGGCCGACAACAAGCAGAAGCTCGAAGATGCATCAGTAATCCACCTGCAGAAGCAGATGCTGGAGAAGTACGAGGGCATCCGCAAGCGCGTGCACGGTCTGCAGGGCGTGATCGACGGCCTGGAGGGCCAGTGGCACGGTATCGGTCGTGCCGCCTTCGACTCGAAGCAGTACGAGATCAACCAGTCGCTGCAGGCCATCGGCGGCATCCTCGGTGACGTCATCGAGGCCATGACCGCGACGCGCAACATCAAGGACAGCAAGGAAGACGAGGTCCGGGCGGCCGTCAACAAGATCGACGTCCGGGACGGCGCCCCGACCGTGTCCCCGCTCAGCTCCTACTGATCCGAGCGGAACTCAGGACTTCTGCCGGGCAGCCGGCACATCGACCAGATACACATCAGCGAGACGAGGTAACAGGTATGGCCAACAACGCTGACGGCCTGTCAGTCACTTATGACGGTCTCGACGTCGCGGCGACGAAGATCGGCAACGAGGCGAGCGAGCTTGAGCGGGACCTCCAGGAGCTGCGGCGGCTGGTGGTGAGCAGCCTGCAGTACTGGGAGGGCCAGGCCCAGGACACCTTCAACGAGAAGCTGAACCGCTGGGACAAGGAAGCGAACGACATCCACCAGGCGCTGACCGGTATCGGCCACGTCGTCGCCCAGTCCGGTGGTACGTACATGGAAGGCGACAAGAAGGCGGCCAGCTACTTCCGCTAGGCCGAGGCTCGTAGGAGCGGCAAAGCAAGACCGGGGTGGGCGCGCGCGGGAGGCGCCCACCCCGGTTTTGTCGTCAGAAGACCGGCATGGCCACCGCTTCTCCGCCATTCAGCAGAAAGACGCGATTGCCGGCAGCCGCCATGCGCCAGGTGCCGCCCCGTTCAGGTTTGTATGTCCAAGCGGGTTCGCCGGTGTCCTTGTTGAGGGCGGTGATGCCCTTGGTGTCGCCCCCCTCGACCAACCACATCGAGTGGCCCTGGATGAGCGGAGCCACCATGGGCGCGTCATCGCCTTCGGGTGCTGCATACCAGTCCGAGTCTTCTTCGCCCGTATACGCGGAGAAGCGGACAGGACGTTGGCGGTACACAGACCATTGGCCACCGCCGTCCACGGAGAGAATGTAATCGCCGTCCAGAGTCGGAGGACCCCAGGTGCCAAGGGCCTTCCAGAGCTCTTCCCCGTCACTGAGACGGCAGGCCAGGAGTTCGTTGCCGCCCAGATAAACCGTCCCGTTGGCGATGACGGGAGCGAAGGCCGTTCCCTTGTTCTGTCCCGTCAGTTCCCATGACTTCTTGCCGGTCTTCGAGTCGAAGGCGAAGACCGTACCGTCTTCGCTGGACACCACCAGATGACCGTCGCCCGCTGCAGCCTCGGCGGTCTTTCCGATGGGTGCGACGTAGGCGGTGGGTACCGGCCATCTGTTCTTGTGGCTGCTTCGGTCCACTGCCCGCAGATTGTCGTCGGTCGTGGCGGCGTACACGGTGGAACGGTCGGCGGCGAGTACTCGTGTCACCCCGAGTGCGACGCTCCACAAGCGTTCGCTAGTGGAGGCGTCATGGATGTGCAGATTGCCCTTTCCGTCGACTGCGGCGAACTGGGTGCGCCCCACCGCCACATAGCGTGCGGACGCATCGATGTCGGGCAACGCCCACTTCTCCGTACCGTCCGTGATCTTGCGTGCGGTCAGTCCGCCGTTCGAAGAGGCGAAGATCACCACGTCGCGCAGCACCAGCGGCGCAGGGGAGTCCGTGGCGGCCACCTTGAGCGGGCCCCAGAACGGCCGCGGCGGCTTGTTGTCGTAGTAGTTGCCCGAGCTCGGATCCTTGATGAGCCTGGCGGGCGGGACGTCACCGGCCGGCGGTAGATCGTCGCGCGACATCAACCACGCTGTCGTACCTCCGCCTGCGGCAAGAAGCGCACCACTGGCTCCGAGCGTGGCAAGGAACCGGCGCCGGGACGTGCTCGACTGCCGTCCGTTGCGCACAACCGTCGTGTACTGCTTGGTCTGGGTCTCGTGCTGTCTGATCACCTCGCCGACCGGGCCTCGCTGCCAGATACGCCGTGCCCCTGGCGGCGGGGCGAAGGCTGCGGCGATCTGTGCCGGCACGGGACGTTGTGTCGGATCCTTGGACAGGCAGGGCCCGATAAGAGCCTGAAGACTCGGTGGTACCGCTGTGAGGTCGGGCTCGCCGTGCACGACCGCGTACTGAACCGCGGCCACGTGCGATCCGCTGTAAGCAGGCCGTCCACTGGCTGCGTAGACCAGAACGGCTCCGAGCGAGAAGACGTCTGCGGCCGGTCCCACCCGTTGCCCGAGAACCTGCTCCGGCGCACCGAAACCCGGTGTGACCGGGACCTGGCCGGTCGTGGTGAGGGTGAGGCCATGCTCGGGACGGGCGATGCCGAAATCGATGATCCGGGGACCCTTCGATGTCAGCACGATGTTGGCCGGCTTCAGGTCACGATGAACCAGCCCGGCGGCGTGAATGTCGGACAGGGTGGTTGCGAGTGCGGCGGCAAGTGCCCGGACACCGTTCTCGTCGAACGGACCCTGCGCGCCGATGGCCTGCTCGAGGGTCGGGCCGGAGAGGAACTCCGATGCGATCCAGGGGCGCCCACCTTCCAGCTGAGCGCCCAGCACCCGCGCGACGCCCTTGCTCGTCACCGCCTGGGCGGTGTGGGCCTCGCGCAGGAAGCGGTGGGCCAGATTCTGGTCGTGGGCGAGGTCGGGGCGCAGGACCTTCAGCGCGGCCACGGTGCCGGAGGCGTCCTGGCCCAGGTACACCTTGCCCATGCCGCCTTCGCCGAGCACACCGAGGAGCCGGTAGGGGCCGAGGCGGAGCGGATCACCGAAGCCGAGGGGAGTCATAGGAAGTCTCTCTTCAACGAGGTCTCATCGAAGGCAAGGCGTACGCGGACGAAGGCTTGATGCGGAACCGAGTCAGTCGAACGGCAGGGCGACAACAGAATTCTCCGCCACACCGAACAACAGCTTCCGGCTCGGCAGCGCCACCAGGGCGGTCGCACCGGTTCGGAATGTCCAGGCCGCCTTGTGGCTCGTGCGGTCGACAGCGACGATTCCGTCCGCTGACCGCCGGTAGATGTATGTCCTGCCCACCACCGGTGCAGTGTCGATGCCGGGGGACGCGGCCGGTGCATTGCTCTCGCGCCAGATCAGCTTGCCGTTGTCGGCGCCGACGGCGACGAGCCCGCGGGAGCCTTTGGCGGTCTCAGTCGCGTACACCACACCGTCATCGACGGTGGGAGCGCCGTACGCCGTCGCGGAGCCGTGATAGGACCAGACGGTCTTCCCGGTGCTCAGCGACAGCGCGCGCAGCGCATCACCACCACCGAGGTAGATGTTCTTGTGGTCTGCGGCCATCTGACCGCGTCCGGAGTGGAGTTCGGCCTGCGAAACCTCGACGGACCAGTCGCGGTGATCGTAGAGAGCGTTGTACGAGGTGAGGTACGGCCCGGAGCTCCCCTTGCCGCAGATGACCAAGGACTCGCCGACGACACGCGCCATCACGTACGTCTGCCCGGCGGAACCGGTTCGTCCCAGTGACAGGTCCCAGAGAACCTCGCCGTTGGCAAGGTCGGCGCAGAGAAGGCTCCACATGGTGTCCGGGCCGTCGACCTGGGTCTCTCCCCGCTTACGCGTCTTGACTCCCGCCACGGCGAAAGCCTTGCCGTCCGCCACGCACAACAGTCGCTCGTACTTGAGGCCGCCGGCCCACTTGTCGAGCTGGGCGGCCTGGGATGTGAAGGATCCATCACTCAGGCCGACGCTCGCGATGGTGAACGCATAGGGATTCGAGCCGACCGGGGACAGGCCGTAGAGCTGGCTGCCGTCCGTCGCTGTCCGCCACGGCCCGGCGAGATCCCCGCTGGCCCACGCCGGCCGACCGGTAGCCACGTCGAACGCGCGCACACTGGAGGAGCCGTTCACCACGAGGTGGTCGCCGACCACCACGGGGGGCGTGCGCTCCTCCGAAGCCGGAGCGGTGAAGGTCGTCCGCCACACTGCCGACGGAGCCTCTTCGCCGCCTCCTCGTCCCCACCGTGCCCAAGCGCCGGTCCCCGCAGCCGCCACCGCGAGTAGCGAACCTCCGCCGATCGTGAGGAGCTTGCGGCGAGACGGCCCGGTGGAGGCTGCGGTGGTGCCGGCGGTGACCGTCGGGTCGTACGGTCCCGGTGCCGGCACGGGTAGCCGGGCGGGAGGGGCCTGCCATACGGCCGTCGCCCGCCGGCCGATTTCGTCGAGCAACGGCTGAGGCAGAAGGTCTGCGAATTCCTCTTGGGATGTCGCCAGCTGCGCGCGGAGCTGCGCAGTGGTCGGTCGCTTCGACGGGTCCTTCTCGAGGCAGCGCGACAGTGCCGGCGCGAGGGCCGACGGAACATGACTCAGGTCGGGATCGGCGTAGCGGACCCGGTACAGCAGGTCCGCGACCTGTCCCGAACCGAACGGGGCGTGGCCGGTCGCCGCGAAGATCAGAACGCCTGCCAGCGCGAAGACATCACCCGCGGCCGTGTGCTCCTGACCCATGGCCTGTTCGGGAGACATGTAGGCCGGTGTGCCCGCAGCCGTTCCCGTACGTGTCAGGTGCTCGTCACCGAGGGCGCGTGCGATGCCGAAGTCGATGAGGCGAGGACCGTCGGCGGTGATCATGATGTTGGACGGTTTGAGATCACGGTGGACAACGTCCGAGCTGTGGAGTTGCCCCAGGGCCTCGCACAAGGCGGTCCCCAGTGCGCGCACTGCGGGCTCCGGCAGGGGGCCGAACGCACCGACCGCTTCACCGAGGGGAGGTCCGATCACGTATTCCGTCGCCAGCCACGGTGTGGGCGCCGAAGGATCCGCATCGAACACATCGGCCCCGTACCGCCCGCCGATCACCCGTGCTGCGTCGATCTCCAGGTGGAACCGGGTACGGGACGCGGGATCCGCCGCGATCCGGGCGTGCATCGTCTTCAGTGCGACGGTGCGCCCCGAAGCCGCTCGTGCAAGGTAGACCGTGCCCATGCCGCCGCTGCCGAGCCGGGCAAGCAACCGGTACGCCGCGATGCGGGCTGGGTCGTCGTGGGTGAGAGGCGAGAGCATCGGGAGCCAGTCACATTCGGGAGTCGAGGCGGAATTCCGCGGCGAGCAACGCGGCGGACTGTCGGGCCAGCGCGGCGATGACCTTCCCAGGAAGAGGAAGCGGGGCCGCCATGTCCAGGACGGTGGCTTGCGGTGATGCTGGAGTCGAACCGGCCAGTTCTTGAGCGAGGTCGCTCGCTTGTGGCCGCTGTGCGGCGTCACGGGACAGACAGCGGGAGACCAGCGAACGAAGAGAACCAGGCAGTTCGTCGATCTCCGGAACAGTGTGACCCGTACTCGCGTACGAGAGGACGGCTCCCAGAGCGAAGACATCTCCAGGCGGACGGGGCCGTCCACCGGACGCCTGCTCCGGTGCGAGGCAGCTCGGGTTGAGCCATGGGACGCCCGAGCGGACCACTCCGTCAGGAGCCGCCACCCGCGCAGCTCCGAAGCAGCCGATACGTGGCCCTTCCGTGCCGACCAACACCGCCTCCGGGGAGAGGCCGGCGTGCGTCACGCCTTGCATGTGGGCCACAGCGAGCGATGAGGCGATGGACGCGCCGAGCGCACGCACCGTGTGCTCGGGGAGGGGGCCGCCGTTGGCACCGAGTACCGCCGGCAGCGCGAGCAGCGGGCGGTACTCGATGCCGTACCAGGGGAGCGTCGGCGAAGCGTCGAGCTCGGCGATCCGCACGAGTGCGGGCAGCACGAGCCCTCGGGCCGTCGTTGCCTCGGCGGCCCATCGCGCGTGGTCCGCACCGATGGGCGGGAGCGCCAGGACGACTGTCCGGTCGCCGTCGTGGCTCCGGGCGATGAAACGGCGCTCGGCGACGGTGTTCATCGCGTCGCCGTCGAGAGCCGTCAGGACGGCGTACGAGCCGAGACGTGAAGGGAACTCGTGCCGGACTCCTGGCGCGGTCACTCGGAACCGCTCCGGGAGGCCCTCTCATGAGCGCCGACGACCCGCTCAGCCGTCATCGCGCACCAGCCCCACCTGCACCATCGGCTTCCCCCGCTTCCGCGACACGAAGATGCCCCGTCCCGCCGGCATCGGCCGCGGCCGGACGCCGCCGAGGAGGTCGCCCTCGGCCGGGTCGCCCGCGAGGACCACGCCCTGTGCGCCGAGTTCCTTGATGCGCTGCATGAAGGACTCGTAGCCGGCGCGGCCCGCGCCCGCCGTGGAGCGGGCGATGATGAAGCGGACGCCGACGTCGCGGGCGAACGGCAGCAGTTCCGTCAGGCCCGCCAGCGGGTTGCCGCTCGACGTGGACACGAGGTCGTAGTCGTCGATGATGACGTACACCGTGGGGCCCCGCCACCAGCTGCGGTTGCGCAGCTGCTCCGGGGTCACGTCGGCGGTCGGGGTGCGGCGCTGCATCAGGTCGGCCAGTGCGTCCATGTGGTGCTGCATCTGGTTCGACATGGGGATGTACTCGGCCAGGTGCGAATCCGGGGTCACCCCGAGCAGCGAGCGGCGGTTGTCCACGACGAAGAGCTTGCAGGTGTTTCCGTCGTACCGTTCGGTCAGGCGCTTGATGATCAGCTTGAGCAGGTTCGACTTGCCGGACTCGCTCTCTCCGAACACCAGGAAGAACGGGTCCTGTTCGAAGTCCACGAACACCGGCTCCAGGTTGTCCTCGTCGAGGGCGAAGGAGATGCCGCGGTTCGGGAAGCGGTCGCCCGGCGGAAGCTGCGTCGCCGGGAACTCGCGGGGCAGCAGGCGAACCTCGGGAGCACCGGGCTCCTGCCAGTGGCGGGTGACCTCGGCCGCGAGGGCGGTCGTCGCCTCCGCGAGGTCCGTGTCGGAGGAGAGCCCGTCGATGCGCGGGACCGCCGCCATGAAGTGCTGCTTCTGCGGGGTCTGACCGCGTCCGGGCACCCCGGTGGGCACGTTCGCCGCGATCTTGCGGTCGATCTCCGAGTCCATGGGATCACCCAGCCGCAGTTCGAGGCGGTTCATCAGGTGGTCCTTGAGGTTCGCGCGGACCTCCATCGAGCGCGAGGCGGTGAGGATCAGGTGGATGCCGTAGCCCAGACCGCGCGCGGCGATGTCCAGGACCATCGGCTCCAGGGCCTCGTAGTCCGTGCGGAAGTTGCCCCAGCCGTCGATGACCAGGAATACGTCACCCCAGGGCTGGTCGGTCACCGAGATGTCCCCGCGCGCGCGGCGGGTGCGGAACTCCGCGATGGACGAGATGCCCGCCGAGCGGAAGTACTCCTCGCGCCGGGTCATGACGCCGTACACCTCGGCCGTCGTACGCCGGACCTTCTCCGGGTCCAGCCGGGAGGCGACACCGCCCACGTGCGGCAGGCCGGCCACCGAGGCCATACCGCCACCACCGAAGTCCAGGCCGTAGAACTGCACTTCGTAGGGGGTGTGGGTGAGCGCGAAGGACGCGATGATCGAACGCAGCAGCGTCGACTTGCCGGACTGCGGGCCGCCGATGATCTGCATATGGCCGGCCGCGCCGCCGAAGTCCAGCCACAGCGGGTCGCGCCGCTGCTCGTACGGCTTGTCGATGAGGCCGGCCGGGACGACGAGCCGGCCCGCGCCCTCGTAGCCCGGCTGGGTCATGCCGCGGCCGGGCACCGGGGCGAGCCCCGGCAGCAGCGCGTCGAGCGACGGCGGGCTGTCCAGCGGGGGCAGCCACACCTGGTGGGCCGCCGGGCCCTGCGCCTCCAGACGCCGCACGATCACGTCGAGCACGGTGTCGGCGAGCGCGTCGTCCTGCCGCTCGTCGGGCGCCTCCTGGCGCTGCTGCGGGACCGCCGCGTACTGCACCGGGACCTCGGCCGCCGTGAAGAGGACCGGCCTGCGGTCGACGGGCAGCGGGCCGCCGAGCGCCGCGGCCTGCTGGGAGCTGGTGCGGTACACCCCGGAGACGTACGCCGCCTTGAAGCGGACCATTTCGTCCGTGCCGAACTTCAGGAAGCCGGAACCGGGGACGTTCGGCAGCTCGTAGGCGTCGGGGACGCCGAGCGCGGCGCGGGACTCGGCCGCCGAGAACGTCCGCAGACCGATCCGGTAGGAGAGGTACGTCTCCAGGCCCCTCAGCCGGCCCTCCTCCAGGCGCTGCGAGGCCAGCAGCAGGTGCACGCCCAGCGAACGGCCGATACGGCCGATCTGCACGAACATCTCGATGAAGTCCGGCTTCGCGGTCAGCAGCTCGCTGAACTCGTCGATCACCAGGACGAGGGACGGGATCGGCTGCAGCGGCGCACCCGCCGCGCGCGCCTTCTCGTAGTCGTGGATGTTGGCGTAGTTGCCCGCGTCGCGGAGCATCTCCTGACGGCGGTTCAGCTCGCCGCGGATCGAGTCGCCCATGCGGTCGACCAGGGTCAGGTCGTCCGCGAGGTTGGTGATGACGGCCGCCACGTGCGGCATCTGCGCCATGCCGGCGAAGGTCGCACCGCCCTTGAAGTCGGCGAGGACGAAGTTCAGCGTCTCCGAGGAGTGGGTGACGGCGAGGCCGAGGACCAGGGTGCGCAGCAGCTCCGACTTGCCGGAACCGGTCGCGCCGACGCACAGGCCGTGCGGGCCCATGCCCTCCTGCGCGGCCTCCTTGAGGTCGAGCATCACGGGCCGGCCGTCCTCGCCGAGACCGATCGGCACGCGCAGCCGCTCCGACTGCGAGCGGGGCCGCCAGGTCCGCTTCGGGTCGACCGAGGCGGCGTCGCCCAGGTTCAGCAGGTCCGTGAACTCCAGGTTGGCGAGCAGCGGTTCGTCGTCGTCGCCACCCGACGCCATGCGCAGCGGCGCCAGCTGGCGGGCGAGCGCCTCCGCCGCCTCGTACGACAGGACGTCCGGCGTCCCCTCGTAGACCATGCCGTGCGCCGACTCCAGGCGCAGCTCCCTGGGCTGCACGATGAGCGAGAGGTCGCCGCGGCCGATGGTGAGGTCGCCCGGCACGACCTCCAGGACCGTCACGCCCTGCAGACCCTCGGGGTTGGCCAGCAGCGAGTTGGGCGGCAGGGAGACGCCGTCGAGCACCACCACCAGATGGGGCTGCTCGGGCACCGGCGACCCGCCCGGGTGGAACCGCGGGCGGCCCTCCAGCCGGGAGGCGAGCCGGTCCTCCAGCTCCACCGGGTCGCTGCCGATCAGACGCACACTGCCGGCGCCGTCGGCGACGCCCGGGGCCTGCACGTGCGGCAGCCACTTGGCCCACTCCCACTCGGGCGCCGACTCGCGCGCGGTGACGACGGCGATGACCAGGTCCTCGGGGGAGTGCAGCGAGGCCAGGGAGGCGGTGACGGCACGCGCGGTGCCGCGCACGGTGCCCGGCTCGCCGCTGATCGTCACGTGGTAGAAGGCGCGCAGCGAGACCGCCATCGGCAGGTCGTCAAGGGTGCTGTGGGTGGCCAGGAAACGCTGCATCGCGCCCGCGGTCAGCGGCTCCAGCTCGTCGACCGGGGCGGTCTGCGGCGGGATCAGCGGGGTGGCCAGGGACTGCGGGCCGAGGCCCACGCGCACCTGCCCGAAGTCCTCGTCGCCGGTGCGCCGTTCCCACACCCGGCTGCCCTCGGCGACCAGCGCCCACAGTTGCTCCGGCGAAGGGTGCAGGTAGTACTGGGTGTCGCGCTGGGCCTTCGCGGTCTCCATGGCGGCGCGCCGGGTCTGCGAGAGGTAGCGCAGGTAGTCACGGCGCAGGTCGGCCATCTGCCCCTGGTTGCCGCGGCGGTAGCGGACCAGCATCGAGATGCCCATGGCGATGGTCGAGGCCACCATCACCAGGCCCATGATCTTCATGAAGGGCTGGGCCTGCGGGTTGAAGAAGAACACCACCGATCCGCCCATGCCCAGCATGGGCAGGAGCTGCATCAGTGCGCCTTCCTGCTGTCCGCGCGGCAGTTCCGGCGGAGCTTGCAGCACGACCTCGTCCGTGGGCACTTCCTTCGGCAGTGCCCGCGGTGGGCGCTTGACGACGATGTGGCTCACTACGCACCAATTCCCTAGCCGGACCGAGATGTTTCGTCCGCCGCCCCGTGTCAGGCGAACGTCGATCGCGAAGCGCGATCCTACTGACAACCACCGACAACGGCGGGCGGTAGGGTGCCGGTGAAGCGCGTGAGCAGTTGCGAATCGTTCCGGGAAAACCCGGGCAATCCGCAACGGTTCGAAGCATGTGCCTCCCGTAACTCCCGGCCAGAACCGCTTGTTCGGCCGGTGGAGCGGGCGGGCGCCGCACAACCTACACAGCATCTTTACGGGCGGAAGGGTGCGCGGTGGCACCGAACGCCGCCCCACCACCGACGAGGGGGAACAGCAGGTGAGCATGACGGCCTCCGCGCCGGCCGGCGCGACCGGTGGACCAGGCACCGGAGCCCCTTCCGGGGCGGGCATGGGATTCGGCTTCTGCCGCGTCACCATCGTGGCGCCCGACAGCCGCATCGACGTGGCGCTGCCCGACGACGTACCGGTCGCCGACCTGTACCCGGAGATCCTGCGGCTGTCCCAGCAGAGCCCCGCCGAGGGCGCGCCGGTCGGCTACCACCTCGTACGGCGTGACGGCACCGTCCTCGACGGCGCCCGGTCGTTCACGGCCCAGCGCATCCTCGACGGCGAACTCCTCACCCTGCGCCCGTTCGCCGAGTCGCTGCCCCCGGCCGTCCTCGACGACGTCTCGGAGGCGGTGGCCGCCGCCGTCACCCGGGACCGCACCCTGTGGAACGGCGACCTCACCCGGGCCGCCGGACTCGTCGCGGGCGGCATCCTGCCCGCGCTGCTCGCGTTCGTGGCCTGGAGCTCCCAGATCCGGCACGACATGCACAGCCTGCAGGGCATCATCGCGGGCATCTGCGGCATCCTGCTCGTCACCATCGCGTGTGTACGCGCGCGCGTCTACGACGACCGGGGCTCCGCGGTCGCGCTCGGACTCGGCGCCCTGCCGAACGTCGCCGTGGCCGGCTCCGGGCTGCTGTCGCTCTCCTCGGGCGAGGGCATCGGACGGCTCCAGTTCCTGCTCGCCTGCACCGCCGTCCTCCTCGCCGCCCTGGTACTCAGCCTGGTGTCACCGGGCGGCGATGGACCGTTCGTGGCGTTCGTCTTCGCCTCCGCCATCGGCCTGATCACGACCTTCATCGCGATCCTCACCGACCTGGAGCCCATCGAGACGGCCGCCGTCTGCGCCCCGCTGTCCGTCGTGGCGCTCGCCTTCCTGCCCGGCCTGTCCATGCGTTTCGCGCGGCTGCCCATCGGCTTCGAACCGCCCAACCCCTCCCGCGGCGGCTACGACAGCGGTGAGCCGGCCCCCCAGGAGCCGGTCGACGCCGAGCGCGTCGCCGCCCAGGCCCGGCGCGGTCACGAACTCCTCGTCGGCCTGGTCGGCGGCTGCGCCCTCGTCGCGGTGGGCGCGTCGATCGTCCTCGGCTTCTCCAGCAACATGTGGGCCCAGCTGCTGGCCCTCGCGACCGGCTTGGCCATGCTCATGCGGGCACACCTGTTCCGTTACACCGCGCAGGTCGGCGCCACCCTGGCCGCGGGCCTCGCCGCGATCATCTTCCTCGGCCTCGGGCTGGCCCTGAACCCGCCCCGGGACTACCTGATCGACGCCTTCCGGGGCGACACCGCCGCCCTCGACATCCGCAGCGTCTGGCTCGCCGCGGCCGTCGCCGCGGCCACCGCCCTGGTCACCGCGATCGCCCTGATCACCCCACGGCGCGGTGTCACCCCCTTCTGGGGTCGCTTCCTGGAGATCGCCGAGAGCTTCGTCCTGCTCACGCTGATCCCGCTGGCCCTGGCCGTGTTCGACGTGTACGCACAGGCCCGGGCGATGACCAGCTAGGAACCGGACGGCGAAAAGGGCGGCACGCGCGCGTGCCGCCCTTTCTCATGCGCGGCTCACTGCACGTCAAGCCCACCGTTATGAGCCATCGGCTTCAGATCGAACTCCCCGTCCCGAGCCCCCAGCACGAACGCCCGCCACTCCGCCTCGGTGTAGCGCAGCACGGTGTCCGGGTCGAGGGAGGAACGCATGGCGACCGCCCCGCCGGGCAGGTACGCGATCTCGACCCGCTCCTCGTGCTCCTCCGTGCCCGGCGCGCAGTGCCACTCGACGCCCGAGATGTCGAGCGCGTACAGCTCGTCCCGCTCCCGCTCCTTGCGTGCCTTGATCTCCGCTTCCGTCTCCGCCATCGTGCAGCGAACCCCTTCCCGAGGTAGGTACGGTCCCGGGCTCACCCTAGTGGCCGGTGCGGCCCCGCCAGGAGGGTTCGGTGACCGGGCGCAAGACCCCCGCGATCGCCTGGTACCCTGAGTGACGGCCGTTTGTGTACGCACCCCCGGAACCGCGTGTTCTGGAGGCCGCGCCCAGCGGATCCCCGCCTCCCGAGTAACGGAAGCTCCCCCGAGACGTAGACCGGGGGCACTCGGTGGCACTCAACAGACTATGAGGAGTACGCGTGTCGCTCGACGCCGCTACGAAGAAGCAGATCATCGCCGAGTTCGGTACCAAGGAGGGTGACACCGGCTCCCCCGAGGTCCAGGTCGCTCTGCTCTCCCGTCGGATCTCCGACCTGACGGAGCACCTCAAGACCCACAAGCACGACCACCACTCCCGCCGTGGCCTGCTGATCCTCGTCGGTCAGCGTCGCCGCCTTCTCCAGTACCTGGCGAAGAAGGACATCCAGCGCTTCCGTGCGCTGGTCGACCGCCTCGGCATCCGCCGCGGTGCGGCGGGCGCCAAGTAAGACGCCGTGAGGGGAGCGGTTCCCGGAAGGACTCGGGGACCGCTCCCTTCGTCGTACGTGCGGAAACGTGCGGAGTGTCACTCACGCTTTGTAGTGTGGTAGCACAACGCAGTACGCACGACACGGAACGACGTACGGCACAGCACGACGACGTACGACAGCAGTAACGAGACAGAACGAGGAGGAGCGCACCTAGCCGCCGCCGGTCCTCGGTAGTGGCCCCCGGGGGGAAGCGAGCCCCGGGTGCTTCGATCGAAGACCGGCCCGCACCGCACGGAGCGCTTCTCCGCCACCGTCCCCCTGCCACACGGGCAGCCAAGGGACGAAAGACGATCAGTAACGGAGAAAACGCTAGTGGAGAACGAGACCCACTACGCCGAGGCCGTCATCGACAACGGCCCCTTCGGCACCCGCACCATCCGCTTCGAGACGGGCCGCCTGGCCAAGCAGGCCGCCGGCTCCGCCGTGGCGTACCTGGACGACGACACCATGGTGCTGTCGGCCACCACCGCCTCCAAGCAGCCCAAGGACCAGCTCGACTTCTTCCCGCTGACGGTGGACGTCGAGGAGCGGATGTACGCCGCCGGCAAGATCCCCGGCAGCTTCTTCCGCCGTGAGGGCCGGCCGTCCGAGGACGCGATCCTCACCTGCCGCCTCATCGACCGTCCGCTGCGCCCGTCCTTCAAGAAGGGCCTGCGCAACGAGATCCAGGTCGTCGCCACGATCATGGCGCTCAACCCCGACCACCTGTACGACGTCGTGGCGATCAACGCCGCGTCCGCGTCCACGCAGCTGGCCGGTCTGCCCTTCTCCGGCCCGATCGGCGGCGTCCGCGTCGCGCTGATCCGCGGCCAGTGGGTCGCCTTCCCGACCCACACCGAGCTGGAGGACGCCGTCTTCGACATGGTCGTCGCCGGCCGTGTCCTGGAGGACGGCGACGTCGCGATCATGATGGTCGAGGCCGAGGCCACCGAGAAGACCATCAAGCTGGTCGAGGGTGGCGCCGAGGCGCCGACCGAGGAGGTCGTCGCCGCCGGTCTGGAGGCCGCCAAGCCCTTCATCAAGGTCCTGTGCCGCGCCCAGGCCGACCTCGCCGCCAAGGCCGCCAAGCCGACCGCCGAGTTCCCGATCTTCCTGGACTACCAGGACGACGTGTTCGAGGCCCTGACCGCCGCGGTCCGCCCCGAGCTGGCCCAGGCGCTCACCATCGCCGGCAAGCAGGAGCGCGAGGCCGAGCTGGACCGCGTCAAGGGGCTCGCCGCCGAGAAGCTCCTGCCGGAGTTCGAGGGCCGCGAGAAGGAGATCTCCGCCGCGTACCGCGCGCTCACCAAGCAGCTGGTCCGCGAGCGCGTGATCAAGGAGAAGAAGCGCATCGACGGGCGCGGACTCACCGACATCCGCACCCTCGCCGCCGAGGTCGAGGCCATCCCGCGGGTCCACGGCTCCGCCGTGTTCGAGCGTGGCGAGACCCAGATCCTGGGCGTCACCACCCTCAACATGCTCCGCATGGAGCAGCAGCTGGACACCCTCTCCCCGGTGACCCGCAAGCGCTACATGCACAACTACAACTTCCCGCCGTACTCCACCGGCGAGACCGGCCGCGTCGGCTCCCCGAAGCGCCGCGAGATCGGCCACGGCGCCCTCGCCGAGCGCGCCCTGGTCCCGGTCCTGCCGACGCGCGAGGAGTTCCCCTACGCGATCCGCCAGGTGTCCGAGGCGCTCAGCTCGAACGGCTCGACGTCCATGGGCTCGGTCTGCGCCTCCACCATGTCGCTGCTGAACGCCGGTGTGCCGCTGAAGGCCCCGGTCGCCGGTATCGCCATGGGTCTGATCTCCCAGGAGATCGACGGCGAGACGCACTACGTCACCCTCACCGACATCCTCGGTGCGGAGGACGCCTTCGGCGACATGGACTTCAAGGTCGCCGGCACCAAGGAGTTCGTGACCGCCCTCCAGCTCGACACCAAGCTGGACGGCATCCCCGCCTCCGTCCTGGCCGCGGCCCTCAAGCAGGCCCGCGACGCCCGCCTGCACATCCTCGACGTGATGATGGAGGCCATCGACCGGCCCGACGAGATGAGCCCGCACGCCCCGCGGATCATCACCGTCAAGATCCCGGTCGACAAGATCGGTGAGGTCATCGGCCCCAAGGGCAAGATGATCAACCAGATCCAGGAGGACACGGGCGCCGAGATCACGATCGAGGACGACGGCACGATCTACATCGGTGCCGCCGACGGCCCCTCGGCCGAGGCCGCCCGCGCCACGATCAACGGCATCGCCAACCCGACGATGCCCGAGGTCGGCGAGCGGTACCTGGGTACGGTCGTCAAGACGACCACCTTCGGTGCGTTCGTCTCCCTGCTGCCCGGCAAGGACGGTCTGCTGCACATCTCGCAGATCCGCAAGCTCGCCGGCGGCAAGCGCGTGGAGAACGTCGAGGACGTCCTCGGCGTGGGCCAGAAGGTCCAGGTCGAGATCGCCGAGATCGACTCCCGCGGCAAGCTCTCCCTCGTTCCGGTGATCGAGGGCGAGGAAGGCGACGAGACCTCGAAGGACGACGCCGAGCAGTGACGTCCCGTAGCTCGCAGGTGACGGCCCGCTCCTCTTCGGAGGCGCGGGCCGTCGCCCGTACCCAAACCCTCATCAAGGGCCAGAACGGCATCGGCACGGTCCGCAAGACGACCCTCCCGGGCGGCCTGCGCATCGTCACCGAGACGCTGCCCTCGGTCCGCTCCGCGACCTTCGGCATCTGGGCGCACGTCGGCTCCCGCGACGAGACCCGGTCGCTGAACGGCGCCACGCACTACCTGGAGCACCTGCTCTTCAAGGGCACCAGCAAGCGCAGCGCCCTGGACATCTCCTCCGCGCTCGACGCGGTCGGCGGCGAGATGAACGCGTTCACGGCCAAGGAGTACACGTGCTACTACGCGCGCGTGCTCGACGCCGACCTGCCCCTCGCCATCGACGTCGTCTGCGACATGCTGACCGGCTCGCTGATCCTCGAAGAGGACGTCGACGTCGAGCGCGGCGCGATCCTCGAAGAGATCGCCATGACCGAGGACGACCCCGGCGACTGTGTGCACGACCTGTTCGCGCACACCATGTTCGGCGACAACGCCCTCGGCCGCCCGGTCCTCGGCACGGTCGACACGGTCAACGCCCTCACCGCCGACCGCATCCGCCGCTTCTACAGGAAGCACTACGACCCCACCCACCTCGTGGTCGCCTGCGCCGGCAACATCGACCACAACAAGGTCGTACGACAGGTCCGCGCGGCCTTCGAGAAGGCGGGCGCCCTCACCGACCAGGACGCCCGGCCCATCGCCCCGCGCGACGGCAGCCGTACGATCCGCACCTCCGGCAAGGTCGAGCTGCTGGGCCGCAAGACCGAGCAGGCGCACATCGTCCTCGGCATGCCCGGGCTCGCCCGCACCGACGACCGCCGCTGGGCCATGGGCGTGCTCAACACCGCCCTCGGCGGCGGCATGTCCTCCCGCCTCTTCCAGGAGGTCCGGGAGAAGCGCGGCCTGGCCTACAGCGTGTACTCGTACACCTCCGCCTTCGCCGACTGCGGACTGTTCGGCGTCTACGCCGGCTGCCGGCCCAGCCAGGTGCACGACGTGCTGCGGATCTGCCGCGACGAACTCGACCACGTCGCGCAGAACGGCCTCTCCGACGACGAGATCGCCCGCGCCATCGGCCAGCTGAGGGGCTCCACGGTCCTGGGCCTGGAGGACACCGGCGCGCTGATGAACCGTATCGGCAAGAGCGAGCTGTGCTGGGGCGAGCAGATGTCCGTGGACGACATGCTGGCGAAGATAGCCGCGGTCACTCCGGACGAGGTCCGCTCCGTCGCCCGCGACATCCTGGGACAGCGTCCGTCGCTGTCGGTCATCGGCCCGCTCAAGGACAAGCAGGCGTCCCGGCTGCACGACGCGGTCGCCTGAAACACCACCGGTTAGGAAGCAGGAACATGAGCAAGCTGCGCGTGGCGGTCCTCGGTGCCAAGGGCCGGATCGGGTCCGAGGCGGTCAAGGCGGTCGAGGCCGCGGAGGACATGGAACTGGTCGCCGCACTCGGCCGCGGCGACAAGCTGGAGACGCTGGCGGAGACCGGCGCCCAGGTCGCCGTGGAACTGACCACCCCCGCCTCGGTCATGGGCAACCTCGACTTCTGCCTGCGCCACGGCATCCACGCCGTGGTCGGTACGACGGGCTGGACCGAGGACCGCCTCGCGCAGCTGAAGGGCTGGCTGGCCCAGTCCCCGGAGACCGGCGTGCTCATCGCGCCGAACTTCTCCATCGGGGCCGTGCTGACGATGAAGTTCGCGCAGATCGCCGCGCCGTACTTCGAGTCGGTGGAGGTGGTCGAGCTGCACCACCCGAACAAGGTGGACGCCCCCTCCGGCACCGCCACGCGCACGGCCCAGCTCATCGCCGAGGCCCGCCGTACGGCGGGTACGGCCCCGGCGCCGGACGCCACCGCCACGGCCCTGGACGGCGCCCGCGGCGCGACCGTGGACGGCGTCCCGGTCCACGCCGTCCGGCTGCGCGGCCTCCTGGCCCACCAGGAGGTCCTGCTCGGCGGTGAGGGCGAGACCCTGACCATCCGTCACGACTCGCTGCACCACAGCAGCTTCATGCCGGGCATCCTGCTCGGCGCGCGCCGCGTGGTGACCACTCCGGGCCTCACCTTCGGCCTGGAACACTTCCTGGACCTGAGCTGAGCCCGACGACGTCATGCGCGCGAAGATCACCTACCTCGTCACGGCCGCCGTCCTGGTCTTCTACTTCGCCCTGGTCGGCAGCCGCGGCGTGATGCTCATCCAGTCCGGCACGCTCCTCACCGTCACCTTCGGGGTGGCGGTGCTGATCCTGCCGGTCATCGGCCTGTGGTTCCTGTGGAAGAACACCCAGTTCGTCCGCAGGGCCAACGCCCTCGCCGCGGAGCTGGAGGCCGAGGGCGGCCTCCCGGTCGACGAGCTGAAGCGCCTGCCCAGCGGCCGGATCGACCGTGATTCGGCCGACGAGGTCTTCGCCAAGCGCAAGGCCGAGACGGAGGCGTCCCCCGACGACTGGCGCTGCTGGTTCCGCCTCGCCGTCGCCTACCACGACGCCCGCGACACCCCCCGCGCCCGCAAGGCGATGCAACGCGCCATCGCCTTGCACGACGGCCGCCCTGTCCGAACCTGACCGCGCAAGGTCCAACCCCCTGACCGCACACTCCCGCGGGGCACCCTCCGGTCAGCCGTGGTGGTTCTCCGCGGCCCACGCCTCCACCGCGTCCGCCGCCCGGTCGAAGGCCATCGGCCGGCCCAGGAAGTCCAGGCTGTGCGTGGTGAGCAGCGGCGGGGTGTCCTCGGCGGACTGGTCCCTGCGTACGAGCGCCAGCGCCTGCCCCTGTACGGTGCGCGGCAGCCCCAGCCAGCGCACCGGCTGCTGCACCGTACGCACGGAGACCACCCGTGCCCACGGCACCGTCCGCGTCACCAGGAAGCCGGTGCGGCGCAGCCCGCGCCCGCTCACCCACACGCCCATGCGCAGCAGCCGCAGCGCGCCGGCGACGATCGCCAGGCCCACGCCGAGCACCACCGTGGCGGTGGACAGCGAGCCGGTCAGCGCGGTGAGCACCACGGCGAACAGCACGAACGAGGCGAGCAGCAGCACCAGCGCGGCCACACCCACGCGCCAGGGCCCGGGCCGATAGGGGCGCCGCCAGCGGTCCGGGTCGTCGTACGGCAGCGCACTCTCGGCCGCCGAATCAAAGGTGCGGTCGGCCGTCAGGAAGGGCAGGGGCACGGCTGGTCCTCACTCGGTCCTCACGGGAGCTGTGCCGTGAGGCTATCCGGCCCCGTTCCGGCCCACCAGCCGTGGGCGTCCGGAAGAGTAGGTGCCTGCGCTTCAGTGCCCCTGGGACGCCTGGGACTGCTGAGCCGGCGTACCGGACGGCGTGGAGAGCGCCGGTGTGCCGAGGATCAGGGCGCCGGCGAGCCCGGCGACGATGGTCAGACCCAGCAGCCAGCGCCCGGCTATCTCGCCGAAGGACGCCCGCCTGCGGGGCGGGGGAGTGACATTACTGCGGAACCTGTCCGCCTCGGCCAGGAAGGCGAAGGGTACGGGCTCGCGCCGACGGAACATCGTGGGTGCCGCTCCTCTCAGGGTTCGTGATCGAACACGTGGATCTCACCGGTACAGACGCGCGAGTGACACAAAAGGTGCCCATGTCCGAAAAAATCTCGGGCGCGTTTTTTGGGGCGAGGCGCCGGGGCACCGCGCCAGGCCCCGCCGAGTGCCCCGTAAGGTGGGCGGCAACCACAGAAGTGATGGGAAGGACCCCTACCCCCGTGACCACCCCCGAGTCGCTCACGTTCCGCAGTGACGTCACCGTCGAGCTGGTGAAGTCCAGCGCTTCGGACGCCGACGTGCTCTTCGCCGCCCGTGTCTCCACCGCCGGCGAGCAGTCCCTGGACGAGCTGAAGAAGGACCCCGAGCGCTCCAAGGGCCTGATCAACTTCCTGATGCGCGACCGGCACGGCAGCCCGTTCGAGCACAACTCGATGACGTTCTTCATCAGCGCCCCGATCTTCGTCTTCCGCGAGTTCATGCGGCACCGCGTGGGCTGGTCGTACAACGAGGAGTCCGGCCGCTACCGCGAGCTGCAGCCGGTCTTCTACGTCCCGGACGCCTCCCGCAAGCTCGTCCAGGAGGGCCGCCCCGGCAAGTACGTCTTCGTCGAGGGCACCCCGGCCCAGCACGAGGCGGTCACCGGCACCCTGCGGGAGTCGTACGAGCAGGCGTACACGGCCTACCAGAAGATGCTCGCCGAGGGCGTCGCCCGCGAGGTCGCCCGCGCGGCCCTGCCCGTCGGCCTCTACTCCTCGATGTACGCCACCTGCAACGCGCGCTCCCTCATGCACTTCCTCGGCCTGCGCACCCAGCACGAGCTGGCCAAGGTGCCGTCCTTCCCGCAGCGGGAGATCGAGATGGTGGGCGAGAAGATGGAGGCGGAGTGGGCGAAGCTCATGCCGCTGACGTACGCCGCCTTCAACGCGAACGGGCGTGTGGCCCCGTAACGAAGCCTTGTTCCCCTGTCGGAACGGATGTACGGATCAGCCTCGCGAAGTGTCCGTATTGCGGCATTTAGAGAAGTTCATCTAGCCTGATCAAACGGACCCGGCACTGCTTGAACCCCCGAGCAGGCAGTGCCGGGCTCCACTTTGTCCTGACTTTCCCGGCACCCCAAGGGCACACCCCGCATCGAGCACCGAGTAGCGTGTTACCCATGGCTCCGACCTCCACTCCGCAGACCCCCTTCGGGCGGGTCCTCACCGCCATGGTCACGCCCTTCACGGCGGACGGCGCACTCGACCTCGACGGCGCGCAGCGGCTCGCCGCCCACCTGGTGGACGCAGGCAACGACGGCCTGATCATCAACGGCACCACCGGCGAGTCCCCCACCACCAGCGACGCGGAGAAATCGGACCTCGTACGAGCCGTCCTGGAGGCCGTCGGCGACCGCGCCCACGTCGTGGCCGGCGTCGGCACCAACGACACCCACCACAGCATCGAGCTGGCACGCCAGGCCGAGCGCGACGGCGCCCACGGCCTCCTGGTCGTCACGCCGTACTACAACAAGCCCCCGCAGGAGGGCCTGTACCGGCACTTCACGGCCGTCGCCGACGCCACCGGCCTGCCCGTCATGCTGTACGACATCCCCGGCCGCAGCGGCGTCCCGATCAACACCGAGACCCTCGTCCGGCTCGCCGAGCACCCCCGGATCGTCGCCAACAAGGACGCCAAGGGCGACCTCGGCCGCGCCAGCTGGGCCATCGCCCAGTCCGGCCTCGCCTGGTACTCCGGCGACGACATGCTCAACCTCCCGCTGCTCTCCGTCGGCGCGGTCGGCTTCGTCTCGGTCGTCGGCCACCTGGTCACCCCCGACCTGCGCGCCCTCGTCGACGCGTACGTCTCCGGCGACGTCGTCAAGGCCACCGAGATCCACCAGAAGCTGCTCCCGGTCTACACCGGCATGTTCCGCACCCAGGGCGTCATGACCACCAAGGCCGCCCTCGCCCTCCAGGGACTGCCCGCCGGACCGCTGCGCTCGCCCATGGTCGAGTGCTCGCCCGAGGAGATCGCCCAGCTCAAGATCGATCTTGCTGCCGGCGGGGTACAGCTCTGATTAAAGACTTGGCACCACAGGGGCTTCACAACTGAAGAACAACAGAAGACGCAGGCCACCGGTGCCTGCATCCACAACGACAACTGCTTCCGCACGAAACGTCATGCGCGCCACGTGCCGTACCGGTACGTGGCGCGTGTGCTGAGGAGAGTCTTTTGAGTCATCCGCATCCTGAACTCGGCCCGCCGCCGCCGCTCCCCGAGGGCGGCCTGCGGGTCACCCCGCTCGGCGGCCTCGGCGAGATCGGCCGGAACATGACGGTCTTCGAGTACGGCGGCCGCCTGCTGATCGTCGACTGCGGAGTGCTCTTCCCGGAGGAGGAGCAGCCCGGAATCGACCTGATCCTGCCGGACTTCTCGTCCATCCGGGACCGCCTGGACGACATCGAGGGCATCGTCCTCACCCACGGCCACGAGGACCACATCGGCGGTGTCCCCTTCCTGCTCCGCGAGAAGCCGGACATCCCGCTGATCGGCTCCAAGCTCACCCTGGCCCTCATCGAGGCCAAGCTCCAGGAGCACCGGATCCGGCCGTACACCCTGGAGGTGGCGGAGGGGAACCGCGAGCGCATCGGCCCCTTCGACTGCGAGTTCGTCGCCGTCAACCACTCGATCCCGGACGCCTTGGCCGTCGCCATCCGCACCCCCGCCGGCATGGTGGTGCACACCGGCGACTTCAAGATGGACCAGCTCCCGCTGGACAACCGCCTCACCGACCTGCACGCCTTCGCGCGGCTGAGCGAAGAGGGCATCGACCTCCTCCTCAGCGACTCCACGAACGCCGAGGTCCCGGGGTTCACCCCGCACGAGCGCGACATCTCCAACGTCCTGCGGCAGGTCTTCGCCGGCGCCCGCAAGCGGATCATCGTGGCGAGCTTCGCCAGTCACGTCCACCGCATCCAGCAGATTCTGGACGCCGCCCACGAGTACGGCCGCAGGGTCGCCTTCGTCGGCCGGTCCATGGTCCGCAACATGGGCATCGCCCGCGACCTCGGCTACCTGAAGGTCCCGCCGGGCCTGGTGGTCGACGTCAAGACGCTGGACGACCTGCCCGACCACGAGGTGGTCCTGGTCTGCACGGGCTCCCAGGGCGAGCCGATGGCGGCCCTGTCCCGCATGGCCAACAGGGACCACCAGATCCGCATCGTCGAGGGCGACACGGTCATCCTGGCGTCCTCCCTCATCCCCGGGAACGAGAACGCGGTCTACCGCGTGATCAACGGCCTGACCCGCTGGGGCGCCAACGTCGTCCACAAGGGCAACGCCAAGGTGCACGTCTCCGGCCACGCGTCGGCGGGCGAGCTGCTGTACTTCTACAACATCTGCCGCCCGAAGAACCTCATGCCCGTCCACGGCGAATGGCGCCACCTGCGGGCCAACGCCGAGCTGGGTGCCCTGACCGGCGTCCCGCACGACCGGATCGTCATCGCCGAGGACGGCGTGGCGGTCGACCTGGTCGAGGGCAAGGCCAAGATCTCCGGCAAGGTCCAGGCCGGTTACGTCTACGTCGACGGCCTCTCTGTCGGCGACGTCGGCGAGCCGGCGCTGAAGGACCGCAAGATCCTCGGCGACGAGGGCATCATCTCGGTCTTCGTGGTCATGGACGCCTCCACCGGCAAGATCACCGGCGGCCCGCACGTCCAGGCGCGCGGCTCCGGCATCGAGGACTCGGCCTTCTCCGACGTCATCCCGAAGATCACCGAGGTCCTGGAGCGGTCGGCCCAGGACGGCGTCGTGGAGCCCCACCAGCTCCAGCAGCTCGTCCGCCGGACCCTCGGCAAGTGGGTCTCGGACAACTATCGCCGCAGGCCGATGATCCTCCCGGTGGTCGTGGAGGTCTGACGCACCGTCGGTCCACGTCCGGAGCGGGGGGGGGGGGGGGGGGGGGGGGGGGGGGGGAGCCAGGAGGTTGGGGGGTCGGGACAAAAAGGAAAAGAAAAAATCCAAGAACG
>NZ_JBVHVI010000012.1:0-115087 GCF_055564915.1 Streptomyces sp. NPDC028928
GGAAACGCTCGTACAGCTCCCGGCCCATCCCCAGCCGCTGCGAGCCCTGACCCGAGAACAGCACCGCCAGCCGGCCACCCGCCACACCACCGGTGACCAGACCCGGCACGGACTCACCCCGCGCCAACGCCTCCAGCCCCGCCACCAACTCCTCACCCGAGGAGCCGACCACCACGGCCCGGTCCTCCAAAGCCGCCCGCCCCGCCAGCGACCAACCCACATCCACCGGCGAAACACCCTCGCCGCCGACACGGGACAACAACCGCTCCGCCTGCGCCCGCAACGCCCCCGCACCGCGCCCGGACACCACCCACGGCACCACCGACGGCACCACAACCGCACCCACACCGGCCCCAACCGGCGACTCGGGAGCCTCCTCCACGATCACATGCGCGTTCGTCCCGCCCATGCCGAAGGACGACACACCCGCAACGAGCGAATCGGCTTCCCGCGGCCAGGTTCCCAGCTCGGTCTGCACACGTAGCCGGAGCGAATCCAGTGGGATGTCGGCCGGGGGTTCCGTGAAGTTGAGGCTCGCCGGAACGAGCCTGTGCCTGATCGACAGAACGGTCTTTATGAGACCGGCGACACCGGCCGCGCCTTCCAGGTGTCCGAGATTCGTCTTCACCGATCCGACGCGCAGCGGATTACCGCTCGGGCGCTCCCTGCCGAATGCGGTTCCGAGTGCCGCCGCTTCGATCCGGTCGCCCACGCGCGTACCGGTTCCGTGGAGTTCGACATACTGAACAGCGGCGGGGTCGATGCCGGCGCGTGCACACGCGAGACCGATGACTTCTTCCTGTGCCGCCTGGTGCGGGACGGTGAGTCCCGGTCCGCCCCCGTCGTTGTTCACCGCGCTTCCGCGAATGACACAGAGGATGCGGTCGCCGTCGGCGAGGGCGTCGGAGAGCCGCTTGAGGACGACGATTCCGCCGCCTTCTCCACGGACATATCCGTTGGCCTGCGCGTCGAAAGTCCGGCACTCCCCGTCGGGGGAAAGTCCGCCGAACTTCTCCGAGCGTTCGGTGCTCTCGGGGGCGAGGGCGAGGTTGACGCCGCCGGCCAGGGCGAGGGTGCACTCTCCGGTCCGCAGCGCCTGGGCGGCCTGGTGCACGGCGACGAGGGAGGAGGACTGGCCGGTGTCGATGGTGATGCTGGGTCCGCGCAGGCCAAGGACGTAGGAGACGCGGTTGGCGATGATGCTGCGGGCCAGGCCGGTCATGGCGTGCTGGCCTACGGCGTCCGGTGCCTGACGGTGAGTGAGCATCGCGTAGTCGTCCCACATGGCGCCCACGAACACACCCGTCGAGCGGCCCTGGAGGCTCGGTGGAGCGATGCCGGAATCCTCCAGCGCTTCCCACGCCAATTCCAGCGCGAGACGCTGCTGCGGGTCCATCGCGGCGGCCTCGCGCGGGGAAACTCCGAAGAAACCCGGGTCGAATTCTTCGACTCGTTCCAGCTTTCCGGGGACGACGGAACGCCCGTCCTGCAACAACTGCCAGAATTCGGCTGCACTGGACACGCCCGGAAAACGGCAAGAAGTACCGATGATGGCGATGTAATCATCAGTTAAGGCGCGCATGCCGACCGACATACTGTAAAGATCCCCCGTCTAGCATGGAAAGCGGACATTGCATCCGCGCTGTCTCTCCAGGAGGACGACGGCGCCCTTCGGGTACAGCGACGTACATCCTGCAAGCCGTTCGCACCCTAACCCGGCCAGGTGATCCGGAGTCAAGAAAGTTCGGCCCGCGCGGAGATGGCCGAAGACGGCTCTTCGACGTCGCCGACGGCGTGGTTCGGCCACCGCCGTGACCGAAAACCACGCTGCCACACCTGCGAACTGTGTCGCACCTCACGCCTGGGTGCGACAGGCCGAGTGGCGTTGCGAGTTCGCTGCGCGGAACGGGCGCCCGGCCGTCCTTCCCCCTGCCTCGGACCGCGTGTTAGGTTGCGGTGAACGATCAAGGGGGAAGTCCCGGTGCGCGCATGACTCCGCGTCACCGACTCGGTCCAGGCGTCCAGTTGTGGGCGACAGGGCCCCAGGGGGTCTCGGCCTCCCTGGAGCACGGCCCGTTTCCGGTGCCTCTTCCTCCCGGTGAACGCCCGTCCCCTGTCCCGTACTTGTGCAGCAAGCCCCGTGTCGTCCGCCGCTTTCACCGGTGATGACCGCGATCACGGCCCGCGCACACGAGCATGCCCCCCCGTCCCTGACAGCCGTAGCGAGCCGGCCTGGCGAGCGTGAAGGAGTGTGTCCGGCACGATGAGTGAACCAACAACCCGTCAAGTCGCCATCGTGGGTGCGGGGGTGATGGGTTCGGGGATCGCTGCCCTGGTGCTCGGACACGGCATCCCCGTCGTCCTGGTAGACGTCGACGACACGACGTTGAGCGCGGCGCGCGTCAGGATCCAGCAGCAGCTGCGGCACGCTCAGCTCATGGGCGCGCTGCCCGCGGGCACGGCGCCCGGCGAGCTGACGACCAGTGTGTCCCTGGCGGACGTGGCGGACGCGACCGCGGTGATCGAGGCGATCGTGGAGCTGCCGGCGGAGAAGGCCAAGGTGCTGGCCGAGGTCTCGGCGGCCGTACGGCCCGGGACGCCGCTGATCTCCAACACGTCCGGGATCCCCATCGCCGAGCTGGCCCGGTCGGTCGACCGGCCCGAGGAACTGCTCGGCACGCACTTCATGAACCCGTCGTACCTGATCAGGATGGTCGAGGTCAGCCGGGGTCCGCAGACCGGTGACGCCGCCGTGGCCGCCGTGGTCGAGCTGCTGTCCGCGCTGAACCGCAAGGCGGTCATCGTGCAAGACGCGCCGGGCTTCGTCACGAGCCGGCTGCTGCATCCGATGATCAACGCCGCGGCGCGGATCGTCGGTGAGGGCACCGCGACGGTGGAGGCGGTGGACGAGCTGATGGAGGGCTGCCTCGGGCACCCGACCGGCCCGCTGCGCACCGCCGACCTGATCGGCCTGGACAACCTGGCCGACTCCCTCCAGGTTCTCTACGAACGCACCGGCGACCCCTCCTGCAAGCCCGCCGACCTGCTGCTGGAGAAGGTCCGCCAGGGTGACCTCGGCCGCAAGTCCGGCCGGGGCTTCTACGCGTACTGAGCGACGCGTGCCGAGACCCGCGGATCGAGACACGCGGAGCGAGACACGCGTGCCGAGAGCCGAAGACCCCTCTGAAAGTCACTCTGAAAGCCGAAAGGTGTTGCGGTGAGCACTGAACCCACCCCGCAGGGCGCCGAGTTGAGCGCCGAGTCCGTCGAACGGGAGCTGCTGGGCTTCCTGGAGGCCAAGACCAGGACCACCCTGACGCCGGACCAGGACATGTTCGCCTCCGGTCTGGTGTCCTCCATGTTCGCCATGGAACTGGTCGTCCACCTCGAGCAGACCTACCAGGTCGCCATCGTGGGCGCGGACCTCAAGCTGGACAACTTCCGGACCGTGCAGCGCATGACGGAGCTGGTGCTGCGGCTGCGGGCCGGGTCGGCCGCGGTCGGCCATGCCTGACCGGCACGTCGGCGATCCCGCTGCCGGCGACCGGCTCGCCGACGGGTTCGCTCTCCTCGACTCCCTCGTCGACGGGCGGGCCGAGGAATGGGATCTGTCCGGCGAGATCCCCCTGGAGGTGCTGCGCACCGCCGGGGAGCGGGGGTTGCTGTGCGCACAGGTCGCCGGTGAGCTGGGCGGACTCGGTCTCAGCAGCCGGGACAACGGTGAGCTGACGGCGCACGCGGGCAGCCTGTGCAGCTCGCTGCGGAGTGTGATGACCTCGCAGGGCATGGCCGCCTGGACGATCCAGCGGCTGGCCAACCCCGACCAGTCGGCCGCGCTGCTGCCGGAGCTGGTCGGCGGCAGGCTGGCCGCGGTCGGCTTCAGTGAGAGCGGCGCCGGCTCCGACGTGACCGCCATGACCACCAAGATCGAGGTGTCGGGCGATTCCGTCGTGGTCACCGGCCACAAGGTGTGGATGACCGCTGCCCACTACGCCGACCTGCTGGTCGTGTTCGGGCAGTGCGAGGGCGGTGCGGCGGTCGTCGTGGTGCCCGCCTCGGCGCCCGGCGTGCACGTGGAGCGGGTCGCCGATCCGCTGGGCTGCCGTGCGGCCGGGCATGCGAACGTGCGCTTCGACTCGGTGCGGCTGCCGCTGTCCAGTCTGCTCGGCACGCCGGGCATGCCGCTGCCGCTGCTGGTCACCACCGCCCTCGCCTACGGCCGTATCTCGGTGGCCTGGGGGTGTGTGGGCATCCTGCGCGCCTGCCGGAACGCCGCGGCGCGGCACGCCGCCTCGCGGGTGCAGTTCGGCAAGCCGCTGCACGAGCACCAGCTGGTGGCGGGGCACCTCGCCGACCTGTACGCGGCCGAGCAGGTCGCGGCCCAGGCGTGCGCGCATGCCAGCGCGTGCTGGGACGCCGGTTCCCCGGATCAGGTCGTGGCGACCGTGCTGGCCAAGCACGTCAGCGCCGGGCACGCGGCCCGTGGTGCCGCGGCGGCCGTGCAGGTGCTGGCCTCGGCCGGGGCGCGGGACGGTCATGTGGTGGCGCGCGCGTACCGGGACGCGAAGCTGATGGAGATCATCGAAGGCAGCAATGAAATCTGCCAGTTGATTCTGGCGCAGCACGCCGTGGCGACGGCACAGTGACCATCCTGGAGGATCTTCATGTCTGACGTGCCGACCACGGTGAAGTGCCTGGTCTGGGACCTGGACAACACGCTCTGGCAGGGCACCCTGTCGGAGGGTGACGCGGTGCGCCCGCCGGACGGCGTGCGGGAGCTGATCATCGAGCTGGACTCCCGGGGCATTCTGCAGTCGGTCGCCAGCAAGAACGACCACGACCTGGCCTGGGCCAAGCTGGAGGAGCTGGGGCTCGCCGAGTACTTCGTGCTGCCGCGGATCGGGTGGGGGCCGAAGTCGGACTCGGTGCGGGACATCGCGGAGCGGCTGAAGTTCGCGCACGGCACCATCGCGTTCGTGGACGACCAGCCCGCCGAGCGGGCCGAGGTCTCCTTCCACCTGCCGGAGGTCCGCTGCTACACCGCCGACCAGGTGCTGGAGCTGGCGGACCTGCCGGAGTTCAGTCCGCGGAACGTCACCGTGGACGCGCGGCGGCGCCGCCAGATGTACCAGGCCGGCTTCCGGCGGGAGGAGGAGCAGGCCGCTTTCCGCGGGCCGACGGAGGAGTTCCTGCGCTCGCTGGAGCTGGAGATGCGCATCGGCCGGG
The DNA here is from genome assembly GCF_055564915.1 of Streptomyces sp. NPDC028928. NCBI lineage: Bacteria > Bacillati > Actinomycetota > Actinomycetes > Kitasatosporales > Streptomycetaceae > Streptomyces > Streptomyces sp. NPDC028928. The sequence goes on from NZ_JBVHVI010000012.1 coordinate 5,227, forward strand.
CGACCGAGGAGCAGCTGTCGCGCGTGGAGGAGCTCACGCTGCGCACCAGCCAGATGAACGCGACGGGCGTCCACTACTCCGACGCGGCGCTGCGCGAGCTGCTGGCCGATCCCGGGCACGAGGTGCTGGTGACGACCATGGCCGACCGTTTCGGTCCGCACGGTGCGGTCGGGGTGATGCTGCTGCGGACGCTGCCGGATGTCTGGCACATCAAGTTGCTGGCGACGTCCTGCCGGGTGGTGTCGTTCGGGGCGGGTGCGGCGATCCTGAACTGGTTGATCGACCAGGCCGCCCGGGCGGGTGCCCACCTGGTGGCCGACTTCCGGCCCACGGAGCGCAACCGCATGATGGAGATCGCCTACCGGTTCGCCGGTCTCGGCGAGGAGTCCTGTGCGTGCCAGGACGCGCTGCCCGACGCGGCGGCGGAGGATCTGCGACGGCTGCACCTGGTGCCGGCGCGTCGTGAGCCGCACGCGACGATCCGGATCAGCGCACCGGACCTGGCCGCGGACCACCGTGTGGCCACCGCGGGTCCGGTGCACTGACCGGCGTGCTCAGCATGCCTTCTTGCGTACCAGCGTGATGCCATCGGCCATCGGGAGGAGTGATATCTCCACCCGGTGGTCGTTGTGCAGGAAGGAATTCAGCTCGCGGATCGCGACGGTGTCGGGATCCTGGGCTTCCGGGTCGATGACCCGGCCGAAGAAAAGGGTGTTGTCGAGGACGACGAGTCCACCCGGACGCACCAGCTCGAGCGACAATTCGTAATAGCGACGGTAATTCGCCTTGTCCGCGTCGACGAAGGCGAAATCAAAGGTGCCCGCTTTTCCTTCGCCGAGCAGTCCGGCAAGGGTTTCGACGGCATTTCCGATACGGACGTCGATACGGTCGGACACGCCCGCCTTCGTCCAGTACTCCTGGGCGATGTCGGGCCATTTGTCACTGATGTCGCAGGTGAGGACGCGTCCGCCGGGTGCGAGGCTGCGGGCCATGCACAGGGTGCTGTATCCGGTGAACGTGCCGATCTCCAGGACCTGACGGGCGCCCGTCAGGCCGACCAGGAAACCGAGCAACTGTCCTTCCTCGGCCATGACCTGCATGGCCTGGCCCATGGGTAGTTCACCGGTCAGCTCGCGCAGGCCGCGCAGTATCTCGTCGTCCCGGAGGGAGACGTCGCGCACATAGGACAGTAATTCCGACGAGGACATTATTTGAGTAGCCACCGCCACAACATAGTGGCGGCGCATAATGTCACGCAAGGGCGGCAGAGCGAACCCCGGAATTAAATTCCCGTGCCCTGTGTCAGCGCGGTGTCCCCCGGAAGCGGGAACGGCCGCCGATGGCGGTGGCTCCGTTGGCCGAGGCCACACCGGCCGCGACCGGCGTGCTGCGCTCCTCGGTCTCATGGCCGTCACAGGCCCCGCTCGCCGGCGCGGACCCGCTCTGCGCGGCGGACAGGGCCGCCGACGACGCGGCCGGGGCGACGGCCCGGCGACGGCGGTAGCGCGGCGGCGCGAAGGCCTCCGCCCAGCGCGGGGCCCGCGGGGTGAAGCGGGGCAGCAGGAGCAGGACCAGGCCCACCGCGCTGAGGAACACCACGCCGAGCACGATCCACATCGACGCCGAGTTGACCGAGTACGCCAGCGCCCCGAAGCCGATCAGCGCCGACCAGAAGTACATGATGAGCACGGCCCGGCTGTGCGAGTGGCCGATCTCGAGCAGGCGGTGGTGGAGGTGGCCGCGGTCGGCGGCGAACGGGGACTGGCCGCGCCAGGTGCGGCGCACGATCGCCAGGACCAGGTCGGCGGCCGGTACGGCGATGATCGTCAGCGGCAGCAGCAGCGGGATGTAGACGGGGACCGTCTGGTGCACCGCCGCCTTCTCCGACCCGGTGAACAGCGCCAGCGCGTCCGGGTCCACCTGACCGGTGATGGAGATCGCGCCGGCCGACAGCACCAGGCCGATCAGCATCGAGCCGGAGTCGCCCATGAAGATCCGTGCCGGGTGCATGTTGTGCGGCAGGAAGCCCAGGCACATGCCCATGAGGATCGCCGCGAACAGCGTGCCGGGGGCGGCGGCCTCGATGCCGTACGAGTACCAGATCCGGTAGGCGTACAGGAAGAACGCGCCCGCCGCGATGCACACCATGCCCGCCGCGAGGCCGTCCAGGCCGTCGACGAAGTTCACCGCGTTGATCGTGATGACCACGAGGGCGACCGTGAGGAGCGTGCCCTGCCACTGGGTCAGCGCCACGTTGCCGACCCCGGGGATGGGCAGCCACAGGATGGTGAGACCCTGCATGACCATCACGCCCGCGGCGATCATCTGGCCGCCCAGTTTGATCAGCGCGTCGATCTCGAACTTGTCGTCCAGGACACCGATCAGCCAGATCAGCGCCGCGCCGGAGAGCAGCGCCCGCGGCTCGTTCGACTTGGCGAAGACCTCGTTGAGGTTGGTCAGGTGGTCGGCGACCAGCAGGCCCGCGCACAGCCCGAAGAACATGGCGATCCCGCCGAGCCGCGGAGTGGGCTCCCGGTGCACGTCCCGGGCTCTGATCTCCGGCATCGCTCCGGCCACGATCGCGAACTTCCGTACCGGCCCCGTCAGCAGATACGTCACCGCAGCTGTTGTGCAGAGCGTCAGCAGGTATTCACGCACGGGCTTCCCCACAGGTCTCGCTGGCCATCACAGACCCACACCCTAGCGATGGACGCATATAAATGAGGACTTCCGGGTAGCGACGACGGTTGCGCGACCGGCCGTGCGTCCCGGCCGGCCGCCCCGGCTCAGCCCCGGTACGGCGGAAACTGGCCGGTGAGCGCGCGCACCTCCTCCCGTGCCGCGGCCGGCTCCGTCTCGCCGCGCAGCACGGCCGCCAGCAGCGCCGCGATCCGCACCATCTCCGGTTCGCCCATGCCCTGCGTGGTCACCGCGGCCGTCCCCAGGCGCAGGCCGCGGCCGTCGCCGTGCGGCAGCGCACAGCAGTCCAGCACCAGTCCGGCCGCGAGGAGCCGGCCGCGCGCGGTACGGCCCTCCACGCCGAGCGGGGCCGGGTCCGCGGTGATCAGGTGGGTGTCCGTGCCGCCGGTGGTCACGACCAGGCCCTCCGCGGCCAGGTGACCGGCGAGCACCCGGGCGTTGGCGACCACCTGATGGGTGTACGCGGCGAACGCCGGTGTTGCCGCCTCGCCGAACGCGACGGCCTTGGCGGCGATGGTGTGCATCTGGGCGCCGCCCTGGGTGAAGGGGAAGACGGCCCGGTCGACGCGCTCGGCCAGCTCGGCGCCGCACAGGATCATCCCGCCGCGCGGGCCGCGCAGCACCTTGTGGGTGGTCGCGCACACGATGTCCGCGTACGGCACCGGGTTCGGGGCGGCGCCACCGGCGACCAGCCCGATCGGGTGCGCCGCGTCCGCGATCAGATAGGCCCCGACCTCGTCGGCGACCTCGCGGAAGAAGGCGTAGTCGATGTGGCGGGGGTAGGCGATCGAGCCGCACACGATGGCCTTCGGCCGGTGGTTGCGCGCCAGGTGGCGCACCTGGTCGTGGTCGATCAGCCCGGTCTCCGCGTCCACGCCGTAGCCGACGAAGTCGAACCAGCGGCCGGAGAAGTTCGCCGGTGAGCCGTGTGTGAGATGGCCGCCGTAGGGCAGGCCGAGCGCGAGCACGGTGTCCCCGGGGCGCAGCAGGGCCGCGTAGGCGGCCAGGACGGCCGAGGAGCCGGAGTGGGCCTGCACATTGGCGTGCTCGGCGCCGAACAGGGCCTTGGCGCGGTCGATGGCGGCGCGCTCGGCGACGTCGACCAGCTCGCAGCCGCCGTGGTGCCGGGCGCCGGGGTAGCCCTCGGCGTACTTGTTGGCGAGCGCGGAGCCGAGGGCGGCGAGCACGGCCGGCGAGCAGAAGTTCTCGGCGGCGATCAGCTGGAGGCTGGTCGACTGCCTCTCCAGCTCGGCCAGGAGGATCTCGGCCATCGCCGGGTCCTGCCGCCGCAGGACGTCGGTCTCGAGGGTAGGGGTGACCGACATGGCGGGCTCCCGGGCGGTCGACGGTGACGTATCCCCAATGTAGGCCCGGGTTGCGGCGCACGCGCGGTTGTTACGCCGTTTATGTCGGATTACGCACGCGCTACGTACGCGCCGGTACACCCGTCAGCGCGGTCACCACCGGATCCAGCGCGTCCCGTATCTCGTCGCCGATGGACCGGAAGAAGGTCAGCGGGGCGCCGTACGGGTCGTACACCTCGTCCGCCTCGGCGGTCGGGGCGAGCAGCCAGCCGCGCAGGGCCGCCGCCGCGCGCACCAGCGCCCGGGCCCGCAGGACCACACCGTCCTCCAGCGGCGGCAGAGTGGCCGGATCTATCGCCCGGACCAGCCGGGTGAACTCCTTCAGGGTGAAGGTGCGCAGGCCCGCCGAGTGGCCCATGGAGATGACCTGGGCGCGGTGGTCGCGGGTGGCGGTCAGCACCAGGTCGGCCTTGATCACGTGCTCGTCCAGCAGCTCGCGGCCGGTGAATCCGGTGGCGTCCGCGCCGAACTCGGCCAGCACGGTCTCCGCGTGGGACTCCATGGGCGCCCCCTCGTGGCCCCAGGTGCCGGCGCTCTCCACGATCAGCCCGCCGCCGAGTACGCCGAGCCGCTCCGCGACGAAGTGGCGGGTCAGCCGCTCGGTGATGGGCGAGCGGCACACATTGCCGGTGCTGACGTGGAGGATGCGGAAGGTGTCGCGGGGGAACCCGAACGTCGTCGTCTCCTCCGCGCTGTAGCCCCCGCCGCCGCCTATGCCACGCCCCGCTTCAGGGGCCGTCAATTCGCCACCTCAAGGTCGGGTACGACCTTGCGCAGCTCCTCCGCGGAGAGCGCACCCGCGCGCAGCAGCACCGGCACCCCGCGTGAGACGTCCACGATGGACGACGGCACGTTGCCCGGGGTGGGGCCGCCGTCGAGGTAGACGGAGACGGAGTCGCCGAGCATCTCCTGGGCGGCGTCGCAGTCCTCGGGCGCCGGGTGGCCGGTGAGGTTCGCCGAGGAGACGGCCATCGGGCCGACCTCGGTGAGCAGCTCGATGGCGACCGGGTGCAGCGGCATGCGCACGGCGACCGTGCCGCGGGTGTCGCCGAGGTCCCACTGGAGGGACGGCTGGTGCTTGGCGACGAGCGTCAGGGCGCCCGGCCAGAACGCGTCGACCAGCTCCCAGGCCGGCTCGGAGAAGTCCGTGACGAGGCCGTGCAGGGTGTTCGGGGAGCCGATGAGGACGGGGGTGGGCATGTTGCGGCCCCGGCCCTTGGCGTCGAGCAGGTCGGCGACGGCCTCGGAGGAGAACGCGTCGGCGCCGATGCCGTACACCGTGTCGGTCGGCAGCACCACCAGCTCGCCCCGGCGGACGGCGGACGCGGCCTCGCGCAGACCCGTCACGCGGTCGGTCGCGTCGTTGGTGTCGTATCGCCGTGCCATGTCTAGCTGGCCTCCTCGTACACGTACTGCGGGGTTGAAGTCTGCGGGATGCTCACGGCAGCGCCTTGCGGGCCGTGGCGAACCGCGGACGGTTGTTGAGGTCGGGGTGGTCGGCCGCGTCCGCCCAGCCCCGCTCCTCGGTGAAGATCCACGGCACCTGGCCGCCCTGGGTGTCGGCGTGCTCGATCACGACGACCCCGCCCGGGCGCAGCAGCCGGTGCGCGGTGCGTTCGATGCCCCGGATGAGGTCGAGGCCGTCCTCGCCGGAGAACAGCGCCATCTCCGGGTCGTAGTCGCGGGCCTCGGGGGCGACGTACTCCCACTCGGTGAGCGGGATGTACGGCGGGTTGGAGATGACCAGGTCGACCTGGCCGTCGAGGTCCGGGAAGGCGGTCAGCGCGTCGCCCTGGCGCAGGTCGACGCGGGAGCCCGCCACGTTCTTGCGGGTCCACACCAGGGCGTCCTCGGACAGCTCCACGGCGTGCACGCGCGAGCGCGGGACCTCCTGGGCGAGGGCGAGCGCGATGGCGCCGGAGCCGGTGCACAGGTCGACGATGCAGGGCTCGACCACGTCCATGGCGCGCACGGCGTCTATGGCCCAGCCCACCACGGACTCGGTCTCCGGCCGGGGCACGAACACCCCGGGGCCGACCTGGAGTTCCAGGTAACGGAAGTAGGCCCGTCCGGTGATGTGCTGCAGCGGCTCGCGCTGCTCGCGCCGGGCGATGACCTCCCAGTACCGGGCGTCGAAGTCGGCGTCCTTCACGGAGTGCAGTTGGCTGCGCTTCACGCCGTGCACGAACGCGGCCAGCTCCTCCGCGTCGGTGCGCGGCGAGGGCACGCCGGCGTCGGCCAGCCGCTGGGTGGCCTGGGCCACCTCCGCGAGCAGCAGGTTCACGCGAGTCCTCCGTGTCGTACTCGTGCTCGTGCTTGAGCCCGTACGTGCGTACGTGCTTACGCGGCGGCGAGCTTCGCCGCCGAGTCGGCGTCGACGCAGGCCTGGATCACCGCGTCGAGGTCGCCGTCCAGGACCTGGTCCAGGTTGTACGCCTTGAAGCCGACGCGGTGGTCCGAGATGCGGTTCTCCGGGAAGTTGTAGGTGCGGATCTTCTCGGAGCGGTCCACGGTGCGGACCTGGCTGCGGCGGGCGTCGGCGGCCTCCCGCTCCGCCTCCTCCTGGGCCATGGCGAGCAGCCTGGAGCGCAGGATACGCAGGGCCTGCTCCTTGTTCTGGAGCTGGCTCTTCTCGTTCTGGCAGGAGGCGACGACTCCGGTCGGGATGTGCGTGATGCGCACGGCGGAGTCGGTGGTGTTCACGGACTGGCCGCCCGGACCGGAGGACCGGTAGACGTCGATGCGGAGGTCGTTGGGGTTGATCTCCACGTCCACCTCCTCGGCCTCGGGGGTCACCAGGACACCGGCGGCGGAGGTGTGGATACGGCCCTGGGACTCGGTGGCCGGGACGCGCTGCACCCGGTGCACCCCGCCCTCGTACTTCAGCCGGGCCCACACGCCCTGGCCGGGCTCGGTCTGCCCGCGGGTCTTCACCGCGACCTGGACGTCCTTGTAGCCGCCCAGCTCGGACTCGGTGGCGTCGATGATCTCGGTCTTCCAGCCGACGCGCTCGGCGTAGCGCAGGTACATGCGCAGCAGGTCGCCGGCGAACAGCGCCGACTCGTCGCCGCCCGCGCCCGCCTTGATCTCCAGGATGACGTCCTTGTCGTCACTCGGGTCGCGCGGGACCAGCAGCAGGCGGAGCTTCTCGGTCAGCTCCTCACGCTGCTTCTCCAGGTCCTTGACCTCGGCGGCGAAGTCCGGGTCGTCGGCGGCGAACTCGCGCGCGGTCTCGATGTCGTCGCCGGTCTGCTTCCAGGAGCGGTACGTGGCGACGATCGGGGTCAGCTCGGCGTAGCGCTTGTTCAGCTTGCGCGCGTTCGCCTGGTCGGCGTGGACCGACGGGTCGGCGAGCTTCTTCTCCAGGTCGGCGTGCTCGGCGACGAGTTCCTCGACGGCCTCGAACATCTTGGGCTCCTGTACTGCGGTGAGGGGAAGGGCGATCGACCAAAAACGCCGGTCCCGGGCACACCCCCGCGAGGGCGTGACCGTGGACCGGCGAAATGGGGCTCGCTACTTCTTGGAGCCGGCGGCAGCCTTGCCGAAGCGGGCCTCGAAGCGGGCCACACGGCCACCGGTGTCGAGGATCTTCTGCTTGCCCGTGTAGAACGGGTGGCACTCGGAGCAGACCTCGGCCCGGATGGTGCCGGACTCGATGGTGCTACGGGTGGTGAACGACGCGCCGCAGGTGCAGCTGACCTGCGTCTCGACGTACGCGGGGTGGATGTCGCGCTTCAAGGTGTCTCCTAGGTTCCGGGAGGGCGCCGGGTCGCCACCGCGGGATGCGGGAGCGTGAACCGGAGCCGACGTACCAGTCTGCCAGGACTGGCGCCATCCTCCCAAACCGGGGGTGCGCCTGTTCTATTCCTGCGGGTGAGGGGGCCGCCCTCAGGCGGGCGGGGGGGGCGCCTCTCAGTTGGTCACGACGCCCTTGGCCTCGCCCGTGGCCGTGCCCTTCGTGGCCGCCTTCGGGATCGGCTTGTCGTCCTTCAGGGCGTTCCAGACCAACTGGGCCTTGGTCTTCTCCAGCAGGACGCGGTTGGGGTTGGCCGGGTCGTACTGGACGGGCATCGTGACCATCTTCATGTGGGACGAGCTGATGCCCTTGAGACCGCTGGCGAAGTCGATCAGGGAGTTGACCGAGCCGAGGTCGGAGTCGGTGGTGACGGCCTTGGTGGCGGTGTCGGCGAGGTCGTACAGCTTCTTCGGGCTGGTGAAGACGCCGACGTGCTTGACCTGGTCGATCAGCGCCTTGACGAAGGCCTGCTGGAGCTGGATGCGGCCGAGGTCGGAGCCGTCGCCCACGCCGTGCCGGGTGCGGACCAGGCCGAGGGCCTGCTCGCCGTTCAGGGTGTGGGTGCCGGCCCCCAGGTCCAGGTGGCTCTGCGGGTCCTTGATGCTCTTGGTCGTGGTGACCTCGACCCCGCCGAGGTCGTCGATGAGCCTCTGGAAGCCCTCGAAGTCGACCTCCAGGTAGTGGTCCATGCGGATGCCGGTGATCGACTCGACCGTCTTCACCGCGCAGGCCGCGCCGCCGGTGGAGTACGCCTCGTTGAACATCACGCCGGACGCGGCGGGGTGGGCGGTGCCCTTGGTGTCGGTGCACCGGGGGCGGTCCACCAGGGTGTCCCGGGGGATGGAGACCACGCTGGCCTTCTTGTGGCCCTTGTACACGTGGACGATCATCGCCGTGTCCGAGCGGGCGCTGCCGTCGTCCGTGCCGCCGCCGAGCTTCTTGTTCTTGCCGGAGCGGGTGTCCGAGCCGAGGACCAGGATGTTCTCGGAGCCGTTGTCGATCTTCGTGGGCCGGTCGGTGCCGAGGGCCTGGTTGATGTCGACGCTGTGGAGGTTGCCGTTGAGCTTGAAGTACAGGTACCCGGCGCCGGCCCCGCCCAGGACGACCACGCCCGCGGCCGTCCAGGCCGTCGCGCGCAGCGCCTTGCGGCCCGTGCTGGGGGCCTTGCGTCGGCGGCCCTTGCCCCGGCTGCGCGGGGCCGTGCCCGGCTCGGTTATGGCGGGCTGAGTGCTCTCGGCGGCCACATCGCTCCTAGGTCTCGGCGGTCGGGTACCCCCTGCGGTCAGGGTCGGGCGGTCGTCACCGCTCCATCGTCGCTCCGCCTGGTCAGACGGAGAAACTCGGGAAAGGGTTGCACAACGCACAGTGCCCATCGCGTACGGCGATGGGCACTGTGTGTAGTCACTCAGTCCACGCGGACGGCGCTCACCTGCGGGTTCAGCCCCACAGGTCGTACGCCTGGAAACCGGTGCCGACGGAGATCCTTGTGGCAAAGATCTCGCTTGTGGCCTTTCCGGTGCCCTTGTACAGGTACAGCGTGCCGCCGGAGGTGCGGGCCAGGAAGTCGGCCTTGCCGTCACCGCTCACGTCGCCGACCGCGTCGAAGGCGTTGTAACCGGTCCAGGCGCTGCGCACCTTGATCCGGGTGGCGAAGGCGCCGGTGCCGGACTTCCCGGTCCCCTTGTACAGGTACAGGTCGCCGGTGCTGGACTTGCGGGCGAGCAGGTCGGCCCTGCCGTCGCCGGTGAAGTCGCCGTGCCCGCGCACCATGTTGTACTGGTTCCAGCCGGTGCCGACCTGCACCCGGGAGCCGAAGGTGCCGTTGCCCTTGCCCGGGTAGATCCACAGCGTGCCGCCGGAGTCCACGGAGAGCACGTCGGGCAGGTAGTCGCCGGTGATGTCGCCCGGGGTGACGATCCGGGTGCGGGTCTTCCAGCCGGTGAAGATCTTGGTGGTGGTCCAGGTGCCCTGGGTGCGGCTGCTGTTGAGCACGACGTGCTCCCAGTACACGTCACCGGTGGAGGCGACCCGGTAGACCAGGTCCTGGTAGCCGTCCCGGTTGAGGTCCGTCTGCAGCACCAGGTTGACGCCGGTCCAGTCGCCCCAGGAGACCGCCGCGCCGAAGGACGTGCCCTTGGAGTCCTTCTCGTACCCGACCTTCGTGGAGGACTTGCGCACGAAGAGGTCGGCCTTGCCGTCGTAGACCCTGTTGAACTGGCTCAGGTTGGTGTCGTCGAGCTGCGGGTAGGCCGCGCCGACGTACGTCGTGACCTTGCTGAAGACGCTGTAGGCGCCCTTCGCCACGCAGTCCTGGACGCCCCAGGAGACCACGCCGGCGATCCGGCCGTTCACGACGAGCGGTCCGCCGGAGTCGCCGTTGCAGGCCGACGTCGTACCGCTGTCGCTGCCGCTGGCCGGCGGGCCCGCGCACACCATGTGGCCCTTGACGAAGTCCGAGCCGTACGCGCCCGCGCAGGTGGTGTCGGACTGGATCGGCAGCGTGGCCGTCTTCAGCGTCTGGGAGATCGCCGAGCTGGTGGAGCTGGTACGGCCCCAGCCGTAGACCTTGGCGCTGGTGCCGGCGGCGTAGGAGGCGGTGTCGCCGGAGGTGACCATGCGGATCGGCGTGGCCTTGACCGGGACGGCCAGGGTGAGCACGGCGATGTCGTTGTCGATCTCCGCCGGGTTGTACGACGGGTGGTTCCACTGGCGCAGGACGCCGGTGGCCTGGCCGCCGTGCAGGTCGGCGTTGCCGGAGGAGTCGGTGGTGGGCAGCTGGTCGGTGCCGGTGACGACCGCGCCGTAGGCCTTCCAGTTGTAGGCCTTGCCGTTCTCGTCCCGGACGCAGTGCGCGGCGGTGAGGATCTTCGACGGGGAGACCACCGAGCCGCCGCAGAAGAAGTCGAGGTCGTCGCCGGTGTCGCTGGTGCCCTTGGTGTCGTGGTACCAGAGCTGAGCCATCCAGGGCGCCGAGGAGATCGTGGTCTCGCTGCCACCGATGATCTTCGGCGACACGGCGGAGGGGCTGCTGCTCTTGGCGGGCGCGCCGGCCCGCACGGCCCCGGCGATGCGCGCCTCCAGCGTGGCCTGGGAGGGCTGGCCCGTGACGGGCTGGGCGGTGGGCTCCGGCAGGGCGGTCGCTGTGCCGGCCGAGGTGGTCAGCAGCGCTACGGCGGCGGCGAGGGGCACGGCGAGGCGCAGGCGTCGTCTGTGCCGCCCGGGCAGGGGCATGGGCAAGGGAGGTCCCCCCAGGGAGAAGTGAGACGGGAGGGGCGCGTGGTGCGCTCCCACCTCTCACAGCGCCAGAAGGCCGCCCCCCGTCACTGGTGGACGAGGGGCGGCCTTCTTGCCTGGGCTTCTGCTGCCCTGGGCCTGTTGCCCGGGACGAACCGTCAGTCGCCGTTGCCCGGCGTCGGGGTCGTCTTCTGGATCTGCATCAGGAACTCGACGTTCGACTTGGTCTGCTTCATCTTGTCGAGAAGCAGCTCGATCGCCTGCTGCTGGTCCAGCGCGTGCAGGACGCGGCGGAGCTTCCAGACGATGCCCAGCTCCTCGGCACCGAGCAGGATCTCTTCCTTACGGGTACCGGACGCGTCCACGTCCACCGCCGGGAAGATGCGCTTGTCGGCGAGCTTCCGGTCGAGCTTCAGCTCCATGTTGCCGGTGCCCTTGAACTCCTCGAAGATCACCTCGTCCATGCGGGACCCGGTGTCCACCAGGGCGGTGGCGAGGATGGTCAGCGAGCCGCCGTCCTCGATGTTCCGCGCCGCACCGAAGAACCGCTTCGGCGGGTAGAGCGCGGTCGAGTCGACACCACCGGACAGGATGCGGCCGGAGGCCGGGGCGGCCAGGTTGTAGGCACGGCCCAGACGCGTGATCGAGTCGAGCAGCACGACCACGTCGTGGCCCAGCTCGACCAGTCGCTTGGCCCGCTCGATGGCCAGCTCGGCGACGGTCGTGTGGTCCTCGGCCGGACGGTCGAAGGTCGAGGAGATGACCTCGCCCTTGACCGACCGCTGCATGTCGGTGACCTCTTCCGGACGCTCGTCGACGAGGACGACCATCAGGTGGCACTCGGGGTTGTTGTGGGTGATCGCGTTGGCGATCGCCTGCATGATCATGGTCTTACCGGTCTTCGGCGGGGCCACGATCAGACCGCGCTGGCCCTTACCGATCGGCGAGACCAGGTCGATGATGCGGGTGGTGAGGACGCCGGGGTCCGTCTCCAGACGCAGGCGGTCCTGCGGGTAGAGCGGGGTCAGCTTGTTGAACTCCGGGCGGCCACGGCCGTGTTCGGGCGCCATGCCGTTGACGGAGTCCAGGCGGACCAGCGCGTTGAACTTCTCGCGGCGCTCGCCCTCCTTCGGCTGGCGGACCGCACCGGTGACGTGGTCACCCTTGCGCAGGCCGTTCTTGCGGACCTGGGCGAGGGAGACGTACACGTCGTTCGGGCCGGGCAGGTAGCCGGAGGTCCGGATGAAGGCGTAGTTGTCGAGGATGTCCAGGATGCCCGCGACGGGGATCAGGACGTCGTCCTCGGCGACCTGCGGCTCGGCGATCTCGTCACGGCCACGGCGGCCACGGCGGTCGCGGTAGCGGCCGCGACGGCCACGCCGGCCGCCCTCGAAGTCGTCGTCGTCCTGCTGACGGTCCTGGCGGCCGCCCTGCTGCTGGCCCTGCTGCTGACGCTGCTGGCCGCCCTGCTGCTCGTCGCCCTTGTTGCGCCGGTCGCGGTCCCGGCCGCGCTCACGGCGGTCCCGGCGGCCACGGCCCTCGCCGTCACCGGCATCGCCCTTGGCCTCGCCCTGCTGCTGCGCCTGCGGCTGCTGCTGCGCGGGCGTCTCGGTCTTGGCCTCGGTCTTGGCCTCGGCGGCGACGGTCTCGGCGCCGCTCGCGGCCGGGCTGCCCGCCTCGGCGGTGGCACGGCGGCGACGGCGCTCGGTCGGGGCGTCGTCGGTGGGGGCACCTCCCTGCTCGAGCGGAGCCGAGAGCTTGGGGGAGGGCTGGCCGGGGATCTCGATCTGCTGCTGGGCCACGGCCTTCTCGGCAGGGGCCTCGGCTGCCTTCTCCGCCTTCTTCTCGGCGGCCTCGCCGGTGCGGGCCTTGGAGGTGGCCCGGCGCTTCGGCTTGGTCTCGGTGGCGGTGTCGGCCTTGGCGGCGGGGGCGCCCCCGGCGGCCTGCGCCTCCTTGATGACCTCGATCAGCTGGCTCTTGCGCATCCGCGCGGTGCCCCTGATCCCGAGGCCCGAGGCGACCTGCTGCAGCTCGGCCAGCACCATGCCCTCGAGGCCGGTACCGCGGCGCCGCCGGGAGCCGGCACCGGTGGCAGGCGCGGAGGCGTCCGTGGCGGGCGCGGCAGCGGTCTCCTCGACACGTGCGCCCATCAGATCGGTGGTGTCGCTCACGAAGGGTCCTTCCCTGGAGCGGACGTCGGCCTGTCTGGCTCGGCGACCGGTTGTGCTGTCCGGCTACGGTCCTGTCTTCTGCGAACCGTGCCGGGGCGGTGGTCCGCCAAAGCGGCGGAAGAAATGTGCGGTGATGGCGCTTCCGCGAGCCGTGGCACCCAGTGTCACGTGACGTGGTAGCACCGATTCCGAAGCGTGCCCGGCGGCCCGCTCAGTACTCGCATACGACGTACTGCCCAGGTACGACGCAAGGAACACGGAGTGGCGCGGGAGGCTCCCGGAAGAATGTCTGTCCCGGACGGGGACACGAGGCACCTCGCCATGGTGGGGTCGGGTGCAGACTTGAGGTTAACACTACCGGATCCAACAAACATTCCCCCTCTCCAAATCCGGCAACCGTGTGTCAGGTCGCAAGCGGCAGCACGCTCGCTCCCTGGACATCCAGGTCCAGCCGGTTGGCGGCCCAGCCCTCACCCGCGAGGTGAGAGACCTTGTCGGCGCTGTCGGCGTCGGCGAGGGCCATGACGGTGGGCCCGGCGCCCGAGATCACGGCCGGAATGCCGTCGGCCCGCAGCCGCTCCACCAGCGCGGCGCTCTCCGGCATGGCCGGGGCGCGGTACTCCTGGTGCAGACGGTCCTCGGTGGCGGGCAGCAGCAGCTCGGGGCGCCTGGTCAGGGCCTCGACGAGCAGGGCGGCGCGGCCCGCGTTGGCGGCGGCGTCGACGTGCGGCACGGTGCGCGGGAGCAGGCCGCGCGCGGTCTCGGTCAGAACCGGCTTTCCGGGCACGAAAACCACCGGAACGATGGAATGGTGCGGCTCCATCCTGATGGCCCGGGCGGTGCCGGCCTCCATCCAGGACAGGGTGAAGCCGCCGAGCAGACAGGCGGCCACGTTGTCCGGATGGCCCTCGATCTCGGTGGCCAGTTCCAGCAGGGCGGCGTCGTCCAGACGGGCCTCGCCGCCTATGGTCACCGCGCGGGCGGCGACGATGCCGGCGCAGATGGCGGCGGAGGAGGAGCCGAGGCCCCGGCCGTGCGGGATCCGGTTGGCGCAGACGATCTCCAGGCCGCGGGGCTGCCCGCCCAGCAGATCGAAGGCGGTGCGCAGGGAACGGACGAGGAGGTGGCTCTCGTCCCGCGGGAGGGTCTCGCTGCCCTCGCCCGCGATGTCGATGTGCAGCCCGGAGTCGGCCACCCGGACGACCACGTCGTCGTAGAGCCCCAGCGCGAGGCCCAGGGCGTCGAAGCCCGGACCGAGGTTGGCGCTGGTGGCGGGAACGCGCACCCGGACGGCGGCGGCTCGGAACGCTGGACCGGCCATCGCTCGTTGACTCTCCTTGAGCTGCGTGACTGTCGAAGACACTCGATATACGTACGGGAGACCCTCAGGCCGCGCAGAGGGCGCGGCGCCGCCCATGTGCGAGGGCATATGCAGCGGGCGGGTTTCTCTACAGCCTATCGAAGGAAGGTTCTGTGGCGACATAGGGCGCACAGGAGGCGCACGATGCGTGTCGTAAGCCCCCTGTGCTCCCTGTCAGGGAGAACCCCGGTGCCGGGCGCTCAGGCGAGGCCCAGGCGCTCGGCCGCGGTGGCCGCGTCGACCGGGACGGTGACCGGCTGCGGGGCGCCGGCGACGGCCCAGTCGGGGTCCTTCAGGCCGTTGCCGGTGACGGTGCACACGATGCGCTGGCCCGGGTCGACCTTGCCCTGCTCGGCGGCCTTGAGCAGACCGGCCACGGAGGCGGCGGAGGCGGGCTCCACGAAGACGCCCTCCTGCGCGGCCAACAGGCGGTAGGCGCGCAGGATTTCACGGTCCGTCACCTCGTCGATGGCCCCGCCGGACTCGTCGCGGGCCTGCAGGGCGTACTGCCAGGAGGCCGGGTTGCCGATGCGGATGGCGGTGGCGATGGTGGAGGGGTCCTTCACGACCTCGCCGCGCACGATCGGGGCACTGCCGGACGCCTGGAAACCCCACATTCGAGGGGTTTTGGTGGCGATGCCGTCGGCGGCGTACTCCTTGTAGCCCTTCCAGTAGGCCGTGATGTTGCCCGCGTTGCCGACCGGGAGGACGTGGATGTCGGGCGCGTCGCCGAGCATGTCCACGATCTCGAAGGCGGCCGTCTTCTGGCCCTCGATACGCACCGGGTTGACCGAATTCACCAGCGCCACGGGGTAGTTCTCGCTCAGTGCCCGCGCCAGGGTGAGGCAGTCGTCGAAGTTGCCGTCGACCTGGAGGATCTTCGCGCCGTGCACGAGGGCCTGGCCCATCTTGCCGAGGGCGATCTTGCCCTGCGGCACGAGGACGGCCGACACCATGCCCGCGCGCACCGCGTACGCGGCGGCGGAGGCGGAGGTGTTGCCGGTGGAGGCGCAGATGACGGCCTTCGCGCCCTCCTCCTTGGCCTTGCTGATGGCCATGGTCATACCGCGGTCCTTGAAGGACCCGGTCGGGTTGGCGCCCTCCACCTTCAGGTGGGCCTCGCAGCCCGTGCGCTCGGAGAGCACCTGCGCGGGCACGAGGGGCGTGCCGCCCTCGCGGAGCGTCACGACCGGCGTGGTGTCGGATACCGGCAGCCTGTCCCGGTACTCCTCGATGATTCCGCGCCACTGGTGGGTCATTGCTGGTTACTCTCCTTCAACCCGCATGATGCTGGCGACACCCCGCACGGTGTCGAGCTTGCGCAGTGCCTCGACGGTCCCGGAGAGGGAGGCGTCGGAGGCCCGGTGGGTGACGACGACGAGGGAGGCCTCGCCGTCCTTGCCCTGCTGCCGAACGGTGTCGATCGACACGCCGTGCTCGGCGAAGACGGTGGCGACCTGGGCGAGCACGCCCGGTTTGTCGGCCACGTCGAGGCTGATGTGGTACCGGGTGACGACCTCGCCCATCGGGGAGACGGTCAGGTCGGCGTACGCCGACTCGCCGGGCCCGGTGGCACCGTTGAGCCGGTTGCGGCAGACGGCGACGAGGTCGCCGAGGACGGCGGAGGCGGTGGGCGAACCGCCGGCGCCGGGGCCGTAGAACATCAGCTGTCCCGCGGCGTCGCTCTCCACGAAAACGGCGTTGTACGCGCCGCGCACGGAGGCGAGCGGGTGGGTGAGCGGGATCATCGCGGGGTGCACGCGCGCGGTGACGGACGTACCGTCCGCGGAGCGCTCGCAGATGGCGAGCAGCTTGATGGTGCAGCCCATCTCCTTGGCGGAGCGGAAGTCGGCGGCGGTGACCTCGGTCATGCCCTCGCGGTAGACGTCGTCCAGGCGCACGCGCGTGTGGAAGCCGATCCCGGCGAGGATGGCGGCCTTGGCGGCGGCGTCGAACCCTTCGACGTCGGCGGTCGGGTCGGCTTCCGCATACCCGAGGGCGGTGGCCTCGTCGAGGGCCTCCTGGTAGCCGGCCCCCGTGCTGTCCATCTTGTCGAGGATGAAGTTGGTGGTGCCGTTGACGATGCCGAGCACCCGGTTGACCTTGTCGCCGGCGAGCGACTCGCGCAGCGGCCGGATCAGCGGGATGGCACCGGCGACGGCGGCCTCGTAGTAGAGGTCCTTGTTGTTCTGTTCCGCCGCGGCGTGCAGGGCGGCCCCGTCCTGGGCGAGCAGGGCCTTGTTGGCGGAGACGACGGAGGCGCCGTGCTCGAGGGCGGTGGTGATGAGCGTCCGGGCCGGCTCGATGCCCCCGATGACCTCGACCACGACGTCGATGTCGCCCCGTTTCACGAGGGCGGTGGCATCGGTGGTGACCAGGCTCGGGTCGATGCCCTCACGCACCTTGCCGGGCCGCCGCACGGCGACGCCGGCCAGCTCGACCGGTGCGCCGATCCGGGCCGCGAGGTCGTCGGCGTGCGTCGTCATGATGCGCGCCACCTCTGAGCCGACAACCCCACAGCCCAGCAGCGCCACCTTCAGCGGACGCGTACGCATCATCCGACCTCGTTTCCTCATACCGTCTACGGTTGGACCAGTCTCACTCACCGGACGGGAGTTTCTACCCTTCGTCCGGATCGTGAGACGTGTATTTCATTTGCTGGGGCCGGGGAGACCGGAGATCTTCCCGCCCCTTTTCCGGTTACCGGCTGCTGTTGCTAGCCGACGTCGAGACGCAGAAGATCCTCCTCCGTCTCACGCCGGACGATCACCCGGGCCTCGCCGTCGCGTACGGCGACGACGGGCGGCCGGAGCACGTGGTTGTAGTTGCTGGCCATGGACCGGCAGTAGGCACCCGTGGCCGGTACGGCGACCAGGTCACCCGGTGCCAGGTCGGCCGGCAGGAACGCGTCCTTGACCACGATGTCCCCGCTCTCGCAGTGCTTGCCGACGACGCGCGCGAGCATGGGCCCGGCGTCGGAGGTCCGGGACACGAGGGCGACGCTGTACTCGGCGTCGTACAGCGCGGTGCGGATGTTGTCCGACATGCCGCCGTCGACGGAGACGTAGGTCCGCAGCCCGTCGAGCGGCTTGACGGTACCGACCTCGTACAGCGTGAAGGCGGTCGGCCCCACGATGGCGCGCCCCGGCTCGACGGAGATCCGAGGCGTCCGCAGCCGGGCGGCCTCGCATTCCCGGGTGACGATCTCGGTGAGCGCCTTGGCGATCTCGTGCGGCTCCCGGGGATCGTCGTCGCTGGTGTAGGCGATCCCGAGACCGCCCCCGAGATCGATCTCGGGCAGCTCGACCCCGTGCTCGTCGCGAATGTCCTTCAGCAGCCCCACGACCCGGTGGGCGGCCACCTCGAAGCCCGACATGTCGAAGATCTGCGACCCGATGTGGGAGTGGATCCCGATCAGCTCCAGCCCGTCGAGCTGCAGCGCCCGCCGCACGGCCTCGGCGGCCTGCCCGCCGGCGAGCGGAATGCCGAACTTCTGGTCCTCGTGGGCGGTGGCGATGAACTCGTGGGTGTGCGCCTCCACACCCACGGTGATGCGGATCTGGACCCGCTGCCGCTTCCCGAGCGCCTGCGCCGCATGGGCGACCCGCACGATCTCCTGGAAGGAGTCGAGAACGATCCGCCCGACACCGGCCTCGATGGCCCGGGTGATCTCCTCGGCGGACTTGTTGTTGCCGTGGAAGGCGATGCGGTCGGCGGGCATCCCGGCGGACAGCGCGGTGGCCAGTTCGCCGCCGGAGCAGACGTCCAGATTGAGCCCCTCCTCGTTCAGCCACCGCACGACGGCCCGGGAGAGGAAGGCCTTCCCGGCGTAGAAGACATCGGCGTCCTGGCCGAACGCGGTGCGCCAGGCACGCGCACGGGCCCGGAAGTCCGTCTCGTCGAGGATGTAGGCGGGCGTGCCGTACTCCTCGGCGAGCCGGCTGACGGGAATCCCGCCGACCGTGACCACACCGTCGTCGCCGCGCGTCACCGTCTGCGCCCACACCTTCGGGTCCAGGGCGTTGAGGTCGGCGGGCGGAGCGGAGTAGTGCCCCTCGGGCAGGACGTCGGCGTGGCGGGGCCCGGCGGGATGGGCGGAACGGCTCATGACGTGGCTCTCAGACTCTCTGTCTCTCTCCGGGGGCACATCTGCTCTGGCGCCTCAGAGATGTTCGGGTGCGTCGATGCCGAGCAGGGACAGGCCGCCGGCCAGCACCGTCCCGGCGGCTTCGGCAAGCGCCAGCCGGGCCCGGTGGGCGGCCGAGGGTTTCTCCTCACCGACGGGAAGCACGGAAGGCAGCAGGGGCAGCACGGCATCGGCGACGGTGACGAGATGCCGGGCGAGCCGGTCCGGGGCACGGTGGATGGCGGCCCCGGCGAGGATGCGAGGGTGATCGGCGAGCGGGCTGAACAGGGAACTCTTGACGCCCCCCAGCGGACCGGCCTCCGCGGCGAATCCCAGCCGGCCGGCGTTACGGCTGACGGAGCGGACGCGGGCGTGGGCGTACCGCACCCGGAACAGCGGATTGCCCTCCCGCTGGACCAGGTGATCGGCGGTGATCCGGGGCCGGTCGTGCGGGGCGGGGTGGAGCAGCGCCCACCGGGCGGCATCGGGCCCGAGCGGCGCGGGATCCTCCGGCGCCGGCACGGGCCGCAGGTTGGCGGGCTCCCCGTGCTCGACGGCGGCCCGCCCGCCCTGGGCCGCCACAAGGCGTACGACGGCGTCGGCGACGACCTCGGCCCGCACCTCGTACGGCACCCGCAGCGCGACGACCTGCCCGGCGAGGGCGTCACCGTGCCCGTACCGGACGCCCTGCTCCCGGATCTCCCGCACGAGCCCCACGACGGGATCAACCTGCTCTTCAAGACTGATGTTGAGGAACCCGGCCCCGGTGACGACGACGTCCCGGATCCCCTCGGCACCGACAAGACGGCCCCGCAGAATCTCGGCGACCCGCCCCGGTGGCTGCCCGGCCGGCCGGGCGAGCTGCAACGCGATGGTGGTGGCGAAATCCCCGCACCCCCCGGGCCCCGGCTCGGTCACCACGGCCCGCTCGGGCACGGTCACACTCAGCTCCCCGTCATCGACAGCACAACGCACCGCGCGCAGCACGGTCCGGGACAGCTCGACGGGGGTCACGGGACAAGCGTAGGGGAGGAGGGGGGTGGGGGTGCGAGCCGGTTATGGGTGGGGCTCCGACCGTGCGGTGGTCTGCTCACCGAGTGGCACCGGCCTACCCGCCGAAGGACATCCCACCGGGCACACCATCGGGAGACGCCCCGTCACCGTCGATCTCCCCGCCACCACCCCCGCCCTGATCTCCTCCACCGGGATCTCCTCCACCGAGATCTCCCCCACCGGGATCTCCCCCATGTGCCGCTCCCCCACGGCCCTCATGTCCGGTCCGCCGCTCGATGAGGTGCTTCACGAGCCGTACCAGCTCGGCGGGCTCGAAGGGCTTGGCGAGGAAGGCGTCCACGCCGACATCGAGGCCGGTCTCGACCTCGTACTGCGTGCACGCACTGATGATCGCGAGGGGCAGGTGGTGCGTACGGGGATCGGCCCGGAGCCGGGCGGCGGTGCGGAGCCCGTCCAGCCGGGGCATGACCACGTCGAGCGTCACGACGTCCGGCCGCACCTGGTGCACCACGTCCAGACACTCGGCACCATCGGCCGCGGTCACGACCTCTAGCCCTTCCAGTTCGAGGTTGACCCTGATCAGCTGCCGGATGACCTTGTTGTCGTCCACAACAAGCACCCGGCCCGGAGCGCCTGGCACAAGTCGAGAGTAGGTCCGGACCGGCCACCGCGTCCGGGTTTTCCCCACTTCCACCCCCTACCGGGGACGCGCCCACCCCCGCCCGGGGAAACGGGTTCCTGATCACCCCCGCGGACCTGCTAATGTTCTACACGTCGCCGCGAGCGAGAAGCTCCGCAGCCGACACGCCCCCGTAGCTCAGGGGATAGAGCAACGGCCTCCGGAGCCGTGTGCGCAGGTTCGAATCCTGCCGGGGGCACTTCGCATGAAGTGCCTAAAGACCCCGCCATCAGCGAGTTCGCTGCGGACGGGGTCTTCGCGTATGCGCAGGCGTATGCGGCCTGGAGCGGGCGTATGCCGGGGTCTGTGGACGAGGTGTGGACGGGATCTTGGAGCGTTCTCCCAGGTGAGCCCCGCAAAACGATGTGGCCCCGGACCCGGGACAGGTGTGGGGCCACATCGCAAGGCGGTACCCACTCCCCTAGTCGGCGGTGACCCCCCAGTAGGCGATCTGCGCGGGCCTACCGTCGCGGTAGAGCACTGTGCAGTTCCCCCGGGCGCGGCGTGGGAAGTCCAACTGCTCGGAGCCGAGCGCGGCGTCCCACTCCTCGTAGGTGGGCCGGCCGTGTGGAGCCCACGCTCGCACCTCGTCATCGGTCAGCGGCCGCATGAACGGACCGTCATCCGTGTCCGCGGCCTCGATCATGAGAGGGAAGTCCAACACGGAGCCCGTGCCGCCGGTGAAGATGTACTCCTGCCACTCCGGGTCGCGCCACAGTTCCTCGACGGACCGCCCCTCGAAGCCGTGGTTGTCCCGCGCCAGCTCGTCTTCCTGCTCCTGCCGGAACGCGGCCGCCAGATCACGCTGATACGGGCCCGTGTGTCTCCATGCGTTGCCACCCATCCGCGTCCCCTCTCCACTCGAACAGCCTTTCAAGAGCGGAGGGTAAGAGACGGCACTGACAGGGCACCCAGCTCCGACGATGGCCACCCCCTGGAGGCCGGCCACAGGCCCCGCAGGGAAGGTCGGCACCTCGCTGAGACGCAACGGCTCAGGCCCGACTCCAAGTCTGGCGATGGCGAGCGACGCCGTACACCTGCTCCACCTGGTCGGCCGTGAGAACGCCTGAGAGCGGACCGAGGGCCGACACCTGGCGCTCCTGGTACACCCGGACATCGAGCTGCGTAGCGACCACCTTGAGCTCGGTGACGCCCACGAAGACGAGCACCGGCTCCACCGGTACCGGGAAGTCGCAATAGCGCTCAAGCACTCGGGCGACCCGCTTGGCCTCCGCCCGGCTCTTGCGGGCGTAGGGCGCCGGTTTCCCGTGATCGACTTTCACGGAATCGTCCCCGACCCATACGGCCCTCTTGTCGTGGTGCTTCGTATTGACGCTGAACACTCCACCAGGCCCGATCAGTAAGTGATCGATATCCACTTTGTTAGCCGAGGGGATGGAGTGCAGGATGCGCCAGCCGTGGCGCCCCAATCGGTTCAACTCGGCTCCCACTCGCCGCTCCCCCGCCAATCCCTTTCGCCAGGAGTCCCATTCCGAGGGCCGCCGCAGAAGCCGCGAGACGACTCGCTCCATCAGCCCCGGGCCGGATTCGGCGAGGAGATCACGCAAGGACTGCCCGGGAGGGTTGACGGCCAGATCGTCGGCTGGCGTCAGAGGCGGCAGCATCGGACGCGCCTGAGCCTCCGACACCCTGTCTGGCGAGACAGGCTCGGTGAGATTCTGTAAGTGCTTTGTGAGCACGGCGATCACGTCGTCACGACACTCGGCCCGCAAAACCGTGATGTCCCCCGTCGTGACGTCCGCCCAACCGGCCGCGGTGCCATCAGGCAGGTTGGCGTACAGACGATCATGCCCGTACCGCTTCCAGCGCGTGACGTGCAGTTCCACAAGGCCCCCTGTGCTCCCGCGTTGACGTTGCAGATATGCCAGCAGCAAGCGAGACGGGGCCACAAGACCACAGGGACTCGTACTCACGGAGCAGGTCCTCCATGCGGCGGTTGGCGACGTCCTGCCGTCCGTCGAGGCACTTCGCGTAGCACGTCAGCAGGACCTCAACGCTGTTGCCGGCGCGCTCGGCAACCTCCGTGGGGTCGACACCCGCGTTGAGCCACGTCGACAGCGCCGAGTGCCGAAGGTCGTACGGCCTACTCGCGAGCGGAGAGGCAGCGACGGCCGGTGGGAGCGCCAGGAGTCGAGCCTCCTGCCATACGCGGTAGTAGGTCGAGGACGGGACAACCGAGCCCTTCTCGCTGAAGAAGAGCCGCCCGTCATCCGCCGTGCCGAACGTGGCCAGGTGCTCGCGCAGCACGGCGACGAGCTGGGGCGGGATGGGCACACGCCGAACGTCCTCAGTCGGTCGATCGCCCGATTCCGGTCACCATCGCCCCTTAGGCGAACTTCTCATGGTGGGAAATATTTACATGCAACTTGCATCGCCTGACTGAGGCGCCAACTGACCCGAGGCTCTGCGGTTCAACTCGCTCGCTCCGAACTCTGCAACCGCGAGGGTGCTAACACGCTCCCATCAGAGACGCAAAGGGCGCCGCTTCAAAAGCAGCGCCCTCCTCCCGAATACTCCCCTTACAGCGCGTCGGGCGCCTTCTTGTACCAGCTCGCGATAACGCCCACCAAGTGAACGATGTTCTGCGTGCGCATGATCGGGGCTGATGCATTAGGCTCGAAGTCCACGTTGGCCGCGGTAGTACGCCAAATGCTGGCCTCGGAGACCGGAGCGGCCATGTGCGGGTCGAGACGCCTAAAGAAGTCGGTGATGTCGTCGAGCTCGGTCGGATTCTCACCTCCCCGGAGCTCTCGGAACACACCGCCAAGAACTCGGAGCATGCCCACCGAGCCGAGGAGCGAGGTCCGGCGGACCTCCTGGGCCATGGTGAGCTCACCAGGCTGACGCTCCGCTTCGGGGTCGTCCTCCGTAAGCGAGGCGAGGGCAGTGAAGGCGTTGGAGATAACGTCAAGGAAGTCCTTGACCTGCTCGATCACCTCACCGTCGGTGAGAGTTTGCTCAGCCTTTTTGCTGATCCGGCCGCCGGCACCAGCGATGACGGCTCGGGTGATGTCGGCGACGTGCTTGGCCCCCATGAAGTTGGGATTCTTGAGCGTCATGCGGTCCTGCTCGGCGTCGACTCGGCCCTTCAGCAGCGGATGGTCGATGACGTCGGACAAGGTGCGGTTGGCTACCTTGTAGCTGTCGAACCGGGCGCGGACGGCGCTGCTGATGCCCTTGGCGTTGTCGGCGACGTCCACGAACATCTGTTGAGCCTTGATCGGGTCTGGTTCGACATAGATGTCCAGGCCGACGTACTCGGCCTTGAGGCGGTTCATCTGTCCGATGAGCTTCTCGCGTTCGGCCTCAAGCTTCGCGAACTTCTCAGGGCTGACCTTGCGAGCCATTTCGCGGTCTACGGCGGAGATGGCATCGGTGATGCGCTGCTTCTCAATTGCGACGCCGAGCACACGGTGCTGACCGTCGATGGTCCGCAGACTGGAGACGCCGCCGATTGCCCACGGAACGGTGAGGTAGCCGACGGCGCCCTGGTCATCCACCTTCTCGAAGGTGCATCCTCCGCCGTCCCGAGCCAGCAGCGCTGGGGCGACCCAGTCCTGCTTGGTGTCGAGGTACTCACCGAAGTGCTTGGCGTGCAGGCGGTCGACCTTGCGGTTGTCTTTGTCGACGTTGTTCGGGTCGGGGACGGGGAGGATCGTCGGGAGGTCGAGGAGTGGAACACGAACGCTGAAGACCGTGCGTCCCCCCTGTGGCGTCTTGATGGCGAGATACGTGCTGGAGTCCTGCGGCTTCGACAGTCGCAGCGGGTCGACGGCAATGGTCACGCGAGCCCCCCAATGGGATCAGCCACGCACTTAGTCGACGTGGCAACAACCAAACCGTAAAGCACAGTTGGTAATCCCGGTTAGTAATCTCTTGCACTGGAACCTAAGTTGATAATACTTACCTCAAAAGGGTCAACCTTGGCGTAATTTGATGAAAAATGACCGGCTCTGATCACGAGCCTCGCCAGCCGTAAATAGCTACCAATGGCGGACCCAGGCGGGGGGACGGCTGTCGACGAGCTGTTGGCTGCGAAGATTGGGCCGACCGACATATCCGGTGCAGCTCGGCGGATCGGCCTGATGAAAGTTGGGGGCACTGCCCCTCGTCAACTGTGGGGATACGTCCGACGCCTAAGCGGTGATCGCGCCGCGGTACCCCGTTGATCGACGCCGGGTTCGACCTTGTCATCCCTCGCCGTAGAGACAAGAACGCTTAGAGCCCACATAACCCCTCGCTCTCACCTTCGTCTCGACCAGCACGATCATGCGGTTGACCAGCGCAGGTGCCTAACGCGCACTGGTTGCGCGTGAGCCAACACTGCAGTCAGCCGGTCGCCGGTTCAGTCGTCGGCCGCCGGGGTCCATGCCGCCACCAGGTCCAGTAGGCCGGGGAAGCGGGTGTTCAGGTCGGCCACGCGGACGTGGCTGCGGCGCTCGAGGCCGTACTGGCGCTGGCGGGTGATGCCGGCCTCGCGCAGGGCCCGGAAGTGGTGGGTGAGTGAGGACTTGGGGCGGTCCAGGCCGAACCAGCCGCAGGTGTGGTCGAACTCCTCCGACTCCAGCAGCAGTTTGCGGACGATCCGCAGTCGGAGTGGGTCGCTGAGCGCGCCCAGCACCGTCTCCAGCCGGAGGTCGGAGACGGCCGGCTCGGGCAGCGGGTCGGGCAGGCCGGGCGGCTCCGGCAGCACCTTGATGGTCAATTGCGGCTCCCTCTCCCCGGCTTCATGTCCTCGACTTCCTGTACGACTTCGATCGTACTGCATGTTAAGTTCGACTTCACACGTACAAGTACGAGTCGACTCGTACTGTCGGACTTCCCGGGGAGGACTGTGTCATGACGGAGACGGAGACGGAGACGGCCACTGCGGTGCGTGCGGCTGCCTCAGCGCACCGCGGTGAGGTGCCCGTCCGCTGGATCTGGCTCGCCGCCTGGCCCGTGACGGCGGTGTTCGTGCTGTCCAACGCGACCACCCCGCTCTACGTGCTGTGGCAGCGCGAGATGGGCTTCGGCAAGGGCATGCTCACCGTGGTCTTCGCCTGCTACATCGCCGGGCTGCTCGGCTCCCTGCTGGTGTCCGGCGTGCTCTCCGACCGGATCGGCCGCAAGCCCGTACTGCTGCCCGCGCTGGGGCTCGCCCTCGTGGCCTGCCTGGTCTTCGCGACCGCCGGTGGCGTGGCCGCGCTGATCGTCGCCCGGCTGTGCACAGGTATCGCGGTCGGGGCCATGGTATCGGCGGGCATGGCCGCGGTGACGGACGTGGCCGGCCCCGCCCGCCGCCGGCTCGCGGCGCTGCTCGCCTCCTGCGCGATGGTGTTCGGCGCGGGGCTCGGGCCGCTGCTCGCGGGCGTCCTCTCCGAGACCCTGCCGGCGCCCACGGTCACCGTGTTCGGGGTGGAGGCGGTGCTGCTCGGCTCGGCCGTCGCGGTGGTGCTGCGGATGCCGGTACGGCGTAGCGGCACCGGCGGTACGGGGGCCTGGGTCCGTGTGCCGGGTGTGCCGCGGGGCGCCGGTCGGTCGCTCGCGCTCGGCATCGCCGTCTTCGCGCCCGGCATCACCGCCACGTCCTTCGTCCTGTCGCTCGGCCCCTCCCTCCTGTCGGACCTGCTGGGGACGGGGAGCCGGATGGTGTCCGGCGTGCTGGCGTTCGCGATGTTCCTCAGCGCGACGGGTGTGCAGTTCGCGGTACGGCGACTGCGCCGCCGCACGGTCCTGCTCGCCGGGGCCGGCGCCACCGCCCTCGGCATGCTCGCGCTCGTCATCGCCGTCCACACCGGCTCGGTGCCCGCGCTGGGCGCCGCCGCGCTGCTGGGCGGGGCCGGGCAGGGCATGGGGCAACTGGGCGGTCTGTCCCTGCTGAACTCGACGGTACCGGGGGGCCGCCTGGCCGAGGCCAACGCTGCGTTGAACGTGGGGGGTTACCTTCCCGCCGGGCTCCTCCCCGTCACCGCGGGCTATCTCAGCGACGGGGTGGGGCTGACGACAGGGGCGACGATCTTCGGCACGGTGCTGGCGGCTCTGGCGGTGGCCGGAGGCGGACTGGTGCTGCTGGGCCGGCACGGCCGGCCCAACCCTCTCGACTAGGCTGCCGGGCGGGCGCCGTCCCAGCGGCACGTCCGCCCTCCGCTGCCGGCGTCCCCAAGGGGCGCGGGAACCGCGCGAGCGGCCACCATGTGCCCGTAGTCGTGCACCGGACCGGCACCCCCCTGAAGCACACCTCACGCCGGCCGCTTGCGCGACGATGTCTTCTTCGCCGTCGCGGTCTTCGCCGTCGTCTTCTTCGTCGTCTTCTTCGCCGCCCCCTCCCCCGCCTTGGACGTCGATTTGCGCGCGGGGGCGGCCTTCTTCGCCGGGGTCGTCTTCTTCGCCGTGGAGGTCGACTTCTTGCCCCCCGTCTCCTTGGGCGCGGCCCGGCCCTGTCGCAGGGGTCTGACCTCGGCCTCCGCGGTGCCGGCCTCGCGGGACTCGCGGGCGGCGCGGACGCTGCTCTCCAGGGCGGCCATGAGGTCGAGGACCTTGCCGCCGGCGGCGGGGGCGGGGGCCTCGGGCGGGGCCTCGCCGGAGGCCTTCGCGGCGATGACCTCCTCCAGCGCCTCCTGGTACTCGTCGTGCAGGTCGGCCAGGTCGACCTCGCCGAGGGTGTCCATCAGGGCGTCGGCGAGGTCGAGTTCCTTGTCGCGGATGGTGACGTCCACATCCGGGGCGACGCCTTCCGGGGCCCGGACCTCGTCGGGCCAGAGCAGGCCGTGCATGGCGATGGCGTCGCCGACGACCCGGAGCATGCCGAGTCGCTCCCGGCCGCGGAGCGCGTACTTGGCGATGGCGACCTTGTTGCTGCGCTTGAGGGCCTCCCGCAGGAGGGTGTACGGCTTCGCCGCGGGCGCCCCGCTCGCCGCGAGGTAGTACGCCGCGCCCATCTGGAGGGGGTCGATCCGGTCGCCCGGCACGAAGGCCACGATCTCGATGGTGCGGGCGGTCGGGATGGGCAGGTGGGACAGGTCCTCGTCGGTGATCGGGATGATCGAGCCGTCGGCGTCCTCGTACCCCTTGCCGATCTCGGCCTGGCTGACCTCCCGGTCCTCCAGTTCGCACACCTTGCGGTAGCGGATGCGGCCGTTGTCCTCGGTATGGATCTGGCGGAAGGCGATGGCGTGGCTCTCCGTCGCGTTCACGAGCTTGATCGGGATGCTGACGAGCCCGAAGGAGATGGCGCCGTTCCATATCGACCGCACGTGCCGCACCCTTCCTTTGGAGATTTCTCCGCTTTGTCTGGGATTGTCATCCTATGACGCCTATCACAGAGGTGGAGGGGCGCCGGGTCGCGCTCAGCAACCTGGAGAAGGTGCTGTATCCGGAGACCGGCTTCACCAAAGGGGAGCTGCTGCACTACTACGCGACGACCGCCGCGGCCCTGCTGCCGCATCTGCGGGACCGGGCGGTGTCCTTCCTGCGCTATCCGGACGGCCCCGAGGGGCAGCTGTTCTTCACCAAGAACGTGCCGCCGGGTACGCCCGAGTGGGTCACCACCGCCGAGGTGCCGCGGTCCTCGGCGGAGAGTCCGGCCCGGATGGTGGTGCTGCAGGATCTGCCCAGCCTGGTCTGGGCGGCGAACCTGGTCACCGAGTTCCACACCCATCAGTGGCTGGTGCAGCGGCCGGAGGAGGCCGACCGGCTGGTCTTCGACCTCGATCCGGGCGCGCCCGCGACGGTCGTGCACTGCTGCGAGGTCGCCCTGTGGCTGCGCGAGCGGCTCGCGGCGGACGGGATCGAGGCGTACCCGAAGACGGCCGGGTCGAAGGGGCTGCATCTGCTGGCGGCGGTGCGCGGGGGTTCCTCCGAACGGACGAGTGAGTACGCGAAGGCGCTGGCCGTGGAGGCGGAGCGGGCGATGCCGCGGCTGGTGGTGCACCGGATGACGAAGAGTCTCAGGCCGGGGAAGGTGTTCGTCGACTGGAGCCAGAACGCGGCCCGCAAGACCACGGCCACCCCGTACACCGTGCGCGCCCGCCGGATCCCGCTGGTGTCGGCGCCGGTGACCTGGGAGGAGGTCGCCGACTGCCGGAGCCCGGGGCAGCTGGAGTTCCGGCCGGAGGACATCGCCCCACGGCTCCAGGACCTCGGCGATCTGATGGCCCCCCTGACAGACCCGGCGGAAGCCGCCCCCCTCCCCTGAGCGGCGCTAGGCGCTCCCCCAGGTGTTCCGGTCACGGGCCATCCCGTGCAGGGCCTCCACGTCCGCCGGTTTGAGCACCCCGCCCAGCCGGCCCAGGTCCGTCAGCTCGGTGTCCGTCAGGATCCGCACCCCGCGCGGCTCGGCCGTGACGGTCACCTCGGCCGGGCCGACCAGGGCCAGCAGCGGGCGGACCTCGGCGGTCAGGGCGTAGGTGGCGCGGTCGGCGTCGGAGCGCAGCCGGCGCAGCAGCGGCTCGGGCTCGCGACGGCCCAGGGTGACCATCGGGTCGGCGACCAGGACCCGGGTCCTGCGGGCGTACAGGGCGTGCACGGCGAACAGGCCGCCGGGGCCGATCGCCAGGTGGTGGATGCGGTCGCCGCCGGGCAGGGGGAGGGAGTGCAGGGTGTGCCAGCCGGCCCCCTCCAGGCCGTCGAGGGCCTCGCCTACGGTCTGCTCGGCGGTCAGGGCGCGCCGGCGCGGGTCGGGGCGCAGCCGGTGGGTGGGGCCGGGGTCGCGGTCGAGGGTGACGAGCAGGGCCTCGCCGGGGCGGTTGGGTGCCAGGTCGTCGTCGGGGTGGAGGGTGAGCCGGGCGAGTTCCGCGGGGGTGGGCACCGGGGGCGGGCCGACGGTGACCGGGCCGGTCAGGAAGGGTTTCAGGGCGTGGAGGACCTCGTCCCTGCTGTCCTCGCCGAGCAGGTTGACCCGGCCCGTCTCACGGTCGTACCAGGCGACGTTGGATCCGTCCTCGCGGCAGACGTACAGCCGCTCCCGGCCGTGCCGGAAGGCCGGCACCACGCGCAGTCCGCTCATGCGCCATCACCCCTCGACCATGGGAACAGGCGGGGTGCTCCCGGGGCAAGACCGGTTACCGTGGAGGGCGGCCCTGCGAGGGGAGTTGGGGAGGCGCCGTTGCGGACCCGCGGAATGCAGCCCGACGTGCCGGCTCCGGAGAGCCCGTGGAACGAGATCGTGCCCGGTCTGTGGATGGGCGGGCACGAGTTCCGGGGCCGTTCCGGACGGCTGGAGTTCGCCGTCGTACGAGACGAGTTCGACCTGGTGCAGTCGCTGCTGCGGCTGCCGGGGTACGGGCCCGGTCCGGAGGTGGAGCACCATGTGTGGCCGATACCGGACGGGCCGCTGGACGGGACGCAGCTCGCCGGGGTGATCCGGCTGGCGCGGGCGGTGAACGAGGCGCTGGACGCCGGCCGCCGGGTGCTCGTGCGCTGTTACCACGGCTACAACCGCTCGGGGCTGGTCATCGCGCACGCACTGGTCCAGCGGGGTGACTCGGCGGACCAGGCGATCCAGCTGATCCGGGCCCGGCGTTCGGCGTGGGCGCTGCACAACGAGCTGTTCGTGGAGTACCTGCGGGCGGGTCTGGCGACCGTGCGGCTGCTGGAGGAGCTGGCCGAGTAGCCTCTCCTCCGCACCGCAGCCGCGCTCGCGTCACACCGGGCGTACGAAGCAGTACAAAGCGCACTTCGGTCAGAATGTAAAGATGCCAGTCCGTCGTGCCGCGCGCACCGCCCTCGCCGTGACCGCCGTCGCCCTGCTCTCGGCGTCGGCGGCGGCCTGCGGGGACACCGGTGCCCTGCAGGGCGCCGGACCGACCCCGACCGCGGTCAGCCCGGCCAGGCTCTGGCCCGATCTGCGGCCGGCGTCGAGCCCGGCCTACCCCTACGACGTGGCGACCCGGGAGACCGTCAAGGGGATCAGGGTGCCCGGCGACGACATCCGGAAGGTGGACCCGGTGGACGTCGTCGAGGCGGAGCTGGCGGCGCGCCCCGACGACTACGGGTCGAAGGGGGCGTACCACGCGACGGTGGACCGGATGAAGGAGTGCCGGCCGGGCGGGAAGCGGGCGCGGTGTCCGCTGCTCAAGCCGTACTACCGGGATCTCACCGGGGACGGCCGGGCCGATCTGACGCTCGGCTTCCGGCTGTATCCGACCAACCAGACGGCGGTGCGGGTCTACACCGTCGAGGGGCACAGGCTCGTGCAGGTGCTGGCCGACAACGACGCGATCGTCGGGGTGGAGCTGGCCGGCCGGGCGCTGATCGAGCGCTCGCCGGCCGACATCTCCGGCTACGAGTACCGCACCACCTGGGTGTGGGACCCGGGCCAGCGCGCGATGGTGTTCTCCAGCGACGAGTACCTGCACGTCGGCGACGGCCGGCACGGCAAGACCCCGTCCCCCTCGCCCTCCCCGGCGGACACCGCGAAGAGCCCGCGATGAGGCTCACGCTGCCCCCCTGGGCCGGGGCCCTCGCCGTCAAGGCCGCCGCGTTCATCACGGTGATGTGCTGTGCGCTGGCGGCGCTGCTCGGGGTGCTCGTCCATGTCTCGGTGACCAACCAGACCGTCGGCCAGGCCCGCGACCTGGCGCTGTCCCGGCTCGCCGACGCCACCCAGGCGTACGAGGCCGGGGACACGCTGCTGCCGGGTGCCGGGGTGGACCCCGACGGGCTGCCCGCGCCGCTGCGGACGATGGCGGCGGCCGGGGAGCGCGGCACGATGGTCGCCACCTACCGGGGGCGCCCGACCATGTGGGCGGCGGGACCGGTGGCCGGGCACCGGGCGCTGGCCGTGGAGGTCGACTACTCGCAGCAGGCCCGCACCATCGACGGTCTCGACCGGTCGATCCTGTGGTCGTCGGGGCTGGCGATCGGCGCGACCGTGCTGGTCGGCGTGTTCGCGGTGACCCGGGTGACCCGGCGGCTGCACGGCACCGCGCGGGTGGCCCGGCGGATCAGCGCCGGTGATCTGGACGCCCGGGTCGACGACCCCCGTACGAAGGACCCGACCCGGCCGCAGGACGAGGTCGCCGCGGTCGCCGCCGCGCTGGACTCGATGGCCTCCTCGCTGCAGGGCAAGCTGCTGAGCGAGCAGCGGTTCACCGCGGACGTCGCGCACGAGCTGCGCACCCCGCTGACCGGGCTGCACGCGGCGGCGGAGCTGCTGCCTCCCGGGCGGCCGACGGAGCTGGTGCGGGACCGGGTGGCGGCGCTGCGCACGCTCACCGAGGACCTGCTGGAGATCTCCCGGCTGGACACCGGGCGGGAGCGGCCGGCGGTCGGCACGGA
The DNA here is from genome assembly GCF_055564915.1 of Streptomyces sp. NPDC028928. NCBI lineage: Bacteria > Bacillati > Actinomycetota > Actinomycetes > Kitasatosporales > Streptomycetaceae > Streptomyces > Streptomyces sp. NPDC028928. Next base: position 36,951 of record NZ_JBVHVI010000012.1, read on the forward strand.
GGCGCTGGGCGCGCTGGCCGAGCGGGTGGTACGGGCCTCGGGCACCGACACCGAGGTGCGGGTCCTGCGGGACGTCCGGGTGGAGACCGACCGGCGGCGGCTGGAGCGGGTGCTCGGCAATCTGGTGGCCAACGCGCACAAGCACGGGGCGCCTCCGGTGGTGCTGACCGTGGACGGGCCGGTGGTGACCGTACGGGATCACGGGGCCGGGTATCCGGAGTACCTGGTGGCTCACGGGCCGCAGCGGTTCCGCACGGAGGGCGGGGCCAAGGGACACGGGCTGGGGCTGACCATCGCGGTGGGGCAGGCGGAGGTACTGGGCGCCACGCTGGGCTTCGCCAACGCGGTGGACGGGGGCGCGGTGGCGACGCTGACGTTGCCCGTAGGGGCGCGCCCGGCCCACTAACACCGGACACAAGACGCCCTATTTCGGTAGGTTCCGGGCATGACGAAGGCCGGAACCACCCTGGCGGCCCCCGCTCCCGCGCGCGCCCCGCGCCTTCCCCGGCGCCGGGGTGTCGAACTGTCCCTGCTCGTGCTGGCCGTCCTGCTGTCCGTGTACGGCTACTGCGCGGTGGGGCTGGCGCGGACGGGTACCGTCCCGCCCGGCGCCGTCGGGTACGGAGCCGGGCTCGGCCTGCTGGCCCTGTTCGCCCATCTCGCGGTGCGGATCCGGGCGCCGTACGCCGATCCGCTGCCGCTGCCCATCGGTGTGCTGCTCAACGGGCTGGGCCTGGTGCTGATCTACCGGCTGGACCTGGAGACACCGCGCGACCAGGCGGCCCCCACCCAACTGGTGTGGTCGACGCTGGGGGTGGGCCTGTTCATCGGGGTCGTGCTGGTGCTGCGCGACCACCGGGTGCTCCAGCGGTACGCGTACGTCTGCGTGGTGGCCGCCCTCGCCCTGCTGGCGGCGCCCATCCTGTTCCCGGCGGTGAACGGGGCCCGGATCTGGATCCGGATCGCCGGGTTCTCCATCCAGCCGGGCGAGTTCGCGAAGGTGCTGCTCGCGGTGTTCTTCGCCGCCTACCTGGCCGCCAACCGCAGCGCGCTCGCGTACACCGGCCGCCGGCTGTGGCGGCTGCAGTTCCCGACCGGGCGGGTGCTCGGGCCGATCCTGACGATCTGGCTGCTGAGCGTGGGCGTACTGGTGCTGGAGCGGGACCTGGGGACCTCCCTGCTGTTCTTCGGGTTGTTCGTGGTGCTGTTGTACGTGGCGACCGGGCGCACCGGGTGGATCGCGGTCGGGCTGGTGCTGGCGGTGCTCGGCGCCGTCGCCGTGGGGCGTCTCGAACCCCATGTGGGCGGGCGGATCGAGGACTGGCTGCACCCGTTCGCCACCATCGAGGCCGGGCAGGGACCCAACCAGCTCTCCCAGTCGCTGTTCGCCTTCGCCGCCGGCGGGATCCTCGGCACCGGGCTGGGGCTCGGCCATTCGATCCTGATCGGCTTCGCCGCGAAGTCGGACTTCATCCTGGCCACCGCCGGGGAGGAGCTGGGCCTCGCGGGCCTGGCGGGGATCGTGCTGCTGTACGCCCTGCTGGTGGAGCGCGGCTACCGGGCGGGCCTCGCGCTGCGCGAGCCGTTCGGCCGGCTCCTCGCGGTCGGGCTGGCCTCGATCGTGGCGCTGCAGGTGTTCGTGATCGCGGGCGGGGTCACCGGGCTGATCCCGCTGACCGGCATGGCGATGCCGTTCCTCGCCCAGGGCGGCTCCTCGGTGGTCACCAACTGGGCGATCGTGGCGCTGCTGGTCCGGGTGAGCGACTCGGCGCGCAGCCAGTACGACGGCCGGGAGGCGCCGTGACCGAGTACGGCGGCCTCCCCGACAGCGGGCGCCCGATGGCGAAGTACATCCGGCACGCCTGCGTCTTCTGCGCCCTGCTGCTGGCGGCCCTGCTGGCCAACGCCACCCGGGTGCAGGTCGTGCAGTCCCGGGAGTACGAGGCCAATCCGGCCAACCGCCGTGCCACGATCGCCCGTTACCAGCAGCCGCGCGGGAACATCCTGGTGGGCGGGGTGCCGGTCACCGGGTCGGTGGACACCGGGGAGCAGCTGCGCTACGAACGCACCTACCTGAACGGCCCGCTGTACGCGCCGGTCACCGGTTTCTCCTCGCAGACGTACGGCACCACGTTCCTGGAGCACGCCGAGGACGGGGTGCTCTCCGGCACCGATCCGATGCTCACGCCGCTGCCGCTGTGGAAGGACGTGACGCGTGCGCCGGACCGCGGCGGGGATGTCGTCACGACCCTGGACCGGCGGGCGCAGGAGGCGGCGTACCGGGGGCTCGCGGGCCGCAAGGGCGCGGTGGCCGCGGTCGAGCCGGCCACGGGCCGCGTGCTGGCGCTGGTGACCAGCCCGTCGTACGACCCCGGGGTGCTGTCCGGCAACAACGAGGCGGTGTCGGCGGCCTGGGACCGGCTGGGCCACGACCCGGAGAAGCCGATGCTGAACCGGGCGGTACGGCAGACGTATCCGCCGGGGTCGACGTTCAAGGTGGTCACCGCCGCGGCGGCGCTGGAGGCGGGCGTGGTGACCGACCTGGACGAGCGCACCGACTCCCCCGACCCCTACCGGCTGCCCGGCACCACCACCCGGCTGACCAACGAGGGCGACGGCTGCCGGGACGCCTCGGTGCGGGACGCCTTCGAGTGGTCCTGCAACACGGTCTTCGCCAAGCTGGGCGTGGACGTGGGGGTGCGGGACATGGCGACCACGGCGCAGGCGTTCGGGTTCAACGACACCGGCCTGCGGATCCCCTTCGCCGTGTCGCCGAGCACCTTCGACACCAAGGTGGACCGGGCGCAGCTGGCGCTGTCCTCGATCGGTCAGTACAACACGCGGGCCACCCCGCTGCAGATGGCGATGGTCGCGGCGGCGGTGGCGGACGGCGGCCGGCTGCGTCCGCCGTACCTGGTGGAGCGGACCACCCGGCACGGCGGCGAGACGGTCTCCGGCAGCGGGGCCCGGCCGGGGCGGCAGGTGATGCGGCCGGACACCGCGGCCCGGCTGATGGAGCTGATGGCCGGTGTGGTGCAGGAGGGCACCGGCACCAACGCGGCCATCCCGGGCGCGCTGGTCGGCGGCAAGACCGGCACCGCGCAGCACGGGGTCGGCAACTCGGGGGTGCCGTACGCCTGGTTCGTCTCCTGGGCGCAGGCGGAGGGCGCGCCGGAGCCGCAGGTGGCGGTGGCGGTGGTGGTGGAGGACGCCTCCGCGGACCGGGGCGAGATCAGCGGCGGCGGGGACGCGGCGCCGATCGCGCGGGAGGTGATGCGGGCGGTGCTGCGGCGGTGAGCCGGTCAGTCGACGGGCCGGAGCATCTCGGAGCGGATCCGGAGGGTCTTCCGGGCGGCGGCCTCCATGTCCACGTCGGCGGGGTCCTTCTGGGAGAGGCTGATCTCGCCGACCACGGCCGCCGTGTTGCCGTCGGCCCAGGCGCAGATCGGGTACGTGAGGGTCGTCCCGGCCTGCTTCTGGGTGAGCACCTCGCAGCTGACGGTGGTGTCCGCGCCGGACGGGGTGACGTCCTCGGCGGATTCCGCGACCGTCACGCCGTCGGCCTCGCCGGCGCCCTTGAGCATGTTGCGCCGGACCTCGGACTCGTTCTTGAACCGGCCGTACATGCCGGACACGATCAGCACGCCCTGGGTGTCGTCGCCGCCCGGGCTGTAGTGGCCGACGGCGGCGTGGATGTCCTTGGCGTCCCAGGCGCCGTCGGCCTCGTCCTCGATCTTCTTCCCCTCGGTGTCGGAGAGGTCCTCGGCGAGGGTGTACTTCTCGTCCAGCAGCGTGTGGGGCAGGGTCAGCTTGTTCTTCGCCGCGGGGAAACCGCTCTCGGCCACCGTGCCGATCACGAGGAGCAGCGCGATCCCGGCCGCGACGACACCGCCCACGATGCCGAGCACCAGCCCGACCCGCCGCTTCTTCGGGGGCGGGGCCATGGGCGGCACGCCCCAGCCGGGGTACGGCTGCGCTTGCGGGTAGGGCTGCTGGGGCGGGTACGGCGAGCCGTACGGCCCCGGGGCCTGCTGGCCGTACGGGGCCTGCTGGCCGTGAGGAGGCTGCTGGCCGTACGGGGACTGCTGGCCGTGAGGAGGCTGCTGGCCGTACGGGCCCGGGTTCTGCGGCGGCTGAGGCATGGACACGCCAGCACGCTACTGCACCCGGGTGACACGACCGGCACCGCACCCCGTCCCGGTCAGCCCTCCGCCGCCCCGGACTCGATCGCCGCCTCCACCTCGGCCACCCGCTCCCGCTCCTCGGCGGCGAAGCGCTCGGCGTCCAGCTGCTCGGCCAGCTCCTCGTCCTGGGCCATCAGCAGGTCCAGGTTGGAGTCACCCAGCTCGAACACGCCCATGTCGGCGTAGGCCTGCTGGAGCCGCTTGCCCCACAGGCCGATGTCCTTGACGCACGGCACGATGCGGCTGAACAGCAGCTTCCGGAAGAGCCGGAGGAACTCGGAGCGCTCGCTCAGCGCCTCCGCCTCGGCCTTCGGGATGCCGAAGTTCTCCAGCACCTCGACCCCGCGCAGCCGGTCGCGCATCAGATAGCAGCCCTCGATGACGAACTCCTCGCGTTCGCGCAGTTCGGCGTCGGTGAGCTGCCGGTAGTAGTCGCGCAGCGCCATCCGGCCGAAGGCGACGTGCCGGGCCTCGTCCTGCATGACGTAGGTCAGGATCTGCCGGGGCAGCGGCTTGTCCGTGGTGTCCCGGATCATGCCGAAGGCGGCCAGCGCCAGCCCTTCGATGAGCACCTGCATGCCGAGGTAGGGCATGTCCCAGCGGCTGTCGCGCAGGGTGTCGCCGAGCAGCGACTGGAGGTTGTCGTTGATCGGGTAGACGAGGCCTATCTTCTCGTGCAGGAACCGGCCGTAGATCTCGGCGTGCCGGGCCTCGTCCATGGTCTGGGTCGCGGAGTAGAACTTGGCGTCGAGGTCGGGCACCGACTCCACGATCCGCGCGGCGCAGATCATCGCGCCCTGCTCGCCGTGCAGGAACTGGCTGAACTGCCAGGAGGCGTAGTGCCGGCGCAGCTCGCCCTTGTCCTTCTCGGAGAGCTTGGCCCAGTACGGGGTGCCGTACAGGGACATCGCCTCCTCGGGGGTGCCGAGGGCGTCGTACGGGTCGACCTCCAGGTCCCAGTCGATCCGGGTCCGCCCGTCCCACTGCTTGTCCTTGCCCTTCTGGTACAGGGCGAGCAGGCGGTCGCGTCCGTCGTCGTACTCCCAGCTGAACCGTGCCGCGCCGGCGGCGGGCACCTCCCAGTGGGGGTCTTCGGGGTCGTTGGCGTAGAGGTCGTGCGTCGGCATACCCGGCAGGCTCACACGTAGACGCCGGGTCAACAAGTCATGCCGGAGGGATTGACGGCCTTGCTGACAAGCAGTCTCATAAGAGGCAGGACCACTACCCCCGGGTAACGAAGTGAGGGAGCCATGACGACCCTGACGGAAGCGGACGCGCTGGACGGGCTGCGCGACGCGCTCGGCCTGCTCAAGGACCGGGAACAGGTGGCCGAACGGCTGCTCGTCTCTTCCGCCAAGCACTCCTTCGACCCGGACAAGGAGCTGGACTGGGACGCGCCCTTCGAGGAGGGCAAGTGGTTCTGGCCGCCGGAGCTGGTGTCCCTCTACGACACCCCCCTGTGGAAGCGGATGAGCGAGGAACAGCGCATCCTGCTCTCCCAGCACGAGGCCGCCGCGCTGGCCTCGCTCGGCATCTGGTTCGAGCTCATCCTGATGCAGCTGCTCGTCCGGCACATCTACGACAAGGCGGCGACGAGCGCGCACGTGCGGTACGCGCTCACCGAGATCGAGGACGAGTGCCGGCACTCGAAGATGTTCGCCCGGCTGATCTCGCACGGGGGCACGCCCTGGTACCCGGTGAGCCGCGTCCACCAGAACCTGGGCCGCCTCTTCAAGACCATCTCCACGACCCCCGGCTCCTTCACCGCCACGCTGCTCGGCGAGGAGGTCCTGGACTGGATGCAGCGGCTGACGTTCCCGGACGAGCGGGTGCAGCCCCTGATCCGCGGGGTCACCCGCATCCACGTGGTCGAGGAGGCCCGGCACGTCCGGTACGCCCGCGAGGAGCTGCGCCGCCAGATGGTGACGGCCCCGAAGTGGTCCCAGGAGTTCACCCGGGTCACCTCGGGCGAGTTCGCCCGCGTCTTCTCGGTCGCCTTCGTCAACCCCGACGTCTACACCAACGTGGGCCTGGACAAGCGGGAGGCCATGGCCCAGGTGAAGGCCAGCGCCCACCGCAGGGAGGTCATGCAGACGGGCGCGAAGCGATTGACGGACTTCCTGGACGACATCGGGGTGTTGCGGGGGGTCGGGCGGCGACTGTGGAGGTCGTCGGGCCTGCTGGCATAGGTCAACGGACCCGCAGCCGCCGCCGTGGCCGCACCCCCACGGCGATTAGGCTGCTGGCCATGACCCCGTCGGCCACCCCCGCATACCGCCGCCTGAGCGTCGAGGAGCGACGAAGTCAGCTCCTCGACGCCGCGCTCTCCCTCTTCGCGCACCGCGCGCCCGAGGACGTCTCCCTCGACGACGTGGCGGAGGCGGCCGGGGTGTCCCGACCGCTGGTGTACCGGTACTTCCCCGGCGGCAAGCAGCAGCTGTACGAGGCCGCGCTGCGCTCCGCCGCCGAGGAACTGCGGCAGTGCTTCGACGAGGCCCGCGAGGGCCCCCTGCTGCCCCGTCTGTCCCGCGCCCTGGACCGCTACCTGGCCTTCGTGGACCAGCACGACACCGGCTTCAGCGCTCTGCTCCAGGGCGGCAGCGTGGTGGAGACCTCCCGCACCACGGCCATCGTGGACGGGGTGCGCCGGTCCGCCGCCGAGCACATCTACCAGCACCTCGGCATCACCGAGCCCGGCCCGCGGCTGCGCATGACCGTCCGGATGTGGATCACGGCCGTCGAGGCGGCCTCCCTGATCTGGCTGGACGAGGACAAGCAGCCCCCGGCCGCGGAGCTGCGCGACTGGCTGGTGGAGCAGTTCGTGGCCGTCCTCACTGTCACCGCGGCCCGCGATCCGCAGACCGCCGCCCTCGTCGGCGCGCTCGCCGAGGATGGCCGAGACTGACCGTGTGAAGAGTCAGGACACCCCCTTCGAGGGCGGCCCCATGGACGGGCGGGTACTGCCCGTCCTGCTCGGTCCCACCGGGCACCCCCCGAAGACGTACCGCATCCCCGTCCCGGACCCGGAGGGCGGGCCACCCACCGTGCTGGTCTACCGGCGCGTGCCCCGGGGGCACAGCAGGAGGCTCGGGCTGGTCCAGGGGTGGAAGTACGCGTACGACCCCGACGACAGGTCCGGCGGCAGGCTCAGGTGGCCCTGGTCGAGACCGAACGGGTGAAACCGCCGCGCCGCACCGCGCGGGCCTGGCCCCCACCCCGTACCGACGCGTCCGATTATCACCTTTGCGACTATCCCACCATCAGAGGTGATGACGTGTCAGGAAGCCTCCTGCGGCTGGCCTGTGCGGCCACGGTGGCGGCCCAGGCCGTTCTCGTGCCCGTACCGGCCGTGGCCGCGCCGGACCCGCAGCGGTCCGTGGCCCAGCTGCTGACGGACCTTCAGCGGCTGTACCGGCAGACCGAACAGGCCACGGAGACCTACAACGCCACGACCGAGCAGCTGGAGCGGCAGCGCGCCGAGGTGGCCCGGCTCGACGGCGAACTGTCCCGCGCCCGGCTCGCCCTGCAGGGCAGCCGGACCGACGCCGGACGCCTGGCCCGGCAGCAGTACCAGAACAGCGGCGGCCTCGGCCCGTACGTGCGGCTCCTGCTCGCACCCGACCCGCAGCACGCGCTGGACGAGGGCCACCTCATCGGCCGGCTGGCACGCGAGCGGGTCCGTACGGTGACCCGGCTGGCGACCACCGAGAAGCGCAAGGACGCGCTGGCCCGCGCGGCCCGCAAGGCCCTCGACACCCAGCTCGCCCTGGCCGGCCGGCAGAAACGGCAGCGCGACGACGTCCGGACGAGACTCGCCGACGTGGAACGCCTGCTGGCCGGCCTCACCCCGGACCAGCTCGCCGCGATCGCCCGCCTGGAACAGCAGGGGGTCACCGAGGCCCAGCGGAGGCTCACCACCGCGGGCGCCCTCCCCGCCGACCGCCCGGCCTCACCGGCGGGCGACCGCGCGGTCCACTACGCCCTGGAGCAGATCGGCAAGCCGTACGCGTGGGGGGCGAAGGGCCCCGACGCGTACGACTGCTCGGGCCTCACCTCGCAGGCCTGGGCCCACGCGGGGACCCCGATCCCGCGCACCAGCCAGGAGCAGTGGGAGCAGCTGGAGCGGGTCCCGTTGAAGCAGCTCCGGCCGGGCGACTTGGTCGTGTACTTCCCCGAGGCGACGCACGTGGCGATGTACGTGGGCGAGGGGAGGGTCGTGCAGGCACCGAGGCCGGGCGAGAAGGTCACGGTCTCCCCGATCGCCGGCTACCCGATCCTCGGCGCGGTGCGTCCCGGTCCGACAGGGCGGGGCTAGGGGGGTTCGTTCGGATCAGGTCGAAACCCCCTAGTCCGCGCAGAACTTCTTCTCCGCCGCGACTGCGCCGTCCCGGAACCCGTTCCGGAAGTTGTCGTTGACCGGGACGCGCTTGAGGTCCCGGACGTCGCAGTCGTTCTTCATGGCGGCGTAACCCGCCTTGTAGCCCGCTGCGTACTGCTCCCGGGCGTTCATGCGCGCCCCCTGCTCGGCCGTGCCGCACCTGACCTCGGGACCGCCTGCCTGCCGGGCACTGACGGTGCCGGCGGCATGGCTGATCGTCGCGGAGAACGCGCCGTCGGCACCGGTCCGCACGGTGCCCTCGGCTCCGTGGGCGGACTCGATGAACACGGCCTTGTCCGGCTCGAAGTCCTCGCCGACGACCTCCAGGTGCATCATGCCGTCGGCCCGCGAAACACCGCAGGTGGGCGACGTCGCCGCGACCGACGGGGCGGCGGACGTCACCGCGACCGCCGACGCCGGCACTGTCAACGCCGACACCGTCAGGGGCGTCAGCACCGCCAGGCGTACGCGTCGACCGTCCATGGGAACTCCTACGTGGCTCGTCCCCCTCCGGCCCCTCCCCCCAGCCTCCCTCCGCCGGTGAGAGGTGTCAAAAGGGGGACGGCCCCGTCAGGCCCCGGCCACCGACTCCAGGTAGGCGGCCGTCTTCTCGGGCTCGTAGAAGAAGTCCTCGAAGTCGGCCGGGTCGTTGAACGCGTTGGCGAATCGATCCGCCACCGGCTGGAGCTGTCCCGCCGCGCCGATGAGGTTCAGCACGTGCTCCGGCGGCGGCGCCAGCATCGCGTTCGTCCACTTGGTGACGTGCTGGACGGTGGCCCAGTACCGGTCGAACGTCTGCCGCATCCACTCCTCGTCGAACGGCTTGTCACCGTGCTCGAGGATGGACGCGAGGTACGCGGCCGCGCACTTGGACGCCGAGTTGGAGCCCTGGCCGGTGATCGGGTCGTTGGCGACGACCACGTCGGCCACGCCGAGGACCAGCCCGCCGCCGGGCAGCCGGCCGATGGGGTTGCGGACGGTCGGGGCGTACCGGCCGGCCAGCGTGCCGCCGGCGTCGGTGAGTTCGACCTTCGTCGCCCGGGCGTACTCCCAGGGCGTGAACCGCTCCATGAGTTCCAGGGTCAGGGAGAGGTGCTCCGCCGGGTCCTTGACGCCGTTGAAGACGTCCAGCGGGCCGCCGGGTATGCCCTCCCAGAACAGGATGTCGGCGCGGCCGGAGGTGGTCAGGGTCGGCATGACGAACAGCTCGCCGACGCCGGGGACCAGGTTGCAGCGGACCGCGTCGAACTCCGGGTGCTCCGGGCGCGGGCCGAGGCCGTGGACGTACGACACCGCCAGCGCCCGCTGCGGCTCGGCGTACGGGGAGCGCTCGGGGTCGCGGGCGAACATCGACACCAGCTCGCCCTTGCCGGCGGCGACCAGGACGAGGTCGTAGGTGCGGGAGAAGTAGTCCAGGTCGCCGACGGCCGCGCCGTGGATGACCAGCTGGCCGCCGCGCTGCGCGAAGGTCTCCATCCAGCCGGCCATCTTCACCCGCTGGTCGACCGACTGCGCGTACCCGTCCAGCCGGCCCACCCAGTCGATCGCCCGCTGGGTCGGGCCCGGGTCGTGCGAGCCGGGCGCGGCGACCGAGACGCCGATCCCCTCGATCTTCGGGGCCTGGGACTCCCAGAAGTTCAGCTGGAGGTCACGCTCGTGCTGCAGCGCCGTGTCGAACATGCACTGCGTGGACATGACGCGGCCGGAGCGGATCTCGTCCGCGGTCCGGTTCGACATGAGGGTGACCTCGTAGCCGTGCGACTGCAGACCGAGGGCGAGCTGGAGGCCGGACTGGCCGGCCCCGACGACGAGTATCTTCCGCATGCGGGTGGTGCCTCCTACGGGGGGCTGGGGACGGTTCGTGGACTACTCGGGGGTTTCGTCCAGCGCGTGGGCCACCAGGGCCAGGAGGGTCTCGATCACCGAGATCCGGCGCCGCGCGTCCATGATCATGACAGGTATGTGCGGAGGAATCGTGAGGGCCTCGCGCACGTCCTCCGGCTCGAACCGCTCGCTGCCGTCGAAGTGGTTGACCGCGACGACGTACGGCAGTCCGCAGCTCTCGAAGTAGTCCAGCGCCGGGAAGCAGTCCTTCAGACGGCGGGTGTCGGCCATGACGACGGCGCCGATCGCGCCGCGCACCAGGTCGTCCCACATGAACCAGAACCGCTGCTGGCCCGGCGTGCCGAACAGGTAGAGCACCAGGTCGTCGTCGAGCGTGATGCGGCCGAAGTCCATGGCCACGGTGGTGGTGAGCTTGCCCGGCGTGGCCGACAGGTCGTCGGTGCCCTCGCTGGCCTCGGTCATCAGCGCCTCGGTCTGCAGGGGCGTGATCTCCGAGACGGAGGTGACGAGGGTGGTCTTGCCGACGCCGAAGCCGCCCGCCACCACGATCTTCGTCGCGATGGGCGCGCGGGTTCGGTCCGTCTGCCAGGACTTCAGGTCCTCGTCCGGCTCGGCGAACCCGGCGACGAGGGGGGTGCCCCCGAAGGAGGCGGTGGCGTCAGAGACGGCGGAGTCCACTCAGCACCCTTTCCAGCAGAGCGCGGTCCGGGCGGCCGGTGCCGTGACCGGTTCCGGTGCCGTACACACGGATCTTTCCCTGGTCCGCGAGGTCGCTCAGGAGCACGCGGACCACGCCGAGCGGCATCTTCAGCAGCGCGGCGATCTCGGCCACCGTGCGCATACGGCGGCACAGTTCGACGATGGCCCGCATCTCCGGCATGACCCGGGCGGAGAGCGGCGCACTCGTCAGCTCTTTCCGCTCCTCCGGGGCCTCCAGCGCCGCCACGAAGGTCTCCACGAGGAGGACGTGGCCGAAGCGGGTACGGCCGCCGGTGAGCGAGTAGGGGCGGACGCGGGCGGGCTTGCGGTCGCCGCCGCGGACCGGGAGCTGCGTCTTCCCCGGTTTCTTCGAGGTGCCGGTCATCGGGTGCTCCCCGTCGACTCGGCCTCCAGGGATTTGCGGAGTTCGCTGCGGAGTTCGGGCGTCAGGACGTGGCCGGCGCGGCCGACGAAGAGCGCCATGTGGTACGCCACGACGCTCATGTCGCACTCGGCGGAGCCGTGCACGCCGAGCAGTGAGCCGTCGCTGATCGACATCACGAACAGGCTGCCCTCCTCCATCGCGACCATCGTGTGCTTGACCCCGCCGAACTCCAGCAGTTTGGCGGCGCCGACGGTGAGGCTGCCGATGCCGGAGACGATGGTGGCGAGGTCGGCGGAGGAGCCCCGGGGGCCCTTCGCGGGTCGGGCCTGGCGGGACTGCTCGGTGTGGCCCGGGTCGGACGACAGCAGGAGCAGCCCGTCGGAGGAGACCACGGCGACGGACTGGATGCCGGGTACTTCCTCGACCAGGTTGGTCAGCAGCCAGTGCAGGTTGCGGGCTTCACTGCTCAGTCCGTAGGTAGTGGGCGCGGTCAACTGCTTGCCTCCTCGGCTGTGCCCCCCGTGGTTTCTTCGGCGTGTGCGTGGCTGGTCGGCCGCTTGGTGTTGGCCGTCTGTTCGGCGATCTCCACCTCCACGTCGCGGTAGCCGGCCTCGGCGCCGCGACGGAAGCCGCCGAGCCTGCGGCGCAGGGCTTCCGCGTCGACGGAGGCGCTGCGCTGGCGGGGCGGGGTGGCAGGGGTGGTGATCTTGGGTGTGCGCTTGGGGAGGCCCTTGCTGGTGAGCCGTTCCTCCTCCGCCTCGCCCTGCGGCGCTTCGGCGGGTTCGTTCGCTTCGGCTTCGCCTTCGGCGTCCGTGCTGCCACCGGCGGCACCCGTGCGGGCTTCACCGTCGGGTGCGGGCGGCCCCTGTGGGGTGTCATCGCCGTCGGCGACCGCCGGGTGCTCCGCCGGGGACTCCGGGAGCAGCAGCTCCATCGTCGTCTCGGCGGGCTGGTCGGCCTGTTCGTGGCCGTCCTCGGTGGCCTCCCGTACGGCGTGTTCCGCCAGGGCGACCAGGGGGTCCTGGTGCTTCGTGCGGGTGGGGAGGACGTTGGAGTTGGCCTCCGCGTCGGCGCCGGGGAGGGTGAGGGTGCCCGTGGCGCCGGGGGCGGTGGTCCGGGGCGGGAGGGCCGTGGGCGGGGCCTCGGTGAGGAGGCCGGACGGGAGGACGACCACCGCCGCGATGCCGCCCTGCTTCTGCTCGCGCAGCTGGACGCGGACGCCGTGGCGGTGGGCGAGGCGCGCGACGACGTACAGGCCGAGGCCGAGGCCCTCGTCGCCCTCCTGGTCGTAGGGGGACTCGGGGTCGAAGTCGGCGAGGCGGGCGTTGAGGCGGGCGAGGCGGTCCTCCGACACGCCGATGCCCTCGTCCTGGACCGACAGCATCACCTCGCCGGACTCCAGGAGCCAGCCGGAGACCTCCACCGGCAGGTCCGGCGGGGAGAACGAGGTGGCGTTCTCCATGAGTTCGGCCAGCAGGTGGGAGAGGTCGTCGGCGGCGAAGCCGGCCACGTGGGCGTGCGGGGGCAGGGCCGCGATGCGGACGCGCTCGTACCGCTCGATCTCGCTGACCGCCGCCCGGACCACGTCGACCAGCGGCACCGGGCCGGGGTGCTGCTGGACGTGCTCGGTGCCGGCGAGGACCAGGAGGTTCTCGCTGTGCCGGCGCATGACCGTGGCGAAGTGGTCGAGCTTGAAGAGGGTGGCGAGGCGGTCCGGGTCCTGTTCGCGCTCCTCCAGGCCCTCGATGACGGCCAGCTGGCGCTCGACCAGGCCCAGGGTGCGCAGTGCCAGGTTGACGAAGGTGGAGCCGATGCTGGTGCGCAGCCGCTCCAGCTGGGCGGCGGAGTCGGAGAGTTCGGCGCGCAGCTCCTCGCGGGCGTCGGCCATCTTCTGCCGCTGGCCCACCAGGTGCTTGCGGTCGGTTTCGAGGGTGGCGACCCGCTCGTGCAGGGCCGCCGCGTGCGCGTGCAGGGCGTTGACCGAGCGGACCACCTGGGCGAACTCGTCGTTGCGGCCGGTGAAGGCGATCGGGTCCTGGGCCGTCGGGTCCTCGGCCTCGGCGAGGCGGGCCGAGCCGCGGCGCAGCACCGACAGGGGGCGGGTCAGGCTGCGGGCCATGGCGGTGGCGATGCCGACCGCGACCAGCAGCAGCGCGCCGAGGACCGCGACCCGGATCTCCAGGGCGGTGACGTCGTCGTCCCGGAGCTTTTCGAGGTCCTTGGTGCGGTGGTCGTAGAGCGCGGACTCGGCGCCGCGCATCAGGTCGACGCGGGCGGACAGGGCCGCGTCCAGCTTCTTGGTGCTGGTCGTCAGCTCGCTGTCGGCGAGGGTGGGCTGGTCGGTGAGCGTCGACAGGTACTTCTCGGCCGAGTTGACCTCGGGGCCGGTGACCGTGGAGGTGTAGGAGTCGACGGCGGCCTTGGGCGCGGTCGCGCGGAAGTCGGCGAGGGCCGCGTCGGCGCGCAGCCGGGCCTGCTGGGCGGCGACGGTGAGCGCGTCGCGCTGCTTGCGGTCCGCTGCGCTGCTGGTGGCGGAGGTGGTGGGCAGGCCGGTGGCGGGGTCGATCACCGTCTGGGTGCGGGACGGGATGTTCAGCGCGGCCAGCAGCAGGCCGCGGGCGGCGGCGGACTGCTGGACGGCGGAGTCCAGTTCGGCCAGGGCGTGGGCGCCGGAGCCGGCCCGCGGGGGCATCTGCTCGGCCAGCTGCTCGGCGAGCCGGTGCAGTGCGGTGATCGTCGCCGAGTACGCCTGGTGGGTCTGCAGGGCGGTGGTCTTGCCGGTGAGCGCGGCCCGGCGCAGCGCGTCGATGCCGTCGAGGGTGGTGCGCAGGTCCGCCGGGGTGTCGGTGTCGGCGCGCAGCTCCTCGACCTGCCGGTCCACGCGGGCGCTGCGGTCCTCCGAGGGCGCCTTGGACTTGGGCCGGCCGGCCGCGATGTACGAGGTGACCTCGTCGCGTTCGTCGGCGAGGGAGTGCGCGAGGGTGAGCGCGTCCTGGGTGCGGGCGGCGAGCGTCACCAGCTCCTGGGAGTCGCTGATGTCCCCGGAGGCGGTGAGCAGCGCGGGCGCGCCGGCTCCCGCCACGGCGGCGGCCACCACGGCGACGGCGACGATCAGCCGGGTGCGCACATGGGTGGGGCGGCCGGAGCCCACGGGGGTCTGGGGGACGGTCCCCTCGGGGGCCGTCTGCCTGCCTGTGCGCCGAGGCCGCTTCTTCTGCACCGGTGCTCGCATTCCTGAACTCGTCTACCCAGGGGCCCGGGTGGCACCCCGTCATCTCGGTGCCAAGTGGTGCGTACACCCGGTTCGTACGGTTCCCGACCCTCCCAGCGCCGGTGGGCAGTGGTCGCGCATCACCTGACCCGCCACCCGAAGGAGTGAACATCGGAGGGGAGTTGGCGGGCAAGTTCCTCTGGCGTGTGCGGCGCTGTTGAACGGTGGGCCGGTTGGACGCGCGCGGCAGGCTTTGGCAGTATTCGCCACCACGTCTTCCCGGAGTGCCCCATTCCCGCCCAAACCAGGCGCCTGACCTGCGGGGTCACAAGAATTCGCCGAGTGGTCGCCGGCCTTTGGCAGCGGGTGTGAAGGGCTCGTGCAGACTGGCCGGATGCGCACTGATCTCGTTTCGGAACCCGGCGACGCGACCCGCCCCAACGAGGACTTCGCCGGTGTCGGACTACCCGCCTCCGGACAGGGCGGTTGCGTGATCGTCCTGGACGGGGTGACGCCGCCCAGCGGTGGGACGGGCTGTCTCCATCCGGTCCCCTGGTTCACCGCGCGCCTGGGCGGGGCGCTGACCGAACTGACCGTTTCCGGCCGAGATCTGACGCTCCCGGAGATTCTCGCGCGGGCGATCCGGCGCACGGCCGACGCCCACGCGGACACCTGTGACCTTTCTCACCCACGAACCCCCCAGGCAACCGTCGTCCTGACCCGCTGGTCCGCCGCCGAGGTCGAGTACCTGGTGCTGTCCGACTCGGCGCTGCTGGTGCAGGGGGCCGACGGCGCGGTCACCCCGGTGCTGGACGACCGGCTGGCCCGACTGCCGCGCGCCGCGCTCGCCACCGACGCCCTGGTGGACGCGAACCTGCGCAACAAGGACGGCGGCTTCTTCACGGCCGCCGCCGATCCCGCCGTGGCCGCCCGGGCGGTCACCGGCGTCCTGCCCCGGCGCGAGGTCCGGGCGCTGGCCGCGCTGACGGACGGCGCGACCCGCTGGACGGAGAAGTTCCGGGAGGGCGACTGGACGGCCCTGTTCGACGTGGTGGCCAAGGACGGCGCCCGGTCGCTGGTGGAGCGGGTACGGGAGCTGGAGGCGGCGGACCGCCAGGAGCGGGCGTTCCTGGGGCGGAGCAAGACGCACGACGACGCGACGGTGGTCTTCGTGGAGCTGTGAGTGCGGCGTCCCCGGGGCCGGGTTATTTCGCCATGACGCCGTTCAGCTCGTGGAGCAGCCGGGCCAGTTCGGCGACCTCGCGGCGGTCCCAGTGGGCCAGCTGGCGGACGTAGCGGGCGCGGCGGGCCTCGCGGACCGTGCCGACGCGGCGGCGGCCCTCCTCGGTGAGGGTGACGAGCCAGGCGCGGCCGTCGGCGGGGTCGGGTTCGCGGGCGATCAGGCCCAGGTCCTCCAGAGCCCGCAGCTGGCGGGACATGGTGGCCTTGCCGACGCCGATGTAGGCGGCGAGTTCCGTGGCCCGCTGACCGCCGAGTTCGTCCAGCCGGATGAGCAGGCCGTACGCGGAGGACTCCAGGTCGGGGTGGACCTCCCGGGCCATCTCCCCCTGGTTGGCGCGGGCGCGCCGGAGCAGCACGGTCAACTCGCGCTCCAGTGCCAGGAATTCCTGGTCTGCACCACTGGGCGTCATCTGGCCGGCGGCGCCGTGCGCGCCGTCGTTTCCGTCCTCGTGCACGTCAGCACCCCTGCTCGGTTTCGCGGTCCTGAAAGTTTCTGTCAAAAGTCGTCATAGCCCCAGCTCCGTCAGTATTTCGCAGGCGTAGACCAACGGCGTCCTCCGGACCCCCTTCCCACGCCGTATCTACGTGCGTAGCTTCTTTACCACGCCCTTAATGGCATGCCCACGCCAGTGGGTGCGCCGGCGTCGTGAGCCCCCCACACAGCTCTCTCCCCCCACCCCACTCCCCGGAGGCACGCCATGCCCGTGCTCAGACCCGGCTCCCCCCGCCCCCGCTCCCTCCGCCCGCGTCCCCTCGCCGTCCTCCTCACGGCCCTGCTCGCGGCGCTCTCCCTCGCCCTCCCCCTCGCCTCCGCCCGGGCCGCGAGCACGCCCAGCCGCGGCTCCGCCTACATGGGCATGGGCGTCCTCGCCCACGACGGCCAGGCCGGCACGCCCACCACCGGTGACGTCACCCAGACCGAGGGCGTCGACGTCTCCGGCTACCAGGGCAACGTCGCCTGGTCGACCCTGTGGAACAGCGGGGTCCGCTGGGCGTACACGAAGGCGACGGAAGGCACGTACTACACGAACCCGTACTTCGCCCAGCAGTACAACGGCTCCTACAACGTCGGCATGATCCGCGGCGCCTACCACTTCGCCACCCCGGACACCACCAGCGGCGCCACCCAGGCCAACTACTTCGTGGACCACGGCGGCGGCTGGTCCCGCGACGGCAAGACCCTGCCCGGCGCCCTCGACATCGAGTGGAACCCGTACGGCGCCGCCTGCTACGGCAAGACCGCGAGCCAGATGGTCGGCTGGATCACCGACTTCGTCAACACCTACAAGTCGCGCACCAGCCGGTACCCGGTGATCTACACGGCTACCACCTGGTGGACCCAGTGCACCGGCAACTACGGCGGCTTCGCGGCGAACAACCCGCTGTGGATCGCCCGCTACGCCTCCGACCCGGGGACGCTGCCGGCCGGGTGGTCGTACTACACCATGTGGCAGTACACCTCGTCCGGCCCCACCGTCGGCGACCACGACAAGTTCAACGGAGCACTGGACCGGGTCCAGGCACTGGCACTCGGCTGACACACCACTCCTCCCGGGCGACGGCCCCCGCCGGCGGGGGCCGTCGGTTGCGCCGCGCTGCGTTGGTGCTCCGCGCCGCCCGGGATCATGCTGGTCAGGAGAGCCTGCCGAGCAAGGGCGAGATGAGCGGCGATGGAGCGACAGTCGACGTACACGGCCACGGCCACCATCGATGAACAGGGCATCCTGACCGGCTGGAGCGAGGGCGCGCGGCGACTGCTCGGCTACGACTCCCCGGCGGTGGTCGGCCGGCCCGCCACCGCACTGCTCGCCACCGACGCCGCGGCGGTCCGGCGGATGCTGGCCGGCCGCACCCGCTGGAACGGCACCCTCCCGCTGCGCCACCAGGACGGCCGGCACCTGGAACTCGGCGTGCTCGCCCACCGCCGCACCTCGGGCACCGGGGCCACCGACTGGCTCGTGGTGAGCGCCGTGACGGCCCGGCCCCAGCCGCCCCGGGGCGAACCGCTGGAGGAGTGGACGTTCCTCCAGTCCCCCTTTCCCCTGGCGATCTTCGACGCGGAGCTGCGCCTGGTGCGCGCCAACCGCCGGCTGGAGCGCGCCCTGGCCCTGCCCGAGGCGGCGATGCGCGGGCTGAGCCTCGCCCACATCGTGCCGGGGGCATCGAGCGAGGAGGCCCACCGGGCGATGCGGCTGGCGCTGGAGTCCGGCCGGCCGCAGGAGGCGCGGGGCCGGCTCGGCCCGGACCTCGGCCGGACCACCCTCACCCCGCTCAAGGACGCCGACGGCCGGGTACGGGCCGTCTGCCTGTCCGTGGCGCAGCCGTCCCAGGAGGCCGCCGTCCGGCCCCGTCCCCCCGCCGAGTCCGACTCGGCCGTCGGGACGGCGGCGGACCAGACCCGCGCCGCCCAGGAGCTCGGCGAGGTCACCGTCCCCCGGCTGGCCGACGCCATGACCGTCGACCTGCTGGACTCCCCGCTGACCGGCACCGAGGCCGGCCGCCCCGGGCCGGAACAGTTCGTGCTGCGCCGGGCCGCCCTGCGCGCGGTCCCGGACGGCGCGGGGTCCGCGGTGGGCACCGGTGTCGGCGAGGCGGTCGTCTGCCCGGCCGACTCGCCGCCCGCCCGCTGTCTGACGCTGGCCGGCCCGCAGCTGTACGACACGGCGGACCCGGCGGTCGCCCAGTGGGCGGCGCTGGACCCGGGCGCCGCGTGGCTGCGCGCGTCCGGGGCGCACGCCCTGCTGGCGGTGCCGCTGCGCGCCCCGGGCGGCACGCTCGGCGTCGCCCTGTTCGGCCGGCACCCGGAACGGGGTCCCTTCGGCCCGGAGGAGCTGCGGCTCGCCGAGGAGTTCGCCGCCAAGGCCGCCGCCGGCATCGAGCAGGCCCGCGGCTACTCCCGGTCCCGCACCACCACCATGGCCCTGCAGCGCAGCCTGCTGCCGCACACGCTGCCCGAGCAGGAGGCCCTGGAGATCGCCACCCGCTATCTGCCGGCCGCGACCCGGGCCGGCGTGGGCGGCGACTGGTTCGACGTGATCCCGCTGTCCGGGGCGCGGGTGGCACTGGTCGTGGGCGACGTGGTGGGCCACGGCATCCGTGCCTCCGCCACCATGGGCCGGCTGCGCACGGCGGTGCGCACCCTGGCCGACGTGGACCTGCCGGCCGACGAGCTGCTCACCCACCTGGACGACCTGGTGCTGCGGCTCGCCGCCGACGAGGGCACCGCGGACCCGGACGCCGACTCCGCCGGCGGCATCGGCACGACCTGTCTGTACGCCGTCTACGACCCGGTCTCGCGCCGGTGCTCCATGGCCCGGGCCGGGCATCCGCCGCCCGCCACGGTGACCCCGGACGGCACCGTCCGCTTCCTGGACGTGCCCGCGGGGCCGCCGCTCGGGCTGGGCGGGCTGCCCTTCGAGGCGTTCGAGACGGAACTGCCCGAGGGCAGCCTGCTCGCCCTCTACACCGACGGTCTGCTGGAGGCCCGCGACCACGACATCGACGAGGCGCTGGACAAGATGTTCGTCGCCCTCGGCCGCCCCGCGAAGTCGCTGGACTCGGTGTGCGACCGGGTCCTCACCGACCTGCTCAGCCACCGTCCCGACGACGACATCGCCCTGCTGGTGGCCCGTACCCGGGCGCTGCACGAGGATCTGGTCGCCTCCTGGCAGCTGGACGACCAGCCCACGGTCGTCTCCCTGGCCCGCCGGTACGCCACCGACCAGCTGTCCGTCTGGGGCCTGGAGGAGGCCTCGTTCACCACCGAGCTGATGGTCAGCGAGCTGGTGACCAACGCCATCCGGTACGGCCGCCCGCCGATCCGGCTCCGGCTGATCCACCAGGGCACCAAACTGATCAGCGAGGTCTACGACTCCAGCGGCACCACCCCGCACATGCGGCGGGCCCGGATCTTCGACGAGGGCGGCCGGGGCCTGCTGCTGGTCGCCCAGCTCGCCGATCGCTGGGGCACCCGGCACGACCGGGTGGGCAAGACGGTGTGGGCGGAGCAGTCGCTGACCACGCTCTGACCCCGCACACGGACGCGCCCCCGCCCCGCCGCGGGGAGCGGCGGGGCGGGGGCGGCTAGTCCCAGGAGAAGTCCCAGGAGAAGTCCCAGGAGAAGGAGTCCCCGTGGTGCTCCTGGTGCTGGTGCTCGTGCGCCGGGGCGTGGACCGCCGTCGGTGAGACGGCGGGCAGCAGAGCGCCTCCAGCGACCGCACCGGCCGAGACGGCGATCACTGCCAGCCGCCTGCCCCGCAGCCAGCCGCGCTCCGCCCAGGTCCTGATCATGCGCTTCACAGTTCTCTCCTGCCTCGTTGCGGCCCACACGTCCAGTGGGCCGCACCGGCGGGGTGGGGGGGTCGGCCGGGCCTAGTGGTCGTCCCAGACCCACTTGCAGACGTACTGGTGGTACCCCTGGTGCCACCAGCAGTAGTAGTGCTTGTGGTGGTGGCCGTGGTGGTCGTGGTGGTCGTGGTCCTTGTGCGCCGGTGCCTGGGCGACCGTCGGCGCGGGGGCCGCGCTCGCGGTGACGGCCGGCAGCATCACCCCTCCGGCAACGGCACCGGCCGAGACGACGATCGCGGCCAGCCGCCTTCCCCGCATCCACTGGCTCACCACTCGGGTCCTGATCACGTGCTTCACGGTTCTCTCCTGCCTCGTTCCGCGGGTCCTGGTCGGTGTCCGGTGTCTCCGGTGCGGCCCGCACTTCAAGTACGCCGGAACGGCAGGGCTGGGTCATGTTCCGAGGACTCGGGACTTGACGGCGGGGGACGCGGCCCCTAGTGGGGCGTCCGGAGCACGGGACCGGCCCAGGAGGGCGGCTCGGGAGGCTCGGGCGGCTCGGGCGGCGGGGGCGTCTCGGCCCGCGCCGCGCCCGGGCCCGCGCAGGCGCCGGCCGGGGGCAGGTCCGCCGACACCGGCGTGGATCCGCCCCGGCCGGCCCCGCCGACGGCGCCGCGCAGGGCCGCCACGAACTCCAGGCAGGTGTCGTAGCGGTCGTCGGGAATCTTGGCCAGGGCCCGGTGCAGCACCTCGTCCGCCGCGGCGGGGATGTCCGGCCGCTCCGTGCTCAGCGCGGGCGGCGGGTCGTACTGGTGGGCCCAGAGCAGCTCGAGGTGGTCCGCCCGCTGGAAGGGCGGGGCGCCCGCGAGGGTCTCGTGGACCACACAGGCGAGGCTGTACTGGTCGGACCGGCCGTCCACCGGGCGCCCGGCGATCCGCTCGGGTGCCACGTAGTCCAGCGTGCCGACGAACTCGCCCGCCGTGGTGAACCCGGTGAGCGACAGGGACTTCTTCGCCAGCCCGAAGTCGGTGAGGTACACGTGCTCCGGGTGGTCGCTGTCGACGCCCTTGGCGATCAGCACGTTGCCGGGCTTGACGTCCCGGTGCACCAGGTCGCGGGCGTGGGCCGCGTCGAGCGCGGAGGCGAGCTGGGCGGCGATGCGCAGCGCGGCCGGCACCGGGAGGGGGCCCTCGCGGTCGAGCAGGGCGCGCAGGTCGAGGCCGGCGACGAAGCACATGGCGATGTACAGCACCCCGTCGGCCTCGCCGGCCTCGAAGACCGGCACGATGTTGGGGTGGTCGATGGCGGCGGCCACCCGGGACTCCTGGGCGAAGCGGTTGCGGAAGGCCTCGTTGCGGGTGTACTCGGGGGCGAGCAGTTTCAGGGCGACCGTACGGCCGAGGCGCAGGTCCTTGGCGCAGTAGACGACGGCCATCCCGCCACGGCCGAGTTCGCGCTCCACCCGGTAGCCCGCGATCTCGGCCCCGATCAGGCCGGAGGCGCTCTCGGGAGCCCACGTCACGTCTGAATTCTACCGAGTGATCCCTTTTCGGGCCCATGGCGAGGGCGTGGCCGGCACGCACGGGGAAGGCCCGGGCCTCCGTCACGGAACCCGGGCCCTCCCTCATCCGGAAGCGGTCGTCACGCCGCTACCGGAACCTCCGGCGCCGCGTCGCTCGTGGCGGGCGCGAGCGCCAGTTCCAGGACCTGGCGGACATCGGTCACGGCGTGGACGTCCAGCTTGTCCAGCACCTCGGCCGGGACGTCGTCCAGGTCGGGCTCGTTGCGCTTGGGGATGATCACGGTGGTCACCCCGGCGCGGTGGGCGGCGAGCAGCTTCTGCTTCACGCCGCCGATCGGCAGCACCCGGCCGGTCAGCGAGACCTCGCCGGTCATGGCGACGTCGGTGCGGACCAGGCGGCCGGAGAGCAGCGAGGCGAGGGCCGTGGTCATCGTGATGCCCGCGCTCGGGCCGTCCTTCGGCACCGCGCCCGCCGGGAAGTGGATGTGCACGCCCCGGTCCTTCAGGTCGGCCACCGGCAGCTCCAGTTCGGCGCCGTGGCTGCGCAGGAAGCTCAGGGCGATCTGCGCCGACTCCTTCATCACGTCGCCCAGCTGGCCGGTCAGGGTCAGCCCCGCCGCGCCGGTCTCCGGGTCGGCCAGGGAGGCCTCCACGTACAGCACGTCGCCGCCGGCGCCGGTGACCGCGAGGCCGGTCGCCACGCCGGGCACGGCCGTCCGGCGCTCGGCCGGGTCCTGGGCGGACTCGGGCACGTGGTGCGGGCGGCCGATCAGCGCGCGCAGATCGCCGTCGGTGACGGTGAACGGCAGCTCGCGCTCGCCGAGTTCGTTCTGGGCGGCGATCTTCCGCAGCAGCCGGGCGATGGACCGCTCCAGGGTCCGCACGCCCGCCTCGCGGGTGTACTCGCCGGCGAGCTTGCGCAGCGCGCTCTCGTCCAGCGTGACCTCGTCCTTGTCCAGGCCGGCCCGCTCCAGCTGGCGCGGGAGCAGGTGGTCGCGGGCGATGACGACCTTCTCGTCCTCGGTGTAGCCGTCCAGGCGGACGATCTCCATCCGGTCCGCGAGAGCCTCCGGGATCGCCTCCAGGACGTTGGCGGTGGCGAGGAAGACCACGTCGGACAGGTCCAGCTCGACCTCCAGGTAGTGGTCCCGGAAGGTGTGGTTCTGCGCCGGGTCGAGCACTTCGAGGAGGGCGGCGGCCGGGTCGCCCCGGAAGTCGGAGCCCACCTTGTCGATCTCGTCCAGCAGGACCACCGGGTTCATCGACCCGGCCTCCTTGATCGCGCGCACGATCCGGCCGGGCAGCGCACCGACGTACGTACGGCGGTGACCGCGGATCTCGGCCTCGTCGCGGACGCCGCCGAGGGCGACCCGGACGAACTTGCGGCCCATGGCGTGCGCGACACTCTCCCCCAGGCTGGTCTTTCCGACACCAGGGGGGCCGACCAGGGCGAGTACGGCACCGCCGCGCCGCCCGCCGATGACACCCAGGCCCCGGTCGGTGCGCCGCTTGCGCACGGCCAGGTACTCGGTGATGCGCTCCTTCACGTCCTCCAGACCGGCGTGCTCGGCGTCCAGCACCGCCTTCGCGCCCTGGATGTCGTACGCGTCCTCGGTCCGCTCGTTCCACGGCATTTCCAGGACGGTGTCCAGCCAGGTGCGGATCCAGGAGCCCTCCGGCGACTGGTCGGAGGCGCGCTCCAGCTTGTCGACCTCCTTCAGGGCGGCCTCGCGGACCTTCTCCGGCAGGTCGGCGGCCTCGACGCGGGCGCGGTAGTCGTCGGACTCCTCTCCCTCCTTCTCGCCGTTCAGCTCGCGCAACTCCTTGCGCACGGCCTCCAGCTGACGGCGCAGCAGGAACTCGCGCTGCTGCTTGTCGACGCCCTCCTGGACGTCCTTGGCGATGGTCTCGGCGACGTCCTGCTCCGCGAGGTGGTCGCGCAGCTGCTGCGTGGCGAGCTTGAGGCGGGCCACCGGATCGGCCGTCTCCAGCAGTTCGACCTTCTGCTCGGTGGTCAGGAACGGCGAGTAGCCGGAGTTGTCGGCGAGCGCCGACACGTCGTCGATGGCCTGGACGCGGTCCACGACCTGCCAGGCGCCGCGCTTCTTCAGCCAGGTGGTGGCGAGCGCCTTGTACTCCTTGACCAGCTCCGCCACCTGACCCGGCAGCGGCTCCGGCACGCTCTCCTCGACGCGGGCGCCCTCGACCCAGAGCGCGGCGCCCGGGCCGGTGGTGCCGGCGCCGATGCGGACCCGGCTCCGGCCGCGGATCAGGGCCCCCGGGTCACCGTCGGCCAGCCGGCCGACCTGCTCGACCGTGCCGAGGACGCCGGTCTTCGCGTACGTGCCGTCGATGCGCGGCACCAGCAGCACCTTGGGCTTTCCGGGTTCGGAGCGGGCGGCGGCCTGCGCGGCCTCCACCGCGGCCCGCACCTCGGCGTCGCTCAGGTCCAGCGGAACCACCATCCCGGGCAGCACGACCTCGTCGTCGAGCGGCAGCACGGGCAGGGTCAGCGTGAACGCCGGTGACTCAGCAGCCATGATCTCCCCTTCGGCAGTCAACTTGAGCTATGCCGACTCAATGTTCTGGCGCCTCGCATTGTTCCCGAGTGTGTGTTCGCTGTGAGCGATCATGTGCGCCAAAGGGGGACGAGCTGCGGGCACCCCTCAGGTCGCCTGGTGCCGGCGGCGTACGAAAGGCCAGGCCGATACGCCGATCGCCAGGGCGATCAGATGGCCCCAGTCGGTCAGGGGATCGGCGTACGCCAGCAGGTCGTTCAGGAGCGCGCCGGCCGCCACTGCCAGCAGGGGCCAGCGCAGCCACGGGCGGAGCAGGCCCGCCAGGGCCCCCGTGCTGGCGGCCACGCCGAAGCTGATGCCGTAGTCCAGGCGGTGCAGCGAGGTCTCGGGCAGGTGGCCGACGAGGACGGCGAGGCCCACCGGGACCTCGGTGGCGAGGGTGGCCAGGACATGGCCGGCCAGGAAGACTCCGGCGGCCCGCAGCCCGCCCGTCCGCCGCTCCAGCGCGGTGAGCACCAGCACGAAGGCGACGGCGTACGGCGAGACGATCCCGCCCGCGATCCACAGCGCGCTCGCCAGCAGCACCAGCACGGGCGTGCGTACCAGGTGGGCCACGTCCGTACTGGAGTCCTGGTACAGCGTGTGCACCAGGCCGGGGTCGGCCAGGGTCGCGACCAGGGAGGTGACGGCCAGGACGGCCGCGTAGGCGAAGGTGAACGGGGTGCCGGCGGGGGTCGGCAGCAGGTGCCAGGGGCGGGGCAGCGGGCGGGGCGGGGGCGCGGCCGGAGCGGGGGGCGCGGCGGCGCGCTGGCGGGGTATGCCGTCCAGCAGGCCCGCGAGGACCGGGGGCACGGCGGCGGCCGTGCCGTCCGGAAGGGGCGTGCCCGGCGCGGGCGGGGACGCCTCCTGCGCGGGGCCCTTCGTGCTCCGTTCCACGGTGAGGCGCTCCTTCCGTCACGCCCCACCCTTCGCGCTCGGTGTGCCGCTGTCTATGACCGACGCCACGCGAGAGCGGTTTCACAGCAACCTCTCACCGGCCGGCCGCGTCCGGGCCCCGGCCCGCGGCACACGTCCGGGGCGTCATGCGCAATTCCCGTGAATGCCCAGCGCCGTTCAAGCAGGATGGGGGCATGACTGCCGTGTACGACTCTCCTGTTGTCCTGGACCGGCGCGACGGCCCGTACGGCGAGGTGGTGCTGCGCAGACACGGCGCGCTGCTGCAGATCATCGCCAACGGCTGCTTCCTGATGGACACCTCCGACGGCCGTTCGGAGCGGCTGCTGGTCGACGCGGCCCGTGCCGCGCTGGACGGGCGGCCGGCGCCCGAGGTGCTGATCGGCGGGCTGGGCGTGGGGTTCTCGCTCGCACACGCCGCCGCCGACCCCCGGTGGGGACGGATCACCGTGGTGGAGCGGGAGCCCGCCGTCATCGGCTGGCACCGGGACGGACCGCTGGCCGAGGTGTCCGCGGGCGCGCTCGCCGACCCGCGGACCACGATCGTGGAAGCGGATCTCGTGAGATACGTCAATGAGACATCGGACACGTTCGACGCGCTGTGCCTCGACATCGACAACGGGCCCGGCTGGACCGTCACGGAGGACAACGACAGCCTCTACTCGCCGGCCGGACTCGCCGCGTGCGCACGGGTGTTGAGGCCCGGCGGAGTGCTCGCGGTGTGGTCCGCCGAGCCCTCTCCGGAATTTGAAGGAAGCTTGCGGAATGCCGGGTTCCAGCAGGTGCGTACCGAAGAGGTGCCGGTTGCCCGGGGCGTTCCGGACGCCGTCCACCTCGGTGTCCGACCTGGATAGCGACAGCGCGGTGAGTCCCCGTAATGTGCTGCCCTGACGCGGATCATTCAAGCGTCAAACGCAGACATGGGATCACCCCACGGATTCCGGAAAGCAACAACAGGGGCGGGCGATGGAGCAGACACACACCTCCCAGAGCGGCGCGGCGACGACCACCCCGGGCGCACAGCGCCGGGTGCTGGTCGTCGAGGACGATCCCACGATCGTCGACGCCATCGCGGCCCGGCTCCGCGCCGAGGGATTTCTGGTGCAAACGGCGGCCGACGGTCCGGCCGCGGTCGACACGGCCGAGGCCTGGCAGCCCGACCTGCTGATCCTCGACATCATGCTGCCCGGCTTCGACGGGCTGGAGGTGTGCCGGCGGGTGCAGGCCCAGCGGCCGGTGCCGGTGCTGATGCTGACCGCGCGGGACGACGAGACGGACATGCTGGTCGGGCTCGGCGTCGGCGCCGACGACTACATGACCAAGCCGTTCTCGATGCGGGAGCTGGCGGCACGCGTGCACGTGCTGCTGCGCCGGGTGGAGCGGGCCGCGCTGGCCGCCGCCACGCCCCGCTCCGGCATCCTGCGCCTCGGCGAGCTGGAGATCGACCACGCGCAGCGCAGGGTGCGGGTGAAGTCCGAGGACGTCCACCTGACGCCCACCGAGTTCGACCTGCTGGTGTGCCTGGCGAACACCCCGCGCGCGGTGCTCTCCCGGGAGCAGCTGCTGGCCGAGGTGTGGGACTGGGCGGACGCCTCCGGCACCCGCACGGTCGACAGCCACATCAAGGCGCTGCGGCGGAAGATCGGCGCCGAGCGGATCCGTACGGTGCACGGCGTGGGCTACGCGCTGGAGACACCGACCCCGTGAGCGGCGACGGGCGCCGGACCGCACGGAGGAGCCCCGGGAACCTCGGCGAGGACCCCTGGGGCGGCGTACGCCCGTTCTCGATCAAGACCAAGCTGGGCGCGCTGGTCGTCATCTCGGTGCTGATCACCACCGGTCTGTCGATCGTCGCGGTGCACACCAAGACGGAGCTGCGCTTCATCACGGTGTTCTCGATGATCGCCACGCTGCTGATCACGCAGTTCGTGGCGCACTCGCTCACCATGCCGCTGGACGAGATGAACGCGGTGGCCCGCTCCATCTCCCAGGGCGACTACACCCGCCGGGTGCGCGAGAACCGGCGGGACGAACTCGGCGACCTGGCCCAGACGATCAACGTCATGGCCGACGAGCTGGAGGCCCAGGACAGCCAGCGCAAGGAGCTGGTCGCGAACGTCTCCCACGAGCTGCGCACGCCCATCGCCGGGCTGCGCGCGGTGCTGGAGAACATCGTGGACGGGGTCACCGAGGCCGACCCGGAGACCATGCGGACGGCCCTGAAGCAGACCGAGCGGCTCGGCCGCCTGGTGGAGACCCTGCTGGACCTGTCGCGGCTGGACAACGGCGTCGTACCGCTGAAGCTGCGCCGGTTCGAGGTGTGGCCGTATCTGTCGGGCGTGCTGAAGGAGGCCAACATGGTCGCCTCCGCCCGCGCGGGCATCGCCTCCGGTTCCGGCAGCCACACGCGCACGGACGTCCATCTGCACCTCGACGTCTCCCCGCCGGAGCTGACCGCGCACGCCGACCCCGAGCGCATCCACCAGGTCGTCGCCAACCTGATCGACAACGCGGTCAAGCACAGCCCGCCGCACGGCCGGGTGACCGTGCGGGCGCGGCGCGGACCGCAGCCGGAGTCGCTGGAACTGGAGGTCCTGGACGAGGGCCCCGGCATACCCCGGTCCGACTGGCACCGGGTGTTCGAGCGGTTCAACCGGGGTGCCGTCACCCGGCCGCACGGTCCGGGCAGCGACGGCGGTACGGGGCTGGGGCTGGCCATCGCCCGGTGGGCGGTGGATCTGCACGGCGGCCGGATCGGTGTGGCCGAATCCGAGCGGGGCTGCCGGATCATCGTCACTCTTCCGGGACTGACTTCCGTCCCAAGTTGACGTAAAGTCCGAACCGGAAGCACAAGATCCACGACGGTCGCTGCCGCTCCGCGCAGCTGGACACGTGTGATCGGGGCAGGCCCGCGCCACCCGTCGAACGAAGACGCGCCGGGCCCGGGCCCGCGCACCCTCTCACATGCGGAACCACGCTTGTTTCCCGCCATTTCAAGCCCTGAAACAAGATTCTTGATGTGACTTACACGACGATGACCTTGCTCGACCTGACCTTCCCGGCCATGGAGGCGTAGCCTTTATTCCCGCTGTCCATCACCTTGTGAAGCGGAAGAGGGCGGTTGCCGCCGTGTCGCCACAGTCCCCCAGTAACTCGAGCATCTCCACCGACGACCAAGCCGGGAAGAACCCCGCTGCCGCGTTCGGTCCGAACGAGTGGCTCGTCGACGAGATCTATCAGCAGTACCTCCAGGACCCGAATTCGGTAGACCGCGCCTGGTGGGACTTCTTCGCCGATTACAAGCCGGGGGCTCCTGCCACCCCGGCTCCGGCGGGTACTGCGGCCACGGGGGCCGCAGAGACCACCACGGCCCCGAAGCCCCAGCCCGCGGCCCCGGCCCCGGCCCCCCAGGCCGCCGCCCCGGCTCCCGCGAAGCCCGCCGCGGCCCCCGCTCAGGCCCCGGCTCCCGCGGCCAAGGCCGCCCCCGCCCCGGCCAAGCCGGCGCAGCCCGCACAGGCGCCCGCTCAGCCCAAGGCGAAGGCCGTCCCCGCGAAGGAAGCCCCCGAGGGTCCCGAGCTGATCACGCTGCGCGGCCCGTCCGCCGCGGTCGCGAAGAACATGGACGCCTCGCTGGAGATGCCGACCGCCACCTCGGTCCGCGCCGTCCCGGTGAAGCTGCTGTTCGACAACCGGATCGTCATCAACAACCACCTCAAGCGCGCCCGCGGCGGGAAGATCTCCTTCACGCACATCATCGGGTACGCGATGGTGCAGGCCATCAAGGCCATGCCGTCGATGAACTGGTCGTACGGCGTCAAGGACGGCAAGCCGACCCTGATCAAGCCGGCGCACGTCAACCTCGGCCTGGCCATCGACCTGGTGAAGCCCAACGGCGACCGCCAGCTCGTCGTGGCCGCCATCAAGAAGGCCGAGACGCTGAACTTCTTCGAGTTCTGGCAGGCCTACGAGGACATCGTCCGCCGCGCCCGTGACGGCAAGCTGACGATGGACGACTTCACCGGTGTGACGGTCTCCCTCACGAACCCCGGCGGCCTCGGCACCGTCCACTCCGTGCCGCGTCTGATGCCCGGCCAGTCCGTGATCATGGGCGTCGGCTCCATGGACTACCCGGCGGAGTTCCAGGGCACCAGCCAGGACACCCTGAACAAGCTCGGCGTCTCCAAGGTCATGACGCTCACGTCGACCTACGACCACCGGGTCATCCAGGGCGCCGCCTCCGGCGAGTTCCTGCGCACCGTCGCCAACCTGCTGCTCGGCGAGAACGGCTTCTACGACGACATCTTCGAGGCGCTGCGCATCCCGTACGAGCCGGTCCGCTGGCTGCGCGACATCGACGCCTCGCACGACGACGACGTCACCAAGGCCGCCCGCGTCTTCGAGCTGATCCACTCCTACCGGGTGCGCGGCCATGTCATGGCCGACACCGACCCGCTGGAGTACAAGCAGCGCAAGCACCCCGACCTGGACATCGTCGAGCACGGCCTCACCCTGTGGGACCTGGAGCGCGAGTTCGCCGTCGGCGGCTTCGCCGGCAAGTCGATGATGAAGCTGCGCGACATCCTCGGTGTGCTCCGCGACTCGTACTGCCGCACCACCGGCATCGAGTTCATGCACATCCAGGACCCCAAGCAGCGCAAGTGGATCCAGGACCGCGTGGAGCGCCCGCACTCCAAGATGGAGCGCGAGGAGCAGCTGCGCATCCTGCGCCGGCTGAACGCGGCGGAAGCCTTCGAGACGTTCCTGCAGACGAAGTACGTCGGCCAGAAGCGCTTCTCGCTGGAGGGCGGCGAGTCCGTCATCCCGCTGCTGGACGCGGTCATCGACTCCGCGGCCGAGTCCCGCCTGGACGAGGTCGTCATCGGCATGGCCCACCGCGGCCGGCTGAACGTGCTGGCCAACATCGTCGGCAAGTCGTACGCGCAGATCTTCCGCGAGTTCGAGGGCAACCTCGACCCGAAGTCGATGCACGGCTCCGGCGACGTGAAGTACCACCTGGGCGCCGAGGGCACCTTCACCGGCCTGGACGGCGAGCAGATCAAGGTCTCGCTGGTCGCCAACCCCTCCCACCTGGAGGCGGTGGACCCGGTCCTGGAGGGCGTCGCCCGCGCCAAGCAGGACATCATCAACAAGGGCGGCACGGACTTCACGGTCCTGCCGGTGGCGATCCACGGCGACGCGGCCTTCGCGGGCCAGGGCGTGGTGGCCGAGACCCTGAACATGTCGCAGCTGCGCGGCTACCGCACCGGCGGCACGGTCCACATCGTCATCAACAACCAGGTCGGCTTCACCGCCGCGCCCGAGTCCTCGCGTTCGTCGATGTACGCGACGGACGTCGCGCGCATGATCGAGGCCCCGATCTTCCACGTGAACGGTGACGACCCCGAGGCCGTCGTCCGCGTCGCGCGGCTCGCCTTCGAGTTCCGCCAGGCGTTCAACAAGGACGTGGTAATCGACCTCATCTGCTACCGCCGCCGCGGTCACAACGAGTCGGACAACCCGGCCTTCACCCAGCCGCTGATGTACGACCTGATCGACAAGAAGCGCTCGGTGCGCAAGCTCTACACCGAGTCCCTCATCGGTCGCGGCGACATCACCCTGGAAGAGGCCGAGCAGGCCCTGCAGGACTACCAGGGCCAGCTGGAGAAGGTCTTCACCGAGGTCCGCGAGGCCACCTCCCAGCCGGCCGTCGGCGACGTCCAGGCACCCCAGGACGGCTTCCCGGTCGCGGTCCCGACCGCGGTCTCCTCGGAGGTCGTCAAGCGGATCGCCGAGTCCCAGGTCAACATCCCCGACCACATCACCGTCCACCCGCGCCTCCAGCCGCAGCTGCAGCGCCGGGCGGCGATGGTCGAGGACGGCACGATCGACTGGGGCATGGGCGAGACCCTGGCCATCGGCTCCCTGCTGCTGGAGGGCACCCCGGTCCGCCTCGCGGGCCAGGACTCCCAGCGCGGCACCTTCGGCCAGCGGCACGCGGTGCTGATCGACCGGGAGACCGGCGAGGAGTACACCCCGCTGCAGTACCTCTCCGAGGACCAGGCCCGGCTGAACGTCTACAACTCGCTGCTCTCCGAGTACGCGGCGATGGGCTTCGAGTACGGCTACTCGCTGGCCCGCCCCGACGCGCTCGTGATGTGGGAGGCGCAGTTCGGCGACTTCGTCAACGGCGCGCAGACGGTCGTGGACGAGTTCATCTCGTCGGCGGAGCAGAAGTGGAGCCAGACGTCCGGCGTCGTCCTGCTCCTGCCGCACGGCTACGAGGGCCAGGGCCCGGACCACTCGTCCGCGCGTCCCGAGCGGTTCCTCCAGCTGTGTGCGCAGAACAACATGACGGTCGCCATGCCGACCTCGCCGTCGAACTACTTCCACCTCCTGCGGTGGCAGGTGCACAACCCGCACCACAAGCCGCTGGTCGTCTTCACCCCGAAGTCGATGCTGCGCCTGAAGGCCGCGGCCTCGAAGGCGGAGGAGTTCACGACGGGCGAGTTCCGCCCGGTCATCGGCGACAGCACGGTCGACCCGGCCGCGGTGCGCAAGGTCGTCTTCTGCGCCGGCAAGGTCTACTACGACCTGGAGGCCGAGCGGCAGAAGCGGGGTGCCACGGACACGGCGATCATCCGCATCGAGCGGCTGTACCCGCTGCCGGGTGCGGAGCTTCAGGCGGAGGTCAACAAGTACCCGAACGCCGAGAAGTACCTGTGGGCGCAGGAGGAGCCGGCGAACCAGGGTGCCTGGCCGTTCATCGCGCTCAACCTGATCGACCACCTGGACCTGGCGGTCGGCGCGGACATCCCGGCCGGCGAGCGCCTGCGCCGCATCTCGCGCCCGCACTCGTCGTCCCCGGCGGTGGGCTCCGCGAAGCGGCACCAGGCTGAGCAGGAGCAGCTGGTGCGCGAGGTCTTCGACGCGTAGTGCCTCCGGCGGTCAGCCGAAGGCAAGGGCCCGGTACCGAGTTTCTGCTCGGTACCGGGCCCTTCGCCTGCGTATGGGGCGCTTCAGCCCAGGTAGGCCTCGAAGTCCCAGTACGGGCGGACGCGTTGGCGGGCCGAGATGGTGTGGGGGTGCTGGGCGCCCAGTGTGCGGGTGAGGGCGAGCAAGGCGTCCTCCTCCAGCTTCCCGGCCTCGTCCTGTTCGTGGGCCGCGCGGAGGTCCGCGGCCAGCGCCACTTGGCAGGAGAGGGTCAGCGGGTGCTCGTGGCCCAGCGTGTGGCGGGAGCGGCGCAGGGTGTCCCGGCTCAGTTCCGTCGCGTCCTCGATCCGGCCGTTGAAGTTGCGCGCGCCGGCCGCGTTGAGGGCGCAGCCCAGGACCCACGGATGGTCCGGGCCGAGCGTGGCGCCGAGGCCGGCGAGGGCGGACTCGAACATGGACAGGGCCTCGCCGCGCTCGCCGGCCGCCTGCATCACCAGCCCGGTGTTGGAGAGCATCCCGGTGGCCACCGGGTGCGCGGGACCGAGCAGGGTCCGGTAGCCGGCCTCGGCCTCGTCGATGAGGTCGCGGGCCTGGCTGAGGTCACCGTGTTCCCGCAGGTAGTTGCCGTAGTTGGTGAGGAACGCCAGGGTGCGGTAGTGCTCACGGCCGTGCAGCTGGGTCAGCTGGTCCAGCAGGCCGGCCATGCCGGGCCCGACGTCCGGCGCGTGGCCGCCCTCGCGGCGCCGGCACATGGCCAGCTGGGAGCGGGCCTCGAGGGTCTGCGGATGCTGCGGGCCGAGCACCTGCACATGGAGCCGTACGACGGGTTCCTGGCGGGCCAGCGCCTCCCGGTAACGGCCCAGCAGGCGCAGGCTGTGGGTGACCGCGTTGCCCGAGTGCAGGGTGTTGATGTGCCGGGCGCGCAGCACGCTCTCGCGCCGGGCCAGGGTCTCCAGGTCGAGGTCGAGCGCCTCGGCGTACCTGCCCAGCATCCGCAGGGTGACCCCGAGGTTGTGCCGGGCGACCAGGGTGGGCGGCTCGTCCGGGCCGAGGAGCCGTTCGTTGCCGTCGAGGACCTCGCACTGGAGGTCGTACGCCTCCTGGTAGCGGCCCAGGGAGCGCAGGCCGGAGGCGATGGCGCTCTTGCTGACCAGCTCGCCGATCTCGTTGCGCCGGGGCGCTGCCCGCAGTTGCTGCAGCACGCCGCGGTGCAGCTCGTACAGCTCGCGGAAGCGGCCGCTGTTGCGCAGCATGTTGCCCTCCTGGGTGGCCAGGTCGAGCATCGGCTGGTCGATGGGGTCCATGAAGCGGGACCAGTGCGCGCGCACCTGCTGGGCCAGCTCCAGGCCGTTGCTGTACTCGCCGCTGCGGGTGCAGTACCGCAGACAGTTCAGCACCAGCTCCTGCACGCGCGGCTGCCGGCTCTCCAGCGCGCCGGAGGGTTCGAGGTGGGGCAGCAGTTCGGCGTAGCGCGGCCAGTTGCGGCTGTCGGCGGGGTTGCCGGGGTCGGCCTCGGCGAGCAGGGTGCGCACCGCCCGCCGGTGCAGTTCGTGGCTGCCGTCGCTGGTCAGCTTGGAGACGATGTCGTGGACGAGCCGGTGCATGTGCACCGACTCCTGGTGCGGGCCCATCTCGGCGGCGAGCGGGCCGCGGGTCTCGCGGGTGAGCACCGAGTAGTTGACCAGGGTGTCCAGGGCCCGGGTCCAGGCGGGCAGGTCGGTGGCCATCCAGCGCAGTTCCTCGGGCAGCTCGGCGCGCGGGTAGGCGCGGATGAGGCCGAGCGGGATGCGTCCGGGGGCGAAGGAGGTGCACAGTCCGAGCACCTCGATGGCCTGGGGCTGGGAGCGGCGCAGCCGGTTGAGCAGTATGGCCCAGGAGGTGAGGGAGGACTGCGGGAAGCCCTCGCCGGTGACGGGCTCGTCGACGGTGGACAGCCGGCGTTCGCGCACCATCCGCAGGTACTCGGCGGCCTCCATGCCGGACTCGCCGAGCCAGGAGGCGGCCTGCACCAGCGGCAGCGGCACGTCACCGAACTCGGCGGCCACCTCGTCGGCCTCACGCGCGGTGATGTGCGGGGCGCGGCGCATCAGGTAGGCGGTGGACTCGGGGCGCAGGAAGGCGGGGATCTTCAGCACGTCGGTGTGCTCGCTCCAGCCCCGGTTGCGGGAGGTGATCAGCACGTGCCCGGTGCCCTGCGGGAGCAGCGAGGTGACGCCGTCGGTGTCGTCCCAGCCGTCGAAGACCAGCAGCCAGTTCGCGTACGGCTCCCCGCGCCTGAGCGCGTTGCGGACCGCGCGGATGCGTTCGCCGGGCTCGCTGCCGATGCGCAGGCCGAGTTCGACGGCGAGTTCGCCGAGGCGGTCGCGCTGGATGGTGCGGTCGTCGCTGTTGACCCACCACACCAGGTCGTAGTCGGTGCTGAAGCGGTGCGCGTACTCGGCGGCCAGCTGGGTCTTGCCGATGCCGGACATGCCGACGAGCGTGCAGGCGGACGCGCCGCGCTCGGCGTCGGCGAGCCGCTGGTGGAGTTCGCCCAGCAGGTCGTCGCGGCCGGTGAAGCGCGGGTTGCGGCGGGGCACCTCGCCCCAGATCTCGCAGCGCTCGTCGGGGTAGCGGATCCGGCCGGGCAGGGTGCGGGGCCGGGCGAGGGGTTCGAGGCCGAGCCGGCGCAGCAGGCGTTCCTCGGCGGCCTCCTCGCTCAGCGCCCACAGGCTGGCCGGTTCGAGGACGGCGGTGGCGGGCAGCAGCGGCCGGTTGGTGAGGTTGACCGCGGCGAAGCGGTCGGCGTGGGCGGCGACGAAGCCGCGCAGCGCGTCGTTCCACTCGCCCGGCGGGCGCGGGCCCAGCTCGAAGAACCAGTCGTTGAGGACCAGCAGCACCTGTCCGCTGGCCAGGAGGAGGTCGCCGAGCGAGTCCTCCAGCGGCACCTCGCGCGGCGGGTCCCAGCGCTGCAGGGTGGCCCGGTGCCCGTGCCGCTCCAGGCACTGCGCGATCCACGCCGCCCACGAGCGGTAGTACCCCGGGAAGACCACGAGCACATGCTCGGGTGCCGCCGTACCGTTCGCGCCCGGCCGCCGCTGTTCCGCCATCGCCGCTCCCTGTTCCACCGCGGCCGCCTTCTCTCGTGGGCGGCCGCACGCATAACGTAACGCAATACTCCCTCTACGGAGCGTCAGCCCGGCGGATGGGCGCTCACCCCGAGGCGTGCGTGGTGGCTGCCCATGTGCCGGACGAACTCCCTTCCGTACGGGGTCAGTTCATCGGACTCAGTCAGCACGGACAAGGCTTCGGCGACCTGCTCCCGGCACACCTCGAACCGCTCGGCGGCGCGCCGCCGCCAGGACCGGGCGGGTCCGGTGCGGGCCCGCCACCACAGGTCCATGAGGGCCAGGTGGGCGTACGCGCCCTGGAGCACGCCCGGGACGGGACGCGGATCGCGCCGCCAGCCGACCCGGTGCAGGCTGCCGCCGGGCCGCCACAGCGGGACCAGCTCGTCCAGCACGGCCAGCTTGGTGTGGTGGGTCTCGTGCACCAGCAGTTCGGCCAGCTCCCGCCGGTCGGCCGGCAACTGGGCCAGGACGGCGCCGGGCGCGGTCCGCACGGTGGCGCTCAGCGCCGGTCCGGTGCCCGCGGGCGGCGCGAGCGGGACGACGGTACGGACCAGCGCGAGGGTCTCGGCGGCCCGGGCGGGGTGCGTCGCGGCCAGCAGGGCCTGCGCGTCCCGCCAGCGGGCGGCCCACGCGGCGGGGTCGGTGTACGGGCGCTCGGCCGCGGGCAGCGCCGCCGGTCCGATACCGCCCGCGGGCACCCGGTGGGGGTCGACGTCGTCGAGTACGGCGGTGCCGCCGGGCAGGGTGTGCAGCGCCGACCAGGCCAGGGCGGAGTCGGCGGACCAGCGAGTTCCGGGCCCGGCCGGGACGGAGTCGGCGGTCCACCGGGTGCCGAGCCCGGCCGGGGAGGAGTCGGCGGACCAGCGGGTCCCCGGGCCGACCGGGGAGGAGTCGGCGGTCCAGCGGGTCCCCGGGCCGGCCGGGGCGGGGCCGGGCAGCAGCAGGGTCCGGCCGGCGGCATCGGTGATCCGCAGCGCCCCGGCCCGGCCGGACAGCCGGACCGGGCCCGGGGCGCAGCGCAGCAGCCCGATGCCGGGCAGCGCCAGGGTGCCGGCCGGCAGCGCCCGGGTGGTGGTGAACCGGCAGCCGGCGCGCAGCGCGGCGGCGACGGCCACCGCGCCCAGACCGGCGACGCCGTCCGCGAGGTCCGGGCCGTCGGGCGCGGCGAGCGCCGCGGCCAGCCAGGCGCCGGTCGTCGGGTAGTCGAGCACGGCGCGTACGGCCGTGGCGTCGGTCCGCTCGGCCCGCTCCAGCAGTGCCCAGTCGTCCTCGTACCGCCGCCGTACCGCCGCGGGCAGGGTGCCGCCGGCGCGGTCGACCCGGACCAGGAGGGACTTCAGCAGCAGCATCCGCCGGGTGTGCAGGGCGGCCTGCAGGGCGGCGGTGGCCGCGGGCAGCGGCCGGGTGCGGGCCAGGGCGTCGAGGGTCGCGGGCGGGACCGGGCCGACGGGGCTGACCGGCTCCACCGGCCCCACGGCTCCGGCGGTCATGCCACGGTGTCCTCGCCGTGTAAGGGCTGCCGCGCGGGACCGGCCGAAAACGCTCGCCCGGGCCGGCCCGGCACGAGGTCGTCGTCTCCGGTGGTGTACCAGACCCGGCACAGCCCCTCCGGGTCGGCGAGCACCCCGGCGACGGCGGCGAGCACCGCCGGATCGTCCAGGGCACGCAGTGTCCGCAGGTCGATGTCGGTGAGGTCGGGCGGGAACGCGACCTGCGAGACGTCCTCGCCGAGGCCGGCCACCCGTGTCGTGAACTCCCCCACCTCGGCTCCTCCCTGCCCTACGCCCGCCCCGCGCAGCCGCAGTGGCTGCCGACTTCTTCCCGACAGGCCGGAAGCAGAAACCCTGGACGGTCAACTCCGGTCAAGTTCGGTCGCGTCGGCCCAGTCCTGGGCCCACGGCCACCACGGCGGCGCGGTTTCCCGCCAGGCCGGCTCCGGCAGCGACCGCCGGTCCACCACCGCCGGGGGCTCCGCCTCCGCGCGCCGGGCCAGCTCGACATCGGCCCAGTCGACCTCGCGCAGCGCCCCGACGAGCCGCTGCCACTGCTCCCGGGCCGCCCGGAACGCGCCACGGGCCGCGCCGGGCCGTCCCATCAGCGCCAGCACCGCCCCGCAGCCGTACCGGGCGCGGGCGGCGGTCACCGAGCCGGGGTCGCCGCCGTGGGCGGCCGCCGCCTCCCGCTCGGCGTTCTCGTACGCCTGGAGCGCCTCCATCAGCACCGGGGCGCCCGCGTGATACCAGCCCTCCAGCCGCACCCGGCCGAGCTGGAGCCAGGCCTCGGCCCGTACGGCCGCGTCGGTCGCCGCACGGACCGCCTGGCCCAGCAGATGCCGGCTCTCGAACAGGTCGGGCAGGAAACCGAGATGGCGGAAGCGCTGGGCGAGCGCGCTGCCGACCAGGCCCTGGAGCCGGCCGCGGTGCGCGGACCGGGCGGGCAGCGAGGTCAGCGCCTCGCGCAGCACGTACTCGGCCCGGTCCACCACACCGGCGCCGTCACCGGCGGAGGCCCGCCGCAGCAGCGACTCGCCCCACGCGGTGAGCAGCCGGACGCGCAGGGGCCCGTCGGCGGGCGCGAGCAGCGCGGCCCGCTCGTACGCCGCGTCGGCCTCCCCGGCCTCCCCGACGGCGTCGTGGAACGCGGCCAGCGCGGCCAGGCAGGGCAGCAGCAGCTCCGGGTCGTCCCCGGCGGCGCGCAGCGCATCGCCGAGCGCCTGCCGGACCTCGGCGTCCTCGGCGCCGGCCCCGCGCAGCGCCCGCGCGAGATCGAGCAGCGCGGAACCCCGCACGGCGTCGGCCACCCGCTCCCGCACCGACAGCGCGCAGCCCTCGCGCAGTTCGGCCACGGCGGCACCGGGCCGCCGCAGATCGAGCAGGATCCGCCCGCGCAGCAACAGCCGGGCCCGGTGCGCGGCCACCTCCCAGGGCACGGGCTGTGCCGCGGCGGCTCCCGGGCCGGTCACGCCGTGGCGACCGCTGTCCTGACCGACCGGGATTCCGGCCACGCCGTCCGGCCCCCGGTCACCGGCCGCCGACAGGGCAGCGCCCACGCCGTCACCGGGTCCGCCGAGGCCCCCGGGCAGCCGCCGAACCACTCCGGCCGCACCGCCACTCGGCGCTACGGCTCCCTCGGCGCCGGTCTCGCCCGGTCCGTCGGCGCCCTCCTCGGAGCGGGTCTGCCAGGTACGGGCCGTGGCGGCGGCGTGCGGCCAGGGCGGGGTGTCGGCGTCCAGGGTGCGCAGGGCTTCCGCCAGGTGGTCCGGGTCGGCCGTCAGCTGCCACGACTCCCGTCGGCAGGCGGCCAGTTCGAGCGCGGACTCGGCCCGCTCCCGGCTGTCGGCGGGGGCCGCCGCGTAGGCGGTGGCGAGTTCGGCCTCGGCCTCCCGCAGCAGCCCGGCGCGCCGCCCCTCGGCGCGTGCGCCCGCCGTGCCGGCCTCCGCGCGCAGCACACGGCCGAGGACCAGCAGGGCGCGGGCCGTGCGGCCGGATTCGCCGACCGGGGTGGTGCCCGCCGTGGCGACGCGGGCCTGTTCCCGGGCCCTGCGCAGCAGCTCCGGGTCGGCCAGCTGCCGCCACCGGGCGAGCAGCCGTTCGGCCTCGGTCAGCGGGTCGGGGGTGACCAGGTCCGGCAGGTAGAACCGCAGCACGCGCGCGGGGATGCGGGCGAACAGCTCGGCCTCCACGCTGCCGGTGCCGTCCCGCGCCGTACCGTCCTCGGCGAGCCGCCCGGTGCCGGCGGCCGGGTCGTGGTCGGCGAGCCGGGCCGCGGCCAGGGCGGCGAAGTTGCGGGTGCCCTTGCCGAAGTGCCGTTCCACATAGGCCGAGCAGTGTTTGAGGACGAGCCCGGCGGTGTCCTGGTCGAGGGAGGACAGCAGCAGGTCCTGCATCCGGGGCGAGTAGGCGAAGCACGGCTGGTCCTCGGTGCCGGGCAGCTGCCGCAGCAGTCCGCCGAGCAGCACCTCGGCCAGTTCCATGGGCCCGGTGTCGGGCAGCATGGCCCGCTGGACCAGCTGCATCACGGGCAGGGTGAGGGGCGCGGCGGCGAGGTAGACGGCCAGCCGCAGCGCGCCGGGCGAGGCGCCGGCGCGGAAGGCGCGCAGCAGGTCGTCGTCGCTGCGGGCCGGCGGCAGGAGGCCGGCGGCGGCCGGTGCGCCGGCGGGGTGGGCGTAGCCGGCCCAGGCGTGTTCACGGGTCGGTCCGGTGCCGGCCAGCAGCCGGGCGAAGGCCTCGAACGCCTCCGGGGTGGGCTGGAGCACCGGCACGGGCCGGGCGCCGGGCGGCGGTTCCTCCCACGGCTCGTCCTCGGGCAGGAAGTCGAGGCGCCCGCCGGTCTCGCCGGTGCGGAGCAGCAGCCCGGGTTCGGCGGGCAGCGCGGTACGGCCCCACAGCCGGGGCGGCAGCGGCTGGACCACGGCCAGCGGGGCGGTGCGCGGCCAGCCGTGCAGCAGGCGCTGCGCGGTGCCGTTCTGCCACAGGGGTCCCACGCAGTCGCTGATGACGAAGGTGAGCCGGCGCCCGCTGGGGTCGTGCAGCTCGTCGGCGGGGCGCAGCCGGGTGCGCCGGCCGGGACCGGCGGTCGTACCGACGAGCGGGGTGCCGGCGTCGTCGGCGTACAGGTGGTGGACGCGGACGGAGGCGAAGGCACCGGACTGCTGGCAGGCCTGGCGCAGTTCCTCGACCATCTCGCCCCAGACGGCCATGGCGGGGCCGGTGTCCATGAGCAGCTGGACGTCGCAGCGCCGGCGGCGGCCGGGCCGGGTGACGGGGAGCAGGATGCCGCTGGCGGCGGCCCGGTCGGCGGTGGCGGCCTCGTCGATCCGCTCGTCCTGACCGCGTACGGAGGCGGTGCGGTAGCGGCCGAGGGCACGCAG
The DNA here is from genome assembly GCF_055564915.1 of Streptomyces sp. NPDC028928. NCBI lineage: Bacteria > Bacillati > Actinomycetota > Actinomycetes > Kitasatosporales > Streptomycetaceae > Streptomyces > Streptomyces sp. NPDC028928. Next base: position 77,085 of record NZ_JBVHVI010000012.1, read on the forward strand.
CGCCTGCTGCAGGCCGAGGAGTCCGGGCAGGGCGCCCGCGGCAGGGGCGCGCACCGGGAAGGTCGCGGGGACGCCGTCGGCCGGGGCGGGCGCGCCGCCGTCGGTCCGGACGCGCAGGGCGTGGGCCGGGGTGTGCAGGGGGACGGCGGGGGCGGGCGCGCCCGCGCGGGACGCCTGCGCGCCGGCGAAGTCGGCCGGCGTGTGGTCGTCCGGCGGGTGGTCGTCCGTCTGGCCGTCCGGCGGGTGGTCGTCCGACGGCACGCCTCCCGGGCCCGGCGGCCCTTCCGGAGCGGTGTCGGACGGGCCCGGGTGGTCCCCGGCCGGGGCCGTGCCGAGCCGCCGGGCCAGCCAGAGCGCGTCCGCCACGTCCTCGGCGGTCGGCTGGAGCCCGCCCTGGCGCAGCTTGCCGATCAGCTCGTCCAGGCGCATCCCCGGCATCCGCCTCTCACCTCGTACGGTCGAGCGGTTGCATCAGCATCTCGGCGATCCGCTCCCGGGTGAGGCCCTGTGCGTGCGGATCGTGCTGGGTGAGGAAGAGGGCGTTGAGGAGCTGGTCGGCGGCGAGCACCTCGCCGGGTTCGCGCTCCAGGAACCGGCGGATCAGGTCCGCGCCCGCGGCGACGCCGTCGCTGCCGAGGTGTGCCTCGACCATGGCGGTGAGCTGCTCCTCGCCGGGCGGGTCCAGCTCCAGCTGGACGCAGCGGCGCAACAGCGGGGCGGGGAAGTCGCGTTCGCCGTTGGAGGTCAGCACGATCACCGGGAAGGCGGTGCAGGCGATCCGCCCGCCGTGCACGGCCACCCGGTCGCCGTCGTGCGTGAGCACCTCCACCACGGGCTCCCGGTCGGCCAGCCGCTCCAGCTCGGGGATCGAGAACTCGCCCTCCTCCAGGGTGTTCAGCAGGTCGTTGGGCAGGTCGAGATCGCTCTTGTCCAGCTCGTCGATGAGCAGCACGCGGGGCTCGTCGGCGGGCAGCAGCGCGGTGCCGAGCGGCCCGAGCCGGATGTAGGAGCCGATACCGGAGGCCGCGGCCCCGCGGTCGTCCCCGCGGGCACGCTCCAGCTGGACGTCCTGGAGCCGGGCGATGGCGTCGTACCGGTACAGGCCGTCCTGGAGGGTGGTACGGCTGACGATGGGCCAGCGCAGCACCTTGCCGAGGCCGAGTTCGTGGGCGATCGCGTACGCCAGGGTCGACTTGCCCGTCCCCGGGTTGCCGGTCACCAGCAGGGGCCGGCGCAGATAGAGGGCCGCGTTGACCGCGTCCACCTCGGCGGGCCGCGGCGCGTAGTTCTCGACCAGGCGGCGGCGCACCCCGAGCCGGCGGGCGCTGCTGGGGTCCTCCGGGCCGCTGTCCGCGCCGTCCCGGGAGGCGGCGAAGTCGCGCCAGGGCGGCGGTGCCGGCAACCGCCGCATGCCGTCGTGCGGCTGACCCACTCCGCGGTAGATCCGCCAGTCGTTCACCTTGGGCTCCTCCCGGCTCTGGTGATCATGCAGCGGGCCCGGCCGTCCGACGTACGAGGCTACCGCCCGCCGGCCGCGCCCGCCGAGGTTCGCGACGCGCGGCGCCCCTTGTCCCTTTCCGGCGAACACCCGGACGACTCGGCGGAGTTGACGGTGTGTCCACCGGGAACGGCGGGGCGGCCGGCGCCTCAACCACCGGGCGCGGCCAGCGGCGGCGGACGCATGCTCTCCGTCCCGTACGGCGACCGGTCCGGCGGGTCGAACAGTACGGCGATCTTCCCGCGCAGGCCGTGCGCCCGGGCGGTGTCCGGGTCGGCCAGGCGGATGCGCAGGTCACGGACGGGTCCGTGCAGCCCGTCCGCGTGCCCGGCGAGCCCCAGCAGCGTCGCGGCCTGCTGGTGGAAGTCCCCGCATTCGCCATGATCATGCCGGTCGCGGCGCCACAGGACCACCGAGTGCCCGGAGCGCAGCGCGTCCCGCATCGCCGCATAGCCCTCGCCGCTGCCGACGGGACCGCAGTAGACGGGCACGGACGTGTCGCTCATCGCCGACAGGGCGCCGTAGTACGGGTACTTGCCGCCGGACCCGGCCCCCGGCGGATGCCCCTCGGCGGCGGGCCGGCCGTGCAGGGTCCCGTGCGCCAGCGGCCCGCGCCGGACCCCCTTCCAGCGCCGGCGCCACTCCGGGGAGGGCGGCAGGCTGTTGCGCCGGACCTCCCGGATCACGACGGTCCGCCGCATCCCGAGCGGCAGGGACCGCTCGTCCAGGAAGTCGTCGTCCTCGTCGCCCTCGTCGCCCTCGCCGGCGACCTGGGCGTCGGGCAGCAACTGCCAGTCGTCCACCGGGAGGTCGAACAGCTTGCGGGGCAGGAACACCTCGATCGCGGCGAGATGCTCCCCGTGGTCCCCCTGGCACAGCGCCTGCGCCAACGGCTCCCGCAGCACCTGCGCCAACTCCTCCGGCCGCGCGCCCAGATCGTCGCCCGCGACCGGGGTGACGTCCCGCCCGCCGTAGATCAGCTGCACGCTCCAGGGGTGCCGGCCGTAGGTGGCCGGGCCGACCTTGACGAGGACGTCGGTGCGGGTGTCGGGGGAAGGGGCTTCGTCGGGTGCCGGTGCCGGTATCGGTAGGGGCACCGGGGTGGCCCTGAGGTCCGGGCGTGGCGCTCCGGCGGGCTCGGTGGGCGCCGGCGTACCCGCGAGGCACTCGACGGAAGACGGCGCTTCGACGGAGCCGGCCGGCGCGGGCACGCCGACCGCACCGTTCGCCACCGGCGCCACGGGCGGCGGAGCCTCCTCCGTACCCTCCAGCAGGGCGCGGATGGCCTCGCCGACGGCCCAGTGCCGGTGGCCGGCGGCCTGTCCGGCGATCCACTCGGTGAACGCCCGCAGCCGCCCCGCGTCCACCTCCGCGGCGCGCTCCCGGGCGGTCCGGCGGGCCACGCGGGCCGCGTACAGCAGTACGGCGTCCAGGTCGACCAGCGTTCCGCCGCCGCCGGGGTCCAGCGTGCGCAGGCCGTACAGCAGCGCGGCGCCCTCGCGCCAGGTCCGCACGTGCCGCAGCACCAGCGACGGCAGGCGTTCGCCGCGCACCTGTGCCTTGACGTCCTCCACGAGATGGACGACCTCGCCGGCTCCGGCCGGCGGCGGCAGCTGCGCGAGATGGCCGTAGAGCCGGGTGCGCAGTTCGGTGGTGAGCGCGGAGCCGGAGGGTATGTGACCGGGCAGGGCGGCCTGGAAGGCGGTCCAGTCCGGGTACGGCGGGGAGGTGTCGAGGAGGCTCGCGTGGTGGAGGTCGTGGGCGCGCAGCACGTCGCGGACCGTGCGTCCCGCCTCGCGGGAGTCCAGCAGTTCGTAGAGCGCGGTGACCGGGACGGCGACGCCCTCCTCGCGCCGGCGCCCCTTGATCACACCGATGACGGAGCCGTGCCGCAGGTCGAGCACCGGCCCGCCGGACAGTCCGCCGATGGGCAGGCTGCCCGCGAGCAGCAGGGCGCGCGCGTCGGACCCGGCCAGCTCGCCGGTGCCGTGCCGGATGCCCAGCTCGCCGGTCTGCACCGACCAGCCGTAGAGCCCGAGGGGGGTGCGCGGGCCCGCTTCCCGGTCGCCGAGCCACAGGCAGCGCACGTCGTCGGCACCGGTCACGCGGACGAGCGCGAGGTCGGGGAAGGGCCAGGGGTCGCGCGCCGGCGCACCAGCGGGGCGGGGCGCGACGACGACGGCGGTCCCGGTGCCGGTACGCGGCTCCCAGGCGCCGGCGGCGGTGCGCTCCTGCCAGGTCACGCCCATGGCGCTCTCCCCTCGGCACACCGCGGCTCCCCCCTTTCCCACGACGTGGGCGCAGGTCAACAGCCAACCCGGGGCTATGAAGAACCCCGACCCCCAGTACGAGTCACGGTCCGTTGCATACCCGTCACCCCGTGCGCCGATGCGTGCGAGCGAGGGGCGCACCATCTCGTCGTAGGCGCTCATACGACGCCGGGGGCCGGGGACCGCGGCGGTACGACACCACCGCCCGGCACCGCCGGGTCCGCGCCGCCCGCCGCCGTGGCCGGCTCGGTCCAGGTCAGGGACACGGTGAGGGAGGAGGTGCCGCCGCCCTCGGCGATGGCGCTCACGATCTTGCCGGACTGCGCCGTCAGTTCGATTCCGAAGCTGACGGAGACCTCGACGGGGGCCGGTGTGTCCAGACCGGCGCGCAGGGAGCGCACGACGCCTCCGACCGTGCCGGCCAGTCCCCCCGCCATGTCGATGACCCGGTCACCGAGTCCGGTGTCCCAGTAGCCCCCCTCGTCCAGCGCCTCCTCGCCGGCGGCACTGATCCTCGCCCAGACGACGGTCCCGTCGTCCAGACGCACACGTTCGACTCCTCCAGCCATGACGCCCCCGTTCGCCGATGGGAGGAGAAGGCTAACCCCCGGGAAGAAAGAGGGGGAGGGGTCTATCGGGCCGGACGCCCACTCCGGCCGGGCGCCTACTCGTCATCCTCGTCGTCGAGCCGCGCGAGCCAGGTGGCCAGCCGTTCCACGGGCACCTCGAAGTCCGGGTTCAGATCCACGAACGTCCGCAGCTGCTCCGCGAGCCACTCAAAGGTGACCTCTTCCTCGCCACGCCGCTTCTCCAACTCCTCGATACCGCGGTCGGTGAAGTACATAGGGCCACGTCTCCTGCGTAAACATCAGCCTGCCAACAACTCCCCCCAGCGTATGCGCCCCATCCCCCATCCCCACCCACGGCCATCCGCCCCCCACCCACAGCGGCCCCACACCATCCGAGACCGCGACCACCACGCCGCGCAGCCACGGGCAGCCGTGCCATTGGGCCACCCCCACCCAGCAGCGCCCCCCACCTCGTAGCCGCAGGCACCCATGCCCCCAGGGGCATCCCCTACCCCGTGGCTGCGGGCAGTCGTGCCGCTGGGGCGGCACGGGTGGGCGCAGCGGCACCCCGCAAGCGCGGGCAAGCGACCCGACCCCCGGCCGGCACCAGCGCAGGGCGCCCAAGCAGACCCGGTCGAGGACATCTCCCCCGCCCCGCCCCCCACAGCCCGCACGGTTCCGGCCACCACCCCCGCGCACACCCCCACCCACGCCGGCGCACCCCCCGAAACACCACCCCAGGCGCCGCACACCCAGAAGCAGCGCCCGCGCGCAAGCGCCCTCGAAAGAGTGTCTTGACTTCCCCAAGCCGCGATATATCGTGTTTAGCAGTGGACGCGATATGGCGCGTCGCCCGCACAACCGTGACCGGCCGAGGAGGCCCCATGTCCGAGTGGTCCGTCACCGAACCCCAGAAGCTGACCTTCGACACCCCGGTCCGAGACCTCCACGTCCGCATCGTCAACGGCACGGTCAACGTGGTCGGCACGGACGACGGCCCCGCCCGCCTGGAGGTCTCGGACCTGGAAGGCCCACCCCTGGTCGTCACCCAGCGCGGCAGCACCCTCACCGTGGCCTACGACGACCTCCCCTGGAGGGGCTTCCTCAAGTGGCTCGACCACAAGGGCTGGCGCCGCACCGCCGTCGTCTCCCTGGCCGTCCCCGCCGACACCCGAGTGGAGGTGGGCGTGGTCAGCGCCGCAGCGGTCGTCTCCGGCATCCGCGGCCCCGCCGTGGTGAAGGGAGTCACCGGTGACACCACCCTCGTCGGCGTCTCGGGCCCCGTCCGCGCGGACACCGTGTCGGGCAACCTGGAGGCCCAGGCGGTCACCGGCGACCTCCGCTTCCACTCGGTCTCGGGCGACCTCACCGTGGTCGAGGGCTCCGGCACCTCCGTGCGCGCCGACTCCGTCAGCGGCTCCATGATCGTCGACCTGGACCCGGACGGCCCCACGGACATCGGCCTCACCAGCGTCTCCGGCGAGATCGCCATCCGCCTGCCGCACCCGGCGGACGCCGAGGTGGAGGCGAACACGGCGAGCGGCACGATCTCCAACGCCTTCGACGGACTGCGCGTGCACGGCCAGTGGGGCACCCACAAGATCACCGGCCGCCTCGGCGCGGGCACCGGCAAACTGCGCGCCACCACGGTCTCCGGCTCGATCGCCCTGCTGCGCCGCCCGCCCCGGGACGACGAGGAGAGCACCCCCTGGGAGACCGAGCCCCCGAAGCCCCCGGCCCCCGACGCACCCCACCCGCCCGGCCGCTCCACGGCCACCCCGGGAGAGAATTCCGTCTCCGGCCAGAACGCCACCGCCACCGATGCGACCACCGGTAGCGGCGGCGCCCCGGCCGACGGCACGACCGACAAGAAGGTGCTCTGACATGCCTCCCGTCTTCGCCCACGGCCGCCTCCGTCTGTACCTCCTCAAGCTGCTCGACGAGGCCCCGCGTCACGGCTACGAGGTGATCAGACTCCTCGAGGAGCGCTTCCAGGGCCTCTACGCCCCCTCCGCCGGCACGGTCTACCCCCGCCTGGCCAAGCTGGAGGCGGAGGGCCTGGTCCGGCACACCACCGAGGGCGGCCGCAAGGTGTACGCCATCACGGACGCCGGCCGCGCCGAACTGGCCGACCGCAGCGGCGAGCTGGCCGACCTGGAGCTGGAGATCCGCGAGTCGGTCGCGGAACTGGCCGCCGAGATAAGGGCCGACGTTCGCGGCGCGGCCGGCGACCTGCGCCGCGAGGTGCGCGCCGCCGCCTCCGAGGCCCGCCGGGGCGCGCAGGGCACCGGAGGCGAGCCCTCCTACGGGGAGTACGGCGAGCCGAGCGACCAGGAGGCGTGGAAGGCCGCCAAGGAGGAGATGCGCCGGGTCAAGCAGGAGTGGAAGGAGCAGGCACGGCGCGCCAAGGACGAGAGCCGCCGGGCCCGCGAGGAGGCCCAGCGGGCCCGCCGTCAGGCCCAGGAGGCGCAGGCACGGGCGCGGGCCCAGGCGCAGGAGGAGATCCAGCGCATCGCCCGCCGTGTTCAGGACCGGGTCCAGGACCACTTCACCCGCGGCGACTGGCCGACCGGCCTGCGCGAGGGCCTGACGGAACTGGCCAAGGACTTCGGCGAGTTCGGGAGGGACTTCGGCAAGGACGCCGGTAAGGGGTTCGGCGGCAACTGGGGCTTCGCCCACCCCACCGACGAGACATCCGGGCCTGCCCCCGCCTCGGACGTCCACTACACCTCGGCCCCGGAGGACTTCCCCGCCGAGTACGAGCCCTCCTGGGCCCACGAGGAGTCCACCGGCGACCCGGCCCGCGACCTGGACCGCCTGCTGGACCGCTTCCGCGACGACATCCGCGACACGGCCCGCGACCACGGCGTCAGCCCCACCCAGCTCCGCGAGGCCCGCCGGCACCTGTCCACAGCCGCCGCCCGCATCGCGGCCATACTCCACACCCCCGCCCGCTGACCCACGGCCCGCGCCGGGCCCCGCCCACCCTCCAGCCGAACAAGCCGAACAAGCCGAACAAGCCGAACGAGCCGGGGAGCCGGGGGAGCCGAACACTCCGGGTGGGCGGGCAAGGCGCCCGGCGGCCGGGGTCCTGCCCACGCTCGGGACCCCGGCCGGCTCACTCCCCGGCCGAGCGAGCCGCCTCGGCGGGCGGGCACACCCTCGTCACCGACTCGAACGTCACCCCGTGGTCGGCCAGTACCTCCCCCGCCACCCCCGGCACCACCGTCAACGCCAGCAGCAGATGCTCGTCCCCGATGCGCCGGTCATGCCGGGCGAGGGCCACCCGCAGGGACCTCTCCAGCACATCCTTGGCCGCCCGGCCGAAGGTCGGCCGACGCCCCGCGAGCCGCCCCCGCTCCTCCAGGTCACCTGACATCGCACCGACCCCGTGCACCTCCTCCACCCGGGCCACGATCTCCGACACATCGATCCCCAGCCCCGCCAGCGCCTCCGCGTCGGCCCGGGTCAGCCCCGCCCGGCGCCGCGCCTCGCGCACGGCCCGTCGTACCGGCTCCCGCTCCCGTGGCTCCGCGAGCCCGAGCGCGGCCAGTGCGAACGAGGCCCGGCTGCCCTCACGGTCGAGCAGGGAGAGCAGCAGGTGCTCGGCACCGACCGTCCGCGCCCCGCCGCTCCGCGCGTGCTCGACCGCTCCCGTGACCACCGCCCGGGCGTCCTTGGTGAACCGCTCGAACATCAACGCCTCCCGTACTTCTTGTGCACGGCCTGCCTGCTGACACCCAGCTCCGCGGCGATCTCCTGCCACGACCAGCCCTGATTGCGCGCACTGCGCACCTGTACCGCCTCCAGCTGCTCCAGCAGCCGGCGCAGCGCGGCCACGGCCCGCAGCCCGACCCGCGGATCCCGGTCACCGGCGCGCTCGGCGAGATCGGTTGCCTCACTCATGATGTCAATCTAGGTTGACAGACCCCGCCCGTCAACCACAGTTGACAAGCCGGCCAAGCGAAAGGCGGGCCCGTACCCCGGACCCGCCTCTCAGCCCAACTCCCGACCAAACACCCGACCAAACACCCGACCGAACTCCGGTCGTAGCCGGGGAGCTCAGGAATTGGTGAGCACGATCTTCCCGAACTGCTCCCCGGACGCCAGCCGTTCGAAGCCCTCGCGGGCCCGGTCCAGCGGCAACTCCTCGTCGATAACAGGCCGGACCCCGGTCGCGGCACAGAAGGCGAGCAGGTCCTCCAGCTCGTCCTTGGTGCCCATGGTGGAGCCGACCACCTTCAGTTCGAGGAAGAAGATCCGGGTCAGCTCGGCGTGCGAGGGCCGGTCCCCGCTGGTGGCACCGGAGATGACGAGCGTTCCGCCGGGCCGCAGGGACTTCACCGAGTGGGACCAGGTGGCGGCGCCCACGGTCTCGATGACGGCGTCCACCCGCTGCGGCAGCCGCGCCCCGGGCTCCACGGCCTCCACCGCGCCCAGCTCCAGGGCCCGCTTCCGCTTGGCCTCGTCCCGGCTGGTGGCGAAGACCCGGAGCCCCGCCGCCTTGCCGAGGACGATCGCGGCCGTGGCGACACCGCCGCCCGCGCCCTGCACGAGGACCGAGTCACCGGGTCGTACACCGGCGTTGGTGAACAGCATCCGGTACGCGGTCAGCCAGGCGGTCGGCAGACAGGCGGCCTCGGCGAAGGACAGCTCCTTCGGCTTGGGCAGCACGTTCCACGTCGGCACGGCGACCTGTTCGGCGAAGGTGCCCTGGTAGCGCTCGGTGAGGATGGAGCGCGGCTCGTCGGGGCCGACGCCGTGGCCGGTCTGGCCGATGACGGAGTGCAGGACGACCTCGTTGCCGTCCGCGTCGACACCGGCGGCGTCGCAGCCGAGGATCATCGGCAGCCGGCCCTCCGGGAGGCCGACGCCCCGCAGGGACCAGAGGTCGTGATGGTTGAGGGAAGCGGCCCGCACCGTGATGGTGCTCCAGCCGGGACGGGCCTCGGGAGCCGGACGCTCCCCCAACTCGAGGCCGGTGAGCGGCTGGTCGCGGTCGATTCGGGCGGCGTAGACAGCGAACATGGTGCCGACGATAAGTGCACGGTGCAGCCGGGGGAACCAGGGCCCCCTGTGACACATGCCCTCTTGCGCATCGGCACCCATGCGGCGCAGCACCGCGCCGGCGCCCCGGAGCGCACCTCGCCGTCACCCGCTCGGGCGGGCGCGCGGGCAAAAAAACGGCCCCGCCCATACGGACGGGGCCATTCGGTGCAGCGTCAGCGACGGGCGACGCCCTCGGCCCGAGCAGCGGCGGCAACCGCGGCGGTGACGGCCGGGGCGACCCGCTCGTCGAACGGCGACGGGATCACGTAGTCGGCGGCGAGATCGTCGCCGACCACCGCGGCCAGCGCCTCCGCGGCGGCGATCTTCATGCCCTCCGTGATCCGCGTGGCCCGCACCTGCAGCGCGCCCGCGAAGATCCCGGGGAAGGCCAGCACGTTGTTGATCTGGTTCGGGAAGTCCGAGCGCCCGGTGGCGACGACGGCCGCGTACTTGTGCGCGACCTCCGGGTGCACCTCGGGGTTCGGGTTGGCCATCGCGAACACGAAGGCGCCCTCGGCCATGGAGGCCACGGCCTCCTCCGGGACCGTACCGCCGGAGACGCCGATGAAGACGTCCGCGCCCGCGAGGGCGTCCTCCAGCGAGCCGGTGAGGCCGGCCTTGTTCGTGAAGCCGGCCAGCTCGCGCTTGACCGGGGTCAGGTCCTCGCGGTCGGCCGACACGACACCCTTGCGGTCCGCGACCGCCACGTCCCCGATGCCGGCCTCGACCAGCATCTTGGCGATGGCGACACCGGCCGCGCCGGCGCCCGAGATGACGGCCCGCAGCTGCCCGATCTCGCGCCCGCTCAGCCGGGCCGCGTTCCGCAGCGCCGCGAGCGTCACGACGGCCGTACCGTGCTGGTCGTCGTGGAAGACCGGGATGTCCAGGCGCTCCTGGAGCCGGCGCTCGATCTCGAAGCACCGGGGTGCCGAGATGTCCTCCAGGTTCACTCCGCCGAAGGAGGGAGCGAGCCGGACGACGGTCTCGACGATGTCGTCCACGTCGGTGCAGTCGAGCGCGATCGGCACCGCGTCGACGCCGCCGAACTGCTTGAAGAGGATCGCCTTGCCCTCCATGACGGGGAGGGAGGCCTGGGGACCGATGTCCCCGAGTCCGAGCACGGCCGTACCGTCGGTGACGACGGCGACCACGCTCGACTTCCATGTGTAATCGTTGACCAGCTCCGGCTGTTCCGCGATCGCGGTGCACACGCGAGCGACGCCGGGCGTGTACGCGAGGGAAAGGTCGTCCTTGTCACGGACCGGCACGGTGGCCTGCACGGCCATTTTGCCGCCGCGGTGCAGCGCGAACACCGGATCGAAGGAATCGAGGGGCTCGGCCCCGCCGTCCTGATCCGTTGTGCCGTCGCTGCGAGGATTGACGATCTCCGCTGCCACTTTGTTTTACCCCTTAGGTATGCATGGTTTGAGGGTCGACCACTCCTGGTGAGGGGTGGGCGGGCACCGCGTACGGCTCGATTGCGGATACGTACGAGCTCATACGCGACGGGCGCGCCGCACACGCGCCCTGAGCCCCGGATGAGGGGTGTAAAGAACCTTCTTACCGGACGGACGGTGCCCAGGACGAGTCCATTAGGTGCAAGGTCACATCCCGGAACCGCAAAGCGACACGCAGGTGACGCGCGGCCGACGGACCGGAACGGCGCGAAAACGCCCAAGGCCGACCGATGGGGCCCGGAGGGCGGGTGATCACATGGTGAGACGCGCCGAAGATTTTCCGGCCGGAGCGCTGGATTCCCGCAGATGTTCGCCGGTGGGGACCAAGGATGTACCGACCTGATCCGGTTCGGGGGGTCACCCGTTATCCGATTTTGACATAGCGACTCCCCTGAATGGCGTAGTCCGAATGGCAAGATGCCGTAAACCCACGAGGTCGCGACACCCGAAGGTGTGTGTTTCCGTCGACCCATCGGCAACTCTTCGCTTCCGCCGGAGGAACCACGATGACCGCAAGCTCCACCCGTCGTACGACCGCAGCGCGCTCCCGTCTGGCCGCGGCCGGTGCGATCGCGGTCGCAGGGGCCCTGCTGATCACCGGCTGCGGTGACCAGACCAAGGACAAGAACAACGACTCCGGCAGCGCGTCCACCAGCAGCGCACCGCTCGCCGACAAGCTCCCCCAGGAGATCCGCAGCAAGGGCAAGATCCGGGTCGGCTCGGACATCGCCTACGCCCCCGTGGAGTACAAGGACTCCACCGGCAAGGTCGTCGGCCTGGACCCGGACCTGGCGGCGGCGCTGGGCAAGCAGCTCGGGGTGACGTTCGAGTTCCAGAACGGCACCTTCGACGCCCTGCTCACCGGTCTGCGCTCGGACCGCTACGACATCGCGATGTCGGCGATGACGGACAACAAGAACCGTCAGGAGGGCGTCGACCCCGACACCGGCAAGAAGGTCGGCGAGGGCGTCGACTTCGTCGACTACCTGACCGCCGGTGTGTCGATCTACACCCGCAAGGGCGACACCAAGGGCATCACCACCTGGGACGACCTGTGCGGCAAGAAGCTCGCCGTGCAGCGCGGCACCACCTCGGAGGACCTGGCCAAGCAGCAGGCCAAGAAGTGTCCGAGCGGCAAGAAGCTCGCCATCGAGGCCTTCGACGACAACCAGCAGGCCCAGACCCGGCTGCGCTCGGGCGGCGCGGACGCCGTGTCCGCCGACTTCCCGGTGGCCGCGTACGCGGTGAAGACCTCCGGCGGCGGCAAGGACTTCGAGGTCGTCGGCGACCAGGTCGAGGCGGCCCCGTACGGCATCGCGGTCTCCAAGACGGAGACGCAGCTGCGGGACGCCCTCCAGGCCGCGATGAACGCGATCATCAAGAACGGCGAGTACCAGAAGATCCTCGAGAAGTGGGGCGCCCAGGACGGCGCCGTCAAGGAGTCCGCGATCAACGGCGGCAAGTGACCCGCGGCAGCCAGCGGCCACTGAGAGGCAATACCCGTGACTGACATCGACAAGACGGCGGGGCCGAAGGACACGCCCCCGGCCGGCGCGGAGGCCATCAAGGCCATCCCGGTCCGGCACTACGGGCGGTACGTCTCCGCCGTCATCGCCATCGCGATCTTCGTCGCGATCATCTACGCGTTCGGCCAGGGCAGGATCAACTGGAACGCGGTACCGGACTACTTCTTCGACGACCGGATCATGACCGGTGTCGGCAAGACCCTCCTGCTGACGGTGCTGTCGATGCTGATCGGCATCGTCGGCGGCATCCTGCTCGCCGTGATGCGGCTGTCGAAGAACCCGGTGACCTCGTCCATCGCGTGGTTCTACATCTGGTTCTTCCGCGGCACCCCGGTCCTGGTCCAGCTGTTCCTCTGGTTCAACCTGGGCCTGGTCTTCGAGTACATCAACCTGATGCCGTTCTACAAGGACTACTGGTCGAACTTCATGACGCCGCTGCTGACGGCGTTGCTCGGCCTGGGTCTGAACGAGGCGGCGTACATGGCCGAGATCTGCCGGGCCGGCCTGCTCGCGGTGGACGAGGGCCAGACCGAGGCGGCCCACGCGCTCGGCATGAGCCACAGCAAGACGCTGCGCCGGGTGGTCATCCCGCAGGCGATGCGCGTGATCGTGCCGCCGACGGGCAACGAAGTGATCAACATGCTGAAGACGACCTCGCTCGTGGCGGCCGTCCAGTATCCCGAACTCTTCCGCTACGCCCAGGACATCGGCCAGAACTCCGGTGCCCCGGTGGAGATGTACTTCCTCGCGGCGGCCTGGTACCTGATCATGACCTCGGTGCTGAGCGTGGGCCAGTACTACATCGAGCGGTACTACGCACGCGGCTCCAGCCGTCAGCTCCCGCCGACGCCGTGGCAGAAAGTGAAGACGAACATGCTGTCCCTGGGCCGGCCCAAGGGAGGCATGGCATGACCGACAAGCTGAGCAAGACCCAGGACGCGGCGCCGCAGAGCACCGTCCCGATGGTCAAGGCCGAGGGCGTCCACAAGTCCTTCGGCCAGGTGGAGGTGCTCAAGGGCATCGACCTGGAGGTGAAGCCGGGCGAGGTGTTCTGCCTCATCGGCCCCTCCGGTTCCGGCAAGTCGACCTTCCTGCGGTGCATCAACCACCTGGAGAAGATCAACGCCGGTCGGCTGTACGTCGACGGCGAGCTGGTCGGCTACCGCCAGCAGGGCGACAAGCTGTACGAGCTGCGTGACCGCGAGGTCGCCATGAAGCGCCGGGACATCGGCATGGTCTTCCAGCGCTTCAACCTGTTCCCGCACATGACGGCCGTCGAGAACGTCATCGAGGCGCCGGTGCAGGTCAAGGGCGTGAACCGGACGCAGGCCAGGGAACGCGCCATGCAGCTGCTGGAGCGCGTGGGCCTGGCCGACCGGGCCGGGCACTACCCCTCGCAGCTCTCCGGCGGCCAGCAGCAGCGCGTGGCGATCGCCCGGGCGCTGGCCATGGACCCGAAGCTGATGCTGTTCGACGAGCCGACCTCGGCCCTGGACCCGGAGCTGGTCGGTGACGTCCTGGACGTCATGCGCGACCTCGCCGAGTCCGGGATGACCATGGTCGTCGTCACCCACGAGATGGGCTTCGCCCGCGAGGTGGGCGACAGCCTGGTGTTCATGGACGACGGTGTGGTGGTGGAGTCCGGCAACCCGCGGGACGTCCTGACGAACCCGCAGCACGAGCGGACGCAGTCGTTCCTGTCTAAGGTGCTCTGAGACTCGACACAGAGAGGGGCGGTACGGGCTTCCCGTACCGCCCTCTCCGCTTGAGGTCCTACTTGAGGGCGAGCAGCAGCGTGTCGGAGGGCGAGCACCACACCGGGCGAGCCTCGGCGAACCCCTTGTCGCGCAGGACGCGCGCGTGCCAGGCGGCCGGCGGCGTGTCCCCGTCGGCGTGCTCGCCGTAGATCTCGAAGCGGCGGGCGGTCGGCTCGCCGAGGACCGGGTCCTGGGCGGCCAGCTGCCACCAGTCGGCCCAGTCCAGGGCGCCGTCCCGCTTGGCCTGATCCATGCGGGCGCGGCGCTGGGCGCGTTCGGCCGCGTTGATCCGGGGCGTGGTGTCGTCGATCATGTGGTCCGCGTTCATGAAGACACCGCCGTCGCGGACCAGCTCCGCGACCTGACCGTAGAGGGCCGCGAGGGGTTCGCTGTGCAGCCAGTGAAGGGCCGTTGCGGTCAGTACGGCGTCGTACGAGTCGTACGGCAGCTTCGCCGGCCAGTCCGGGTCCTTGAGGTCGGCGGTCACGAGGGAGACCCGGTCGTCGCCCTCGAAGGTGCCCTGCGCGATGGCGAGCAGCGCCGGGTCGAGGTCGACGCCGGTGCTGGTGGCCTCGGGGAAGCGGCGGAGCAGCCGGACGGTGATACTGCCGGTGCCGCAGGCGAGGTCGAGCACGCGCGGGGCCGTACCGACGAACGCCTCGACCATGTCGAGCATGATCCGGAAGCGTTCCTCGCGGTCCGGCATGTACCACTCCTGCTGCCGGTCCCAGCTCTCCTGCCAGGCTGCCCAGTCGGTTCCGGCACTCGTGGTCATGGAACTCCGACTCCCCTCGGTTCGCGTAATACCCTGGAAGCACGACCGGCTGTTACCGACCGCAGACCCGACGATAATGCGCGCCCGTAAGGACTACAAGTGGAACTGGCCTATTACTCGGATTACGCCGTACGTCTCGTGAACAGCGAGGAACCGGCCCGGGGGAAGGACACCCTGACCACGGTCGAGGCCGTCCGCGATCTCTTCGGCGACAACTCGTCGGCGGCCCGCCGCGCCACCGACGCGGACGTCACGCGCTTCCGCTCGGTCCGGGCCAGGCTGCGTGGGGTCTTCGAGGCCGCCGACAAGGGCGACGAGACGCTGGCCGTGGACCTGCTGAACTCCCTGCTGCTGGAGTTCCCGGTCAGCCCGCAGATCTCCGGGCACGACCACCGCGACGAGGACGGCCGCCCCCTGTGGCACATGCACCTGGCCGACCACCCGTCCAACGCCACCGCCGGCTACGCGGCGATCGCGGCGATGGGCCTGGCCTTCCACCTCACCGAGTACGGCGTCGACCGCCTCGGCCTGTGCGAGGCCGCCCCCTGCCGCAACGCCTACCTGGACACCTCCACCAACCGCTCCCGCCGCTACTGCTCGGACCGCTGCGCCACCCGCGCCAACGTGGCCGCCTACCGGGCCCGCAAGCGCCTGGAGGCCGACCGGTCGGGCAGCAGCGGCCTCGCCGCCGAGAGCGCCCAGCGCAGCAGCGCGAGCGGCGACCGCTGACCGGTCTTGACCGGCCGGAACCGGAACAAGGCCTTCCCGAGGATCAGCTCCTCGGGCACCACCCCGTAGTCCGTGCTGTCCCCGCCCGCGTACGGGTTGTCGCCGAGCACCCACCAGCCGCCCTCGCGCCGCTCCACGGCACGCTTGACCACCAGCAGGTCCTGCTGGAACGGATGGCGCAGCACCACGACGTCACCGGGCCTGACCACACCCCCGTACCGCACCAGCAGCTGGTCCCCGTGGTGCAGCGTGGGCACCATGGACGGCCCCGTCACCTCGGCGATCCCGAAGGGCGCCCCGGCCCTCCCCCGTTCGGTCTCCTGCGACAGCTCCGGCATCCCCGGCACCTCCCCGGTCCGTTCCTCCACCAGTCTCAGTCTCACCCTGGACTTTTGTCCTAAGCCCTAGGGGGCACCCGAGAAATCGCCTTCCCCAGGGAGTAATGTCGCACCTGAGAAGACGATCACGAGGAAGGAATGCTCCATGCTTTCCCGCCTGTTTGCCCCCAAGGTCAAGGTCAGCGCCCACTGCGACCTGCCCTGCGGCGTGTACGACCCGGCCCAGGCCCGCATCGAGGCGGAGTCGGTGAAGGCCGTCCAGGAGAAGATGGCCGGTAACGACGACCCTCACTTCCAGGCACGCGCCACCGTCATCAAGGAGCAGCGCGCGGAGCTGGCCAAGCACCACGTCTCCGTGCTCTGGAGCGACTACTTCAAGGCCCCGCACTTCGAGAAGTACCCGGAGCTGCACCAGCTGGTCAACGACGCCCTGAAGGCCCTCTCGGCCGCCAAGGCGTCCACCGACCCGGCGACGGGCCAGAAGGCGCTGGACTACATCGCCCAGATCGACAAGATCTTCTGGGAGACCAAGAAGGCCTGATCTTTCTCACGCCTTCTGACCCGCGGTTGCTTTGACCGCGGCGTCTCCCTCCCCGCACCCGGTCCCCAGGCCGCCGCACACGGCGTCCATGACGGACCGGGTGCGGTCTTTTCCGCCCGGCCGCAGCGGCCCGGCCGACGCGTCAGCCCCCGGCGGAGGAGTGGGTGGGGTCGGCCGCGAGCCAGTCCGGGGCGAGGGTGGTCGTCGTGGGGCCCGGGTCGCCGGCCGCAGCGACGCGGTCGAGGCTGACCGGTCCTGTGCGAAGCTGGGGCAATGACCGCCCTGGAGGACCTGAGACGGCTGCGCCGGGTGCGCGACCGGATGGACCGGGAGTACGCCGAGCCGCTCGACATGACCGTGCTGGCCCGTGACGCGCTGATGTCCCCGGGCCACTTCCAGCGCAGCTTCCGCAAGGCGTTCGGGGAGACGCCGTACAGCTATCTGATGACCCGACGGATCGAGCGGGCCAAGACGCTGCTGCGCCGGGGCGATCTCACCGTGACCGAGGTGTGCCTGGCCGTCGGCTGTACCTCGCTCGGTTCCTTCAGCTCCCGGTTCACCGAGCTGGTCGGCGAGACGCCGAGCGCCTACCGCGCCCGCGACCACGAGGAGAGCGCCGCGATCCCGCCCTGCGTGGCCCGCCGGCTGACCCGGCCCCGCCGCCGCCCGTACTGAAGCGCCGTGCGCCCGCCGGTTCTAGGGTGAGTCCATGGACGTGAAACTCGCGCAATGTTTCATCGCCGTGGACGACCACGACAAGGCCATCGCCTTCTACCGCGATGTGCTCGGTCTGGAGATCCGCAACGACGTGGGCTTCGAGGGGATGCGCTGGGTGACCATGGGCTCCCCGCTCCAGCCGGACGTGGAGATCGTCCTGGAGCCGCCGGACGCGAGCCCGGACGCCTCCCCCGCGGACAAGCAGGCGCTCAACGAACTCCTCGCCAAGGGCCTGCTGCGCGGGGTCATCTTCACCACGCCCGACTGCGACGCGCTCTACGAGCGGGTACGGGAGTCCGGCGCCGACGTCCTCCAGGAGCCGATGGACCAGCCGTACGGGGTCCGCGACTGCGCCTTCCGGGACCCGGCGGGCAACCAGCTCCGTTTCCTGGAGCGGCCCGCGGACTGAAATCCCCGAGTCCGCCGGGGACTTCCCGCCTACACTCCCCGGATGACGATCCGCTGGACCTACGCCTTCGCCGACCGCCCCGCCGCGCGCCTCGCCGACGCGTGCGCCTTCTGGACGGCCGCCACCGGCACCCGGCTGTCCGCGTTCCGGGGCGACGACGGCGAGTTCGTGACGCTGCTGCCCGAGGGGACGGACCCGGGCGTGAAGCTCCAGGGCGTCACCGAGGGCGACGGCGGCGCCCATGTCGACCTGTGCACCGAGGACGTACGGGAGTTGATCGCGCTCGCCCGGCGACTGGGCGCGGATCCGGTGGCGGACCACGGTGACTGGGCCGTACTGCGCTCCCCCGGCGGTCAGTTGTTCTGCGCCGTGCCCTGGCACGGCGAGACGGTACGGCCACCGGTGGTGTCCGGCAGCCGCCTGGACCAGGTGTGCCTCGACATCCCGCCGTCCCGGTACGACGCCGAGTCCGCGTTCTGGGCCGGGTTGACCGGCTGGGACCTGCTGGCGGGCTCCCGGCCGGAGTTCGCCGTGCTGCGCCCGCCGGCGGGCCTCCCGCACCGGCTGCTGCTCCAGCGGCTGGACGGGGAACGCCCGGCCTCCGCTCACCTGGACCTCGCCTGCGCGGACACCGCCGCGGTCCGCGCCCGGCACGAGGAACTGGGCGCCGTCGCCGTACGGGAGGGCACCCACTGGACGGTGATGCGCGACCCGGCCGGCGGCACGTACTGCCTGACCGGCCGCGACCCGGAGACGGGCGGCCTGCCGGCCGGCGTCGGATAGAGCCGCTTCCCCTCGGGTCAGCCCCAGGTCAGCCCCAGGTCACCCCCAGTTCTCCACGTCCACCACGGCCTCGACCGGCACGGGGCCGTACACGTGCGGGAACTCCTCCCCGCCCGGCTCGGCGGCCTCGTACTTCACCGGCGCCCCGACCCGGGCCGGGTCCACGACCAGGACGACCAGCTGGTCCGGGCCGTCGTAACCGCCGTAGAGGAACTCGGCGATGCGCGGGAGCTGGTCGCGGGTGGAGAAGTGGATGAAGCCCTCCTCCTGAAGGGTGCGGCCCCGGGTGGACATCTCGTACGCGCCGCGTTCGCGCGCCGCCTCCCACAGGGAGCGCTCGGTGATGTGGACGATGTACGGCAGCTTCGGCATGGGCCCACGCTACGGCGTCCCCCGACGGCCCCTGAACGGTTTTCAGAGGGCGCGGTTCTCCGCGCCCGCCGCCGACGGGTCTTCCGGACCACCGTCACCCGGCCGGACCGGCGCTCCGGCGGGAGCGTCGGCGCCGGCAGGGTCGGAGTCGGCAGGTCGGTCGGAGCCGGCCCGCTCGGAACCGGCAGGCCGGGCGGAGTCGGCGGCCCGGGCCGAGTCGCTGGGCCGGCCGGGCTCGGCGTACGCCGCGCAGTCGGGGTTGCGGCACGGACCGGCGACCCAGACCGGCACCCAGGCGCCCAGGGTCTTGTGCCGCTTGACGACCGTCTCGACGGGCTGTCCGCACACGGGACAGACGTGTCCCTCGCTGTCCATGTCCTCAGGGTAGGTCGGCGCGGGCCTCAGCGCTTCCTGCCGTACGTCCGCACCAGCGCGCCGCTGCCGAAAGTGCGCAGGGACTCCAGGGTGAACTCCGTGAGGTCCAGACCGGCGCCGAACATCGGCATGCCCTTGCCGTAGACGAGCGGGTAGGTCTTGATGACGAGTTCGTCGATCTCCTCGAGCAGGGCTCCGGCGATCCGCGAGCCGCCGCACAGCCAGATGTCGAGCCCGCCGTCCTCCGCCTTCAGCGCGCGGACGCGGCCGGTCAGGTCGTCGGCGACGATCTCGACGTTCGGGTCGGGCGAGGCGCCGAGGGTGCGGGAGGCGACGTATTCGCGCAGGTGGCCGTAGGGGCTGGTGATGCCCTCCCGCAGGGCCAGGTCGTAGCTGCCCCGGCCCTGGACGACCGTGTCGAAACGCTTGTTCCCCAGGTGATCGATGCCGAACGCCTTGCGGACGTGGGTGGGCAGGGCGTCCGGCAACTCCGTCCTGAGGTAGTCCAGGAACTCCTCGTCCAGGAAGCGGTACATCGCGGAGCCGTCACCGTGCTCGTCGCCGATGAATCCGTCGATCGAACAGGCGACGACGTACGAGAGCTTGCGCAAGCGGGTCTCTTTTCATTCGCTCCAACTGTAGTGGTTCATTTGTAGTACTTCATTTGTCGTGACGCAAGGGGTTTGCGGGGACAGGCCGGAGTCCCCGGTGACCGTGCGGGGTCAGGAGCCGCACGGGCCGGGGACTCCGGGTTCTTCCCGGCCGCCGGAACGGGCGGCCGTCAGCTGGTGCGGCGGGTCACGAACTCGGCGAGCGCCAGCAGTCCGCCCGCCGCCTCGGGATCGGGGATCGCGCGGGCCAGCTCCTGCATGGCCCGGGCCATCCGGTCGGCCGCCTCGGCCTGCGCCCAGTCCCGGCCGCCGGCCCGCTCCACCGCCAGCGCGGTGCGCGCGATCTCCCCGGCCTCCGCCTCCTCCGCGCGGTACGGCCTGCCGTACAGCTCGGCGAGTTCGGCCGCCGCCGGGGTGCCGGAGGTGAGCGCCGCCACCACCGGCAGGGACTTCTTGCGGGCGGCGAGATCCGCGCCGGCCGGCTTGCCGGTGTGCCGCGGGTCACCCCATATGCCGATGACGTCGTCGATCAGCTGGAAGGCGAGCCCGGCCTGACGGCCGAAGCCGTCCAGCGCGGCCACGTCCTCGTCGTCGGCGCCCGCGTACAGCGCGCCGAGCGCGCAGGCACAGCCCAGCAGAGCGCCGGTCTTGGCCTCGGCCATGGCGAGCACCTCGTCCAGGCCGACCGCGTCCGGTGCGCGCCGCTCCAGGTCGGTGTCGGCGTGCTGGCCCTCGCACAGCTCCACGACACAGGCCGCGAGCCGGGCCGCGGCCGGGACGGAGGCCGGGTGCGGGTCCTCGGCGAGCAGCCGCAGGGCCAGCGCCTGGAGGGCGTCCCCGGCGAGGATCGCGTCGGTGTCACCGAACACGGCCCAGGCCGTCGGCCGGTGCCGGCGGGTGGTGTCCCGGTCCATCACGTCGTCGTGCAACAGCGTGAAGTTGTGGACCAGTTCGACCGCCGCCGCGGCCCGGACCGCCGCCGTCCGGGCCGCCGGTCCGCCGAGCGCGGCGGCGGCCGCCAGCACGAGCGCCGGTCTGATCGCCTTGCCCGCGTTGCCCGCCGCCGGGCTGCCGTCGGCGTGCTGCCAGCCGAAGTGGTACAGCCCGATCCGGCGCATGGAGCCGGGCAGCGACTCCACGGCCGCGCGCAGCTCCGGGTCGACCAGGGCACGGGTGCGCTCCAGCTGTGCCGCCGCCTCCTGCGGGTCGGCCGGGCCGGCGCCTTCCCCGGTCTTCTCCGGCGGCTCCCCCGCTGTGCCGGGACGCGGCACACCGGAGGAACGCTCTTCGGTCTCCGTCATGAACTCGGCCATGCCTCCCCCTCGTCAGGTCCGCGCAGGCCGGCGTCACCGGCCTTGCCGGACGCATACCCGGAGGGCCTACCCGCCCCGGCGGGCGGGGACACGGCCGCGACGTGCGGAGACGTCACCTCCACCGGCCGATCTCGACGTTCTCCAGCACGCCGAGCGCGTCGGGCACCAGCACGGCGGCCGAGTAGTACGCCGTCACCAGGTACTTGATGATGGCCTGCTCGTTGATGCCCATGAACCGGACCGACAGGCTCGGCTCGATCTCGTCCGGGATGCCGGACTGCCTCAGGCCGATGACACCCTGCTCGGCCTCGCCGGTACGCATGGCGATGACGGAGGTCGTACGGGCCGCGCTGATCGGGATCTTGTTGCACGGGTAGATCGGCACCCCGCGCCAGGTGGGGATGCGGTTGCCGGCGATGTCGATGGTCTCCGGGACCAGTCCCCGCTTGTTCAGCTCACGTCCGATCGCGGCGATCGCGCGCGGGTGGGCCAGGAGGAGCTTGGTGCCCCGGCGGCGGCTGAGCAGCTCGTCCAGGTCGTCCGGGCTGGGCACGCCGTCGTGCGGCTGGATCCGCTGGTCGTACTCGCAGTTGCTGAGCAGGCCGAACTCCGGGTTGTTGACCAGCTCGTGCTCCTGGCGCTCCTTCAGCGCCTCGACCGTGAGCCGCAGCTGCTGCTCGGTCTGGTTCATCGGCTGGTTGTAGAGGTCGGCCACACGCGAGTGGATGCGCAGCACGGTCTGGGCGATGCTCAGTTCGTACTCGCGGGGCCGTGGCTCGTAGTCCACGAAGGTGTGCGGGATGTCGGGCTCGCCGGAGTGGCCGGCCGCCAGCTCGACCTCCTTCTCGCCGTACTTGTTGGTCCGCTGCTCGGGGATCGAGCGCAGGCGTTCGAGGTGCGCGCGCAGCGAGTCGGAGCGCTCCGCGACCTGTTCGAAGTCCTGGCGGCTGAGGATCAGCACCGTGGTCGGGGTGTCCGCGCGGACGGTGTACTCCCAGATCGCCTCCGGGTCGAGCAGCGCCTGGTCGCCGAAGTAGGCGCCGTCGGCGAGCACGCCGAGCACGGCGTCGTCGCCGTAGGGGCCCGTGCCGACCTTCTCCACGCGGCCGTGGGCGAGCAGGTAGACCTCGTCCGTCTGGTTGCCGAAGTCGGCGATCACCTCGCCGGGAGCGAAGTCGCGCTGACGGCAGCGCCGGGCCAGCTCCGTCAGCACCTCCTCGTCCTCGTACGCCCGCAGGGCCGGCAGCTCGCCCAGTTCGTTCGGGATGACCTCGACCTGGTCGCCGGTCTTCACGAAGGTGATGCGGCCGTCGCCGACGGCGTAGGTCAGCCGCCTGTTCACCCGGTAGGTGCCGCCCTGGACGTCGACCCAGGGGAGTGTGCGCAGCAGCCAGCGGGAGCTGATCTCCTGCATCTGCGGAACGGACTTGGTGGTGGTGGCCAGGTTCCGCGCTGCCGCTGTCCCGAGGGACTGCTGCGGCCTGCCCTGATCCGTGCGGACCTCTTCGCCTACCGACATAAAGAAATGCCTCCCATGTCATGCCCGGTGCCGATGCGCACGAGCACCGGTCTCGCGTCCGAGCCTTCCAGCACGGACTGTGGTGGCGCCATTACCCGAAAGAGCGGGAATGGATCATCGGATTACCGGGCACAAAGAGGGACCTCGCCCAGGCCCGCCCAGACCGGCCCCGGCCCGTCCGCCCCCCCGCCCGGCCTGCGCCGGCTGTCCGGATCGGCTCGCACACCATGCGAACGATGTGTACCGGGACGTCCGGTTTCGGTAGAAGCAGGCAGGACATCCGGCCGCGATCGGCGGCCGGACGGGCACGGCACGAAGGAGTCGGGCATGGCCCCACCCATGTCGGCGAGCGGGTTTCTGGACGCGCTCCGGGCGGAGGGCGTCACGGTCGTCGAGGTCGGCGACTGGCAGCACCACAACCGCAATCACAAGGGCCCCTGGGGGCCCGTCCACGGTGTGATGATCCACCACTCGGTGACCCGGGGCAGCGAGCACACGGTGGAGCTGTGCCGCGACGGCTACGACGATCTGCCGGGGCCGCTGTGCCACGGTGTGATCACGAAGGACGGCACGGTCCACCTGGTCGGCTACGGCCGCGCCAACCACGCCGGGCTCGGTGACGACGAGGTGCTGCGCGCGGTGATCGCCGAGAAGGGGCTGCCGCCGGACAACGAGGCGAACACCGACGGCAACCGGCACTTCTACGGCTTCGAGTGCGAGAACCTCGGCGACGGGGAGGACCCGTGGCCGGTGGAACAGCTGGACGCGATCGAGCGGGTCGCCGCGGCGCTGTGCCGCGCCCACGGCTGGACCGAGAGATCGGTCATCGGCCACCGGGAGTGGCAGCCGGGGAAGGTGGATCCGCGGGGCTTCACGATGTCGTGGCTGAGGGAGCGGGTGCGGGAGCGGCTGAAGGACTAGGGGGTGGGGCCGGCGCGGGCGGGCGCCCCGTCCCGCCCAGCCCCCGCACCGGGCGACAATGAGACCGTGACCAGCCCGGACTCCCTCAGCCCCCGTCTCCCCTCCCCCCTCCGGGAAGTGCGGGACAGCCGGTTCGAGCGGCACGGCATCCGGCTGCTGCTCAAGCGGGACGACCTCATCCACCCCCACGTCATCGGCAACAAGTGGCGCAAGCTCATGCCGAACATCGCGGCGGCGCACGGCCGCGCGCTGGTCACCTTCGGCGGGGCCTACTCCAACCACCTGCGGGCCACCGCCGCGGCGGGCCGCCTGCTGGGCCTGCCCACCACGGGTGTGGTCCGCGGGCAGGAGCTGGCGGACCGCCCGCTCAACCCGTCCCTGGCCCGGTGCGCGGCCGACGGCATGCGGCTGCACTTCGTGGACAGGTCGACGTACCGCCGCAAGTCGGAGCCGGAGACCCTGGCCGCGATCCTGCGCGCGGCCGGCGCCGAGGGCGCGTACGTCGTGCCCGAGGGCGGGAGCAACGCGGAGGCGGTGCGCGGCTGCCGTGACCTCGGTGCGGAGCTGCGGGGCCACGCCGAGGTCGTCGCGGTCGCCTGCGGCACCGGCGGCACCCTCGCCGGACTCGCCGCCGGGCTGGCGGTCGGCCAGCGGGCGCTCGGCATGCCGGTCCTGAAGGGCGGCTTCCTGGAAGCCGACGTACAGACCCTGCAGGAACGTGCCTTCGGTGCCCGCAGCGGCACCTGGTCCCTGGACGACCGCTTCCACTGTGGCGGTTACGCCCGGACGACACCGGAACTGGAGGCGTTCGCACAGGACTTCGAGCAGCGGCACGGACTGCCCGTGGAACGTCTCTATGTCGCCAAGTTGCTGTACGGACTCGTCACCCTGGCGGAGGAGGGCGCCTTCGCGCGCGGGACGGCGATCGCCGCCGTCGTCACGGGACGGCCGTTCCCGGAGCCCCGGGCCGCCCCCTGGTCGGCCGCCCCGGAACGCTAGTGGGCCTCCCTGAAGGCCGCCGCCTCCTCCAGGTCCAGGCGTCTCAGCAGCGCGCGCAGCATCTCGTCGTCGATGTAGCGCAGGTCACGGAGCTTGACGAAGACCTCGCGTTCGGCACCGATCATCTCGCGGGACAGCCGGCGGTAGGTGTCGTCCACGGACTCGCCGGTGATCGGGTTGACCTGGCCGAGCCGCTCCCAGACGGCGTTGCGGCGGCGCTCCAGGACCATGCGCAGCCGGTCGGCGAGCGGCGGCGGCAGGGCGTTGCGCTCGTCGGAGAGGAGGTCGTCCAGCCGGGCCTCGGCGGCCCGGGAGGCCTGCGCCTGGGCATTGGCCTCGGCGAGCGTCTCGGCCTGCCGGTCGCGGCCGGGGAACCGCAGCAGCCGGATCAGGGGCGGCAGCGTCACGCCCTGGACGACGAGGGTGCCGATGACGGTGGTGAAGGTCAGGAAGAGGATCAGGTTGCGGGGACCGTCGGGCATGGTCGGCGGGATCGCGAAGGCGATGGCCAGGGAGACGACCCCGCGCATGCCGGCCCACGAGGTGACCATCGCACCCCGCCAGGTGGGGTTCTCCTCGCGCTCCCTGATGCGCGCGGACAGCAGCCGGGGCAGGAAGGTGGCCGGGTAGACCCAGACGAACCGGGCCACCACCACGACCGCGAAGACGGCGAGCGCGTACCAGGCGGCGGAGGTGCCCTCGTACTCACCGAGCCGCTTGAGGACGATCGGCAGCTGCAGGCCGATCAGGGCGAAGACCGCGGACTCCAGCACGAAGGCGACCATCTTCCACACCGCCTCCTCCTGGAGCCGGGTGGCGAAGTCGACCTCCCACGCGCGGTGGCCGAGGTACAGGGCGACGACCACGACCGCGAGCACCCCGGAGGCGTGCACCCCCTCGGCGGCCCCGTAGGCGACGAACGGGATCAGCAGCGAGAGGGTGTTCTGCAGCAGGGGCTCGGTCAGGTGCGTGCGCAGCCAGTGCAGGGGCGCCATGAGGACGAGGCCGACGCCGACACCGCCGACCGCGGCGAGCGCGAACTCGCCGATACCGCCGGCCCAGGTGGCCCCCTCGCCGACGGCGGCGCCGAGCGCGACCTTGTAGGCGGTGATCGCCGTGGCGTCGTTCAGCAGGGACTCGCCCTGGAGGATGGTGGTGATCCGGGAGGGCAGGCCGACCCGGCGCGCGACCGCCGTCGCGGCCACCGCGTCCGGCGGTGCCACCACCGCGCCGAGGACCAGCGCGGCGGTCAGCGACAGACCGGGGACGAGCAGATAGGCGGCCCAGCCGACGACGACGGTCGCGAAGAGCACATAGCCCACCGAGAGCAGCGCCACCGGCCGCAGCTGCGCCCGCAGGTCGAGGTAGGAGCTGTCGCTCGCCGAGGTGTACAGCAGCGGGGGCAGCAGCAGCGGCAGGACGATGTGCGGATCGAGGGTGTAGGACGGCACCCCGGGGATGTACGAGACCGCCAGTCCCACCGCGACCAGCAGCAGGGGCGCCGGCGCGGGCGTGCGCCGGGCCGCCGCGGCCACCGCGGCACTGCCCGCCACCAGCAACAGCAGCGGCATCACGTCCATGGTCCTCGCCCACCCTCGTCTTCGCGCGGCCACCCGCACACCCGTCGTAATCTGGCAATCATGAAACAGTGCACGCACGCCGCCGCGCTGCCGCACCCGGAACCGGAACCCCTCGAACCGACCTGTCCCGAGTGCCTGCGGGACGGCACCCACCCCGTCCAGCTGCGGCTGTGCCTCACCTGCGGCCACGTCGGCTGCTGCGACTCCTCGCCGGGACGGCACGCGACGGAGCACCACGAGAAGTCCGGTCACCCGGTGATGCGGACCTTCGAACCCGGCGAGGACTGGCGGTGGTGTTTCGTCGACCACGTGCTCGTGTGACCTGGTGGGATGCGCTCGTGTGAGCGAGACCGTCCCGCCTGACCGCCTTCTCGTGTGACACTGCATGCGGCGGCTGCCGCACGACGGTTCGAGCGTCTGACGTCTGGGTACGTCAACCCGGCGCGCGCTCTTCCCTTTTGGGCCCGCAAACCCTCTAGACACGGAGCGTATCCACAGCTTTACTGTGAGTGACGCCAGGGGGTTGGGGTCCCGGGGACAGCAACGTTCGGAGCGCGATAGCGTCACCGCTTGAACCACGTACGCGTTACCCCGGGGGGCGACCCTCGGCCCCGTAAAGCTTGTACCACCATGGAGGTGAGGGTGTCCCAGATCGCAGGCGAGCCCGCGGCGAACCAGGACTTCGTGGAAGTCCGGCTGCCGGCTGCGGGTGCCTACCTGTCGGTGCTGCGGACGGCCACGGCCGGTCTGGCGGCCCGCTTGGACTTCACCCTGGACGAGATCGAGGATCTGCGCATCGCCGTGGACGAGGCGTGCGCGATCCTGCTCCAGCAAGCCGTGCCCGGCTCGGTGCTCAGCTGTGTCTTCCGGCTCGTGGACGACTCGCTGGAGGTCACGGTGTCCGCGCCGACCACGGACGGCCACGCCCCTTCGCGGGACACCTTCGCCTGGACCGTGCTGTCGGCCCTCGCGGGCAAGGTCTCCTCCGCCGTGGACGAGGACAAGACGGTCTCGATCAGCCTCTACAAACAGCGCGGCGCCGGCCCCGGGCCGGCGTGAGGAACGGGGACGGGCCGGTGCGGGACGAAGAGCGCGGCACACGGGAGCTGCCGACCGGGGACGGGGGTGCCCCCTGGTCGACCAACGCCGAGACCTCCGGGGCGAGCCCCCGGGACGGTTCCCGGCGCATGGCGGACGGCATCGACGGCATCCCCGAGCAGGCCAGGCCGCACCCGGAGGACGACTCCGCGCGGGCCGGCGGTGACGATGCCGCAGAGGGCACGCCACCCCAGGCACGCGACGGCGCCGGAACCGGGGTCCGCGCGGGGGCGAGGGCTCGGGGAAGGGCTACGGGCGGGACGATGAGCGAGCACGAGCGAAACGCCGAGGACGACGCGCCGGGCACGGAGGCCGTACAGGCCGTGCAGCACGACGCCCAGGACCGCAGCGGGGCGCGGGCGATGTTCATCGAGCTGCGCACCCTGCGGGAGGGCAGCGCGGAGTACGCGGAGCTGCGCAACCAGCTGGTCCGTATGCACCTGCCGCTCGTGGAGCACCTGGCGCGCCGCTTCCGCAACCGCGGCGAGCCGCTGGACGACCTCACCCAGGTCGCCACGATCGGGCTGATCAAGTCCGTCGACCGCTTCGATCCCGAGCGCGGCGTGGAGTTCTCCACGTACGCCACCCCGACCGTCGTCGGCGAGATCAAGCGGCACTTCCGCGACAAGGGCTGGGCGGTCCGGGTGCCGCGCCGGCTGCAGGAGCTGCGGCTCGCGCTGACCACCGCGACGGCCGAGCTGTCCCAGCTGCACGGCCGCTCCCCGACGGTCCACGAGCTGGCCGAGAAACTCGCCATCTCCGAGGAGGAGGTCCTGGAGGGCCTGGAGTCCGCCAACGCGTACTCCACGCTGTCCCTGGACGTCCCCGACACGGACGACGAGTCGCCGGCGGTCGCCGACACCCTGGGCGCCGAGGACGAGGCGCTGGAGGGCGTGGAGTACCGCGAGTCCCTCAAGCCGCTGCTGGAGGACCTGCCGCCGCGCGAGAAGCGGATCCTGCTGCTGCGCTTCTTCGGGAACATGACCCAGTCGCAGATCGCGCAGGAGGTCGGCATCTCCCAGATGCACGTCTCCCGGCTGCTGGCCCGCACACTGGCCCAGCTGCGGGAGAAGCTCCTCGTCGAGGAGTAGGCCCGCTCGGCGGGCGTTACTCGGACCGGCCCGGTCCCTTGATCCCGAGGGCCCGGGTCGTCTCGCCGTTGACGAGGAGCACCAGCGCCGCCACGGCGACCGCCGTGACGGCGATACCCACGGGGACGGCCACGCCGTCGGAGTGGAGCAGGTTGTAGGCCACCGGAAGGGCCATGACCTGGGTGATCACCGCGGGGCCCCGGCTCCAGCCGCGCCGCAGCAGCAGACCGCGCGCGGCGAGCAGCGGCAGCAGCGCGAGGGCGGCCAGGGTGATCCCGAGGGTCACGGCCTGCTGCCGGTCGTCCGGGTCGCCGGAGAGTCCGAGGACGAGCACCCACAGGCCGCCCGCCAGGAGGGCGACGCCCTCCAGCCCGGCCAGCGCCGCCGCGTACGTCAGCCGGCGCGGGCGCGGCTCGGCCGCCGGGTCGGCTGCGGCGGCTTCGGCGGTGTCCGGGGCGGGGTTCTGCTGACTGCTCACCCCAGCAGGGTAGCCCTCCCCCTCCGGCGCCCGGCCGCGCCCCGCGCCCCCGAGTGTCCAGGCTCACGCCCCGGTCTCTTACCGGATCCCTACCTCGGTCTGGGCCGGGTACCCCCCAGTAGGTACGCTGCCATGCATGCGTGCACTTCTCGTGGTCAATCCGGCGGCTACCACCACAAGCGCACGCAGACGTGATGTGCTGATCCACGCGCTGGCGAGCGAGATGAAGCTGGAGGCGGTCACCACCGAGTACCGCGGCCACGCCCGCGACCTCGGCCGGCAGGCGGCGGAGAGCGACGACATCGACCTGGTGGTGGCCCTCGGCGGCGACGGCACGGTGAACGAGGTCGTCAACGGCCTCCTGCACGCCGGCCCCGCCCCGGACCGCCTGCCCGGTCTGGCCGTCGTCCCCGGCGGTTCCACGAACGTCTTCGCCCGCGCCCTGGGCCTGCCCAACGACCCCGTCGAGGCCACCGGCGCACTGCTGGACGCGCTGCGCGAGGGCAGCGAGCGGGTCGTCGGCCTCGGGCTGACCTCGGGCACGCCGGGCACCGAGGACGAGGCGGTGCCGGCCCGCTGGTTCACCTTCAACGCCGGGCTCGGGTTCGACGCGGGCGTGGTGGGCCGGGTCGAGCAGCAGCGCGAACGCGGGAAGAAGTCGACGCACGCGCTCTACGTCCGTCAGGTGGTCCGGCAGTTCCTCGGCGAGCCGAACCGCCGGCACGGCACGATCACACTGGAGCGGCCCGGCGCGGACCCGGTCCAGGATCTGGTCGTCGCCATAGTCTCGAACACGTCCCCGTGGACGTATCTCGGCAATCGCCCCATGTATACGTCGCCTAAGGCCTCGTTCGACACCGGCATCGACGTACTCGGTCTCAGCCGCCTGTCGACCGCCGCGGTTGCCCGGTATGGCACCCAGTTGCTCACTTCGTCCCCCGAGCGGGGACCACAGGGAAAGCACGCCCTCTCGCTGCACGATCTGGACCAGTTCACCTTGCATTCGAAGGTGCCTCTGCCCCTGCAGATGGACGGTGACCACCTGGGGCTGCGTACGAGCGTGACGTTCACAGGCGTACGCCGTGCACTGCGTGTGATTGTGTGAGCGGAACGGGCGAAAGTCCTTTCACTCGAACGTTTAGGCCAGGATCCACCCCATGGAAGTACGGCTGTGACCTAGTCGACACCGAGGAATCAAAAAAAACTTTCCGGAAGGGGTTGTATCCGTCGCTGAGGTTTGCGAGTCTCTACGTGGCGATCGGGACGGCCCGCAACACCGGCCTCCACTGATCACCGGAACCCCTCTTCAAACACAGGACCACGCCGGGTGAAGACCCGACGGTCGGCCCTTCACTTGTTGAGGGATTCGTGAAAGCGTTCACATTCACAAGCAACTTGCACGTAATACCAAGGAGAGGTAGCAGCCATGGACTGGCGTCACAACGCCGTTTGCCGCGAGGAAGACCCCGAGCTCTTCTTCCCCATCGGCAACACCGGTCCTGCGCTGCTGCAGATCGAGGAAGCCAAGGCCGTCTGCCGTCGCTGCCCGGTGATCGAGCAGTGTCTGCAGTGGGCGCTTGAGTCCGGCCAGGACTCCGGCGTCTGGGGTGGTCTCAGCGAGGACGAGCGCCGCGCCATGAAGCGCCGCGCCGCCCGCAACCGGGCTCGTCAGGCCTCCGCCTGACATACCCACCCCTGCTGACAGCCTGAGCTTGGCGGCGCGCACAGCACGTACGCATCTCCCGCCCCCGAGCCGCAGCGCGCAGTATCCCCCGATGCGCATAGCTTCGAGCTTTAGCCCCGGTTCACACCAAGTGGCCCGGGGCTCAATGCTGTTCGGGGCCGGGATGCCGTTCAACCGGGTCGTCGGCAGCCGGCGGGCTTACTTCTGCGCCCGCACCGGAATGTCGAGGATCACCCGGGTCCCCCGCTCCGGTGCCGGCAGCATGTCGAACGTTCCGCCCAACTCGCCCTCCACCAGGGTCCGTACGATCTGCAGGCCGAGGTTGCCCGAGCGGTGCGGGTCGAAGCCCTCGGGCAGGCCGACCCCGTCGTCCTGGACGGTGACCAGCAGCCGGGCCTCCTTGGTGGTGCCGCCCCGCACCGCCGAGACCTCGACCGTGCCGGTGTCGCCCTCACGGAAGCCGTGCTCCAGGGCGTTCTGCAGGACCTCGGTGAGCACCATGGACAGCGGGGTGGCGACCTCGGCGTCGAGTATCCCGAACCGTCCGCTGCGCCGGCCGGTCACCTTGCCCGGCGAGATCTCGGCCACCATGGCGAGCACCCGGTCGGCGATGTCGTCGAACTCCACCCGCTCATCCAGGTTCTGAGACAGCGTCTCATGGACGATGGCGATGGAGCCGACCCGGCGGACCGCCTCCTCCAGCGCCTCCCGGCCGCGCTCGGACTCGATGCGCCGGGCCTGGAGCCGGAGCAGCGCGGCCACCGTCTGGAGGTTGTTCTTCACCCGGTGGTGGATCTCCCGGATGGTGGCGTCCTTGGTGATCAACTCGCGTTCGCGGCGCCGCAGTTCGGTGACGTCCCGCAGCAGCACCAGCGAACCGATGCGCGTCCCCTTGGGTTTGAGCGGAATGGCCCGGAACTGGATGACGCCGTCGCCCGACTCGATCTCGAACTCGCGTGGCGCCCAGCCGCTGGCCACCTTGGCCAGCGCCTCGTCCACCGGCCCCCGGGTCGGGGCGAGTTCGGCGGTGGTCTGCCCGAGGTGGTGGCCGACCAGGTCGGCGGCGAGGCCGAGCCGGTGGTAGGCGGACAGGGCGTTCGGCGAGGCGTACTGGACGATACCGTCCGCGTCCAGCCGGATCAGGCCGTCGCCGACGCGCGGGGAGGCGTCCATGTCGACCTGCTGGTCGGGGAAGGGGAAGGAGCCGGCCGCGATCATCTGCGCCAGGTCGGAGGCGCTCTGGAGATAGGTCAGCTCCAGCCGGCTCGGGGTGCGCACGGTGAGCAGGTTGGTGTTCCGGGCGATCACGCCGAGGACCCGGCCCTCACGCCGTACGGGAATGGACTCGACCCGTACGGGGACCTCCTCGCGCCACTCCGGGTCGCCCTCGCGCACGATCCGGCCCTCGTCCAGGGCGGCGTCCAGCATGGGCCGCCGGCCGCGCGGGACCAGGTGGCCGACCATGTCGTCCTGGTAGGAGGTGGGGCCGGTGTTGGGCCGCATCTGGGCGACCGAGACGTACCGGGTGCCGTCCCGGGTGGGGACCCACAGCACCAGGTCGGCGAAGGAGAGGTCGGAGAGCAGCTGCCACTCCGAGACCAGCAGGTGGAGCCACTCGAGGTCGGAGTCGTCGAGGGCGGTGTGCTGGCGTACGAGTTCGTTCATGGAGGGCACGTCTGCGAGCGTACCCGGGGCCTCGTGGATGGCCGAAAAAACACCCGCGGGCCGCGGCGCCTGGAAGGGACCCTCAACCCTCCCGGCACCGCAGCCCGGAGCATCATCGGCCGTGGGGTGTGCGGTCCCGGTCGGCCGAAGTCGAGGAGCCGGTGCAGTCAGGGCAGAGAGCGCCGGTTCCTCTGTCCGCCTTCCTGTGCGGGGAAGACGGAGGCTTGTTCTACTCGATTGTGGACTAGACCACGAGGGCGTGTCCATGGTGCGGAGGCGTCCCGCCGCGAGGGCACCGGCACGCGATGCCACGCAGCCTAGCCCGCCCGGGTCAGTCGTGGGGCCAGATGGTCATGGCAATTTCCGCGAGTGCTTCCAGTTCCTCCCGGCGTGCGCCGTCGCGGGCCTGCTGGGACATGCCCTGGATCATCGCACCGGCGTGCCGGGCGAGGGCGGCGGCGTCGGTGCCGGCGGGCAGCAGGCCGGCCGCGATGTCGGCCCGGATCCGGGCTTCCAGCCGGGCGATGTTGGCGTTGCGCAGCTCGCGCAGCAGCGCCTCGACCTCGGGGTTGGTGCAGTTGGTGGCGGCGTGGACGATCAGGCAGCCGTGCGGGTGGGCGGGGTCGGTGTACTCGGCGGCGGCCTCGCGGAGCATGCGCGCGACGCCCGCACGGGCCGTCGGTTCCTCGGCGAGGGCGCGGTCGGTGAAGGCTCCGTGCGTGCTGGTGTAGACGCGGACGACCTCGTCGAACAGGGTGCGCTTGTCCCCGAAGGCCGCGTACAGACTGGGGGCGCCGATGCCCATGATCCGGGTGAGGTCGGAGACCGAGGTGGCCTCGTACCCGTGCTCCCAGAAGGTCATCAGCGCCTTCTCCAGTGCCGTGGCCCGGTCGAAGGAGCGCGGCCGGCCCCGCCCCTTCGCTGGTGTGTCCTGACGCGTCGCCATGCGGACCATTTTATAGCGAGCCCTAGAAAACTGTCGGCGGGGTGGTGTACGGTTTTTTTGTAGCGACCGCTAGACAAATGAGAGGGACAGACATGGGTGCGCTCACGGGGAAGACAGCGCTGGTCACGGGCGCGAGCCGGGGCATCGGGCGGGGGATCGCCGAGCGGCTGGGGCGCGACGGGGCGCGGGTGGCGGTGCACTACGGGAGCAACGAGAGCGCCGCGAAGGAGACGGTCGCGGCGATCGAGGAGGCCGGCGGCTCGGCGTTCCCGGTCGGGGTGGAGCTGGGCACGCCCGGGGACGCCGAGCGGCTGTGGGCGGAGTTCGACCGGCACGCGGACGGGCTGGACATCCTCGTGCACAACGCGGGCATCGGCACCTCCCGCCCGTTCGCGGAGATCGAGGAGGAGGAGTACGACCGGCTCTTCGCGGTGAACGTGAAGGCCCCGTTCCTCCTCACCCGGCTCGGGGCGGAGCGACTGCGGGACGGCGGGCGGGTGGTCACCATATCGTCCGGCCTGTCCCGGACCGCCGCGATGCCCGACCTGATGGCGTACTCGATGACGAAGGCGGCCCTGGACGTCTTCACCCGGGACCTGTCCAAGGTGCTCGGCCCCCGCGGGATCACGGTGAACTCGGTGGCGCCCGGCATCGTGGACACCGACGTCAACGCCTCGTGGCTGCGCGCGAGCGACGAGGCGTGGCAGCAGGCCGCCGCTCACTCGGCGCTGGGCCGGGTGGGCACGCCGGCGGACATCGCGGACGTGGTGGCCTTCCTGGTCTCGGAGGACGGCCGCTGGGTGACCGGTCACTGGCTGGACGCGACGGGAGGCTCCCTCACCTGAAGCTCTCCCCCGCCCTTCCCGAGCTTCTCCCCCACCGTCTCCCCGACTTCCCCGGCCTCTCCCCGGGTCCTCGCACGCGCCCTCGAACGCCGATTCTGTTAGATTGGTCTAAACCACATAGAGACGCACAGAGCCCTCTCAGAAGGCAGGCCCAGCGTGGAAGTTGTCATCGTTCCGGACGCCGCGGCGGGCGGCGAGCTGATCGCCGAGGCCATGGCCCAGCTGCTGCGACGCAAGCCCGACGCCCTGCTCGGCGTGGCCACCGGCTCCACCCCGCTGCCCATCTACAAAGCGCTGACCGCCAAGGTCCGCTCCGGCGCCGTGGACGCCTCCCGGGCGCGGATAGCCCAGCTCGACGAGTACGTGGGGCTGCCCGCGGACCACCCCGAGTCCTACCGCTCGGTGCTGCGCCGTGAGGTGCTGGAGCCGCTCGGCATAGGCATGGACGCGTTCATGGGCCCGGACGGCACGGCCCAGGACGTCCAGGCGGCGTGCGAGGCGTACGACCGCGCGCTCGCCGAGGCCGGCGGGGTGGACCTGCAACTGCTCGGCATCGGGACCGACGGGCACATCGGGTTCAACGAGCCGTGCTCCTCGCTCGCCTCGCGCACCCGGATCAAGACGCTGACCGAGCAGACGCGGATCGACAACGCCCGCTTCTTCGACGGGGACATCGAGCAGGTCCCGCACCACGTCATCACCCAGGGCATCGGGACGATCCTGGAGGCGCGGCACCTGGTGCTGCTCGCCACCGGCGAGGGAAAGGCGGACGCGGTCGCCGCGACCGTCGAGGGTCCGGTCGCCGCCGTCTGCCCCGCCTCGGCGCTCCAGCTCCACCCGCACGCCACGGTGGTCGTCGATGAGGCTGCCGCGTCCAAGCTCAAGCTGGTCGACTACTTCCGGCACACCTATGCCAACAAGCCGGAGTGGCAGGGGATCTGATCTCGGGAACCGATCCCGGGATCCGGTCTCCGCACCCCTCCCGCGCCCTCCCTCACCCTCCTGTGGACTAGACCAACAGCGGGTGCAACGGTATATAGAGGAGATCACGGAGCGTGCGGGTGGAGTGCTGACACGGCAACCCGTGCCACGATGTGACCGTGGCCGATGGGATGTCGGTCGCTTTCGGCACCGGAGCCGGGAAGGCAGAGCATGAGCACCGACGTCAGCAGTGCGGAGAACGAGGCCGGCACAACCCGTACCGCGCGCGTGCCCAAGTACTACCGCTTGAAGAAGCACCTGCTCGACATGACGGAGACCCAGGCGCCGGGCACACCGGTCCCGCCCGAGCGCACGCTGGCCGCCGAGTTCGACACCTCCCGCACCACGGTGCGCCAGGCCCTGCAGGAACTGGTGGTGGAGGGCCGGCTGGAACGCATCCAGGGCAAGGGCACCTTCGTGGCCAAGCCCAAGGTCTCCCAGGCCCTGCAGCTCACCTCCTACACCGAGGACATGCGCGCCCAGGGCCTGGAGCCGACCTCGCAGCTGCTGGACATCGGGTACATCACCGCGGACGACCGGCTCGCCGAGCTGCTCGACATCACCGCCGGCGGGCGCGTGCTGCGCATCGAGCGGCTGCGCATGGCCAACGGCGAGCCGATGGCGATCGAGACCACCCACCTGTCGGCCAAGCGCTTCCCGGCCCTCAGGCGCTCGCTGGTGAAGTACACCTCCCTGTACACCGCGCTCGCCGAGGTCTACGACGTCCGCCTCGCCGAGGCCGAGGAGACCATCGAGACCTCCCTGGCGACCCCGCGCGAGGCGGGCCTGCTCGGCACCGACGTGGGCCTGCCGATGCTGATGCTCTCCCGTCACTCGCTGGACCGCGAGGGCAAGCCGGTGGAGTGGGTGCGCTCGGTGTACCGCGGGGACCGGTACAAGTTCGTGGCCCGGCTGAAGCGGCCCGCGGAGTAGCGCAGCGAGGGCGCCGGCCGCCCGAGGGCCCGGCACGTTCGCTGAATCGATATACCGATATGCGGACGAGGTCTTCCACTGTCACGACACCGTCACCTAGATTGCCTGCGCATTACAGGTGATCAGCGAGGGGACGGAGCCGTGGCATGTCCGAAACGCCTGAAGTGAGACCACCGGTGGTGACACCGGCCCGGGTGATCATCGCCCTGTGTCTCGTCGCGCCCTTCGTGGCGATGCTGTGGGTCGGCTCGTACGCCAAGACGGACCCCGCGTTCATCGGGATCCCGTTCTTCTACTGGTACCAGATGCTCTGGGTGCTGATCTCCACCGCGCTCACCATGCTGGCGTACAAGCTCTGGCAGCGTGACCAGCGCGCCCGCAAGGGCGCGAACGGGGGTGCGGCGAAGTGAAGGACGGCGTCAACGGCGTCGCGCTCGGCGTCTTCATCTTCTTCTTCCTGGCCGTCACGGTCATGGGCTTCCTGGCCGCGCGCTGGCGCAGGGCCGAGAACGAGCACTCCCTGGACGAATGGGGACTGGGCGGCCGGTCGTTCGGCACCTGGATCACCTGGTTCCTGCTCGGCGGTGACCTGTACACGGCGTACACCTTCGTCGCCGTACCGGCGGCGATCTACGCGGCGGGCGCGGCCGGCTTCTTCGCGGTGCCGTACACGATCCTGGTGTACCCGCTGATCTTCACCTTCCTGCCCCGCCTGTGGTCGGTCTCGCACCGCCACGGGTACGTCACCACCTCCGACTTCGTGCGCGGCCGGTTCGGCTCGAAGGGCCTGTCGCTGGCGGTGGCGGTGACCGGCATCCTGGCGACGATGCCGTACATCGCGCTCCAGCTCGTCGGCATCCAGGCGGTGCTGGACGTGATGGGCGTCGGCGGCGGCGAGAACACCAACTGGTTCGTGAAGGACCTGCCGCTGCTCATCGCCTTCGGTGTGCTGGCGGCCTACACCTACTCGTCCGGTCTGCGCGCCCCCGCGCTGATCGCGTTCGTCAAGGACACCCTGATCTACATCGTCATCGCGGTGGCGATCATCTACATCCCGATCAAGCTGGGCGGGTTCGACGACATCTTCGCCAAGGCCGGCCAGGCCTTCGGCCAGATCAACCCGGCCACCGGCAAGCCGCGTGGCGCGCTGGCGCCGGCGGAGGCGAACCAGTGGACGTACGCCACCCTGGCGCTCGGCTCCGCGCTCGCGCTGTTCATGTACCCGCACTCGATCACCGCGACCCTGTCGTCCAGGAGCCGTGACGTGATCCGCCGCAACACCACGATCCTGCCGCTGTACTCCCTGATGCTGGGTCTGCTGGCGCTGCTGGGCTTCATGGCGATCGCGGCCGGGGTGAAGGTCACCAACGGGCAGCTGGCCATCCCGCAGCTGTTCGAGGACATGTTCCCGGACTGGTTCGCGGGCGTCGCCTTCGCCGCCATCGGCATCGGCGCCCTGGTCCCGGCCGCCATCATGTCCATCGCCGCGGCCAACCTCTTCACCCGCAACATCTACAAGGACTTCATCAAGCCCGACGCCACGGCCGAGCAGGAGACCAAGGTCTCCAAGCTGGTCTCGCTGCTGGTGAAGGTCGGCGCGCTGGTCTTCGTCCTCACCATGGACAAGACGGTCGCCATCAACTTCCAGCTGCTGGGCGGCATCTGGATCCTGCAGACCTTCCCGGCCCTCGTCGGCGGTCTGTTCACCCGCTGGTTCCACCGCTGGGCCCTGCTGGCCGGCTGGGCGGTCGGCATGGTCTACGGCACCGCCGCCGCGTACGGCATCGCCTCGCCGACGCAGAAGCACTTCGGCGGCAACGCCAAGGAGATCCCCGGCATCGGCGAGATCGGCTACATCGGCCTGACGGCGTTCGTCCTGAACGTCGTGGTCACCGTGGTCCTGACCGTCGCCCTGAAGGCCCTGAAGGCCCCCGAGGGCATCGACGAGACCCGGCCGGAGGACTACACGGCCGACGCCGGCGACCCCGGCGTCGAGGTGGAGCTGCCGCCGGCGACCGCGGGCTCCGCACACTGACGACAGCCCTGAGGGGCGCGGAGAGCCGCACGAGCAACCAGGTACACCCGCAGCGGGGGGGGGGGGGGGGGGGGGGGGGGGGGGGCGGTGTGTTTGTGGCTTCCCGTCTCCCCCCTGGCGGGATGGGGATCGCTCCCCC
>NZ_JBVHVI010000012.1:115097-200247 GCF_055564915.1 Streptomyces sp. NPDC028928
GTCGCGCCACCCCCCACCCCCCCCCCACCCCCCCCCCCCCCCCCCCCCCCCCCCCCCCCCCCCCCCCCCCCCCCCCCCCCCGCTGTCGTGCGCGCCCGCCCCGTACGCCGCGGGCGGCGTCACGCTCCTCGCCGACGAGTTGACCCTCTGAGACCGAACGGCACAACATCTGGGGGTGCCGCGAGAACCCGGCACTAGATGTATGCTCGTGATCGCTGTCGCCGCAGGGGAATCCGGTGTGAGTCCGGAACTGTCCCGCAACGGTGTACCTGCGTGCATCCGCGCGCCTGTTGAGTCCGACGACCTGCCGACAGCGCACACCCGGCCGTCCGGTCCGGGTGGGTTTCTGAACGTCCGGGCCTCGCGGAGTGGGCCGGTGGACGCGACGCCGTGCGCGCTCGTGGCTGCCCCCTGCCCTCCGCCGGGCCCCCGTGCCGAGCGAGGGAGAGCCCCACGTGACCATCGCGCCAGCCGATCCGGCTTCAGTCAGCGAGCTGGAGACCGACGGTCCCGGTGCCGCGCTGCTGCGGACCCTGACCGAGCTGACCGCCGACCTGCCCGACGCCGACCCGGGCCGGGTCGCCGCCGCCGCGCTGCGGGGCCGGTCATCGCGGGCCGACGAGGCGGAGCTGCGTGAGCTGGCCACGGAGGCCGCCGCCGGACTGATCGCCGAGGACCCCGCGTACTCGAAGCTGGCCGCCCGGCTGCTGACCCTCACCATCCGGGACGAGGCCGCCTCGCAGGGCGTGACCTCCTTCACCGAGTCCGTCGCGGTCGGGCACCGTGAGGGTCTCATCGCCGACCGCACCGCCGAGTTCGCACGGCTGCACGCCGAGCGGCTGGACGCGCTGGTCGACCGCACGGCCGACGACCGGTTCGGCTACTTCGGCCTGCGCACCCTCTACAGCCGCTACCTGCTGCGCCACCCCATCACCCGCAAGGTGATCGAGACGCCCCAGCACTTCATGCTGCGCGTGGCGAGCGGCCTCGCCGAGGACGACACGACCCGCTCGGTGGACGAAGTGGCGGCGCTCTACGGCCTGATGAGCCGCCTGGACTACCTGCCCTCCTCCCCCACCCTGTTCAACTCCGGCACGCGGCACCCCCAGATGTCGTCCTGCTACCTGCTGGACTCCCCGCTGGACGAGCTGGACTCCATCTACGACCGCTACCACCAGGTCGCCCGGCTGTCGAAGCACGCCGGCGGCATCGGTCTGTCGTACTCCCGTATCCGCTCGCGGGGTTCGCTGATCCGGGGGACGAACGGGCACTCCAACGGCATCGTGCCGTTCCTGAAGACCCTGGACGCGTCGGTCGCGGCCGTGAACCAGGGCGGGCGGCGCAAGGGCGCGGCCGCGGTCTACCTGGAGACCTGGCACTCCGACATCGAGGAGTTCCTGGAGCTGCGGGACAACACCGGCGAGGACGCCCGCCGTACCCACAACCTGAACCTGGCGCACTGGGTCCCGGACGAGTTCATGCGCCGGGTGAACGCCGACCAGCAGTGGTCGCTGTTCTCCCCCGCCGACGTGCCCGAGCTGGTCGACCTGTGGGGCGAGGAGTTCGACGCCGCCTACCGCAAGGCCGAAGCCGCGGGCCTGGCCAAGAAGACCATCCCCGCACGGGAGTTGTACGGCCGGATGATGCGCACCCTCGCGCAGACCGGCAACGGCTGGATGACCTTCAAGGACGCCGCCAACCGCACCGCCAACCAGACCGCCGAGCCCGGCAACGTCATCCACTCCTCCAACCTCTGCACCGAGATCCTGGAGGTCACCAACGACGGCGAGACCGCCGTCTGCAACCTCGGCTCCATCAACCTCGGCGCCTTCGTCGACACGGCCGGCGGTGACATCGACTGGGAACGGCTGGACGAGACCGTCCGCACCGCCGTCACCTTCCTCGACCGCGTGGTCGACATCAACTTCTACCCCACCGAGCAGGCGGGCCGCTCCAACGCCAAGTGGCGCCCGGTCGGCCTGGGCGCGATGGGCCTGCAGGACGTCTTCTTCAAGCTGCGCCTGCCCTTCGACTCCCCCGAGGCCAAGGCGCTGTCCACCCGGATCGCCGAGCGCATCATGCTCGCCGCCTACGAGGCCTCCGCCGACCTCGCCGAGCGCAACGGCCCCCTGCCCGCCTGGGAGCAGACCCGCACCGCCCGCGGAGTCCTCCACCCCGACCACTACGACGCCGAGCTGACCTGGCCCGAGCGCTGGGAGGCCCTGCGCAGGCGCGTCGCGGAGACGGGCATGCGCAACTCGCTGCTCCTCGCGATCGCGCCGACGGCCACCATCGCGTCCATCGCGGGGGTGTACGAATGCATCGAGCCGCAGGTCTCCAACCTGTTCAAGCGCGAGACCCTGTCGGGTGAGTTCCTCCAGGTCAACTCCTACCTGGTCCAGGACCTCAAGGACCTCGGCGTCTGGGACGCCCGCACCCGCGAGGCCCTGCGCGAGTCGGGCGGCTCCGTCCAGGACTTCCTCTGGATCCCGGAAGACGTCCGCGCCCTGTACCGCACGGCCTGGGAGATCCCCCAGCGCGGCCTGATCGACATGGCCGCCGCCCGCACCCCCTTCCTCGACCAGGCCCAGTCGCTGAACCTGTTCATGGAGACCCCGACCATCGGCAAGCTCTCCTCCATGTACGCCTACGCCTGGAAGTCCGGGCTGAAGACGACGTACTACCTGCGCTCCCGTCCCGCGACGCGCATCGCCCGCGCCGCCCAGGGCCAGGCGCAGGCCGCCAAGCCCATCCCCGTGCAGCAGGCCGTCGACCCCGACGCGATCGCCTGCTCCCTGGAAAACCCCGAGTCCTGCGAGGCCTGCCAGTAATGTCCACCCGTAACGCCAACCTGCTCGACCCGGGCTTCGAACTGACCCTGCGCCCCATGCGCTACCCCGACTTCTACGAGCGCTACCGGGACGCCATCAAGAACACCTGGACCGTGGAGGAGGTCGACCTCCACTCCGACGTCGCCGACCTCGCCAAGCTCACGCCCGAGGAGCAGCACCT
Source organism: Streptomyces sp. NPDC028928 (assembly GCF_055564915.1). NCBI lineage: Bacteria > Bacillati > Actinomycetota > Actinomycetes > Kitasatosporales > Streptomycetaceae > Streptomyces > Streptomyces sp. NPDC028928. The sequence continues at coordinate 118,110 of NZ_JBVHVI010000012.1, forward strand.
CATCGGCCGGCTGGTCGCGTTCTTCGCCACGGGCGACTCGATCGTGGCGAACAACCTGGTGCTGACGCTGTACAAGCACATCAACTCCCCGGAGGCGCGCCTGTACCTGTCGCGCCAGCTCTTCGAGGAGGCCGTCCACGTCCAGTTCTATCTGACCCTGCTGGACACCTACCTGCCCGACCCGGACGACCGCGCCGCCGCCTTCGATGCCGTGGAGAACATCCCCTCCATCCGCGAGAAGGCCGAGTTCTGCTTCAAGTGGATCAACGAGGTCGAGAAGATCGACCGGCTGGAGACCAAGGCCGACCGCCGCCGCTTCCTGCTCAACCTGATCTGCTTCGCGGCGTGCATCGAGGGTCTGTTCTTCTACGGCGCCTTCGCCTACGTCTACTGGTTCCGCAGCCGCGGCCTGCTGCACGGCCTCGCCACCGGCACCAACTGGGTCTTCCGTGACGAGACCATGCACATGAGCTTCGCCTTCGACGTGGTCGACACCGTCCGCAAGGAGGAGCCGGACCTCTTCGACGACCAGCTCCAGCAGCAGGTCACCGACATGCTCCGCGAAGCCGTCGAGGCCGAGCTGCAGTTCGCCCGCGACCTGTGCGGCGACGGCCTGCCCGGGATGAACACCGACTCCATGCGCCAGTACCTGGAGTGCGTCGCCGACCAGCGCCTCACCCGCCTGGGCTTCGCCCCGGTGTACGGCTCGGAGAACCCGTTCTCCTTCATGGAGCTGCAGGGCGTCCAGGAGCTGACCAACTTCTTCGAGCGCCGCCCGTCGGCGTACCAGGTCGCGGTGGAGGGCACCGTCGACCTGGACGAGGACTTCTGACCGGCCAGGAGCGTGTTCGGCGTCGCCCGTCCGCACCGCCTTCGCGGGGGTGCGGTGGCGTGCGGCGCCGTTCGCTTTCCGGTCAGGCGTGACGGGTCACGCCGTGGTGTGCCCTGCGGGGCTTGGTGGTGGTGCCCGTCGGCTCGGTGGGGGTCCGGGCGCGCTCGGCCTCCTTCAGCTGCCGGTCGATGCGCCTGTCGCGCAGGGCACCGAGGGCGGACGGGAGGACCAGGAGGATCAGGATCCCGAGGGTCGCGAGCATTCCGATCAGGCCTTCGATCTGGTTTCCGTTCATGGACACCACTGTCGCGCCGGATGCTCCTTACCGGGAGTGGCAGGACTGCCGTGGACCCTCGAATTACTGCCACCACCGAGGCACACTGGCAGCATGCTGAAGAACGTGGCAGCCGTGCTGCTGGACGGGGTGCACCCCTTCGAGCTGGGTGTCGTGTGCGAGGTGTTCGGCATCGACCGCAGCGATGACGGGCTGCCGGTGTACGACTTCGCCGTGGTGTCGGCGGAGGGGCCCGAGCTGGGCACCCACTGCGGGTTCACCGTGTCCACGCCGTACGGCCTGGAGCGGCTGGAGGAGGCCGACCTGATCGCCGTACCGGCCGGTGAGACCTATGCGGAGCGCGCGTATCCGCCGGAGCTGCTGGCGGCGCTGCGGCGGGCCGCGGACCGGGGCACGCGGGTGCTCAGCGTCTGCTCCGGGGTGTTCGTGCTGGCCGCGGCGGGGCTGCTGGACGGGCGGCGGTGTGCGGTGCACTGGCACCACGCCGAGCAGCTCGCCCGGCGCTACCCCCGGCTCACGGTCGAGCCGGACGTGCTGTACGTGGACGAGGATCCCGTGATCACCTCGGCCGGCACCGCCGCCGGGATCGACGCCTGTCTGCATCTCGTGCGCAAGGAGCAGGGCCCGGAGGTGGCCAACAAGATCGCCCGCCGGATGGTGGTGCCGCCGCACCGGGACGGCGGGCAGGCGCAGTTCATCGAGCGCCCCCTGCCGAAGGCACCCTGCGACACGGTCGGGGAGGTGCTGGCGTGGATGGAGGCCCATCTCGACCAGGAGGTCACGGTCGAACAGCTCGCCGCCCGCGCCCATATGGCGCCGCGCACCTTCGCCCGGCGCTTCCAGCAGGAGACGGGGACCACGCCCTACCGGTGGATTCTGCGGCAACGGGTGCTGCTGGCACAGGAGTTGCTGGAAGGAACGGACGAGACCATGGACGCCGTCGCCTGGCGTACCGGGTTCGGTACGGCCGCCGCGCTGCGCCACCAGTTCGTCCGGGCGCTCGGGACCACCCCGAACGCCTACCGGGGCGCGTTCCGGGGCCCGCAGGCCGCCTGAGCGCGCGCCGGTACCAGGCCTACCAGGGCGTCGCCCGCAGCAGCAGACGGTGCGGGCGGAGCGTGATGCCCACACGGGTGGTGTCGTCGGACCCGCTGACCTGCTCGAAGCGGTACTTCGCCGAGATCGCCGCGGTGATCAGGCTCAGCTGGGTCATGGAGAAGTGGTCGCTGGGGCACTTGCGGTTGCCCACGCTGAAGGGGCTCATGGCGTACTTCGGTACGTCCTTGGCCCGTTCGGGCAGCCAGCGGCCGGGGTCGAAGTCGAGGTGGCGGGCGTAGGAGCGGCCGTCGCGCTGGATCGCGTACGGGCTGTAGACGAGGTCCGCCCCGGCCGGAATGCGATACCCGCCGAGTGCGGTGTCGGTCACCGCGCGGCGCGTCAATATCCATACGGCGGGCCTGAGCCGCATGGCCTCGACGACCACATTGTTGGTGTGCGTGAGTGAGCGGACATGCTCGAATCCGACGGGTCGGCCGCCGGTCACGGATTCGACCTCGGTCCGTACCTTCTCGGCGTGTTCCGGGTGTTCGGCGAGGACCTGTAGCAGCCACATGATCGTGGACGCCACTGTTTCGCTGCCGGGGGTGAGTATCGCGACGACCTGGTCGTGGATCTCCTGTTCCCCGATGGGGTCGCCATTGTCGTCCTTCGCCTCCAGCAATGCCGTCAGCAAATCGTCCGGCTTTTGACCAGATGCCCTCCGCTCGGCGACGATCTCGTCCACCAGCAGATGCAAATCGGCCAGCGCCCGGTTGAATTCGCGGTTGGCCGGAAACGGCAGCCGGTAGAGCGGCCCGAGCGGGATGACCATCCTCCGGTACATGCCGCGGAAGACGGTGGCGAGATCGATGCTGAGCCGTTCCGCGCGCTCGTCCATGTACTCGCCGCGCAGCAGACAGCGGGCGGCGATGCGGACGGCGACGCGGAAGGACTCGGAGGTGCAGTCGATGGTCTCGCCGGGTTTCCAGCGATCGGTCAGCGCGTGCGCCTCCTCCTCCATGACCGGCCCGTAGCTGGGTATCGCGTCGAGCCGGAACGCGGGCTGGATGGTGCGCCGCTGCCGGCGGTGCCGGGGGCCGTTCGCGGTGGCCACGCCCTCCTTGCCGAGCAGGCCTTCGAGGGACTCCCACAGCGGGCCGTCGATCTTGAAGTCGGGGCTCAGGGCCAGGGCTCCGGTGAGTTCCGGTGTGGTGACGGCGTACACCGTCTTGGGGCCGAGCTTCAGGCGTACGACGTCGCCGTGCTCGCGCAGCCCGGACATGAAGGCCAGCGGGTCGCGGACCAGCTTCAGGCCGTGGCCGAGGACCGGTACGGCGCCTCCGGCCAGGGGCGGTTCGCTCAGTGCGGGCGTCCCGGAGATCCCGTGGGTCTCGGGCTTCACCGACTCGACGGTCATTTCTCACCTGCCGCTTCGTTCGTGACGTACGGGGGCGTGGACCGGTCGTCCCAGTTGTCGACCATGTACCGGCCGGACTCGTGGTGGAACCAGTAGACGGAGCTGAACCAGTTGCGCATATTTCCGACGCAGGAGCGGACGGCGGCGCTCAGTTCCTTGCCGCCGACCGTTCCGTCGTCGAGTTCGCGGGCGAACACCAGGGCCCTCTCCTCGGCTTCGAGGAATTCGCTGATGCATTCCTCGACGCGCCGCCTGACTTCGTCCACCGCTTCTTCGAGGGTCAGCCCCGCATGGGTGATGAGGCTGATTCCGAGATTGTGCACCTCGTCGCCCGCGATTTCCTTCGGCAGCGAGCAGAGGTCGTTGTACCAGGCGGCGAATTCCTGGCTGAGCAGGGCTGCCCGGCGGTAGGCCGGGTTTTTCCGCACCGCGTCCGGGAGTTCACACCCGGCACTGGGTTCCAGCAGGTCCGTCCATATCCAGTGCGCGAAGGTGAGGCGGCGCAGGGCGAGATACTCCTCGACGCCGGGTATGTATCCCTCGGCGCGGTTGCGGAATTCACGGTCATAGGCCTCGATGACCGCGTGGAAGTGCCGGGCGAACCGCTGGTTCCAGGTGGACGGCAGGAAGCCGTACAGCCGCAGCACGCTGTCCGCGAAGCCCGCCACGACCGGGTCGGGGTGGTGCAGGTGGTGCCTGGGTGCGTCGAGAGCCGTGTGCAGCCGGTACCGCAGCCGCCGCCAGTCGCCCGCCCGGCCGTGCACGATGTCACGGTCGTGGCGGTCGTCCCAGACGAAGAACCAGGCGCTGTAGTCGGCTATGGCCTGCAGGACCTCCTCGGGGGCTCCGGTGTAGTAGCCCGCCATGAGGTCGGTGTAGCACAGTCCATCGGCATATTCCTGCACCTTGGCCGCCGGCATGAGCCGTTTATCCAGGAGCCAGAGCCGTGTCTTCTCCTGGAGTCTCGGCCAATACGGATGCAGTTGCCGGGGAAAGGCGGACTCGATCACCGGGAGTGCCAGTGAGGGTGGGACTACGACCGCCGTCGGTGTCGCTGTGGTGCTGTGTGGGAAAGCTTGCACGAACAAACCCCTCTCAGCCGCCAGGAGCGCACACCCCGCCTGTTGTGCCGGGCGTGCGCCGTTGCGTATCCCGCACTTCCATTCAGCACCACAACTGACCGCCGTGGGAACGGATTTGCTTCACTCACTACCCCAAGGTGCTGAGAATCCCCCCTTGTGTGACTGATTAAGGATCATTAGGAGCACGGAAGGGATCGGTTGTACGACGCACGCGCGAACGAACAGCGACGACGCGAAGGCGCCCCGGCCAGGAAGGATCCCGGCCGGGGCGCCCCGAGTACGCGGTGCTGCTCAGTCGTTGGCGACCACGGGGTAGCGTGGCTCGTTCTCGGCCATCTGCCGCAGCGCGTCCTTGCGGTCCCGCTTCGACAGCCGGTCGATGTACAGGTAGCCGTAGAGGTGGTCGGTCTCGTGCTGCAAACAGCGCGCGAAGTAGCCGGTGCCGCGGACCTTGATCGGGTTGCCCCGCTCGTCCTGGCCGGTCACCTCGGCGTAGTCGGGACGCGCGAGCGGCGCGTACGCCGTGGGGACGGACAGGCAGCCCTCGTTGCTGTCGTCCAGCCGACGCCGCTCGGCGGGCAGCTCGACCAGCTTCGGGTTGCACACCACGCCGACGTGCCGGACGCCCTCGTCGTCCGGGCAGTCGTAGACGAAGACCTTCAGGTCGACACCGATCTGGTTGGCGGCCAGGCCCACGCCCTCGGCGGTGCGCTGGCTGGCGAACATGTCGGCGACCAGCTGCTGCAGCTCCTCGCCGAACTCGGTGACGTCCTTGCACTCCTTGTGCAGCACGGGATTGCCGACGACCGTGATCGGCCGCGAGGTGCCGCGCTCACGCCAGGCCCTCTCGCGCTCCTCGCAGTCCTCCGTGTCGACGACGTAGCCCTCGTCGTCGACGGGGAGCACGCCCGCGTGCTGCTGATCGGTGTCCTGCTGCGCCATGACCGACGTACGCCTTCCTCGGAAAAACAGGGGGTGATGCTGATACAGGGTACGGCGACCGGTCAGCAGACCTCTTCCAGATCCCGCCAGTCACGCGAGTCCGGGCTGTCCGCGACCCACCCCTCCAGAAGCCCCCGGACCAGCGAAGCCGGCGCGGCGACCCCGCACTCCCGCTCCGGCACCCACAGCTGCCCGTCCGTCCGGTGTCCCAGCGGCCCGGGGTGTCCCGGCTCGCTGTGGTCGTGCGGGTCGAGGTGCACGCCCTCGCCCTCGTCGGACGGCATACGGGACTCGCTGCACATCCGGCACAGCAGCCGCACCGAGGACGACCAGTCCTCCGCGGCGAACCCCGCGTCCGCGGCCAGCTGCTCCAGCGCGTCCCGGTCCGCCTCGGTGGCCGCCTCGAGCAGGACCACCCAGGTGGGGACGGGCGACGGCGCCCACAGCTCGATCTCGTCGAAGACCGGGTAGGAGTGCCCGGTGGACGTGGTGCGCTCACCGTGCGGGACGCCGTCGTGCAGCACGACCTCGCCCCAGCGTCGCCCGGACGAGGGAAGCGGGATGGACAGCACCTCCAGCCGGGCGGGGTCCAGCCTGCGGCCCCAGACCACCTCGGCCTCGCCCTCCGGGGAGAGTCGTACGGCCGCGCTGCCCAGCTCCATGCCGACCGGCTCCGCGGCGGCCGCGGCGCCCCCGGGCACCTTCAGCCCGTACGCCTGCCAGGCGCGGCGGGCCAGCGGCCAGTCCTGCAGGGCGGTCGCGGCGATGCCCACGTTCCACCAGTCGGGCGCCCCGGTCTCCCGGTCCAGCAGGGCCACCGCGCGCAGGCCGGCCGCGCGGGCCTGCTCCCAGTCGTGCCGGAACTTGTGCAGCAGCGCGAGGTTGAACCAGGACTCCGACAGCCAGGGTTCCAGATCGGCGGCGCGTGTCAGCAGCTCGCCCGCGTCCTCGTACCGGCCGTCGCCGATGAGCGTGAACGCGCGGTCGGTGGCCTGCCGCCAGGAGGCGGAGGGCCGGTGCCGTCCCTTGCCGAAGATCCTCACGATTCCCGCCTGCCAGTTCCATTTCCCGCTGTGGGCTGGCTTGTGCCCCCGGACACCCTCTCCCTCGCATCCAACCACGTGCGGCGGGAAAGGCGCTCATTACCCATGGGTTACCCAGCCGGGCACGGGGTCAGACAGTCCCGTTCGTCTCACCGGCGCGGGCTCTCGGCTGCCCGGGGGACGGGCCAGCACCCGGGCGAGCGACTCCACGACCTCGGGGGCGTAGGTCCCGGCGGTGCCGAGCCGCAGCTCCTCCAGCGCGCGCAGCGGACCTTCGGGGCCGGCGTCCCGGGTCTTCTCCTCGTAGGCGTTCACGGCGCGCACGATCCGGGCGGCGAGCGGCTGCTCCGGGTAGGGGTCGGCCTGCCGCTCCACGACGACGGCGACGGCGGGGTCGACGCCGGTCTGCCGGACGACGGCCCCGCCGAGCAGGGCGATGCGCCGCTGCTCCGCGGCGGGCAGGGCGGCGGTGGCGCCGCCCGGGACCGGGTCGACCAGGCTGAGCTGGCCGATGTCGTGCATCAGGGCCGCGTACTCCAGGACGGTCAGTTCGGGGCCGGTCAGGCCGAGGTCCCGGCCGACGGCCTGGCTGAGCGCGGCGACGCGGTGGGCGTGCCCGGCGGGGGTGCAGCCGGCGATCTCGGTGGCGCGGGCGAGGGAGGCGATGGTCTGCCGGTAGGTGGAGCGGACGGCCGCGTACCGGCGCAGGGACAGCTGGACGAGCAGCATGGGCAGGCAGAACACGGGCAGTGCCCACAGGCCGACGACGGCGACCGCGAGGGCCATCACCGCGCCGGTCGCGCAGACGGCGGAGCCGATGCCGAGCAGCCCGCGCAGCTCCTCGCGCAGCAGCGGGCCGAACGGCCAGCGGGTACGGCAGTGGGCGAGCGCGGCGGCCAGCACGGCGCCGCACAGGGAGGTGAGGGCGAGCAGGGTGAGCAGCAGCAGGGCGTAGGCGGGGCCGCTCCAGGGGGTGAAGACGCCCCGGTTGTAGAGGGGTTGGAAGCAGACGGCGGCGAAGCCGACGGTGAGGAGGCGGCGGGCCAGGTGGTCGGCGGTGGGGCCGGAGCCGGACCAGATGTGCGGGACGGCGCCGAGCACGGTGGCGACGAGGACGACGGTGACGACCTGGGCGGCGTCGTGCTGGCTGGGCCGGCCGGCGTCGGCGCCCAGCAGGGCGTACGCCAGGGAGCAGGCGGCGCCGAGGGGCGCGGCCTGCCGCCGTCCGTGGGCGTCGCTCCACCGGGTCAGCTCGCCCACGGTGATGAGCACGCCGAAGGCGAGCGCGACGCCCCGGTCGTGCAGGCCGGTCCACAGGGTGACGGCGAGGGAGCCGGCCGCGACGAGGGCGGCGGCGCCGTGGATGAGCCGCAGGGTGGTCAGCGGAGCGCCCCGGTGCCGGCGGCCCGCGGCGCGGGCGGGCTTCATCGGGACGCTCCGGTGCCGGCGGCCCGCGGCGCGGGCGGGCTGTCGTGGGCCGGTTCGTCGGCGGTGACCGCCGGATGCCAGCCGGAGCGGCGCAGGGCGCGTACGAGGGCGCCGACCATGCGGGGGTCGAAGTGGGCGCCGGCGCAGCGCTCCAGCTCGGCGACGGCGGCCTCGACCGGGCGGGCCCGGCTGTAGCAGCGGGTGGAGGTCATGGCGTCGAAGGCGTCCGCGACGGCGACGATCCGGGCGCACTCGGGGATCCGGTCGCCGCTCAGGCCGTACGGGTAGCCGCTGCCGTCGAGCCGCTCGTGGTGGTGGAGGATGGCCGCGCGGGCCTCGCCGAGGAAGGAGATGCCGCGGACCATCTCGTGGCCGTACTCGGGGTGCAGCTCGATGATCCGCCGCTCCTCGGGGGTGAGCGGGCCGTTCTTGCGCAGCAGCCGGGTGGGTACGCCGAGTTTGCCGACGTCGTGCAGGATGCCGGCGAAGCGCAGCACCTCCACCCGCTCGTCGTCCATGCCGAGTTCGCGGGCGATCAGCACGGAGGCCTGTCCGACGCGTTCGCTGTGGCCGCGGGTGTAGCCGTCCTTGATGTCGACGGCCTGCACGAGGGCGCGGATGGTGGCCTGGTGGGCGGCGCGTTCGCGGTGGTACTGGGCGAACACCCACCAGGAGACGCACATCGGCAGCAGCACGAGCAGTGCGGCGACCGGGCCGTACGGGCTGCGCCACAGCACGGCCATCATCAGGCCGACGAGTCCGTGGACGGCGACGGGCGCGAGGGAGCGGGCCAGCAGCCCGCGCCAGGCCCGCCGCAGCGGCACCAGCCCGGTCGCCGCGCGCATCCCGCCGTCGAGCGCGGTGAGCACCAGGCAGAAGGCGAGCACGGCCGCGCCGGCGGGCAGCAGGGTGCACGGGAAGTCGGAGCCGGCGACGGTGTCCCGGCCGCCGAGTCCCTCGTGCACCCGGGCGGCGGCCCACACGGCGAGCGCGGGCTGTGCGGCCCGCCAGACGCGCCGGAGCAGCGCGGGCCGGTGCTCGACCGGCGACAGCAGGGCGGCGGGCACCGCGACGAGCGCGGCGGCCGGCGGGGGCAGCAGGAACGCGCCGGCGAGCAGGACCGGGTAGAAGGGGCCGCCGAAGCGACGGCGTACGACGTGCTCGCAGGCCGCGTAGAGCACGGCGAGCAGGCCCAGCGCCCACCAGGGGGTGTGCGTCGCCGGCAGCGGCAGCACGCAGAGGGCGGCCAGCAGGGCGACGCCGGTCACATAGCCGCGTGCCCTCGCCGGTACCGCGTCCATCACGCCCCTCCCCGACCTCCCCGACCGTGCCCGTCCAGGCTCGGAGCGTAGGACGGGGATCGGCGGGTGCGGGGCCTATGACCTGAGGATTAGCACGTTCGGGTGATGCGGCTTTTCCGTGGTCCCGGGCGGGTCAGGACTCCTGCGGTGCCGCCGGGGCCTTGGTCACGTCGTGCTCGGGCACGGTCTGCCCGGAACGGATCAGCTCGATCCGTCCCATGACCTTGGCCCGCAGGTCGGCGGGCACGTCGTCATGCCCGCAGCATCGCTTCACCAGCTTCTTCACGGCCTGCTCCAGGCCGTACTTCTCCAGGCACGGCGAGCATTCCTCGAAGTGGTGCTGGAACTTGTCGCGGTCGACGTCCGGCATCTCGCTGTCGAGGAACTCGTACAGATGGTCGAGGACCTCACTGCAGTCCGTCTCGTGCGGCTCTCCGCAGCTCATGAGCCCGAGCCTTTCGCTTCGTTCGACTCTCCGGCGCCGGCCGGGACCAGGCCTCGCTCACGGGCGTAGTCCTCCAGCATGCCGCGCAGTTGACGGCGGCCCCGGTGCAGCCGGGACATCACCGTACCGATGGGTGTCCCCATGATGTCCGCGATCTCCTTGTAGGCAAAGCCCTCTACGTCCGCGAGGTAGACGGCGATGCGGAACTCCTCGGGGATCGCCTGGAGGGCTTCCTTCACGTCCGAGTCGGGCAGGTGGTCGAGCGCCTGCGACTCGGCGGAGCGCAGACCGGTCGACATGTGCGACTCGGCGCGGGCGAGCTGCCAGTCCTCGATCTCCTCCGCGGCGGAGCGCTGCGGCTCGCGCTGCTTCTTGCGGTAGGAGTTGATGAAGGTGTTGGTGAGGATGCGGTACAGCCACGCCTTGAGGTTGGTGCCCTCGCGGAACTGGTGGAAGGACGCGTACGCCTTGGCGTACGTCTCCTGCACCAGGTCCTCGGCGTCGGCCGGGTTGCGCGTCATGCGCAGCGCCGCCGAGTACATCTGGTCGAGGAATTCGAGCGCGCCCCGCTCGAAGCGCGCGCTGCGCTCCGCGGTCGTCTCATCGGACGCGTCCGCGCTGGCGCCCTGGCCCTCGGGCAGCTCCGCCTGGCCGTTGTCGGTCCCTGCGTCGGTCCCAGTGACCGGACCCACCTCCTCAAGATCCCGGGCGGGACCGAAACCGGTCCCACTCGATTCGGAGGATAGAACACGACCCGTGCCTGCCGCCGCTCGAATAGGAGCGGTCTTGGCCGCGTGCAGCACCGACCAGTCCAGGTCAGTGCGGCGCTCACGGCTCGGGCAGATGGTCGAACCCATGCGGCGGACTTCCTCTCCTACACGACGTCGGTGCCGAGGCCTCAGCACTTCTGTCCGGCTCAACAGAGGTCCGCCCCGCGGCATTCCCGGGGGTCACCCGAGTGACGCGATCCACTCCACGACACCGTCGGTGATGATCTCCAGTGCTCGCTCCCCGGTGATCTCCGCTCGCTTGGGGATCGCGAACCCGTGATCCCCGTACGGCACCTCGATCAGCCGGAAGCCGCCGTCGGGGAACTCCTCCGGTTTGCCGAAGGGGTCGTTGCCTCCCTGCACGACCAGCGTCGGCACCCCGGCGGCCAGCAGTTCTTCGGCGCGTGACTTCTCCGGCTTGCCCGGCGGGTGGAGCGGGAAGCTCAGCGCGAGCACGGCGTGCGCGCCCAGCTCGGCCGCCGTACGGCAGGCGACCCGGGCCCCGGCGCTGCGGCCGCCGGAGATCACCGGCAGCTCCATCCCGGACAGCGCGGGCCACACGCCCCGCCAGCCGGTGTCCAGGGTCTTCGGTGCGGGGGCCACCTTCTTCCCGGCGACGCGCCAGGGCTGCTCCACGAGGGCCACGGTCACGCCGTGCTCCGGGAGCACCCGGGCGAGCGCCTGGAGGTCCCGTGCCTCGATGCCGCCGCCCGCGCCGTGACTCACGGCAAGCACCAGCCGCCCCTGCTTCGCCCTGTGCCACGTGATGCGCGCGGTCCCGGCGTCGGTCTCGACAATCTCGATCACGCTAGAAGAGTGTGCCCTCTTCCGGCGCCTCCAGCTCCTTCAGCAGCTCCGGGCCGTTGTTGCGGACGTTGCTGACGGCGGTGGTGACGGGGTAGGCGCGCATGAGGCCGGCCGGGGGCGGGGTGAGCAGCTCGCGTAGGTCGTCGGGGTCGGTGCGGGAGGGGTCGAGCCAGGCGTCCCAGCGGTCCGGGGTGAGCATCAGCGGCATCCGGGGGTGGATCTCGGCGAGGGAGTGCGGGCCCTCGGCGGGGGCGACGGCCAGCGGGGTCCGCTCCGCCTCGGTGGTGATCACCGAGCAGGTGACCCACCAGGCCCGGGGGTGGTCGTCGGGCAGGGTCCGGTCGCGCCAGAACTCGTACAGGCCGGCCATCGCGAACACCGAGCCGTCGGCGGGCAGCACGAAGTACGGCTGCTTGCGCGGCCGCTTCTTCTTCCCCTCCACCTCCAGCTCGCGCTCCTGCTTGCCGGTGACCCACTCGTAGTAGCCGTCGGCGGGCACGATGCAGCGGCGGGCGGCGAAGGCGCGCCGGAAGGCGGGCTTCTCGTGCACGGTCTCCGCGCGGGCGTTGATCATCCGGGCGCCGCCCTCGGGGGTCTTGGCCCAGGACGGGACCAGGCCCCACCTGAGCGTGCGCAGCTGGCGAACCGGACGCGGGGAGTCCGCGTCTTTCAGGGGACGGTCGAGGACGGCGTAGACCTCCTTGGTGGGAGCCACGTTGTAGTCCGGCTCCAAGGTCTCCTCCGGTTCCCACTTCTCGATCTCAAAGATTCCCGCGAGATCCTCGGGCCTACGACTCGATGCATACCGTCCGCACATACGTGCCACACTGCCAGATTCCGCACAGCGTAAGGGAGCCACTCGGACACATGGACAGCCTCGCCGCCACCGCGCTGCCCGACCTCTGGGACCGGCTCACCGGGACCCAGCCCGATCCCGATCTGTGGGTGGTGCTGGCCACCCTGGGGGCGGCGCTCGCCGTGGTCGTCCCGCACCCGGTGTGGCGGATATCCCGCAACGCGGTCACCATCGCGCACGAGGGCGGCCACGGCCTGATCGCCCTGCTCACCGGCCGGCAGCTCACCGGCATCCGGCTGCACTCCGACACCAGCGGGCTCACCGTGAGCCGGGGCAAGCCGTACGGGGTGGGCATGATCCTGACGGCCGCCGCGGGGTACACCGCCCCCTCGCTGCTGGGCCTCGGCGGGGCCGCGCTGCTGGCCGCCGGGCGGATCACCCTGCTGCTGTGGGCGGCCACCGCCCTGCTGGTGGCGATGCTGGTGATGATCCGCAACGCGTACGGCGTCCTGACCGTGGTCCTCGCGGGCGGGGCGTTCCTGCTGGTGTCCTGGCTGGCGGGGCCGCAGGTGCAGGCGGCGTTCGCGTACGCGGTGGTGTGGTTCCTGCTGTTCGGCGGGGTACGGCCGCCGTTCGAGCTGCAGGCCAAGCGGTCGAGGGGAGGCGCGGGCGACTCGGACGCGGACCAGCTGTCCCGGCTGACGCACGTACCGGCCGGCCTGTGGCTGTTCCTGTTCCACGCGGTGTCGCTGTGCTCGCTGATCGGCGGGGGCCGCTGGCTGCTGGAGGGTTGACACCGGGCCCTCCTTATAAAGTGGCCTCATGGCCCCGAACACCGCCTCTCCCGCCCTCTGGCCCGCCCCGCACGCGAGCGGAGCCGTCGACGCGACGGTCCACGTGCCGGGGTCCAAGTCGGTCACCAACCGCGCCCTGGTCCTGGCCGCCCTTGCCTCCGAGCCCGGCTGGCTGCGCCGCCCGCTGCGGTCCCGGGACACCCTGCTGATGGCCGGGGCCCTGCGGGCCATGGGCGTCGAGATCGAGGAGGGGGTGGGCCCCGACGGCACCGGCGAGGCCTGGCGGGTGCTGCCCACGGGCCTGCGCGGCCCGGCCACGGTCGACGTCGGCAACGCGGGCACGGTGATGCGCTTCCTGCCGCCGGTGGCCGCGCTGGCCGACGGCCCGATCCGGTTCGACGGTGACCCGCGGTCGTACGAGCGTCCCCTCCACGGTGTGATCGACGCGCTGCGCGCGCTCGGCGCCCGGATCGACGACGACGGCCGGGGCGCGCTGCCGCTGACCGTGCACGGCGGCGGGGCCCTGGACGGCGGCCCGGTGTCGGTCGACGCCTCCTCGTCCTCCCAGTTCGTCTCGGCGCTGCTGCTGTCCGGCCCCCGCTTCAACCAGGGCGTCGAGGTCCGCCACACCGGCGCGAACCTGCCCTCTCTGCCGCACATCCGGATGACGGTGGACATGCTGCGCGCGGTCGGCGCCCAGGTGGACACCCCGGAGTCGGGCGGTGAGCCGAACGTGTGGCGGGTGACGCCGGGCGCGCTGCTCGGCCGGGACCTGACGATCGAGCCGGACCTGTCCAACGCGCAGCCGTTCCTGGCGGCGGCCCTGGTCACCGGCGGCAAGGTGCTGATCCCGGACTGGCCGGCCCGCACCACCCAGCCGGGTGACCGGCTGCGGGAGATCTTCACCGAGATGGGCGGTTCCTGCGAACTCACCGACTACGGGCTGGAGTTCACCGGTTCGGGTGCGATCCACGGCATCGATGTGGACCTGGGTGACGTGGGCGAGCTGACCCCGGGCATCGCGGCGGTCGCCGCGCTCGCGGACTCCCCGTCGACCCTGCGGGGCGTGGCCCATCTGCGGCTGCACGAGACGGACCGGCTGGCCGCGCTCACCAAGGAGATCAACGAGCTGGGCGGCGACGTCACGGAGACGGCCGACGGCCTGCACATCCGCCCGCGCCCGCTGCACGGCGGGACCTTCCACACCTACGAGGACCACCGCATGGCGACCGCCGGCGCGGTCATCGGCCTGGCGGTCGACGGCGTGCGCATCGAAAACGTGGCGACGACGGCGAAGACCCTGCCGGACTTCCCCGAGCTGTGGACCGGGATGCTCGGGCAGTAGGGACGTACGTCATGCGCCGTTACGGCAAGCACACCGACGAGGACGACATCCGCAGCCGTCCCAACCGCAAGGGCAACCGGCCGCGGACGAACATCCGGCCCAAGCACGAGGACGCGGCCGAGGGGATGGTCCTCACCGTCGACCGGGGGCGGCTGACCTGCCTGGTCGAGGACCGGGTCGTGATGGCGATGAAGGCCCGGGAGCTGGGCCGCAAGGCGGCCGTGGTCGGTGACCGGGTGGCCCTGGTCGGCGACATGTCCGGCAAGAAGGACACGCTCGCGCGGATCGTCCGCATCGAGGAGCGCACCTCGGTGCTGCGGCGCACGGCCGACGACGACGATCCGTACGAGCGGGTGGTCGTGGCGAACGCGGACCAGTTGGCGATCGTCACGGCCCTGGCCGACCCGGAGCCCCGCCCCCGGCTGATCGACCGCTGCCTGGTCGCCGCCTTCGACGGCGGCCTGGAGCCGCTGCTGGTCATGACCAAGTCGGACCTCGCCCCGCCGGACAAACTGCTGGAGCTGTACGGCGCCCTGGACATCCCGTACGTCGTCACCAGCCGCGAGGAGCTGGAGAACGGGGACGCGGCGGACCTGGTGCGGGAACACCTGGACGGCAAGATCACCGCGTTCGTGGGCCACTCGGGCGTCGGCAAGACGACCCTGGTCAACGCGCTGGTGCCGGAGGAGCGCCGGCGGACGACGGGCCTGGTGAACGCGGTGACGGGCCGCGGCCGGCACACCACGACCTCCGCCCTCGCCCTGCCGTTGACCGGCGCCGAGGGCTGGGTCGTCGACACCCCGGGGGTCCGCTCCTTCGGTCTGGCCCACATCGACCCGTCCCGGGTGATCCACGCCTTCCCGGACCTCGAGCCGGGCACCGAGGGCTGTCCGCGCGCGTGCAGCCACGACGAGAAGGACTGCGCGCTGGACGCGTGGGTCGAGGAGGGTCACGCGGACCCGGCGCGGCTGTACTCGCTGCGCCGGCTGCTGGCCACCCGGGAGCGCAGGGAAGGCGACTGAGCCTGGAGTTGTTTGCCGTGGCGTGAGTCCGGTAAGTGCATAATCGCACCGAGCCGGAGATCCGGATCAACGGGAGGAACGCACATGGCGTGGCTGCTGGTCATAGTGGCCGGGATTCTGGAGACCGGCTTCGCCGTGTGCCTGAAGCTCTCGCACGGGTTCACCCGCCTCTGGCCGACGATCGCCTTCGCGACGTTCGCCCTGGGCAGCTTCGGTCTGCTGACCCTCTCCCTGAAGAAGCTGGACGTCGGCCCCGCCTACGCCGTCTGGACCGGCATCGGCGCGGCGGGCACCGCGATCTACGGCATGGTCTTCCTCGGCGACCTGGTCTCCACCCTGAAGATCGTCTCGATCAGCCTGGTCATCATCGGGGTCATCGGGCTTCAGCTGTCGGGGTCGGCGCACTAGGGGGCGGGGACATGGGGGCCACGGGGGACGCGGGTCCGTCCCGGCACCACGACACGGGCCGCTGGCTGCTCCAGTACACCGGCCGGGTGCTGGTGGTCTGCCCGGACTGCGGCGGCCGCGCGCTGGTCGCTCCCCGGCCGGATCTGCCCCCGCCGCCGTCCTTCGGCGAGCTGCTGGTCCTGCCCCGCCGGCTGACCTGCGCGGGCTGCGGTGCGATCGCCCGCTGGACCGCGGACCTGCGCGGCCGGGGACTGGTCGGGGCCCGGCCGGGCGGCACCGAGGACCCCTTCTTCCGGCGGCCCCTGTGGCTCCAGACCCGGTGCCTCGGCCGTGTGCTGTGGGCCTACAACGAGGAGCACCTCGAAGCACTGGCCGCCTACGTCGGTGCCGGGCTGCGCGAGCGCTCCGCCGCGCGTCCGACGATGGCGATGTTCGCGCGGCTGCCCCGCTGGATGAAGGAGTCCGGCCACCGCGCCGAGGTGCTGGCCGGCCTGGACCGGCTGCGGGACCTGGCCCGGCGTTCCGCGCCCGCCGACCGCTCCGACGCCGCGCACGAACGCGGGGACCGTCCCCGGCACTACGGGGCCCTGTACTTCCGGGGCGGCCCGTACGAGGACGGTGTCTGAGGCTCGCCTCACACCAGGTGCCGCGGCAGCACCGCCCGCACCAGTTCCTCCATCCCGCCCTCGCCGGGCGGGGCCGCCACGCAGGACAGGGCGAGGCGGACGACCAGTTCGCAGGAGCGGAGCAGTTCGGCGGTGTCGGCCGGGTCGGCGCCGGGGCCGGCCAGCGCGCTCGCCGTGCGGTCCCGGACGATCCGCACGAAGTCGCGGGGCGCCGGCAGCGGCCCGTCCGCCCGGCGCTGCGCCGGCACGGCGGTGGTGGAGGGTACGGCGGTGAGCGGCGGGCGCGGCAGCCACTCGGTCCAGCAGCCGGTGAGCATGGCCCGCACCAGCGCGTTCTCCCGGGCCGCGGCGGCCGTCCACTCGGCGGTGGCGGTCAGCCGGTCCCGTACCTCCGCGGAGCCGGCGAGGGCCCGCTCGACACCGGCGAGGTATGCGTCGGCCTCCCGCCGCACCAGCGCCCTGGCCAGGCCGTCCTTGCTGCCGAACTCGTTGTACAGGGTCTGCCGGGACACCCCCGCCTGCGCGGCCACGTCGACCATCCGCACCGCGGACCAGGGCCGGCGCGCGAGCGCCCGGTAGGCGGCGTCCAACAGCGATTCCCGGGCAGCAGGCATCCGCGCCTCCCTGGGCCACAGCGACTCTGCGCCCAGATTTGACGCGCTTGTATGCACTGTCAAGGGTTCGCGCCAGTCGTACGTGCTCGTACACGGCTGCGGCAGTCGTGCCGCGCCGCCCCCTGTGGCCCCGTGCCGACCACGGCAGATACCGTGCCTTACATGCCCGACTACCTTGACGACCTGCGCCTCGCCCACGTCCTCGCGGACGCGGCCGACGCCGCCACCATGGCCCGCTTCAAGGCCCTCGACCTGAAGGTGGAGACGAAGCCGGACATGACCCCGGTGAGCGAAGCGGACAAGGCGGCGGAAGAACTGATCCGCGGCCAGCTCCAGCGCGCCCGCCCCCGGGACGCCGTCCTCGGCGAGGAGTACGGCATCGAGGGCACCGGGCCCCGCCGCTGGGTCGTCGACCCGATCGACGGCACCAAGAACTACGTCCGCGGTGTCCCGGTGTGGGCCACGCTCATCGCCCTGATGGAGGCGGGTGAGGGCGGTTACCAGCCCGTCGTCGGCGTCGTCTCCGCCCCCGCCCTCGGCCGCCGCTGGTGGGCCGCGAAGGGCCACGGCGCGTTCACCGGCCGCAACCTCACCTCCGCGACCCGCATCCACGCCTCCCGCGTCGGCAGGCTGGCGGACGCGTCCTTCGCGTACTCCTCGCTGTCCGGCTGGGAGGAGCAGGGCCGCCTGGACGGCTTCCTGGACCTCACCCGCCAGGTGTGGCGCACGCGCGCGTACGGCGACTTCTGGCCGTACATGATGGTCGCGGAGGGCTCCGTGGACATCTGCGCCGAGCCGGAGCTGTCCCTGTGGGACATGGCCGCCAACGCGATCATCGTGACGGAGGCGGGCGGCACCTTCACCGGTCTCGACGGCCGCCCGGGCCCGCACAGCGGCAACGCGGCGGCGTCCAACGGGCTGCTCCACGACGAGCTGCTGGGGTATCTCGACCCGCGCCGGTGAAAAGGGGAGCACTCCCGGTACGCCCTCAACTGGCGTCGCGCGCCCCCTTGTTGACTCTCCCTTTACCTGGCACTCTGGGCCCACCCCACTTGTGAACTTGTGAATCCCTGAACCATTCAGGGATTCCTAGGAGGTGGCCCATCCATGCTCGTCCGTGACGCCATGAGCACGGTGATCCTCACCCTCGGTCCCGCCCACACCCTCCGTCAGGCAGCCGCCCTGATGTCCGCCCGCCGCATCGGCGCCGCCGTGGTCCTGGACCCGGACGCCGGCGGCATCGGCATCCTCACCGAACGCGACATCCTCAACTCCGTCGGCCTGGGCCAGAACCCGGACGCGGAGCGCACCCACGCCCACACCACCACCGACGTCGTCTTCGCCGCCCCGACCTGGACCCTGGAGGAGGCGGCCCGGGCCATGGCCCACGGCGGCTTCCGGCACCTGGTCGTCCTCGACCGGGGCGAGGTGGCCGGGATCGTCTCGGTCCGCGACATCATCCGCCGCTGGGTCCCGGCCCGCGAACCCGCTCCCGTGCCCTGAACGCGCGAAGCGGGCCGGACCCCGAGCACCGTGGGGTCCGGCCCGCCCAGCCGCGAAGGCGGCCGGCTCAGCCGCGCAGCGCCTGCACCGCCGCCTCCAGCCGCTTGCCGAAGTCGGCGTCGGCGTTGCGGAAGTTGCCGACGGCGCGCTCGACGATGTCCTCGCGCGAGACCTTGGAGATGAAGCCGGCGAGGTTGGCGACCAGCCGCTCCTTCTCGGCCTCCGACATCAGCCGGTAGAGGTTGCCCGCCTGCACGAAGTCGTCGTCCTCGGCGTGCACCGGCGTCGGGTGGTTGCCGGTGCCGCCGGTGAAGCCGTCGAACGGCTGCCACAGCGGACGGCCGGTCTGCTGCGGCCCGCCGAAGCTGTTCGGCTCGTAGTTCTTCGCAGCGCCGTGCCGGCCGTCGTAGAGGAAGCCGTCGCGGGAGTTGGTGCGCGCCTCGGTGGCGTGCGGGCGGTTCACCGGCAGGTGGTCGGCGTTGATGCCGACGCGGTAGCGGTGCGCGTCGCCGTAGGCGAAGAGCCGGCCCTGGAGCATCTTGTCGGGGGACGGGCCGATGCCGGGCACGAAGTGCGCCGGGGAGAAGATCGACTGCTCGACCTCGGCGAAGACGTTCCGCGGGTTGCGGTTCAGCTCCAGCTTGCCGATCTCGATGACCGGGTAGTCCGCGTGCGGCCACACCTTGGTCAGGTCGAACGGGTTGAAGCGGTACGTCGCCGCGTCCGCCGCCGGCATGATCTGCACGCCCACGGTCCAGCTCGGGAACTCGCCGCGCTCGATCGCCTCGCGCAGGTCACGCTGGTGCGAGTCGGGGTCCTTGCCCGCGAGGATCTCCGCCTCCTCGGTGGTGAGGTTCTTGATCCCCTGGTCGGTCTTGAAGTGGTACTTGACCCAGAAGACCTCACCGGCCTCGTTGTTCCACTGGAAGGTGTGCGAGCCGAAGCCGTCCATGTGCCGGTACGACGCCGGGATGCCACGGTCGCCGAACAGCCAGGTCACCTGGTGGGTCGACTCGGGAGACAGCGACCAGAAGTCCCACACGTTGTCGGCTTCCGTGGAGCCGGTGTACGGGTCGCGCTTCTGGGTGTGGATGAAGTCCGGGAACTTGATCGCGTCCCGGATGAAGAAGACCGGGGTGTTGTTGCCGACGAGGTCGTAGTTGCCCTCCTCGGTGTAGAACTTCAGCGCGAAACCGCGCGGGTCGCGGACGGCGTCCGCCGCGCCGAGGTTGCCGGCCACGGTCGAGAAGCGCAGGAAGACCTCGGTCTGCTTGCCGACCTCGGAGAGGAAGGCCGCGCGCGTGTACGGCGTGACGTCGGCGGTCACCGTGAAGGTGCCGTAGGCGCCGGCGCCGCGGGCGTGCACCACGCGCTCCGGGATGCGCTCGCGGTTGAAGTGGGCGAGCTTCTCCAGCAGCAGCTGGTCCTGGACCAGGACCGGCCCGCCGACGCCGGCCGTCTCGCTGTTCTGGTTGTCGGCGACCGGAGCACCGGCCTCCGTGGTGAGCGGTCCCTGCGTCACGTGCGCCTCCTGCGTCATCACTGACTAGTCCTGTCCTGTGGCCAAAGCCGTTCCCGATCCTACAATGGACTTTGTCTAAGTCAAACGACGATCCAAAGTCACACCTATTCCCGACCTGGTGCTGCTTCCTGTTAGGCTGGTGGCCATGAGCGACCTTCTGGAACGGCTGCGTGGACGCGGATGGCGGATGACCGCGCAGCGGCGCGTGGTGGCCGAGGTCCTGGACGGCGAGCACGTCCACCTGACGGCTGACGAGGTCCATGCGCGGGCCGTCGCGAAGCTGCCCGAGATCTCCCGGGCCACCGTCTACAACACGCTGGGCGAGCTGGTCACGCTCGGCGAGGTGCTGGAAGTCACGACGGACAAACGCGCCAAGCGGTACGACCCGAACGCGCACCGGCCGCACCACCACCTGGTCTGCGCCCGGTGCGGCGCGATCCGTGACGTGCACCCGACCGGCAACCCCCTCGCCGACCTCCCCGACACGGAGCGCTTCGGCTTCACGGTGTCGGACGTCGAGGTGACGTACCGGGGGCTGTGCCCGAACTGCGCGAGCGCGTAGCGCAACCGCTTCCGAAGAGCCCCGGCATCCGCCGGGGCTCTTCGCGTATGCCGGGGTTCTTCGCGTATGTGCGCACAAACACCGAGGGCCGGAATCCATCTCTGGATTCCGGCCCTCGGCCTTCAGTAGCGGGGACAGGATTTGAACCTGCGACCTCTGGGTTATGAGCCCAGCGAGCTACCGAGCTGCTCCACCCCGCGTCGGTGAACACGACACTACGTGACTCCGACGCCGGGATGCAAATCGCTCAGCGGCGAGTGGTCCAGGTCATGCCGACAGTTCCTCGCGCAGCGCGTCCCGCAGGCGCCCCGCCCGCTCCGCCACCTCCGCCGGTCCCAGGGCCACCGCCCGGTCGGCCCACCGCTGCCCCTCCGCCAGCTCGCCGCGACGCGCGTAGACGAGGGCCAGCCGCAGGGCCGCCCGTCCGTGCCCGGCGTCCGCGGCGCGGGTCCACCACACCGCCGCCTCCGGCTCGCTGCCCTCGCGGGCGAGCAGCAGGCCCAGGTTGAAGGCTCCGTTGCGGGACCCGGCCTCGGCCGCCGCCCGGTACCAGCGCGCCGCCTCCACCGCGTCACCCCGGGCCGCCGCGAGCATGCCGACCCGGACCTGCGCCCGCCGGTGCCCCTGCGAGGCGGCACGCTCGTACCACTCCTCGCACTCGGTCTTCTCCTGCACGATCTCCCCCAGCTCGTGCGCGGGCTCCGGCGGCCGGCGCGCGTCGAGCAGGGCGGCCAGCCGGTATGCGCCCTCCGCGCTGCCGCCGCCCGCCGCACAGCGCAGGTGCCGCTCGGCCTCCTGCTCGTCGCCCTCGCGCAGCCGGGCGATCCCGATCTGGAGCGCGGCCTCGGCGTGACCGGCGGCCGCCGCCCGCTCGTACCAGCGCAGGGCCATCTCCTCCTCGCCGCGTCCGGCGTAGAGGATGCCGAGGTTGAAGGCGGCGTCCACGCTGCCGGCCTCGGCGGCCTTGGAGAACCACGGCTCGGCCCCGGTCGTGTCGCCGCCCTGGAGCAGCAGGATGGCCAGCGCGTTCGCGGCCTCCCGGTGCCCGGCGTAGGCGGCCCGCCGGTACCACTGCTCGGCCTGGGCGGTCCGGCCCTGCTCGGCGCAGAGCAGCCCGAGGTTGTAGGCGCCGTTGTCGTCGCCCGCGGTCAGCGCGGCCCGGTACCAGCGCTCGGCGGTCTGGGTCTCGCCGCGCTCGGCGTGCAGCGCGCCCAGCGCGTTGGCCGCGTTGCCGTCGCCCTCCTGGGCGGCGCGCAGCCACCACACGGCCGCGCTCTCGGTGTCGCCGGCGTCGCGCAGCAGGAAACCGAGCGCGCAGGCGGCCCGGGGCTCGCCGTCCTTGGCGGAGGTCAGGTACCAGCGCCCGGCCTCCTTCAGCTCGCCGCGCTTCTCCAGGATCGCCCCGAGGTGCAGCGCGGCCCGCCGGTGACCGCGCGCGGCGGCCTGGCGGTACCACTGCTCGGCCTCCGCGACAGCGTTGTCAGCGCCGGACTCCTCCCCGGCGCCGGCCGTGCGGTCGAGCGCGCGCGCCAGCCGGTAGGCGGCCTCCCGGTGCCCGCGCTCGGCGGCGGCCCGCATCCAGTGCTCGGCGCCGACGTCCCCGCGGTGCTCCAGCAGGTCGGCGAGCGCGTAGGCGCCGAGGACATGGCCCTGCTCGGCGGACTGGCGCAGCCAGTACTCGGCGGCGGGTTCGTCCCCGCGCTCGCGGTGGTGGCGGCCCAGCGCGTGCGCGGCGGCGGCGGAGCCGGCCACGGCGGCGATCCGCCACCAGCCGGCCGCCTCCTCGGGGTAGCCGCGCTGGTGCAGCAGGACGCCCAGGTTGTTGGCGGCGGCCCGGTCACCGGCCGCGGTGGCCGCGCGCAGGTGGGGTTCGGCTCCGTCGAGGTCGCCGCGGCGCAGCAGCATGGCTCCGAGGACGCTCGCCGCCTCGGCGTCACCGCTCTGCGCGGCGAGCGCGAGGCGCGTCTCCTCGGCGGCCTCCCCCATGTCCACCATCTCGTCGCGGGCCGGCTCCGTACCGGAAGGCTGCACAAATCGCCCTGTCTCGAACAGAGTTGCCTTGTCCCCCATAACGTCCATCGTCGCACCACCTGCAACCTGGGTACACCCGGTATACCGCAGCCCGTGAGGTCACTTCAGCGTTTTGTCGACATGCCCACAGGGAGACAAGTCAAACACACACCACCCAACTCCCCACGGCGGCGCGGCCGTCCCTCCCCTCAGCACATGAGTTCGCACACCACGAAGGCCCGGATCCCTGTTGGATCCGGGCCTTCGACTTCAGTAGCGGGGACAGGATTTGAACCTGCGACCTCTGGGTTATGAGCCCAGCGAGCTACCGAGCTGCTCCACCCCGCGCCGTTGCTGGTCAACCGTACCACGGCGCGGAGGGGGCTTGATCAATTCCTGTTCTTGCCGCTGGTCCTGTCGACCTTGGACTGTGCCTCCTCGGCCCGCTTCAGCGCGTCCTCCAGTTCCTTCTGCGCCTTGGCGTACGCGTCCCAGTCCGGCCCCTCCTTCAGTGCCTTCTGCCCCGCGTCGAAGGCCTTCTGGGCGTCCTCCAGGGCCTGTTTGACCGTGGGGTTGGTGGTGCCCGGCGGGTTGGCGGTGCCGGTCTCCGGTGGCTCGTTGCCCGAACTCTTCGTACCGAAGACCTTGTCGAGCGCCTCGCCGAGCGTGTTCTCGAAGGCGGTCTCGCCCTCGTAGGTGACCAACACCTTGCGCAGCAGCGGGTACTTCAGACCACCACCGCGTACGTAGACGGGTTCGACATAGAGCAGGCCGCCGTCCAGGGGCACGGTCAGCAGGTTGCCGTACTCGACCTCCGAGTCACCGCCCTTGAGGAGTTTGATCGCGGCGGCGATGTCCTGTTCGGAGTTGAACTGGCTCTGGACCTGTTTCGGTCCGTCGACGGTCGTACTGGTCGGCAGTTTCAGGATTCTGATCCTGCCGTAGTCGGGCGTGCCGGCCTCGGCGTCGACCGACATGAACGCGCTCAGGTTGTACCGCCCGTTGGGCGTGAACGTGGTCGACAGGGAGAACGCCTGCTGCGTCTGGTCCGGCATCTTCATGCTCAGGTAGTAGGGCGGCACCGCGTTGCCCGACTTGTTGGTCGGGTCGTCCGGCACCTGCCACACCTCGCTGCCGGTGAGGAAGGTCTCGGCGTCCGTCACGTGGTAGCGGGTGAGCAGCTCGCGCTGCACCTTGAACAGGTCCTGCGGGTAGCGCAGGTGGTCCATCAGGTCCCCGGAGATCGCGCTCCGCGGCTCCACCGTGCCGGGGAACGCCTTCATCCAGGTCTTGAGCACGGGGTCCTTGGTGTCCCACTCGTACAGCTTTACCTCGCCGGTGTAGGCGTCGACCGTCGCCTTCACCGAGTTGCGGATGTAGTTGACCTGGTTCTGCTGGGCCACCACCGCGCGCGAGTTGTTCGTCGCCGTCAGCGAGTCGGCCGTCGTGTCGCCGAGGGTCGTACGGGAGGAGTACGGGTAGCCGTTGGTGGTCGTGTACGCGTCCACGATCCACTGGATGCGGCCCTTGACGACGGCCGGGTAGGCGTCGCCGTCGATGGTCAGCCAGGGGGCGACGGCCTCGACGCGCTCCTTGGGCGTGCGGTTGTACAGGATCCGCGAGCCCTTGCCGATCGCGCCCGAGTAGAGGATCTGCGGCTCGTTGAACGCCACCGCGTACGCGGCCCGGTTGACCGGGTTGTCGAGGTTGACCCCGCTCCCGCCCTCGTAGCTGGTGGTCTTCTCGCCCTTGTTGTCGGAGTAGTCGATCTCCTTCTGGGGACCGCCGACGATCGAGTAGGTGGTGGTCTTCTCGCCGTAGTAGATCCGCTGCTGGTACGTGCCGAGGTCACCCCGGGACGGCAGGTCGTACTCGGTGAAGACCGGCTCGCCGTTGGGGTTGGCCTCGGTGCCCTTGGCGGCGACCACGCCGTAGCCGTGCGTGTAACGGAAGTGGTCGTTGATCCAGTTGTTCTTCGGGATGCCGTCCAGGTTCAGCTCGCGCAGACCGAGGACGGTGTCCTGCTCCTTGCCGTCCTTCGTGGGGTACCGGTCGACGTCCAGGTTGGTCGGGAACCCGTAGTAGTTCTTCATCTGCTGGAGCACCTGGAACGTCGGCGAGACGATGTTCGGGTCCAGGATGCGGATGCTCGCGGCGTCGTTCGCGGCGTCGCGGAGCTTCGCCTTGTCCGTGGTGGTCGACTTGCCCGCGTACTCGGTGACCTCGGTGTCGTCGATGCCGTACGCCTCGCGGGTCGCCTTCAGGTTCTTCTGGACGTACGGCGCCTCCTTCGCCTGCTCGTTCGGCTGGACCTGGAACTTCTGCACGATCGCCGGGTACAGACCGCCGATCAGGATCGCGGACAGCACCATCAGGCCGAAGCCGATGACCGGCAGCTGCCAGGTACGCCGCCACAGCGTGGCGAAGAACAGCAGCGCGCAGATGACGGCGATGCAGAACAGGATCGTCTTGGCCGGCAGATAGGCGTTGGCGTCGACGTAGCGCAGGCCGGTCCAGTTGTCGGTCGCCTTGAAGTCGCTGGACTTGACGGCGAGGCCGTACCGGTCGAGCCAGTAGGCGACCGCCTTGAGGGCGACGAAGATGCCGAGCAGCACCGACAGGTGTCCGGTCGCGGCGGCCGTGGCACGCGCGCCCGGGCTGGTGACGCGCAGCCCGCCGTACAGGTAGTGGGTGAGCGCGGCGGCGATCAGGCACAGGATCGCGGCGGCGAAGCCGAAGCCCAGCAGGAACCGGTACCAGGGCAGGTCGAAGGCGTAGAAGGAGACGTCCAGGTGGAACTGCGGGTCCTTCTGGTGGAAGGGTACGCCGTTCACCCACATCAGCCAGGTCCGCCACTGGCTCGACGCGGAGGCGCCCGCGATCAGCCCGACCAGGGAGGTGACGGCGATCAGCAGCCACTTCTTGTACGGCGCGATGGCCATGCGGTAGCGGTCGAGGCTCTGCTGCTCCATGGACATGGCGCTGAGCGGGGGCCGCAGCCGGTGCGCGAGCCAGATGTTGAGGCCGACCGCGGACGCCATCAGCAGGCCGAAGACGAAGAACAGCCCGATCTTGGTCGACAGGGTGGTGGTGAACACGGACGAGTAGTGCACCGACCGGTACCACAGCCAGTCCGTCCAGAAGCCCGCGAACATCGTGAACGCCATGCCGAGGACGGCAAGGACGCCCAGTGTCACGAGCAGGGCTCGGACCCTCCGGGACGGGCGGCCCGCTCTGATCCGTGGCCCCGTCGGGCCTCCGCCGCGGTCCGGCATCTGGAAAGCCAAGGTGCGCACCTCGAAGTTCGCTGTCGATCCGTCAGACCCCCGGGTTCGCGGGCCCGCCGTGGCCCCCCGTGATCGCGGGCCCACACCCTATGCAACTTACTCACGGTTTACTCGGTTCCCGATTCCGGCCGGGAACGAGGCAGGATTGTGACCATGTCCAACACTCCCATGGCAGCGAGCCCGCTCACCCGGGCCGTACTCGAGATCGACGAGTACGTCTCCGGCCTCGGCTGGGACCAGCCCGCTCGCCTCTTCGCCCTCGTAGACACCGCACGGCTGCGGGCTCAGGAACCTTCGCTCGCGGCCCAGCTGGGCCTGGAGGACGAGTCCGAGACCGCCGGCCTCACCCCGATCGAGCAGGACGAGATCCCGTCCGGCAAGCCGCTCGACGAATTCCTCGGCACCATCGCCTGGCCCGACGCGGTGGTCGGCTGCGCGCTCTCGGTGGAGCGCCTGATGCTGCCGCCGTCCGCCGAGGCGCAGGTCCCGCAGGGACTGAGCGAGGCCAAGCTGGCCCAGTGGGTGGCGGACCACCCCGAGCGCCAGGAGGTCCGGATGACGGTCGCGGTGCTGCGCGACGGCGGCCGTGAGTCGGCGCTGCGGCTGCGCGAGAAGGACTCCCCGACGGAGGTCCTGACCGGCCCGGACCTGGTGCCGGGCCTGGCGGAGGCGCTGGCGGCCACGTTCGCGGACTGAGGTCCTCCTCCGGTACGGCGACGGGGGCGCCCCTGGTGATCAGGGAGCGCCCCCAGCCGTGTCAGGGTCCGCTCAGCCCTTGGTGGTGCACTTCGGCAGGCCGGCCGTGTCCCCGCTGCGGATGTCCTTCAGCGCGTCGAGCGCGTCGCCGATGGTCTTGACCTTGACCAGGGTGAGGCCGCCCGGAGTGTCCTTGGCGGCCGCCGCGCAGTTGTCGGCGGGCGTCAGGAAGTACCGGGCGCCCTTGCTGCGCGCGCCGACGGTCTTCATCTCGACGCCGCCGATCGGGCCGACCGTGCCGTTGTCGTCGATGGTGCCGGTGCCGGCGACGAACCTGCCGCCGGTGAGGTCGCCCGGGGTGAGCTTGTCGTAGATGCCGAGGGCGAACATCAGGCCGGCGCTGGGCCCGCCGACGTCGGCGAGCTTGATGTCGATGGTGAACGGGAAGGTGTGGTCGGTCCCGGCGGAGATGCCGACGATGGCCCGCTTGGCCCCGGTGTCGTCGGAGGTCGTGGTCGTGATCGTGACGTCCTGCGTCCGGGTGGCCGCCTTGTGGGCCTTCTCGGCGGCCTCCTGCTCCTTGGCGGGGACGACGGTGAAGACGACGTTCTGCCCGGGCTTGTGCTTGGTCACCAGCTTGGCGACGTCGGCGGGCTGCTTGACCGCCGTACCGTCGACGGCCTTGATCACATCACCGGCGTGCAGCTTGCCCTCGGCCGGGGAGCCCTTGACCACGGTGGAGACGATCACCCAGGACTTCACCGGGATGCCCAGTTCCTTCAGGGCGGCGACCTTGGCGCTCTCCTGGGACTGGCTGAATTCCTCGGCGTTCTCCTGGGTGGACTGCTCCTCCGTCTTGCCGTCCGGGTAGAGCGTGTCGTGCGGGACGATCTTGCTGTCGTGGGAGAGCCAGCCGTAGACGGCCTCGACGAGGTTCATCCGGTATTCGGCGCTGGTGACCCGGACGGTGGTCATGTTCAGGTGACCGTCCGCCGGATAGGTCTTGTGTCCGGAGATCTGCAGCACCGGCTCGCCGTCGTGCTCCCCGAGCGTGTTCACGGTCGGGCCGGGGGACATCTCCGCGTAGGGCGCCGGGATGAGCACTCCCGCGCACAGGAGCGCGATCAGCATCAGGGTCGAGGCGAGCATCGTCGCGGTGCGGCGTGGCATGCCTCGACAGTACGGGACGCCTCTGTCAGCGCACCGTCAGGGCACCCCCGTCACGCGCCGCGCGCGCCCGAGTGCGACTTCTCCATGGCTTCCCGGAACCGGGCGTATCCGTCCAGCTCAGGACCATCGCTGCGGGCCTTCCGGGTCCGATTGGCCCAACTGCTCCACAGCCCACCGCCGACCGCGGCCACAAGCGGAATCAGCAGCCAGACAAGCACCCCCATGCCGACCTCCCATACGCCATGAGCGTCCGCAACTGACTGATCAGCAGATTAACCGTCCGCACGGACAACGCTCGCGCCAGGGGGCCGGTTACGCAACCGGAGTGCACGGTTGGCCCAACGTGACCAGGAGCCGGCCTCAGCAGGCGCCGACCCACTCCTCCGTGCCGTCCGAGAACTTCTGGTGCTTCCAGATGGGCACCTCGTGCTTGAGGTCGTCGATCAGCTTGCGGCAGGCCTCGAAGGCCTCCCCGCGGTGCGGGCAGGCCACGGCGACGACGACGGCGAGATCCCCCACCCGCAGGTCTCCCACCCGGTGGACGGCGGCCAGCGCCCGCACGGGGAAGTCGGCGACGACCTTCTCGGCGATCCGCCGCATCTCGGCCTCGGCGCTGGGGTGGCACGAGTACCCGAGCGCGTCCACGTCGGCGCCCCCGTCGTGGTTGCGCACGGTGCCCACGAACAGCGCGACGCCCCCGGCCGCGTCGTCCCCGACGGCCCGGAACACCTCGTCCACGGAGAGCGGCGTCTCGCGGATGCCGATCAGCTTGATGGGATCCTGAGCCGCCTGCTCACCCGGGTGGTCGTTCGTGAGTGCCATGCGTCCATCGTGCCGTACGGGTCCGACAACGGGGAATACGAGTTTCGCCCGTCACGCGCGCGGGGCGTTTTGGAGGCTCGTACAGCGCCCGTGGCTCACACGCGCCGCCGGGCCTTGCGGGCCCGCCGTACGACCGCCGCGGCGCCCAGCAGAGCGACCGTCGCGCCCGCCGCGCCGGCCGCCGTCGCGTCCTTGCGCCCGAGCCGCCGCCCGGCCACCGTGTGCCGCCCGGCGACCTCGTCCAGCAGCTCCGCGAGCACCTCCTCGTTGGTCCACTTCGGCCGCCACCCGGCGTCGTGCAGCCGGCTGCCGCTGACCACCCAGGGGTACATCGTGTAGGCGAGGTCGCCCGCCGGGGACGGGGTGAGTCCGATCCGGTGCAACCGCGCCGCCGCGCCGAGCGCGACCGCCGACGGCAGCTCCATGCGCCGGATCCCGCTCAGCTCCTCGACCTCCTCCTGCTCGAGCCATCCGTCGCAGCCGACGGCCAGCTCCCCGTCGACCTTCTCCAGGACGGCGTACTCCAGGGCGCTGCACAGGTCCTCGACATGGCAGAACTGCCACGCGGGCCGCGAGCCGGCCACGACGAGCAGCCGCGGCGACTCGAAGTACCTGGTCAGCGCGGTGTCGGTGCCGCCGACCAGGACGGCCGGCCGGACCACGGTGACGTTCAGCCCCGGATGCGCGCGCGGGGCGCGGCGCGCCAGCCGCTCGATCTCCAGCAGGTCGCCGACCCCGGTCGCCTCGGCGGTCGCGCGCAGCTCGGCGTCCTCCGACAGGGGCAGCTCGTTGTCCGGCAGCGCGCCGTAGACCATCGCCGAGGTGCACAGCACCACACGGTGCACCCCGGCCGCCGCGGCGGCGGTCAGGACGGTCTGGGTCCCCCGGACGTTGTAAGCGGTGCGCGCCGCCGGATCGGTCTCCAGGTCCAGGTCGAGTGCGAGGTGGACGACCACGTCGGCGCCCCGCAGCTTGTCCGCGATGGCGGGGTCGCGCACGTCGAGGATGTGCCACTCGGCGTCGGCGCACTCACCGCGCCGCTCGTCGATGGCGACGACCTGTTTGATCTCCTCACAGGCGGCGAGCCGCTCGGTGAGCAGGGCGCCGACCCCGGTGGCGGCGCCGGTCACCGCGACGACGGGCCCGCGGGCGGCAGGCTTCGCGCCGGCGCGAAGCGCCGTCGTCGAGGGGCGGTGGTCGGGCGACGGGAGGGCTGAGGGGTTTCGCGCTGCGCGAACCTGCGGATCTGGGGAACTCACCGGGCGTCTCCAGCGGTTGTCTTCAGTACGGGCGCGAGTGACGCGTACGTACCAGGTGCATCCATCCTGCCGCAGGCCTTCCGCAGGCGAAGCACCGAGGCCCGATCGGGTCCGGGTGTCTACGCTGGGTGGTGTTGTCGGGCAGCCGCGCCGCCGGAGGAAACCGGTGGCCTTACCAGCCGAGGAATCCCGTGAGTGACACCCCATTCGGTTTCGGCCTTCCGCCGGAGGAGCCGGAAGACGGCGACGAGGGCAAGAAGAAGGACCAGCAGAGCGGTGGTGGGCAGGGACCGGCGAATCCGTTCGGTTTCGGCGACCTGCCCGGAGCCGGCGGCTTCGGCGGCCCCGGCGCCGACAACCCGCTCGCTGCCATGTTCGGTTCCCTGAACCCCACCGACCTGGGCGCCGCGTTCCAGCAGCTGGGCCAGATGCTCTCGTACGAGGGCGGGCCGGTGAACTGGGACATGGCCAAGCAGATCGCCCGCCAGACGGTCGCCCAGGGCACCTCGGACGGCACGAAGGACGCCAGTGTCGGCCCGGCCGAGCGCAGGGCGGTGGAGGAGGCCGTGCGCCTGGCCGATCTGTGGCTGGACGACGTGACGTCCCTGCCGTCGGGTTCCGCCTCGGCGGTGGCCTGGTCGCGCGCGGAGTGGGTCGAGGCGACCCTGCCGGCCTGGCAGGAGCTGGTCGACCCGGTCGCCGAGCGGGTCGGCGCGGCCATGGGTGACGTCCTGCCGGAGGAGATGCAGGCCATGGCGGGCCCGCTGATCGGCATGATGCGTTCGATGGGCGGCGCGATGTTCGGCACGCAGATCGGGCAGGCCGTGGGTGTGCTCGCGGGCGAGGTCGTCGGCTCGACCGACATCGGCCTGCCGCTGGGCCCGGCCGGCCGGGCCGCGCTGCTCCCGGTCAACGTGGAGGCGTTCGGCAAGGACCTGAGCGTGCCGCACGAGGAGGTCCGGCTGTACCTGGCCCTGCGCGAGGCGGCCCACCAGCGGCTGTTCGCGCACGTGCCGTGGCTGCGCTCGCACCTGTTCGGCGCGGTCGACGGCTACGCGCGCGGGATCAAGGTCGACACGGCCAAGCTGGAGGACGTGGTCGGCCAGTTCGACCCGCAGAACCCGGAGCAGTTGCAGGACGCGCTCCAGCAGGGCATGTTCCAGCCGGAGGACACGCCCGAGCAGAAGGCGGCCCTGGCCCGTCTGGAGACCGCTCTGGCGCTCGTCGAGGGCTGGGTGGACGCGGTGGTGCACGCCGCCGCGAAGCCGCGCCTGGGATCGGCCGACGCCCTGCGCGAGACGCTGCGCCGCCGCCGCGCGACCGGTGGCCCGGCGGAGCAGACGTTCGCCACGCTGATCGGTCTGGAGCTGCGCCCGCGCCGGCTGCGCGACGCCTCCCGCCTGTGGGCCTCGCTCACGGACGCGCGCGGGATCGACGGCCGGGACGGCCTGTGGGCCCACCCGGACATGCTGCCGACCGCGACCGACCTGGACGACCCGGACGGCTTCGTCCACCGCGAGCACATGGACTTCTCCGAGCTGGACAAGATGCTCGGCGAGGCGGCGGGCGGCTCCGCCGAAGAAGGCGACGACAAAGAGTGACCCTGCACACGAACGCGGTACAGGTGCTGGAGCGGTACGACCAGCAGCAGGATCTGCGCCGGATCTACCTGGACCATCTCGACACGCATCCCGACGGAATGTGGAAGGACTGCAAGGACGGGCACATCACGGCGAGCGCGCTGGTGATCGACCCGGAGGGCGGGCGCGTCCTGCTCACCCTGCACAGGAAGCTCGGCATGTGGCTCCAGATGGGCGGCCACTGCGAGCGGGGCGACACCACGCTCGCGGAGGCGGCGCTGCGTGAGGCCACGGAGGAGTCGGGTATCTCCGCCCTGCGCCTGCTGCAGAGCGGTCCGGTGCGTCTGGACCGCCATCACACGCCGTGTGCCTGGCACCTGGACGTGCAGTACGCCGCCGTCGCGCCGAGCGGGGCCGTGGAGGCGATCAGCGACGAATCGCTCGACCTGCGCTGGTACGCCTACGACGAGGTGGCCGGGGTGGCCGACGAGTCCGTCGTACGCCTGCTGGACGCCACGCGCGCGAGGCTCTGACGGTGTGAGGGGTGGCCGTCCGGGCGGTCACCCCTTACACCGGTGGCTAGCTCCAGACGTTGCCCTGGTTCTGGCCACGCGCCCCCTGCTGGCCCATGCCGAACTGGGCGGCGAGGCCCTGCCCGATCACGGCGTTCTGCGGCGGCAGCAGCTCGCTGGGCTGCACGAGCGCGAACCCGGATCCCATGAAGCTCAGCTCCCAGCCCTCACCGGTGTTGCCGCGCCGCCGCCACACACCGGAGGAGTGCGTCTGCGCCTGCATCTGCACGCGCAGCCCGGTGGACCAGGCCACGATCGCGTCGGCGTCGCAGTTGACGTACCGGTCGGGCGTGACCTGCATCAGCAGCGGCGCGCCCGAGGTCATCAGGGCGACCTTGCCGCGCCCGGTGATGTTGAGCTGGTACTTCCCCGAGCCGGAGATGCCGTAGAGGCTGTCGACGGCGATGACCTCGTGGTGCAGCGAGGAGTCCATGGCGAGGACGTAGGAGCTGTCGACGGTCAGCCCGTCCTGCTCGACGTCCATGATGTGCACGTGCTGGGCGAGGTTGGCGAGGTAGACCGTGCCCTGGCCGTGGCAGCGCATCAGGTCCAGGCCCTCGCCGGTGCGCGCACGCGCGCGTGCCTGGCCGTTGCTGCGGTATTCGGCGTCGAACTCGACGAGACCCTGGTAGGCGACCATGGTGCCCTTGCGGGCGAGGAGGTCGTCGTGGCCCTCCAGGGTGATCCGGAGCATCTGCTTGTTCTGCAGGCTCCAGCGCTCCTGGGTCTGGAGGTCGTTGTGCGCGAAAAGCGGGCTCTGCATGGTGTTCTGGCTCCCCCTCAGCCCCGGATCCGGAGGCGGTCGGTGCTGTCCTCGCTGGGCTGGACGACGACGATGCCCTGGCCGGAGAAGGCCATCTGGTAGGCCTCGCCGCTGCCCCGGCCGATCAGCGACTGGGCCTTGAAGCTGCGCTTGCCCTTCACCTTCAGGTTCGGCGACCAGGCGACGAGCGCGTCCGGGTCGACGTACGTCTCGTCCTCGCCGCCGCCGCAGTCCACGACGATCGGCTTGCCCCGGGAGGTCAGCGCGACCCAGCCCTGCCCGGAGATCTTCGTGTTCCACAGGCCCTGCCCGGCGAACTTCGCGAGCCCCTTCACGCGCTCCACGCCCCAGGTCAGGTGCGCGTCGAAGGCGAGCAGGTTGGTGGCGTTGACGGAGATGCCGTCGCCGTTGAGGTTGATCACGACGACGTCGGCGCCGTAGTCGGCGAGGTAGAGCAGGCCGTCGCCGGTGCACTTCATCAGCGGCGCGCCCTCGCCGGTGACCCAGTCACGGGCGATCTGCCGGACGGCCGGCGGGTTGGGCTCGTACTGGATGAAACCCTCGTAGGCGACCATCGAGCCCACGCGCGCGAGGAGGTCGTTCCCGGTCTGCATGGCGACCTTCAGCATGTGGTTGCCGTGGTTCTCCATGCGGGCGGTGACGGGTGCGGGGGCGTGGCCCGCGAGCGGCTGGTTCATGACGGGCTCCCCTTAGACCTCGTACGGCTGGACGACGATGAAGTTGCCGGGCGCACCCCGGAACTGGAGGTTGACGCTCTCGCCGGTGTCGCCCGGGTAGGCGTTGCGGCGCATGCGGACCTGGCTGGAGACGATCACCTGGGACGCGGCCGACCAGGCGACGACGGCGTTGCAGTCGGCGAAGGTGGTCGGCGTGACCGGCAGCACCACGGGCGTGCCGTGCGTCTTGACGACGATCGTGCCGGTGCCCTGGAACTGCATGGTGAACAGCGCGCCGCCCGGGATGCCGTGGCCCTCGATGCGGCGGACCTCGTACTGCAGGCTCTCGTCGAAGGCGAGGACGTTCTCGGCGGACACGCAGATCGCGTCGCCCTGCAGCTCGACCGGGTGCAGTTGGGTGGAGTTCTCGGCGAGGAACACCTGGCCCTGGCCGGTGCAGCGCATCAGCTGCATCTCCTGGCCGGTGGCGTTGCCGACGATGCGCCCGGCGAAACCGGCGCCCTTGTAGCTGAAGTCGACCTTGCCCTGGTAGAGCACCATGCTGCCCTGCCGGGCCAGCACCGGCTGGCCGCCGATGCCGAGGTCGACTCGGATCAGCTTCTTGTTCTGCTGCGTCCAGCGCTGGCCGGTCGGCGTCTCCTTGAACGCCTGGAGCGCGGCCGTCACCCCGGCACCGCCCTGGGGCGCGCCCTGCGGCACCCCGTAGGCAGCGGTCTGCTGGCCGGGGACCTGCCCGTAGCCCGGGGGCATGGGCGGGGTCGGCTGGCCACCGCCGTAGGGGGCCTGCTGCTGGCCGTAGCCCGGGGGCAGGGGCGCGCCGGGCTGGCCGCCGTACGACGGCTGCTGGGGCGGCTGGCCGTGGGGCGCGGGGGCCGGGGCGGTGGGCGCGGCCGGCGGCGGGACGGTGCCGCCGGGCGGCGTCATGGGGGCGACGACCGTCGGCGCGCCGTGCACGTTGGGCGCCGGGGCCGGGGGCGGGGCGAAGCCCTGCGGCGCCGGAGCGGGTTGCGGGGTCGGGGCGGGTGCGGGAGCAGGTGCCGGGGCGGGTGCCGGGGCGGTCGGGACGCCGAACGCGGGGGGCGGCGTGGTCTGGGCGGGCGGGGCGAAACCGGGGGCCGCGCCGGGCTGCTGCTGGGACTGCTGCGGGGCGGCGGGCGCCTCCTCCTCCAGGACCTCACCGCCGAAGTTCTTCAGCAGCGCCTCCAGACCGCCGTCGAAGCCCTGCCCGACGGCGGCGAACCGCCACCCGTCCTTGAAGTAGAAGTCACCGAGCATCACGGCCCGCTCGGTGGAGAACTCCGCACCGGTGAAGGAGTACCGCGCGACCTCCTCGCCGCCCGCCACGATGCGCAGGTATCCGGGAGCGACCTGCGACATCTGGCCGGCGCCGTCGATGGTCGCCGTGAAGGACAGCTTGCGGATGTGCGAGGGGATCCGGTCGAGCGTGACCCGGAACGACTCCGTGTCACCCGCCTGCGCGCCCAGCAGCTGGATGGACTCCTCCGGGGACTTCGGCTGGTTGAAGAAGACGAAGTACCGGTCGTCCGAGAGACGCTCGTCGGCGTCCAGACCGAAGCAGCTGATGTCGAAGGTCAGTCCGGGGCCGGAGATCTGCACGCCTACGTACAGATCCGTGCCCGCCGTGAGGTCACTGATCCTGGCCTTGTGGCCGCGTTGGAATTCCCTGGCCATGCGTTACGACCGTCCCCCATCCCGAATGTGAGTGCGTCGCGCCAGGCTAACGGCAAAGACCGACAACGGCCCCGAAGGGTGGCCGTCGGTACAGACCCGGTACACAACCGCACCCGGCCGCTCACATCAGGACGCTCAGGCGTCCCGCTCATCCCGCGCGCCCGGCACATGCGGCAGCCGCGCGGCCGCGACCACCCCTTCGAGGTAGCCGCGGGCCCGCTCGGTGCGCGGGTATGCCTCCAGCAGCCGCCAGAAGTCGGGGCCGTGGCCGGGGACCAGCAGATGCGCCAGCTCGTGGCAGAGCACGTAGTCGATGACGTACTCCGGCATCCCCTGAAGGCGGTGCGAGAGCCGGATGCTGCCCTCGGCCGGGGTGCACGAACCCCAGCGGGTGTTCTGGTTGGTGACCCAGCGCACGGACGCGGGCCGGGCCCGGCCGTCGAAGTACTGGGCCGACAGCCGCTCGGCACGCTCGGCCAGCTCGGCGTCGCCCAGCACCCGCCTGCTCTCCTGGGCGGCGAGTTTGTCGAGCATGACGGTGACCCAGCGCTGCTCCTCCGCCTTCGACATGCGGGCGGGGATCAGTACGACGGTGCGATCGCCCTCGCGGTACGCGGAGACCGTCCGGCGGCGCCGGGCGCTCCTGCGGACCTCGATCGCGCTCGCCCCCGAGCCGCCGGGCGGCTGGCTCGTCGTGCTGCGCTGTGGTTTACCGGCGCGGTGCAGTGGGTCGGCGGGCACGCCCCGACGTTACCCGGTGGGCATGGGCAAAGTCCCGGCTCCCGGACGGTTGACCGCCGATACCCCACCATGTGTTTGATTCGTACGACCGGCCTGGTCATGCGATTTACACCACTTCGCCCCGGCTCTCCGGTATGACAAACTTCCCCCACCTGTGGATAACTCACGACGCCCGCCGCACGAGGCGGGCATGCTGACAGGCATCGGCGCAGCGCGACCGCTTCCGCCGACGGGACGGACGTCCTGGATTCCCGATGCGCAGCTCGACAGACACACGATCCCGACAGACACGAATCCCGACAGATACACGGATACGGGGGGGCAGTCATGCATCCGGTGGTGAAGCCCGCGCTGCGGCGCGGCTGGCGCGATCGCAACACTGTGCAGTTCGGGATGACCCCGGCGCACGCCGTGACACTGAGCCCGATGGACACGGCGACCGGCAGCTTCCTCGACCTGCTCGACGGCACCCGCGGGCTGCCGCTGCTGCGCGAGGAGGGCCGCCGCGCGGACGTGCCGGCCCGCCATGTCGACGCGCTGGTGGAACGGCTGGCCCGCGCGGGCCTCGTCGACGACGCGCGCGGCGGCGGACCGGCCGCGGACGCGCTGCGCGAGAAGACGGACGTCCTCGAACGGCTGCGCCCCGACCTCGCCTCGCTCTCCCTGATCACACCCGAGCCGGGCGGCGCCCCGGCCCGGCTCGCGGCCCGGCGCGCGCTGCGGGTGCGGGTGCGGGGAGCGGGCCGGGTCGGCGCCCTGCTGGCATCGGTCCTGTCGGGCGCCGGCGTCGGCGAGGTCGACGTACGTGACGTGGGCCGCGTGGAGCCGTGGGACGTGGCGCCGGGCGGGCTGCCCGCCGACTCGCTCGGCGACAGGCGGGACGCGGCGGCGCGGACCGCCGTCCGCCGGGCCGCACCGGACCGGCCACCCCGCCACGCCCACTCCCCCGGTTCCGGCGCCGAGGACCCCGGCCTCTCCCTGGTGATCTTCGCGCCCCGCGACGACGTCGCCGTGCACGCCCCGGACCCGTTCACCGCCGAACCCCTCATGGCCGCCGGCACCCCCCATCTGTACGCCGGTGTCGTGGAGGGCACGGGCGTCGTCGGCCCGCTCGTGCTGCCCGGCGAGTCGGGCTGCGCCGGCTGTCTGCACCAGGACCGCACGGACCGGGACCCGGCCTGGCCCCGGCTGGTCACCCAGTGGCGTTCCGGCCGGGCCCGCCGGGTCGGCGCCTGCGACCTGACCCTGTCCACGGCGGTGGCGGGAGTGGCGGCGGCGCATGCCCTGGCCTTCCTCGACGGGGAGTCGCCGTCCAGCGCGGGCGCCCGCTGGGAGGTGTCCCTGCCCGGTCTGACCTGGCGCTCCCGGCCGGTCCCGGCCCATCCGGAGTGCGGCTGCGGGGCCGCGGAGAGAGGTAAACGGGAGCGCGCCTCAACCACCGGGGAGCAGCGCGCGACAATGGCGGTGCAACGGCCGTCGACGGCGCGGCGACGCACAGCGGGCGCGGCACGCCCGACTGGGACTTGGAGGGCGCATGTCTGATCTTCCCCGGAAGGCGGTCACCCGTACCGCCAAGCTCGCCGCGCTCCCGCTCGGCTTCGCCGGCCGGGCGACCTGGGGGCTGGGCAAGCGGATCGTGGGCGAGTCCGCGGAGATCGTCGGCCGCGAGCTGCAACAGCGCACGGCGGAGCAGTTGTTCAAGGTGCTCGGCGAGCTGAAGGGCGGTGCGATGAAGTTCGGGCAGGCGCTGTCCGTCTTCGAGTCGGCGCTGCCGGAGGAGGTCGCCGGCCCCTACCGCGCGGCCCTGACCAGGCTGCAGGACGCGGCCCCGCCGATGCCGACCCGCACGGTGCACGCGGTCCTGGAGGAGCGGCTGGGGCCGGACTGGCGCGAGCTGTTCGAGGAGTTCGAGGACAAGCCGTCCGCCGCGGCCTCGATCGGCCAGGTGCACCGGGCGGTGTGGCACGACGGCCGTGAGGTCGCGGTCAAGGTCCAGTACCCGGGAGCCGGCGAGGCACTGCTCTCCGACCTCGGCCAACTGAGCCGCTTCGCCCGACTGTTGGGCCCGCTCATCCCGGGCATGGACATCAAGCCGCTGATCGCTGAGCTGCGGGACCGGGTCTCCGAGGAACTGGACTACGGCCTGGAGGCCCAGGCCCAGACCGCGCACGCGGAGGAGTTCGCGGACGACCCGGACGTGGTCGTCCCGGCGGTGGTGCACCAGTGCGAGCAGGTCTTGGTGACCGAGTGGATCGACGGCATCCCGCTGTCCGAGATCATCGCGGACGGCACCCAGGAACAGCGCGACCGGGCCGGCCAGCTCCTGGCCCGCTTCCTCTTCTCGGGACCGGCCCGCACCGGCCTGCTGCACGCCGACCCGCACCCGGGCAACTTCCGCCTGCTGCCCGGCGGGCCGGCCGGTGAGGACGACTGGCGCCTGGGGGTCCTGGACTTCGGCACGGTCGACCGGCTCCCCGGCGGCCTTCCGGCCCCGATCGGCGTCTCCCTGCGGATGACCCTGGACGGTGACGCCGAGACGGTCTACGAACTGCTCTGCACCGAGGGGTTCGTCAAGGAGACCATCGAACTGGAACCGGACGCCGTCCTGGACTACCTGCTGCCGATCATCGAGCCGGCCCGGGTCGAGGCGTTCACCTTCACCCGCTCCTGGATGCGCAGCCAGGCCGCCCGCATCGCCGACCCCCGCTCCCCCGCCTACCAGCTCGGCAAACAGCTCAACCTGCCCCCGGCCTATCTCCTGATACACCGGGTGACCCTGAGCACGATCGGCGTCCTGTGCCAACTGGGCGCCAACGTCCGCCTCCGCGAGGAACTGGAGGAATGGCTCCCGGGCTTCATGCCCGACGCCCCCGAGAACACGCAGGACGAGCCGGCGGCGGGGGCGTGATCGGGGCCACCCTCTCCCCCTCCCTCTGCCTGTCGGCCCGATCCTTTCACCACCAGGCCGAGTCCAGGCGTCCCTCGATCGCGCGGAGGTTGTCGCGGGAGCAGGTGTCGCAGAAGTACTGGCGGACGCCGTTCTCCACGGAGCAGGTCCAGGTGGCCGGCGGGGGGCCGTCGGCGGGGGTGCCGCAGCGGGCGCACACGATGTGGCGGGGCTCCGGGGTGGAGCCGCCCTGATCACTTCCGCCGGGAACACTCGTCACCCGGCGACGATAACTCCGGGACCGGCCGATCGCCCTGGGGAACGCACCGCGGGGGCCGGTCCGTTCGGCCGGACCGGCCCCCGCGGGGAGGCTTCGCCTCCCGGGTTCGGGAGGCCACCGCTGCTCAGGTGTGTTCCTTACTGCATGACCGCCATGGCGAGCGCGCGGCGGGCGCGCAGCGAGGCGCGCTCGGCCCGGCGCTGCATGCGCTGGGCGACCGCCAGGCGCATGGCCCGGCGTTCACGCACGGCGTCATGGAGTCGCTCGTGCATATGCGCACGAGCCAGGGCTTCTTGCATGAGTTGCATCTCTCGGTTCCTGTTCTGGCGCGCTTCGGTCGCGCCGGTGGTGGTGAAGTCTGGGGTCGCGGAGCCGGCGGGCTCGCTGGTGGACGGCTTCATCGGGGCCTGCTTCTTGGGGTCGTGCGTGAGGGGGCGGTCGATCGTTCCTGCGGTGTTCATGCCGTGACCGGGTTCTTGCGCGGGCGGCCACGGGGCCGCTTCCGGGCGACGACGACACCCTGGACGAACAGCTCGCCACCCCAGACGCCCCAGGGCTCACGCCGCTCCTTGGCGCCGGCGAGGCAGGCCTCGATCAGCGGGCAGGTGCGGCAGAGGGACTTGGCGTACTCCACGTCCGCGGGCGACTCGGCGAAGAAGACCTCCGGGTCGTAGGAGCGGCAGGGGACGGGTACGCCGAGGTTCTCGATGGCGTCGTCGAGCGCGGTGAGCGCGGTGAGGGGGGTCAAGGTGGAGTCCTCCGTGAGGCCGGGCGGGGGGATCGTTTGCGAAGGCGGTACGGACGGGGCGTGCGCTTCGAGTTGCACGATTGGTCTTCCTCGTCTGGTCGTTCCGGC
This sequence comes from Streptomyces sp. NPDC028928, assembly GCF_055564915.1. NCBI lineage: Bacteria > Bacillati > Actinomycetota > Actinomycetes > Kitasatosporales > Streptomycetaceae > Streptomyces > Streptomyces sp. NPDC028928. The sequence continues at coordinate 158,015 of NZ_JBVHVI010000012.1, forward strand.
CGGTTGACCGGGTGTCGGCTTGGTACCGGGTTCCTTGTCCCGAGGCCCCTTCGCTCCGTCGTCCCCGTTCGGGGAAAACAGAAGGGCCGCGGATCCCGGATGGGGTTCCGCGGCCCTGAAGGCGCCGGCCTGATCGGCGATCAGGCTGGATCACTCCAGGGTTTTGGCCCACGGAAGGCCCACATCAGGTGGTGCTGCGTCGTCTGCTTCCGGAATCCGGCACCGGCCGCCGCAAAGGCATAGGCGTGGGCCTGTGCCTCTACTGCTTCCAGTGCCTTGGTCGGTCGCTCATTGCGCTCACGGATGGGAAGACCCGCGAGGGCAGGGGAGGACGCCGGACGCACGGCACGGATGCCGGACAGACCGGTGCCCTGGTTCGAGGCGCCGAGCATGCACGTGGAGACGGCCGAGCGATCGGTCAGTTTGGCCGTGCTGACGGTGGTGCTGATGTTGATGCTGATCACTGGACTCGCCTCCTCTCGGCGTCTCTGGGACTGGGGGTGAGCCAGTCCGTTCGGATATGCAAGTACAACACGGAACCGCGCCTTCGAGAAGGCCGCTGCTTCCGTGCCTAGAACCTATGGGGATTGCTGGGGCATGCGCAAACTATTTTTTCGACGAGTTCGTATCAGTCGTCCGGGCTGTCGTCGCCGGGCTGTTGACCTGCACAGATGGCCAGAACGTCGGCTCCGTAGCTGCGCAGCTTGCGGCTGAGGACGCCGGGGATGCGGGCGAGTTCGGCGGAACTCTCGGGGCAAGCCTCGGCGATGGCCATGAGCGTCCGGTCGGTGAAGACGCAGAAGTCCGGCTGGCCGCTGCGCTCGGCCTGGACGGCCCGCCAGTCCCGGAGCCGTTCGTAGAGCCCTTCGTCCATGTCCGAGGGGCAGTCCGCGCAGCGCATCAGCTTCATCTCGCCCGCGTCGGTGAGCGTGCGGCCGCAGACCCGGCAGCGGGCCGGGGTCCGTTGAACGCGCCGGGGGGCTGCGGCGGCCCTCGCGGTGATGCCGTGTTCGACGCCTGCGCCCGTGCCGGCGCCGGTGTGGCCGACGGTGGGGGTGGTGCCGGGGCGCAGCCCGTCGAGGAAGCGGCTCGGCCGGCGGTTGGGGCGTCCGCCGGGTGAGCGGGACAGGGCCCAGGAGAGGTGGAGGCGTTCCCGGGCGCGGGTCACGCCGACGTAGAGGAGGCGGCGTTCCTCCTCGATCTGTTCGTCGGTGCGGGCGTAGGTGATGGGCAGCATGCCCTCGGCGACGCCGACGAGGAAGACGACGTCCCACTCCAGTCCCTTGGCGGCGTGCAGGGAGGCGAGGGTGACGCCCTGGACGGTGGGGGCGTGCTGGGCGTTGGCCCGCTCGTCCAGTTCGGCCACGAAGTCGGCGAGGGTGGCCGCGGGCCGGGCGGCGGCGATGTCGTGGGCGAGGTTGACCAGGGCGGCCAGGGATTCCCAGCGTTCTCTGACGGCGCCGGAGCCGGCCGGGGGTTCGCTGGTCCAGCCTTCGCCGGAGAGGACGGCGCGCACCTGGGAGGGCAGGTCCACGACGTCGTCGAGGAGGGAGTCGTTGCCGCCGAAGCGGGCGGCGCCGCGCAGGGCGATGCCGGCCTTGCGGATCTCGGGCCGGTCGAAGAAGCGTTCGGCGCCGCGCAGCTGGTAGGGGACGCCGGCGTCGGCGAGGGCCTGCTCGTAGGTCTCGGACTGGGAGTTCGTACGGAACAGGACGGCGATCTCGGCGGCGGGGACGCCGGCGTCGATCAGCTCGCGGATGCGGCGGGCGGCGCCTTCGGCCTCGGCGGGTTCGTCGGTGTATTCGGTGTAGACGGGGTCGGGTCCCGGGGGGCGCTGGGAGACGAGTTCCAGCCGGTGGTCGGCGGCGCGGCCCCGGGCCTGGGCGAGCAGGCCGTTGGCGAGGCGGACCACCTGGGGGGTGGAGCGGTAGTCGCGGACCAGTTTGACGACGGTGGCGCCGGGGTGCCGGAGGCGGAAGTCGAGGAGGTGGTCGGGCGTTGCTCCCGTGAACGAGTAGATGGTCTGGCTGGCGTCACCGACGACGCACAGGTTGTCACGGTCGCCGAGCCAGAGATCCAGCAGCCGCTGCTGCAGCGGGCTGACGTCCTGGTACTCGTCCACGACGAAGTGCTGGTACTGGGAGCGGACCTGTTCGGCGATGTCGTGCCGGTCCTGGAGGATGGCGACGGTCAGCAGAAGGACGTCTTCGAAGTCGATGACCGCGCGGTCGCGCTTGAGGTCCTCGTAGGCCGCGTAGAGGTGGGCGATCTCGGCGGGGTCGCGGGGGGTCTCGCGGCCGGCCTTCGCAGCAGCGTACGGGTAGTCGGCGGGGACGGTCTGGGTGACCTTGGCCCATTCGATCTCGGCGGTCGCGTCCCGCAGCTCGTTGCGGTCGAGGCGGGTACCGAGGGCGGCGGCCGCGTCGGCGACGAGCTGGATCTTGCGGTCGACGATCCGGGGCAGGGAGCCACCGATCGCTTTCGGCCAGAAGTACTGGAGCTGGCGCAGGGCCGCGGAGTGGAAGGTGCGGGCCTGGACGCCGTGCGCGCCGAGCTGGCGCAGCCGGCCGCGCATCTCTCCGGCGGCGCGGTTGGTAAAGGTGACGGCGAGCACGCTGGACGGGGGCAGGATGCCGGCGCGGACTCCGTAGGCGATGCGGTGGGTGATCGCCCGGGTCTTGCCCGTGCCCGCTCCGGCCAGGACGCACACCGGGCCGTGCAGGGAGGTGGCGACCTCGCGCTGCTCGGGGTCGAGCCCTTCGAGCACCGCGTCGGCCGTGTCCGGTGCCTGCGGGAAGACGGGGGAGTGCGTTGCTGCTGTCACACCGCCATGCTGCCAGGTCTGCCGGGACGGCTGCGCCGGTTGTCCACAGGCGGGGGCTCGCAGTCGTATTAATGCGGCCGGTGTCACATGGGTGCGGCGGGTGTCACTCCGGCGGGTGGGTACCCCTGGCGGGAATGGCGGGCCGGTCGCTTACGTTCTCCCCCTGGACGACCTTTTCCGAGCTGCCTGAGGAGCGCGAGAGATGCAGGGCACTGTGACGATGTACAGCACGACTTGGTGCGGCTACTGCCGGCGGCTGAAGAGCCAGATGGACCGGGAGGGCATCGCCTACACCGAGATCAACATCGAGCAGGACCCCGAGTCCGCCGCTTTCGTGGAGAAGGCGAACGGCGGCAACCAGACCGTCCCGACCGTGCTCTTCGCGGACGGCTCCACGCTGACGAACCCGTCGCTGGCCCAGGTCAAGCAGAAGCTCGCCGCGTAGGCCCGAGCTGCGCCGGACGGCGGCTCCCGAGCCCGGAGGGGTTCAGGGGCCGCCGTTCGCCGTTTTCGCCGTCTCGGACGAAGTGCTCACCGTCCCGGACGTCGCCGTCTCGGACGAAGCCTCGCCGTCCCGGACGCCGGCGTCTCAGACGAAGCTGCGGGTCGGCAGCGGCTTGCCGTACCACATCTCGATCAGGCGGGCCGCGATGGAGATGCCGTACGGCGGCAGTACCTCTCCGGACTCGAAGGCCGCGTGCAGTTCCTCGCGGGAGAACCAGCGGGCCTCGTGGATCTCGTCCCCGTCCACGTCGATCTCGGTGGAGGTGGCGCGGGCCATGAAGCCGAGCATCAGGCTGGACGGGAAGGGCCAGGGCTGGCTGGCGACGTACTCGACCTGGCCGACGGTGACCCCGACCTCCTCGGACACCTCGCGGCGCACCGCCTGCTCGATGGACTCGCCGGGCTCGACGAACCCGGCGAGCGTGGAGAAGCGGCCCTCGGGCCAGTGGACCTGGCGGCCGAGCAGGATGCGGTCGTCCTCGTCGGTGACCGCCATGATCACGGCCGGATCCGTGCGCGGGTAGTGCTCGGCGCCGCAGGCCGGGCAGCGGCGGATGTGGCCGGCCGCCGCGATGACGGTGCGCTCGCCACAGCGGGAGCAGAAGCGGTGGGTGCGCTGCCAGTTCTCCAGTCCGACCGCGTGGACCATGAGACCGGCGTCGCGCGGGGACAGCAGCAGGCCGGCCTCGCGCAGCCCCGCCGGGCGCGCGGACTGGTCGATACGGCCGGGCAGCGAGTCCTTCTGGAGCGCGAAGTAGCTGACGCCGTCCTTGTCGATGCCGAGGAAGTAGCGGTGCGCCTCGGTGAGCGGGGCCTCGAAGGACGGCGTCATGACGAGTTCCGTCCGGCCGTCCGGGGTCTCGTCGATCAGTACCTGGCCGCCGGAGACCACGAAACAGCGGGTCGTGGGGTGGCTCCACGCCGCCGCGAGCCAGGCCTCGTCCAGCCGGTGGTGGGCGGCGCGGTCGATGCCGCTCGGGGCGGTCAGCGAGATGGGTCGGTCGGCTGTGTCGTCGGTCCAGGTGGTCACGGGTGCTTCCAACTCCCCCAGTGCGGCGGTTCTTTCGGCGGGCGGTTCGGCGGGACGTGGGCGGGCGGGCACCGGGCCGGGAGCGGCCGGGGCGGGCGGGGCTGGCGGGGCGGGCGGGGCGGTCCTTCCAGTGTGCCCCGCGCGCGGTGCCCCTCCGTACGGCGCCGGCCGGTCAGAGTGCGGGACGCCAGTTCCGGGCGAGGTCACCCCACAGGTAGGCGCTGGTCTCGACGCCCTTGAGGAGGAGGTCCAGCTCGACCTTCTCGTTGGGCGCGTGCCAGCCGTCGGAGGGGACGGAGATTCCCAGGAAGAGGACGGGGGCGCCGAGGACTTCCTGGAGGTCGGCGGAGGGTCCGGAGCCGCCTTCCCGGGTGAAGCGGACCGGCTGCTCGAAGGCGCGGCCCATGGCGCGGACCACGGACTGGAGGGCGGGGTGGTCGAGCGGGGTCAGGCAGGGGCGGGTGGCCGAGCCGAAGTCGATCTCGTACCGGATCCCGGCGGGCACCTGCTCGGCGGCCCAGGCGCGGACGGCCTTCTCGATGTGGTCGGGGTCCTGGCCGGCGACCAGCCGGAAGGACAGCTTCACCATCGCCGTGGAGGGGATGATCGTCTTGCTGCCGGGGCCCTGGTAGCCGCCGCCGATGCCGTTGACCTCGGCGGTCGGGCGGGCCCAGACGCGCTCCAGGGTGGTGTGGCCGGCCTCGCCGTGGATGGTGCGGGACTTGGCGGTGCGCAGCCAGTGCTCCTCGTCGAAGGGAAGTTCGGCGAAGAGTTCGCGCTCGCGGTCGGTCAGCTCGATGATGCCGTCGTAGAAGCCGGGGATCGCCACGCGCGCGTGCTCGTCGTGGAGGGCGGCGACCAGGCGGGCGGCGGCGGTGGCCGGGTTGGGCACGGCGCCGCCGAAGGAGCCGGAGTGGATGTCCTGATCGGGGCCGTACAGCCGGATCTCGCACTCGGCGAGGCCGCGCATGCCGGTGCACACGGTCGGGGTGTCCTCGGACCACATGCCGGTGTCGGAGACGATCACGGCGTCGGCGGCGAGCCGCCCGGCCCGCTCCTCGACCAGGGCCCGGAAGTGCGGGGAGCCGGATTCCTCCTCGCCCTCGATGAGCAGCTTGAGGTTGACGGCCGGCGCGGTGCGGCCGGTGGCGGCGAGGTGGGCGCGGACGCCGAGTGTGTGGAAGAACACCTGGCCCTTGTCGTCGGCGGCCCCGCGCGCGTAGAGGCGGTTTCCGCGGACGACCGGCTCGAAGGGGTCGCTGTCCCAGCCGTCCTCGCGGGCGGCGGGCTGCACGTCGTGGTGGCCGTAGACCAGGACGGTGGGTGCCTCCGGGTCGCCCGAGGGCCACTCGGCGAAGACGGCGGGGGCGCCCGGGGTGGGCCAGACCTCGGCGGTGGGAAAGCCGGTCTCCTTGAGCTTGGCGGCGAGCCAGTCGGCGCTGCGCCGTACGTCGGGCGCGTGGTCGGGCTGTGCCGACACGGAGGGGATGCGCAGCCATGCGGCGAGGTCGTCGAGGAAGGCGGCGCGGTGCTGCTCGATGTACGTGCGGACGGCGCTGTCCGGGGTCTGGCTCATGGTCCCGAGCCTATCCGCCCGCACCGACATCCTCGGCGGGCGGTTCGTCACACTCAGCTTGCCTCCCGTGTGCTCTCCGTCTCACCCGTGAGCAGCCGCTCCAGCGCGGCCCGGTCCGGCAGTCCCTCGGGGCGTACGACCTCGCCGCTGCGTACGTACAGGAAGGTGGCCGTGACCGACTCGGGGGGTATGCCCTGCTGCTCGGCCCAGGCCAGCCGGTACACGGCGAGCTGGAGCGGGTCGGCGGTGCGGGCCCGGTTGGTCTTCCAGTCGACGATCTCGTACGTCGCCTCGTCGCCGTCGCCGTGCCGGTAGACGGCGTCGATGCGGCCTCTGATGACGCGGCCGGCGAGGGTGAGCTGGAAGGGCGCCTCGACCCGGTACGGGGTGCGCCGGGCGTACTCGGTGCGTTCGAAGGCCTCTTTCAGGGCTTCCAGGTCGCGTTCGTCGGCGATCTCGGCGTCGCTGCCGGGCAGCTCGTCCGGTTCCAGCAGGGGCAGCGTCAGCTCCTCGAAGCGGGCTTCCACCCATGCGTGGAACCGGGTGCCCCGGCGCGCGGCCGGTTGCGGGGGGCGCGGCATGGGGCGCGCGAGTTCCTGCGCGAGCCCGTCCGGGTCCTCGGCGAGCCGCAGCAGCTGGGAGGCGGTGAGGGTGGCGGGCAGGGGCACGTCGGTGACGGTCTGCCGGGCGCGCAGCAGCTCCCCGGTGAGTGCGTCCAGGTCGCGGTCCCAGGAGGCGACGGTGCGGGCCTCCTCGGGGGTGAGGAAGGCAGGGCGCAGCGGCTCGGCGGGACGGGGGCGGTCCTGCGGGGCGGACGCCTGGTGGGGGACGACGGGCCGCTCGGCGCTCCAGGTGTCCCGGTCGGCGGGGTCGTCAGGGCCGGGGACGGGCGTGCGGCGCGGGGAAGCCTCGCCGACGGAGTCCTCGTGGAGGGGTGGCAGGTCCTCCTCAGGGGGGAAGTCGTCGTACGGCTGGTCGTACGGATCCTCGCTGAACGGGTCGCCGTAGGGGTCGTCCCCGTACGGGTCGTCGTCCGGGGGCGCGGGCCAGTCCGGGTGCTCGTCGCCGGCGGGGTCGTGCAGGGCGGGCCGGCCGCCTGCGGACTCGGCGGGTTCGGCAGCGAGGGTCTCCAGGTGGGCGAGGACGGTCTCGGCGGCGGCGCGGCGGCGGGCCAGGGCGGCGTCGTCCAGCGGGAGCGGCCACACCTGGTCGGCGGTGGCCGTGTGCAGGGCCGGGTTCTCCTCGTCCTCGGCGGGCTCGTCCGCCCAGACCTCGATCTCTCCGTGTCCGGCGGCGCAGTGGTCGTACAGGGCCTTGAGGAAGTCGGAGGGGCCGCGCGGTTTCTTCTGGCTGGAGCCCCACCAGTGGCCGGAGCCGAGCAGGAGGGAACGGGGGCGGGTGAAGGTGACGTAGCCGAGGCGCAGCTCCTCGGTGTGCTGGTGGTCCTTCATGGCCTCGTGGAAGGCCTTCATGCCGCGTGCGTCCCAGGTGTCGACGTCGGGCAGGGTGTCGGTGTCGCCGCGCAGGGCGTGCGGCAGCACCCTGGCCTGGGCGGTCCACTTCTCGCGGCCCTGGGCGCTGGGGAAGGTGCCGGTCACCAGTCCGGGGACGGCCACGACGTCCCACTCCAGGCCCTTGGACTTATGCGCGGTGAGCACCTTGACGGTGTTCTCGCCGCCGGGCAGGGCGTTGTCGAGGCCCTTCTCGTACTGGGCGGCGGTGCGCAGGAAGCCGAGGAAGGCGAGCAGCGTGGCCTCGCCGTCGCTCGCGGCGAAGGAGGCGGCGATGTCCAGGAAATTGGACAGGGTCTCGCGGCGGCGGGCGGCGAGCGCGTGCGGGGACGCCGACAGCTCCACCTCCAGGCCGGTGACGGCGAGGACGCGGTGCAGGACGTCCATCAGCGGGTCGGACAGCGAGCGGCGCAGGTCGCGCAGCTCGGCGGCGAGCCGGGCGAAGCGCACGCGCGCGTCCGGGGAGAACGGCAGCCCGTCGTCGTCTGCCTCCCGCAGGGGCGCTTCGAGGAAGGTGTCCAGGGCGTCCGCGAGCGAGATCACCTCGGCCGGGTCGACTCCCTCGACGGCCGCGGCAAGCCGGCGGTCCGGGTCGTCGGTGGCGTCCACGCGCGCGTGGGCGACGAGCAGGCGGGCCCGGCGGCCGAGGAGGGCGAGGTCGCGGGGGCCGATGCGCCAGCGCGGTCCGGTCAGCAGGCGCACCAGGGCGGCGTTGGCGCCGGGGTCCTGCAGGACCTCGCAGACGGCGACGAGGTCGGCGATCTCGGGCAGGTGCAGCAGCCCGGAGAGGCCGACCACCTCCACGGGGATGTCGCGGGCGACGAGGGCGCCCTGGATCTCGGCGAAGTCGGTCGCGGTCCGGCACAGTACGGCGATCTCGCCGGGCGGGGTGCCGGTGTGCACGAGGTGGGCGAGGGAGTCGGCGATCCAGTCGATCTCCTCGGCGTGGGTGGGCAGCAGGGCGCAGCGGACCGTGCCGTCGTACTCGGCGCCGGGGGCTGGGCGGAGGGCCTCCACGCCCGCGTGCATGGCGCGCAGGGGCGTGGCGAGGTCGTTGGCGAGGTCGAGCAGGCGTCCGCCGCTGCGGCGGTTCTCGCTGAGCGCCTGCCGGGTGGCGGGCCGGCCGTCGGCGTGGGCGAAGTGGTCGGGGAAGTCGTCCAGGTTGGCGACGGAGGCGCCGCGCCAGCCGTAGATGGCCTGGCAGGGGTCGCCGACGGCGGTCACCGGGTGGCCGGTGCCGCCGCCGAAGAGGCCCGCGAGGAGGACGCGCTGGGCCACGGAGGTGTCCTGGTACTCGTCCAGGAGCACCACGCGGAACTCCTCGCGCAGCAGGCGGCCCACCTCGGGAATGCGGGCGAGGCGGGCCGACAGGGCGATCTGGTCGCCGAAGTCGAGCAGGTCCCGCCGGCGCTTGGCGGTCCGGTAGCGCTGGACCAGGTCGGCGAGTTCCCGGCGGGCGGCGGCCGTCTCGGGGACCTTGCGCAGGTCGGCGTTGGTGAGTTTGGCGCCTTCGAGGGTGTGCAGCAGGCCGGTGTCCCAGGCGCGCAGTTCCTCGGGGTCCACCAGGTGTTCGGCGAGTTCGGAGTCGAGGGTGAGCAGGTCGCTGACCAGGTCGGCGAAGGAGCGGGTCAGCGCCGGGTAGGGGCCGGGGGCCTCGCGCAGTACGCGGGCGGCGAGCTGGTAGCGGGTGGCGTCGGCCAGCAGCCGGGAGCTGGGTTCCAGGCCGATGCGCAGGCCGTGGTCGGTGAGCAGGCGGCCGGCGAAGGCGTGGTATGTGGAGATGACCGGCTCGCCGGGCGGGTTGTCCGGGTCGATCAGATCAGGATCGGTGACGCCGGCCTTGACGAGTGCGGTGCGGACGCGTTCGGCCAGCTCGCCGGCGGCCTTGTTGGTGAAGGTCAGGCCGAGGACCTGTTCCGGGGCGACCTGCCCGGTGCCGACCAGCCAGACCACGCGGGCCGCCATCACGGTGGTCTTGCCCGACCCGGCTCCGGCCACGATCACCTGCGGGGCGGGCGGCGCGGTGATGCAGGCCGTCTGCTCCGGGGTGAACGGGATGCCGAGGAGCTCCTTGAGCTGCTCGGGGTCGGTGATATGGGCGGACATGTCGAAAGAGGCTAGCGGCGGGCACTGACAGTCGAGGACGAATCGATCGCCCGGTACGGAAGAACCGCAGGTCAGCGTGTGTGGTGCCGTACGTCACCCTGGACGCGGGCGGCACACTCGACCACATGCCCTCATCCCGGGCGCGGGCGGCTCACTCGATCACGTGCCGTCCCTCCGGCCGGGCGCTGCACGAGGCGCGGAACGCGCAGTGCGTGCAGTGCTGGCCGGTGCTCGGTGCGAACCGCTCGTCCAGGACCTTTCCGGCGGCGGTGGCCAGCAGCTCGCCGACCCACTCCCCCGCCAGCGGCTCCTGGGTCTGCACCTTGGGCAGGCTGTCGCCGCCGTCGCGCTTGGCGGCGCCCTGGCGGAGGTGGACCAGTTCGGCGCCGCCCGGTTCGGGGCGTACGCCGTCGAAGGCCTCGTCGACGGCGCCTTCGCGGACGGCGAGCTGGTAGACGGCGAGCTGCGGGTGCCGCTCCACCTCGCGCCCGGCGGGCGCCTGTTTGCCGGTCTTGAAGTCGACGACGTAGGCCCGGCCCTCGGCGTCCGTCTCCACGCGGTCCATCTGGCCACGGATGCGGACCTGGTAGTCGCCGGCTTCGAGGGTGACGTCGAAGTCCTGCTCGCTCGCCACCGGGGTGCGGCCGGCCCGGTCCAGGACGTGCCAGTTCAGGAAGCGTTCGAGCGCCCCGCGCGCGTTGTCCTTCTCCTGCTGCGACTTCCAGGGCGCGTCGAAGGCGAGCGCGTTCCACACCGAGTCCAGGCGCTCCATGAGGACGTCGAGGTCGGCGGGGGTGCGGCCGGAGGCGACCTCGTCGGCGAGGACGTGGACGACGTTGCCGAAGCCCTGCGCGGCGGTGGCGGGGGCGTCCGCCTTCACCTCGCGGCCCAGGAACCACTGCAGCGCGCAGGTGTTGGCGAGCTGGTCGAGGGCGCTGCCGGAGAGCACCACGGGCTGGTCGCGGTGGCGCAGCGGCACCTTGCTCTCGGTCGGCTCGAACATGCCCCACCAGCGGTAGGGGTGCGCCGACGGCACCAGCGGGCGGCCGTCCTCGTCGGCGAGGGCGGCGAGCCGGGCGAGCCGGCGGGCGGCGGCCTCCCGCAGTGCGGCCGACGCGCGCGGGTCGACGGTGGTCGCGCGCAGCTCGGCGACGAGCGCGGCGACGGACAGCGGGCGGCGGGGGCGGACGGTGACGTCCCTGGGTTCGACGCCCAGCTCGGTCAGGAACCGGGACGGCTGGTCGCCGTCGTCGGCCGGGGCCTTCACGGCGGTGACGACGAGCCGGTCACGCGCGCGCGTGGCGGCGACGTAGAACAGGCGGCGCTCCTCGGCGAGCAGCGCTCCCGGGGTGAGCGGCTCGGCGAGTCCGTCGCGGCCGATGCGGTCGGCCTCCAGCAGGGAGCCGCGCCGCCGCAGGTCGGGCCACAGGCCCTCCTGGACACCGGCGACGACGACCAGCCGCCACTCCAGGCCCTTGGCGCGGTGCGCGGTCATCACGCGGACGGCGTCGGGCCGTACCACGCGGCGGGCGAGCGTGTCGGCGGCTATGTCCTCGGCCTCGATCTCCTCCAGGAAGTTCAGGGCGCCGCGGCCCCCGGTGCGTTCCTCCGCGCGCGCGGCGGTGGCGAACAGGGCGCAGACGGCGTCCAGGTCGCGGTCGGCGTTGCGGCCGGCCGCGCCGCCGCGCCGGGCGGCCCGCTCCAGGCGCCCGGGCCACGGCGTGCCCTCCCACAGGTCCCACAGCGCCTCCTCGGCCGTACCGCCGCCCGCGAGGCGCTCGCGGGCCTTGCGGAGCAGCGCGCCGAGGCGCTGTGCCCCGCGCGCGTACGCCGGGTCGTGCACGGCCAGGCGCTCGGGTTCGGCGAGCGCCCGCGCGAGCAGCTCGTCGGACGGGGGCGGCAGGGGGTTCCCGGCGGCGCGCTCCTCCTCGCGCAGGGCGCGGCCGAGGCGGCGCAGGTCGGCGGCGTCCATGCCGGCGAGCGGGGAGGTGAGCAGGGTGAGGGCGGTCTCGGTGTCCAGCCAGGAGGTGTCAGGGGTTCCGGTGTCGCCGGCGGCTGCCTCGCCCGGTGACGCGGCGCCTTCGGCGGCCGGACGCTCCTCCTCGGCGGCGGGTTCCTCGCGGCGCCGTGTCTCCGCCGTGGCCACCGCGCGCAGGGCCGTGAGCAGCGGAGCCACGGCGGGCTCGTGCCGCAGGGGCAGGTCGTCACCGTCGATGTCCACGGGGACGCCGGCCGCGGTGAGGGCGCGGCGGAGGGTCGGGAGGCGGGAACCGGCGCGTACCAGGACGGCCATGTCGCTCCAGCGGACGCCGTCCTCCAGGTGTGCGCGGCGCAGCAGGTCCGCGACGTTGTCCAGTTCCGCGCCGGGCGTCGGGTACGTGTGGACCTCGACCCGGCCGCCGTCGCGTACGGCGGCCGGCTCCCGGTGGGCGCGGACCTTGTCGGCGGGCAGCCGGGTCAGCGGCATGCGCTGGGTGATCAGGCGGGTCGCGGCGAGCAGGGCGGCGCCGGAGCGGCGGGAGGTGCGCAGCACCTCGACGGGGGCGGGGCGGCCGTCCGCGCGCGGGAAGGCGGCCGGGAAGTCGAGGATGCCGTTCACGTCGGCGCCCCGGAAGGCGTAGATCGACTGGTCGGGGTCGCCGAACGCGACCAGGGTGCGGCCACCGCCGGCCAGGGCGTGCAGGAGCCGGACCTGGGCGGGGTCGGTGTCCTGGTACTCGTCCACGTACACGGCGTCGTAGCGGGCGGCGAGCCGGGCCGATGTCTCCGGGCGGCGGGCGAGCAGGACCGCGCGGTGGACCAGTTCCGCGTAGTCGATCACGCCTTGGAGGTCGAGGGTGTCGAGGTACTCGGCGAGGAAGGCGGCGGCTGCCCGCCAGTCGGGGCGGCCGATGCGGCGGGCGAAGGCGTCGAGGGCGTCCGGGCCCAGGCCCAGCTCGCGGCTGCGGGCGAGCACGGCGCGGACCTCGTCGGCGAAGCCGCGCGTGGTCAGGCAGGCGCGCAGCTCGTCCGGCCAGCGCACGTGGGTCAGGCCGAGCTGCTCCAGCTCGGGCTGGCCGGCGAGCAGCTCGCGGACGGCCACGTCCTGCTCGGGGCCGGAGAGCAGGCGCAGCGGTTCGGCGAACCGGCCGCTGTCCTGGTGGGCGCGGACCAGCGCGTAGCAGTACGAGTGGAACGTGGTCGCCCTGGGCGCGCGGGCCGCGCCCATGCGCAGGGCCATGCGGTCGCGCAGGTCGACGGCGGCCTTGCGGCTGAAGGTGAGCACGAGGATCCGCTCGGGGTCGCCGCCCCGGGCGATCCGGGCGGCCACGGACTCCACGAGGGTGGTGGTCTTGCCGGTGCCGGGGCCGGCGAGGACGAGAAGCGGTCCGGTGCGGTGGTCAACCACGGCCTGCTGCCGCGCGTCCAGACGAGGGGGATCCACGACGGCCGGTGGGGTACGGACCAGTCGGTAAGCGCCACGGCTCCCCTGCCGCACCGGGGGGTGCGGCAGGCGACTGGTGGAGGAAGAGGAGCTCACGTGGTTGGCCGGTCCTGGTGGTTGTGCTGGCGGGCAGGCGGTCACGCGCGTGAGGCGGTGGCCGCGGGGTGAGGGGGACACGTGCTGCCGACGTTACGTCGCCGCTCCGGTCGGAAGCAGGGCTTCCGGTTGTTCCCTCGCGACGCTCGCGCCGCGCGCGTCCCACACCTCACGAACGTACGGCATGCCACGGACGTCCCCCGTGTCCCCCGAACGGGCCACAGGTCTGCCCCGGCGGCATCCGATGGCGGAAGCTGTCAGGTGTGACCCTCCGCGTCCGCGTCACCGTCCCATCGGGCCCGTCGCATGTCGAGCCGCGGCAGATGGCCCTCGGTGGTCCTGCCCGCCTGCTTCAGCGGGGTGCCCTCCGCGCGGTAGTGGGCGAGCGCGCGCAGCTCGTGCCCGGGCAGCAGCACGCCGTCGGCACGCACCACACGCCACCAGGGGACGGCGCCGCCGTAGAGAGCCATCACCCGGCCCACCTGACGGGGGCCGCCCTCCTCCAGCCACTCGGCGACATCGCCGTACGTCATGACCCGGCCCGGCGGAATCCGCTCGGCGACGTCGAGGACCCGCTCGGCGTACTCCGGCAACGCGTCCGCATACCCCTCACGGGCGTCCCCGGGACGGCTCTGCTCGCTCATTCCCCCCATCCTGCCGCACCCCGCCGGCATCCCGGCGGGGTGCGCGGGGCACGGCCCTCTCGCCCCCGGACGGTCCTTCCGGCAGACTGTGCGCCCGCGCATCCGCACCCTGATGCCCGCGTGTGTCGGCGGGGCATGCCACCATCGTGCGGGCGGTGACTGGTGATACGAGACCAAGAAGAGACCATGAAGGAGCAGGGCGTGCACCCCGAAGGAGCGGCGGGCACCCCTGACGCCTCCGCGCGCCCCGGTACCGCCCGCACGAGCGAGAGCGGCACCGGCGCGCACCAGGAAGACACCGGTCCGCACACGGACGACGGCACGCGCGCGGGGGGAGGCGACCCCGGAGACCGGGAGAACGCCGTCAAGCGCGCCGGGGGAGGCGACCCCGAGACCGAGGAGCACGCCGTCACGCGCGCGCGTGACGCGGGCACGGAGGCCCCCGCAGGGGCGCCCGGCCCCGGGAACCCGCCCCCGGACCACCTTCCGTGCGCCGACGACGACCCACACGCCGAGCAGGTGGAGGGCGACGAACCGCTGCTCCCCGCGCGCGTGCACCGCCCCTCCGACCTCATGCGGCTCCTGGTGGGCGTGCTCGCCGTCGTGGTGCTCCTCGGGATCGCCGCGTTCGCGCACGGCACCACCTCGGGCCTCGAACAGGACATCAACAAGGGCACCGGGCAGGCCCCGGACCTGCTGATCAAGATCGCGGGACTGGCGTCCAGCATCGCGATCCTGCTGGTGCCGGTCGCCTTCGCGATCGAACGGCTGATCAAACGGGACGGGCTGCGCATCGCCGACGGCGTCCTCGCGGCCGTCCTGGCCCACGGAGTGACGCTCGCCACCGATCTGTGGGTCGCCCGGGCCGCCCCGGACTCGATCCAGGAGGCGCTCACCCAGCCCTCGCCGGGCGACATCCACGCACTGACCGACCCGGTGCACGGCTATCTGGCACCCGTCATCGCCTATATGACGGCCGTCGGCATGTCCCGCAGACCCAGATGGCGCGCGGTGCTGTGGATCGTGCTGCTGCTCGACGCCTTCTCGATGCTGGTCACCGGCTACACGACCCCCTTCTCGATCATCCTGACGGTCCTCATCGGCTGGACCATCGCCTACGGCACCCTCTACGCGGTCGGCTCCCCCAACGTCCGCCCGACCGGCCAGACCCTCATGGCGGGCCTCAGGCACGTCGGCTTCCACCCGGTCTCCACGGCCCGTGAGGAGGCCGTGGAGACGGAGAACGGCGACCGGGGCCGGCGCTACTTCGTCACCCTGGAGGACGGCCCGCCGCTGGACGTCACCGTCGTCGACCGGGAACAGCAGGCACAGGGCTTCTTCTACCGCGCGTGGCGCAATCTCACCCTGCGCGGCTTCGCCACCCGCTCCAGCCTCCAGTCGCTGCGCCAGGCACTGGAGCAGGAGGCGCTGCTGGCGTACGCGGCGATCGCGGCGGGTGCCAACGCGCCCAAGCTGATCGCCACCTCCGAGCTGGGCCCCGACGCCGTCATGCTCGTGTACGAGCACACCGGCGGGCGCACGCTGGACTCGCTGGCCGACGAGGAGATCACCGACGAGCTGCTGCGCAACACCTGGCACCAGGTGCGGGCGCTGCAGTCCCGGCGCATCGCGCACCGCAGGCTGGCCGGAGACGCGATTCTGGTGGATCGTTCCGGCAGGGTGATCCTCACCGAGCTGCGCGGCGGTGAGATCGCGGCCGGCGAGCTGCTGCTGCGCATGGACGTCGCCCAGCTGGTCACCACGCTCGGTCTGCGGGTCGGTGCCGAGCGGGCGGTGGCCTCGGCGGTCGGCGTGCTCGGCCCGGACGCGGTCGCCGACTGCCTGCCGATGCTCCAGCCGATCGCGCTGACGCGCTCCACGCGCGCGACGCTGCGCCGGCTGGCACGGGAGCGGGCCCAGCGCGAACGGGAGGCGGTGCTGGAGGCCTCCCGGCAGGCCAAGCTGGCCCGCCTGGAGGAGGCGCCCGAGACGGCCCCGCCCGCCCTGGACAAGCCCGACAAGAAGACGGTCCGCGCCGAGCAGCGCGCGGAGAAGCGGGCCATAGACGAAGCTCTCGAAGAGGCCCGCGAGGAAGACCTGCTCACGCAGATCCGGCACGAGGTGCTGCGGATCAGGCCGCAGGCGCCCGTGGAGCCGGCCCGGCTGGAGCGGGTCCGCCCGCGCACGCTGATCAGCTTCATCGCCGGTGCGATCGGCGCGTACTACCTGCTGACGCAGCTCACCCACATCGAGTTCGGCACGCTGTTCGCACAGGCCCAGTGGGGCTGGGTGATCGCCGCGGTGCTGTTCTCCGCGCTCAGCTACGTCGCCGCGGCGATGGCCCTGCTGGGCTTCGTACCGGAGCGGGTGCCGTTCCCGCGGACCGTGGCGGCGCAGGTCGCCGGGTCGTTCGTGAAGATCGTGGCACCGGCCGCGGTCGGCGGTGTGGCCCTCAACACGCGCTTCCTGCAGCGCGCCGGCGTACGGCCGGGGCTCGCGGTGGCGAGTGTCGGCGCCTCACAGCTGTTCGGGCTCGGCTGCCACATCCTGATGCTGCTGTCCTTCGGCTACCTGACCGGCACCGAGAAGACGCCGTCGCTGTCCCCGTCCCGCACGGTCATCGCGGGCCTGCTGACCGTGGCCGTCCTGGTCCTCGTCGTCACCTCGGTGCCGTTCCTGCGGAAATTCGTCGTCACGCGCGTGAGGTCGCTGTTCGCGGGTGTCGTCCCGCGCATGCTCGACGTGCTGCAGCGGCCCCAGAAGCTCGTCACCGGCATCGGCGGCATGCTCCTGCTGACCGCCTGCTTCGTGATGTGCCTGGACGCCTCCATCCGGGCCTTCGGCGACGGATCGGTCTCCCTGAGCATCGCCAGCGTCGCCGTCGTCTTCCTCGCCGGCAACGCGCTCGGCTCGGCGGCACCCACTCCGGGCGGCGTGGGCGCGGTGGAGGCGACCCTCACCGTCGGTCTGATCGCCGTGGGCCTGCCCAAGGAGGTCGCCGCCCCGGCCGTGCTGCTGTTCCGGCTGCTGACCCTCTGGCTGCCGGTGCTGCCGGGCTGGCTCGCCTTCAACCACCTCACGCGCAAGGGAGCCCTGTAAGGACCCCTCCGCTGCGCAAGCGCCCCGCCGGGTGATGTAGCTCGTACGGCCCGCGCCCCGAGCGCCCCGGCGTGTACGCCCCCACGATGGGAGTATGGCGAACCGCTCCCGGCTGCGCGCCGTCGCGCTGACCACCACCGCTGTACTGCTCTCCGCTGTGCTGGCCGGTTGCGGCGGCAAAGAGGAGCACGAGGACCTCACGGCGCAGAAGCTGGACTGGACGGACTGCCCGGCCCCGTCCGAGGAGGAGGGCGGCGGCAGTGCCCCGTCACCGCTGCCGGGGGGCGCCAAGTGGCAGTGCGCCACCATGAAGGCGCCGCTGGACTGGAGCAGGCCGAAGGGCGACACGATCGGCATCGCCCTGATCCGCGCCCGCGCCAGCGGCCCCGCGAGCAAACGGATCGGCTCGCTCGTGTTCAACTTCGGCGGGCCGGGCGGCAGCGGCGTCAGCACCCTGCCCGCGTTCGGCTCGGACTACACCGCCCTGCGCACCCGCTACGACCTGGTCAGCTTCGATCCGCGCGGGGTCGGCCGCAGCGCACCGGTGACGTGTGAGAGCGACGCCCAGCTGGACGAGTACTTCCAGCAGGACGCCAGCCCCGACGACAGCGCCGAACGCACCCAGCTCCTGAAGCGCACCCAGCAGTTCAACGCGGCCTGCGAGAAGAACTCCAAGAAGATCCTTCCGCACGTGCGCACCACCGACGCGGCCCGCGACATGGACCTGATGCGCCAGGTCCTCGGCGACGACAAGCTCCACTACTTCGGCATCTCCTACGGCACCGAACTCGGCGGCGTCTACGCCCACCTCTTCCCCAAGCACGTCGGCCGGGCCGTCCTCGACGCCGTCGTGGACCCCACGCAGAACCCGGAGCAGAGCGCCCTCGGCCAGGCCAAGGGCTTCCAGCTCGCGCTCGACAACTTCGCCAAGGACTGCACCTCGAAGACCACGGACTGCCCGATCGGCGACACCGAGCAGGAGGTGAAGGACCGCATCGCGAAACTCCTCGCCGACCTGGAGAAGAAGCCCATCCCGGGCATCTTCCCGCGCCAGCTGACCCAGACCGCCGCCACCAACGGCATCGCGCAGTCCCTGTACTCGAAGGACTTCTGGGGCTACCTCACCGAGGGGCTGGAGGAGGCGTACGACGGCGACGGCAAGATCCTCATGCTGCTGTCCGACTCCATGAACGGCCGCAGCGAGAACGGCGAGTACAGCAACCTCACCGCGGCGAACGTCGCCATCAACTGCTCCGACGACAAACCGCGCTACACCGCGGACTACGTCCAGCAGAAGCTGCCCGAGTTCCGCGCCGCGTCCCCGCTGTTCGGGGACTACCTGGCCTGGGGCATGGTCAGCTGCACCGACTGGGCGGTACCGGGCGCCGCCGACCACCCCGACGTCAGCGCACCCGGGTCGGCCCCCGTCCTCGTCGTCGGCAACACCGGCGACCCGGCCACCCCGTACGAGGGCGCGCGGAAGATGGTGGACGCGCTCGGCAAGGGCGTCGGCGTCGAGCTGACGTACAAGGGCCAGGGACACGGCGCGTACGACAGCAAGAACAAGTGCGTGCAGGGCGCGGTGAACGGCTACCTGCTCGACGGGAAGGTGCCGAGGGCCGGCATCGTCTGCTCCTGACAGACCCCCGACAACAGTCGACGGGCGGATAAAGCCGCAGGTCAAAGGGTTATCCACAGGCTGCAGCGCGGCGGTCCCGGGGCGCCTACCATGGCCTGGAACGCCCGGCGCGACACGATGCGACGGGCCTGTCAGGGGGGTGCGCATGATGCGATTGGTGCGGTGGACGGCCGCGGTGGCCGCAGGGCTGCTGCTGGCCGGCTGCGGCGGCTCGTCCGACGGGGGCGGAAGCAAGGACGAGGGCAAGGGAACCGGCTCGGCTCCCCCGTCGGCGTCGCCCCCGACGGCCCTTCCGGCCTCCCTCACCTCCCAGCGCCTCGACTGGCAGCGCTGCAAGGCCACCGGCAGCTCCTCCGCACCGAGCGACACGTGGCGGTGCGCGACGCTCAAGGTGCCGCTGGACTGGTCCCGGCCGGACGGCAGGAGGATCGGTCTCGCGCTCATCCGCTCCCGGGCGACCGGCGGCGACCGCATCGGCTCGCTGCTGTTCA
This sequence comes from Streptomyces sp. NPDC028928, assembly GCF_055564915.1. Lineage (NCBI taxonomy): Bacteria > Bacillati > Actinomycetota > Actinomycetes > Kitasatosporales > Streptomycetaceae > Streptomyces > Streptomyces sp. NPDC028928. The sequence continues at coordinate 176,959 of NZ_JBVHVI010000012.1, forward strand.
ACTTCGGCGGCCCCGGCGGCTCGGGCGTGTCCACGATGCCCTACTTCGAGACCTCCGTCTCCACACTCCACAAGCGCTACGACCTGGTGAGCTGGGACCCGCGCGGGGTCGGCGGGAGCCAGGGCGTCCGCTGCCGCGGCGACCGGGAGATCGAGGCCGCCGAGTCGGTGGACGCCACCCCGGACACCCCGGCCGAGGAGAAGGCGTACTTCCAGGACGCCACCGACTTCGGCAAGGGCTGCCAGAAGGCCGCAGGGCCCCTGCTGGCCCATGTGTCCACCACCGACACCGCACGCGACATGGACCTGATGCGCCAGGTCCTCGGCGACGACAAGCTGCACTACTTCGGCATGTCCTACGGCACCGAACTCGGCGGCGTCTACGCCCACCTCTTCCCGCACCGGGTGGGCCGACTGGTGCTCGACGCGGTGGTCGACCCGACCGCGGACACGGTGGGCCACGCCGAGAACCAGACCCGCGGCTTCCAGCGAGCCCTGGACGACTACCTGAAATCCACGGGCCAGAACCCCGAGCAGGGCTCCCGGAAGATCGCCGGCCTGCTGTCCCGGCTCGACGCCAAACCGCTCCCGACCTCCTCGGGGCGCAAGCTCACCCAGACGCTCGCGATCACCGGGATCTTCCTGCCGCTGTACAGCGAGTCGATGTGGCCGAGGCTGACCAGCGCCCTCAAGTCCGCGGAGCAGGGTGACGGTTCGGGGCTGCTGGCGCTCGCCGACGAGTACAACGACCGGGACCCCTCGGGTCGCTACGGCACGATGACCCACGCCCAGCGGGTCATATCGTGCCTGGACGACAAGCAGCGGCCGACACTCGCCGAGACGAAGCGGCGGCTGGCCGAGTTCGAGCGGATCTCACCGGTGTTCGGGGACTTCCTGGGCTGGGACACGGCCGGCTGGTGCCACGACTGGCCGGTGCCGGGCCAGTACGACACCCCGGAGGTCAGCGCGCCGGGCGCGGCACCGATCCTGCTGGTCGGCACCACCGGCGACCCCGCCACCCCGTACGAGGGCACCCGCAGGATGGCCGACGAACTGGGCCGGGGCGTGGGCGTCGAACTCACCTGGAAGGGCGAGGGACACGGGGCCTACGGCAACGGGAGCGACTGCGTCGACTCGACGGTGGACGCCTATCTGCTGAACGGAACGGTGCCGAAGGACGGCAAGACCTGCTCCTGACACGAACGGGGGCTCCGAACACCGTACGCACCCGAAGCCCTACATCAAACTTGCATGCTTTCTTGATTGGCTCGCCTATCCGATCGGCATACCCAGGCCTTCAAGGAAGCACGTCAATTCGTAATTCACGTAGCCGCTTTCCTCAATGGCGACCAAACTGAAAGTCCTCGTGGAATCAGCAGAGGAGCACAGCCATGGCCATGCGAAGTAGGCAGGCGGCCGAACAGCGATTCATCCGGCTCGTGGCCGGTCGGCGGAGAGCCGGGCAGGAGCACATGAGTCGGCGCCTCAAAATGCACTTCGGGTACGTTGCAGATGCCCGGCATCGACACGAAAACCATCGTGAGGAACTCCTGCTCACGTTCCGTCACCTTCGGCTGAGCAGGATCTCCCCGAGGAACTGGCGGAGGATCCCGCCTCATAGGCTCTTGCTTTCTAACGATTGATTGACTGAGCGTCGTCGAGGAGCCTCAGGATCCTAGCCGCGGAGAAGAGCATCGGCATCTGCACGCCGACATGGCTGGTGGACACGGTTGTAAAGGCTGTGCGGCGGTTCGGATCCTTCAGACCCGAAGCGGTTGGCATCCAGGCTGGGCCGTCTCTGGGCCATCCGAGGCCGCCCGGCAGTGTCCGATAACGGCCAACAACGGCCACCGGGTGCACGAGCTCACCGCTCTTGACCAGCAAAAATCCAGCTCACCAAGATCCCCGGCAGGACCCAGCGCAAGAAGACATCTCAGGTTGCGTCGCGCGGCGGATCCGGCAGGTTGTGCCACGCGTGACCACATCCGCCAGCGCAGTGCAGCGCCCGCCTGCGGGTATCGGCAATGCTGAAGAGGGCGACCAACAGGCGGAAGGACTTGCTTAGTTCGTATTCCGGAAGTGCTTCCATTCCGAAGCGCCACTTCGTGAGCATCACCGCCGGCGTGTGAGTAGGGCGGATGCCGGAACGCGCGATGCTCTCCGGCACGTCCTCCTCGCAGGCGCGGGCCTGCCCGCAGAACAGCACCAATGCGTGCAGGACTTTGCGTTGGTCAGCCTCTGAGAGACTTCCGAACCACTCGACGCCCTCGTCCACAGGTCTGAGCCCCTGTGCAAGTTCGTTCAGGATCACCTCGTGTGCGTACAACACAGACTTCCACCCCCATGGTTCTGACCGACGGTACGCGCACGGACACCCCTGGGCAGCATGATTTCCCACGCCCTGATGGCCCAGCCATCTGACGCAAGCAGCAGGCAGAGCCCTTACCCAAGTTGCTTCGGGACGAAGCGGTCACTTCGTTACGGTGCTTCCCATGACCGACGAGACCCTTGCCTGTCCCGAGTGCAGCCGACCCATGAAGTCCGGTGGCTTCGTCCTCTCCAAGCGGGAGGACGATGGCCGGCGGGGCTGCCGGACGCTGTGGCGGTGTCTCGATCAGCATGTCTGGTGGGGCTGGACCGACCAGCCAGGCGAGCCGCTGGAGGTCTGCCCCGCCCCCGAGCTCTTCCGATGACATCTTGCGAAGCGGCGCTGTCTCGGGCCGTCTCCGGCCCGTCCGAGGCCGCCCGACATCGACCAACAACGACAGAAGCCCACGGCATCTGAACTGGTCAGAGCCGTGGGCTTCGTCAGCCTCGCTGGTGGGCGAGAGCGGTGATCAGTAGACCGGCTTGTGCGGTTCGATCTGGTTGACCCAGCCGATGACGCCGCCGCCGACGTGGACCGCGTCGGCGAAGCCCGCGGACTTCAGGACCGCGAGGACTTCCGCACTGCGGACACCCGTCTTGCAGTGCAGGACGATCTTCTTGTCCTGCGGGAGGCCCTCCAGGGCGGTGCCCATGAGGAACTCGTTCTTCGGGATCAGCCGGGCGCCCGGGATGGAGACGATCTCGTACTCGTTCGGCTCGCGGACGTCGATGATCTCGATGTTCTCGCCGTCGTCGATCCACTCCTTGAGCTGCTTGGGAGTGATGGTCGAGCCGGCGGCCGCCTCCTGGGCCTCCTCGGAGACGACGCCGCAGAAGGCCTCGTAGTCGATCAGCTCGGTGACGGTGGGGTTCTCGCCGCAGACCGCGCAGTTGGGGTCCTTGCGGACCTTGACCTGGCGGTACTGCATCTCCAGGGCGTCGTAGATCATCAGTCGGCCGACCAGCGGCTCACCGGTGCCGGTGAGGACCTTGATCGCCTCGGTGACCTGGATGGAGCCGATGGACGCGCACAGCACGCCCAGGACGCCGCCCTCGGCGCAGGAGGGAACCATGCCGGGGGGCGGGGGCTCCGGGTAGAGGCAGCGGTAGCAGGGGCCGTGCTCGGACCAGAAGACCGAGGCCTGGCCGTCGAAGCGGTAGATCGAACCCCAGACGTACGGCTTGTTCAGCAGCACGCAGGCGTCGTTGACCAGGTAGCGGGTCGCGAAGTTGTCCGTGCCGTCGACGATCAGGTCGTACTGGCTGAAGATCTCCATCACGTTGTCGGCTTCCAGCCGCTCCTCGTGAAGGATCACGTTCACGTACGGGTTGATGCCCTTCACGCTGTCGCGTGCGGACTCGGCCTTCGAGCGGCCGATGTCGGCCTGGCTGTGGATGATCTGGCGCTGCAGGTTCGACTCGTCGACCTCGTCGAACTCCACGATGCCGAGGGTACCCACGCCCGCGGCGGCCAGGTACATCAGCGCCGGCGAGCCCAGGCCGCCGGCGCCCACACAGAGCACCTTGGCGTTCTTCAGCCGCTTCTGCCCGTCCATCCCGACGTCGGGGATGATCAGGTGGCGGGAGTACCTGCGGACCTCGTCTACGGTGAGCTCAGCAGCTGGCTCGACCAGGGGTGGCAACGACACGGGGACTCCGTTGGTCGGTCAATCACTACAGTTGTTCTCCTCGTAACACTGCCACGGCCTTCTTCATTCCGAGACACCTGTTCCGACACGCGAGACGATGTCGTCCCAGTAGCCGGGCATGGTCTCCCAGGGGTCCACGCGACCGCCCCTGTCCGTGCGGTCCGTGAAGTAGATGGTCGCCGCTCCCTGCCAGCGGGCGATCCGCAGCGCCTCGTCCAGATGGCCGCGGGGCACGCTGTGCACGAAGTGGCAGAAGCGGTCGGGCGGGTAGTCGGCGGTCCACTCGGCCACCTGCGACCAGCGGTAGTCGGACCAGGAGCCGGAGAAGGTCACCAACTGGTCGGCGTTCTCGGCGTAGCCGGGGTGCGGGTGGCGGCCGTGGCCGAGGACGATGTGGGCGGTGTCACTGATCGCCCGGAGGGTCGTGATCGCGCGGCGGACCTCGGGCAGCGCGGTCCGATCGGTGGGACAGCGGTCCAGCAGGAAGCCGTCGACCCGGTACCAGTCGAGGTGGCGGTGGGCGTCGGAGAGCAGGTCGCCGAAGACCCGGGCGCCGTAGGTGAGATCCAGGTGGCCGAGGACGCGCACGCCCGCGGCCCGCAGCCGGCCGACGGCCTCCAGGCAGTGCGGGTCGGGGCGGCTGCCGGGTCCGGCCGCGACGTCGAGGACCACCCAGTCCAGCGGGGTGCCGGGGCGGGCGAGTTCCGCCCACTGGGCCGGTGCGACGAGCGGGTGGGCGTAGCCGGGAATGCCGAGGGCGGTGCGGACGCCGGTGCCGGTGGCGCCCGCGGTGGTGCTGGTCAGATGCGGCATGCCGCCTCCATCCAGATGTCGGCCAGGGATTCTTCGAGGTTGATGCGGGGCCGCCAGCCGAGCCGGTCGCGCGCAGTGCGCACATCGGCCTGCTGCCAGCTGCCGCAGCCGTCCGGGTACGGGTACGCCACCGGGGCCGGGTGCTCGGAGTCGGGGCGGGGGTGGGCGAGGGCGCCGCGCAGCGGCCCGGGCGGGGTGTCGAGTTCGTGGAGGGCACCGCCGTATCCGGCCACGCGCGCGAGGACGGCGGCGGCGTCTCTGAGGCGGACGGCGCGGCCGGAGCCGATGTTGATCACACCCTGCGCGGCGGAGAGCGAGGCGGCGTGCACGGCCCGGGCGACATCGCGGACGTCCACGAAGTCCCGCTGGACGCCGAGGCCGCCGAGTTTGAGTTCGCCGTCGCCGGACTGCATGGCGCGGCGCATGGCCTCCGCCAGGCGGCCCAGCGGGGAGCCGGCCGGGGTGCCGGGGCCGGCCGGGGAGAAGACGCGCAGGACGACGGCGTCCAGGCCGGAGCCGAGGACCAGTTCGGTCGCGGCGAGCTTGCTGACGCCGTACGGGCCGCCGGGGCGCGGTACGGCGTCCTCGGCCGTGGAGGAACCGGGCTGGCTGGGACCGTACTCGGAACCGCAGCCGATCTGCACCAGGCGGGCGCCGCAGCCGCTGCGGCGCAGTGCCTCGCAGACGGTGGCGACGGCGACGGTGTTGTGCCGGGTGAGTTCGCGCGCGCCGCCGCGGGTGGCGCCGGCGCAGTTGACGACAACCCCGGGGTGGACCGCGTCGAGGAAGCGGGTGAGCGCGCCCGGGCTGCCGGTGGCGAGGTCGAAGCGGACGTCGGCGTCGTCGCCGCGGCCGAGCGCGGTGAGCTGGACGGCCGGGTCGGCGAGCAGGCGGTCGGCGACGAAGCGGCCGATGAATCCGTTGGCTCCGATCAGCAGGACCCTCATCGGGCGGCTCCCGGGGTGTGCGCGCCGGTGGTACCGGCCGTGTCGACGGCTTCTGCGAGGGCTCCTGCGGCTGCTCCTGCGACGGCTCCTGCGGCTGCTCCGGAGGCGCCGGCGGCTCCGGACGCTCCGGCTCGGGAGGTGGTCATCTGGTGTTCTCCTTCAGAGGGGTGGTGCGGATGCCTCCGGCGGCCGGACCGGGCCGGTGGCGGAAGGTTCACTCGGGTGCTCCCGTGGGCGCGTGGGCCGAGGCCCGGGTCAGGGTGCGGCCGGCGTGCCACAGCAGGGCCAGGGCCGCGGTGCCGCAGGCGAGGACGGGTACGGCGGCCTCGCCCCAGGCGCCGGTGAGGGTCTCGACGGGGGCCGCCAGCAAGGCGCAGCCGGGCAGCCGGCCGGCCGGCGGCAGCGCCAGGGCCGCCGCCTCCGTGGCCGCCGCCGCGCCGAGCGCCAGGGCGGGTGCGTGCCGGTGCCGGTGCACGGTGAGCAGGCGGGCGAGCAGGAGCACGGCGCCCAGGCTGAGGGCCTGCGGAGGGGCCGCGGGCTCGTGCAGGACGGTGCCGCACAGAGCGAGCAGTGCGGCCAGGGCACCCAGGAACAGGGCGAAGGCGCCGGACAGCAGCGGTTTCGCGGCGGCCGTGAAGTCCCCCAGACCGCGGCTGCCGACGAGCCTGCGGCGGGCGCCGGCGGCCAGGAGGTGGGCGGACCAGGCCGCCGGGGCGCAGGCGGCCAGGAGGGCGAGGACGGGCGCGGTGGCCGTGGGCCAGGGGCCGTCCGGGGCTCCGGTGGGCGGGGCGTCGGGGCCGCCCGTCAGGACGGCGTGCAGCAGGCCGTCGCCGGCGAGGGCGTACCCGAGCAGCCAGAGCGTGCACACGCGCGTGCCGAGAGCGGTACGCCATGCGCGTGGGCCGGGCGGGCCGGCGAGCGGGCCGTGGCGCAGGGCCGCGCGCGTCGCGAGGGCGATGGCGAGGAGGCCGCCGAGTGCGACCAGCAGGCGGGGGTGTCCGTGGGTGAGGCGCAGTCCGGTCACCGTGGCCGCGCCGAGCGCGCCGGGCAGGAGGGTGAGCAGTACCCAGCCGGCGCGGACCCGGGGCACCGGCAGGGACTGGGTGTCCGGGCGCGGCTCTGCGGTGCGGGGCACGCGCGCGTACAGCTCCTCGGCGAGGGAGAACACGTCACGGTGGCGGAAGCGGGCGGCGGTGCGGTCGGTGACGCCGTGCGCCTCCAGCCCCGCCGCGATCTCCAGCGGGTCCACGGCGCGCTCGCACAGCTCACGGTGCCGGTGCAGCAGGGCTTTCACAGGGTCACCGGCCCCACGGCGCGGACTGGAGGCCCGTCGCCGCTCGGAGCCCACGTCCGCCGTCGCCTCCGCTGCGCCCCGGGGACCGGACGGGGTCCCCGAGGTGTCGCGGGTGGGGTCGGCCGAGGTTCCGGACTCGTGCCCGGTGCTCCGCCCGGCGAGACCGGCCGTCAGCCACTCCCCCGACCGCGCGTCCCAGGGATCGGCACCGCTGGGCATCCCGGGCCGGTCCGCCGGGGCCGACTCGCCGGGACACGCGGTGCCGGCCCCAACGGAGCCGTGTGCCGCGGCGGAAGCGGTCCGGCGCGGGGTGCCCTCCCCGGCGGAGCCGCACGCCCCTGCCGAAGCCGACCGACCCGAACTTCCCTCCCCGACCGAGCCGTACGCCGCAACGGACGCGGACCGACCCGAGCTGCCCTCCCCGGCGCAGCCATACGCCGCTGCGGAAGCGGTCCGGCGCGGGGTGCCCTCCCCGGCGGAGCCACACGCCGCAACGGACGCGGACCGACCCGCACTGCCCTCCCCGACCGAGCCACACGCCGCACCGGACGCAGACCGACCCGAACTTCCCTCCCCGACCGAGCCGCACGCCGCAGCGGACGCGGCCTCTGGGGATGCCGTCAAGCCCGAGCCGGCCCCCCTGCCGGCGGTCCGGCCGTTCAGGTCGCTCATCGTGCCCCCTCCGCGGCCAGCGGGGTCGCGCGGACCGGGGTGTGGGTGGCCCAGGCGGGGCCGGGGCGGGGCAGGACGCGGGCCGTGGGGCCGGTCCAGCGGCCGGGGACGTGGGACTCGGCCGGGGTGGCGAAGGGCAGGGGCTCGCCGGACTCGTCCAGGACGACCCGGCGGACCGGGCAGTGCGAGACGATCTCCAGGTAAATGCCGTGAAATGCCGTGATGTTCTGCTCGACGGTGAACAGTTCGAGCGCCCGGGCGCGCGCGGCGGCACCGAGGCGCTCACGGCGCTCGGGGTCGCGCAGCAGCGCCACGCACGCCTCGGCGAGCGCTCTGGGGTTGCGCGGGGGCACGACCAGCCCCGTGCCCCCGATGACCTCCACGACCGCGCCGACGTCCGTGGACACGGTGGCCCGGCCGCAGAACATGGCCTCGACGAGGCCGACCGGGAAGCCCTCCACGACGCTGGAGAGGACGACGACCGCGCCGGCGGCGTACGCGTCGGGCAGCGTCGGGGCCTCCGGCGCGCCGATCTGCTCGAAGGAGACGGGGTTGTCGCCGACGGCGTGTGCGCCCTCCGCCTCGTCCGGGAAGAGCTGTGCGGCGAGCGCCCGGCAGTGGCCGAGGTACTCCGCGCCCTCGGTGCCGGAGGGCGAACCGACGATCCGCAGGCGGGCCTCGGGTTCCTCCTTGCGGACCTCGGCGAACGCGTGCAGCAGGGACACGAGGTCCTTCGCGGGTTCGACGCGGCCGACCCAGACCAGGGTGTGCGGATCGGCCCGGTCCGGGGACTCGCCGACCTCGGCGAAGCGGTCGGCCGCCATGCCGGGGTACACCGTGCGGATCCGGGCGCGGTCGGCGCCGCACCGTTCCTGCCAGCGGCGGGCGTGCGCGTTGCCCGGGGTGAGGATGGCGGCGCGGCGGTAGACCTCGGCGGCGAGCCGGCCGTGGAAGGCGCCGAGCAGGGCGCGTACGGCGGGGGCGGCGGTGTCGGGGCCGAGGGTCAGGTAGTGCGAGCGCAGTTGTACGCCGTACTCGGTGACGAGCAGCGGTACGTCGCAGAAGTGCCGGGCGAGCAGTCCGGCGAGGGCGGCGGGGCCGCCGGTGGTGGCGTGGCAGAGGTCGGCCGCGCCGAGGGTGTCGTCGTCGTACCAGTCGAGGGAGAGGGGGCGCAGGGCGCGTTCGAGGTGGGCGGCGACGGCGAGCAGATCGGGTACGCGCGCCTCGTGCGCCGTGCGCAGCGCGTGCGGGGCACGGCAGGCGCGCTCCAGGGCGCGTACGGCGGTGTCGGAGCGCAGGGCGCCGACGAGTCCGCCCTTGTCGCGGGCGAGTTCGGCGAGTCCGTACAGCGCGCTGCCGAAACGGTCCGCCAGATGATCGGAGGCGTCCTGGGTCCCGGCGCGGGAGGCGCCCTCGGCCGAGACGCCCCCGGCGCACACGGCGGCCATCAGTTCGCCGTAGCACTCGGCGAAGCGCCGGCGCGTGCGCCATCCGTGCGTGACGCCGTCGTCCTCGGCCGTCCACAGCGGCGCCGTACGCAGCCGCCGGACCTGCGGCGGGAGCGGAACGCAGCCGTCGGCCTGCTGGCGCCGGCTGCGGCTGAGCGCGTAGACGTCGAACTCGTGCTGCCCGAGCCCGCGCACGAGCCGGTCGCACCAAAGCATGGCGTCACCGCTCACATACGGAAAGCCACCCTCGGTGAGCAGTCCTATGCGCACGTGTGCACCCCCGATCTCCCGTCTGGGGAGCCGCCTGCCGTGTCCCGGCGGCTCGCAGCGGGACGAACGTAAGGGGACAAGGCGGTGGGGGGGGGGGGGGGGGGGGGGGGGGGGGGGGGGGGGGGGGGGGGGGGGGGGGGGCCCCCCCCCCCCCCCCCCCACCAAAAGGGGTGAACGGTCGTAACTTTCGCGTGCGGGTCGCGTTCCGTCGCGCTAAGGGTTCACACGGTGATCGCCCGAGCGCGAAACGTTACGCCACCCGGGGCGCGGGCCGCGCGCCCGGCGCTATACGGCCGCCGGTGCGCGCCGGGCGGCGCGCCGCCGCGCCGCCAGCTCCGGGTCGAGCGCGGGTACGGCGGCCAGGAGCTGCCGGGTGTACGGCTCGCGCGGGCTGTCGTAGACCTCGTCAGCGGGCCCGTACTCGACGAGCCGGCCGCGCCGCATCACCGCCACCCGGTCGCTGACCTGGCGGACGACGGCGAGGTCGTGCGCGATGAACACCAGCGCGAGGCCGAGTTCCCGCTGGAGTTCGCCGAGCAGGGCGACCACCTGGGCCTGGGTGGTGACGTCGAGCGCGGAGACGGGCTCGTCGCAGACGATCACGCGCGGCTCGGCGGCGAGCGCCCGCGCGATGCCGATGCGCTGGCGCTGTCCGCCACTGAACTCGTGCGGGTAGCGGTCGTAGTGCGCCCCGTCGAGTCCCACGCGCTCCAGCAGCTCCCTCACACGCCCCCGGATGCGCTCCTCGTCCCGGTCGCCCCGCGCGCGCAGCGGGTCGGCGATGGACTCGCCCACGCTGCGGCGGGGGTTGAGGGAGGAGACGGGGTCCTGGAAGACCATCTGGACGGCCGGGTTCACCCCGGTGTGCGGGCGCCCTTCGTAGCGGATCTCGCCGGCGGTGGGGGCCAGCAGCCCGACGAGCATGCGGCCGAGCGTGGTCTTGCCGCTGCCGCTCTCGCCGACCACACCGAGGGTCTCCCCGCGCCGGACGGTCACCGAGACGTCGTCCACGGCCGTCAGCGCCCGCTTGCCGCGCCCGAACTCGCGCCGCACGCCGGTGGTCTCCAGCACGACCTCGTCGGTGGCCGGGGAGCCGGTCCGGCGGGCGTCCACGCGCGGGACGGCGTCGAGGAGTTCGCGGGTGTACGGCTCGGCGGGCGCCGTGAGGACCGCGCCGACCGGGCCGCGCTCGACGGCTCTGCCGTGCCGCATGACGAGGATGTCGTCCACGCTCTCGGCGGCCACGCCCACGTCGTGGGTGACGAGGAGCAGCCCCATGCCGGTCTCCTGGCGCAGTCCGTGCAGCAGGTCGAGGATCTGGGCCTGCACGGTGACGTCGAGCGCGGTGGTCGGCTCGTCGGCGATCAGCAGGTCCGGATCGCAGGCGAGGGCCATGGCGATGAGGGCGCGCTGGCGCATGCCGCCGCTGAACTCGTGCGGGCGGGACCGGGCCCGCCGTGCCGCGTCCGGGATGCCGACCCGCTCCAGGACCTCCACGGCACGCGCGCGTGCGGCGCGTCGCGACACGCGCGCGTGCACGCGATGGACCTCGGCGATCTGGTCGCCGATCGCGTAGTACGGGTCGAGCGAGGACAGCGGGTCCTGGAAGACCATGGCAGCCCTCGCGCCGCGCAGCCGGCGCAGTTCCTCGTCCGAGGCCGCCTGTACGTCGGTGCCGGCCACCCGCACCGAGCCGCCGACCCGGGCCCCGGTGCCCCGGTGCAGGCCCAGCAGGGCGCCCGCGACGGTGGACTTGCCGGAGCCGGACTCGCCGACCAGGGCGAGGGCGGCGCCCTTCGCCAGGCTGAAGGAGAGCCCGTCGACGGCGCGCAGGGCACCGAACTCGACGGTCAGGTCGGTGACGTCCACCAGGCTCGTGCCGGCCGCTTCCACCAGGCTCATGCGAGCACCACCCGTCGGTCGGCCACCGCGTACAGGACGTCCGCGACGGCGTTGGCGAGGACCACGAAGAAGCCGGTCACCAGAACCATGCCGACGACCACCGGCAGGTCGACGACCTTGACCGCGTGCACCAGTTCCTGGCCGATGCCGGGCAGTCCGAACAGGGTCTCGGTGAGGACGGCGCCGCCGATGGCCGAGCCGAAGGTGACCGCGTTGAGCGCGATGACGGAGGCCGTCGCGCCGCGCAGCGCGTGCCGGACGATCACCGCGCGCTCACCGACGCCGTACGCCCGGAAGGTGCGGATGTGGTCCTCGGCCAGCGTCTCCAGCATCGACGCCCGGGTCAGCCGGGCGAAGTTGGCCGCCTCGATGAGGGCGAGGGAGAGCCAGGGCAGCAGCAGGTTCCACGCCCATTGTTCGGGGTCGTCGGTGAAGTCGACGTACTGCGGGAAGGGCAGCAGCTGGAGTTCGCCGCAGACGACGATCATCAGGACCAGGCCGATGACGAAGACGGGCGTGGCGACGCCGGCGAGGGTGACCGCGGTCAGGACGCGTTCGGAGAGCCGGCCGCGCCGCCAGGCGGACAGCACGCCGGTGCCGACGCCGAGCAGCAGCCAGATCACCATCGCGCCGAGCACCAGCGAGAAGCTCACCGGCAGCTTGGCCAGGATGATGTCGGTGACCTGCTGGTCGCTCTGGTACGACTGGCCGAGGCAGGGCGCCGGGCAGTGCTCCACGGAGGTGCCCGTCGAGAAGTCCTGGCCCACGAAGATGCCCTGCAGGAAGTGCCAATAGCGCACGTACAGCGGGTCGTCGAGATGGAGTTGCTGGGCCACCTGGTGGACCTGGGCCGGGGAGCAGCGCGGCCCGCAGGTGATCTGGGCGACGTTGCCGGGGGTGACGTAGAAGACGACGTAGATGACCACCGAGAGCACGAACAGGGTGACCACGGCGCCGATGACCCGGCGCAGGACGAAGCCGGTGAAGCCGCTCACGGCTGCTCCTCCTTCCTCGGTTCGCCGGTGGGTACGGCCGTCTCGGCGCGTGCCTCCCGCTTGCGGCCGGTGCCGATGCGCAGGCGCGAGGCGGCGCGCGGGTCCAGGGCGACGCGGACGCCGTCGCCGAGGACGGTCATCGCGACCACGGTCACGAACAGGGCGAGCGCGGGCAGCAGCAGGTACTGCGGGGCCGCCTGGTACCAGACGTCGGCGGAGGTGAGCATCTGGCCCCACGAGGGGGTGGGCGGCTTCACGCCGACGCCGAGGAAGGACAGGGCCGCCTCGGCACTGATGTTCGACGGGATCAGCAGCGCGGCGTAGGTGATGACCGGCGCGGCGAGGCCCGGGAGCAGTTCGCGTACGGCGGTCCGCCAGGTGCTCCAGCCGCTGAGCCGGGACGCGGCGACGTAGTCGAGGTTCTTCAGGGCGAGGGTCTGCGCGCGCACCATCGTGGCCGTGGTGGCCCACCCGGAGACCAGGGCGATGATCAGCGCGACCAGGACGGGGCGCGGGAAGCTGCCCGGCACGATGGCCAGCAGCGCCAGCGCCATGATCATCAGTGGCATGGAGACGAAGATGTCGGTGACGCGGCTCAGGACCAGGTCGACCCAGCGGTTGCCCAGTCCGGCGGCCACGCCCACGGCGACGCCGAGCACGACCTGGACCAGCGTGGCACCCAGCGACACGCCCAGCGAGACCCGCGCGCCGTAGACCAGCCGGGCGAACATGTCGCGTCCGGTCTGCGGTTCGACGCCCAGCCAGTGGTCGGCGCTCATGCCGCCGAAGGAGCCGAGAGGCACGCCCCCGCGCGCGGAGTCGATCAGAGTGGGGTGGTAGGTGGTGGGGTCCTGACCCTCCAGGGCGGTGAGCAGCGGCGCGGCGAGCGCGACCAGGACGAGCAGCGCGACGACGGCCGCGGCGACCAGGGCGGCCCGCTGCGCCCGCAGCCGCCGCCAGAACTGACGTGCCCCCGAGACCGCCGGGACGGAGATGTCCGTCCCGGCGGTCTCGACGGCGGCAAGTGCCTCGCTCACGGCGCTACTTCACCGCGACCTGGGAGATGTCCAGGACGCCGGTCCAGTCGCTGATGACGACGTTCTTGACGTCCGAGCCGTACAAACGCTTGTAGACGGGGTGGAACAGCGGCACGACGAGGGCCTTCTCGCCGATCTTCTTGTCCAGTGCACCCCATCGCTGGGCGGCGGCGTCAAGGTCGGTCAACTTGTTGATCGCGTCAATCTCGTCATTGACCGACTTGTCGTTCAGCTGGCCCGTGTTGAAGTTCGCTCCATCCTTGACGATCTGCCGGCCGTCGAAGATGGGCGCGAGGAAGGGGCCGCCGGACGGCCAGTCCGCACCCCAGTGGGCGAGGAAGAGGCCCGGCTCGTTCTTCACGCTGTGGATCTTGTCCCGGTAGTCGTTGTCCTCCAGGCCCTGCAGCCTGACCGTGATACCGGCCTTCTTGAGCGCGTCCTGGACGGCGGTGGCGATCTCCGGGCTGGTCTCGAAGTCCTTGTTGTTGGAGTGGGTCAGCGTGATGCTGAGCCCGCTCTTGTAACCGGCCTGCGCCAGCAGTTCCTTGGCCTTGGCCGCGTTGCCGGACGCGCCCGCCGGGAACGGGTCGTACGGCGTGTAGCCGAAGGACTTCTGGTTCGGCAGGAAGGTGGTGGCGGGTTCGGCGAGGGAGCTGCCGCCGGCCGCGTTGACCACGGAGGACCGGTCGATGGCGTACGCGACGGCCTGGCGCACCTTGGGGTTGTCGAACGGCTTCACCTTCGGGTTGAAGGCGAGGTAGTTCGTGTAGCCGAAGTGGCCGGTACCCACGCGCGCGGCCAGCTTCCTGTCGCCGGTCACCTTGGCGAGTTCGGCCGGGCCGAGGTTGGTGTCCGTGGTGACGGCGGCGGCGTCCGCACCCTGGGACGCGGACAGCCGCTGGTTGATCACCGAGGAGTCGAGTCCGGAGCGCACGTCGATGGTGTCCGGGTAGGCCTTGCGCTCTTCGTCGGTCGCCGCCGACCAGTACGTGTTGCGCTCCAGGACGAGATGCTCGCCGTCGTTCTCGTTCTTGACGACCTTGTACGGCCCGGAGGAGACCGGGTGCGACTCGTACTTGGTGCCGGTGTCCTTGCTCTTGGGCACCGGGGTGAACTGCGTCTGCGTGGCGAGGTACGGGAACTCGCCCTCGGGCTTGTTCAGGTGGAAGACGATGGTCCGGGCGTCCGGCGTCTCGATCGCGGACAGTCCCTTCTTGTCCTTGTAGGGCCCCTGGTAGTCGGCGGCGCCGACCAGCCAGTCCCGCAAGTAGGGGGCGCCACCGGAGAGTTCGGGGGCGAAGGAGCGCTCGATGCCGTACTTGATGTCGGCCGAGGTGATCGGCGTGCCGTCCTCGTACTTCAGGCCCGTCTTCAGGGTGTACGTCCACACGGTCGCGTCCTTGTTGGGGCGCCCGGTGTCGGTGGCGAGGTCGGGGACGACCTTGGCGCCGGCCGCGCCGTTCTCGCGGTTGCGCGTGGTGAGGGTGCGGAAGACCAGCGAAGGGACGTTTCCGCCACCGGAGGTGTACAGCCGCGCGGGGTCGAAGTCGGTCTGCGGCTCGGAGTTCAGGACCGTGAGCGTGCCGCCCTTGTGGGGCGCGGAGTCGCCACCGGAACCCTTGGCATCGCTGTCCTCAGGGCCGCAGGCGGCGGCGCCCGCTGCCACGACCAGGCTGACGGATGCCGCTGCCACGCGGCGCGCTATGACGGACGGTTGACGCATCGGAAT
The DNA here is from genome assembly GCF_055564915.1 of Streptomyces sp. NPDC028928. NCBI lineage: Bacteria > Bacillati > Actinomycetota > Actinomycetes > Kitasatosporales > Streptomycetaceae > Streptomyces > Streptomyces sp. NPDC028928. Next base: position 192,081 of record NZ_JBVHVI010000012.1, read on the forward strand.
GACGACCTCTCGGGTGACGTGACGGGGTTGATCAAGAGTTGATCAAGGGTCGATCGAGGGCTTCTCGGAGACCTCTGGATCGCCGCTCGATCGTTTCTCGATGGGTGAGACATGTGGACGAGGAGTGAGACGGCTGCGGGCAGACGTCGGCCCCGGCGTCGGGTCGTCGAAAAGTCCGTGACGCGGTCACGGACGGAGAGGGAGAAAAGAGTCGCGACGCGAACGCCGGGGAGGCGGCGTCAGCGACAGTGGATGTCGGCCACGCAGAGTGCGGTCACACCGATGAGCGCCAGCTCGATGGCGGCGCTGGTGGAGACGGCATGACTAGACCACATGCGCAGAAATATGGAGGAACAGACGGCTCATGTCAATGTGACGTAAGTGAAGCCCGTCAACTCGTGGGGTACGGCCAGGGGTTGGGCCGGCAGTGGATCCCGTCGTGGTCGAGGAACTTGGTCTGCTGCTGCATGACGGGGGCCGGCTCGCCGTCCTTCTGGCAGGTGACATGGCCGTAGCCCAGCCGGTGGCCGACTTCATGGTTGATCAACATTTGCCGGTACGCATGGATCCGGTCACCGTATGTCTTGCTGCCTTGAGCCCACCGGTACGCATTGATCATGACGCGTTCGGTCGCGGCGGAGTCGCAGGAGACGTTGTCCTCGGTGGTGTCCAGGCCGGACTTGGCGCACCACTTGGCGGTGGTGCCGGGGCTGGCCAGCGTGATCACGAAGTCCGGTTTGCCGGAGGAGATGCGCTCGAAGGTGCGGGCACCGCCGTGCGCCCAGCTGCGCTTGTCGTTCAGAGTCTGCTGCACGGCCTCGGCGAACAGCGCGCCGTCCAGCCCCAGCCCCTGCTCGACGTCGACGCGGTACCGGTACTTCTGCCCGGTGCCGGGGGCCTTGTCGAAACCGGGCACGGCGTCGAACTTCCCCGGCCCGGCCAGCGTGGCCCCGAGGGGGTACTTCCTGCCCATCTTCTGGTCGTACGTCAGCGCCACCGCGCTCGGCACGCCGGAGGGCGCCGGCGCGCCCGCGACGTCCCCGGGGGTACGCGTGTCGTGGGTCTGGCCGGCGGCGGACTGCGACTGCGCGTCGCCGTCCCGGCCCTCGGTCACCTGACCGGCGACGACCACCGCGAGGACGGTGGTGACGGCAGCCGCCGCGATGCCGGTGAAGGCCCACCCCTTGGTCCCGCCGCGCTGCGCGGGCACAGCGGCGCCGGACGCGGAGGCCCCGGCTTCCTCGGTGTCCCGGGGGTCGCGGGTTCCCCTGGTGTCGTCGGTGCCGGCTCCGGCGCCTTCGAAGGCGTCCAGGTACTCCTGCCGGGGGCCACGGCGGCGCCGCGCCCCACCCGGGCCCGGAGCGCCCGGGCCCGGAGCACCCGGCTCCGCCTGCCGCTGCCGGGGCAACACGACACCGGGCCCGCCGGTACCGCCCGCCCGCCCGGCGAACTCCCCCCAGCCGCCGCCGGGTTCCCGCTGCTCGGGATGCCCACCACGCGCCCCCGGCACCGGCGCGCCACCGCCGGCCCTCGGCACACCATGCGCGGGAGTGCCGTCGTAAGCCCTCGGCACCCCGCGCGCCGGAGTACCGTCGGGAAACCCGGGAGCACCGCCAGGAACCCCCTGGACACCGCCAGGAACCCCGGGCGCGTCGCCCCTGTCGTCGTCGGAGCGTGCGCCCCGTCGCTCCCCCCGCCGTGCGGCTATGTCCGCGGAGTCGCTCTTCGGGGCCGGTCCGCGGCGGCTGTGGCGTCCCACCCTGGCCCTCAGCCCCTCACGCCGGTGACTGCGGCGTCGGCGTGGACGCCCTCGCCGGAGCCGTCCGCCTGCGCCAGGAGTTCCCGGACCGCACCCGCCACCACGTCCGGGTACTCCATCATCGCCACATGCCCGGCGTCCGGCAGGGACAGCAGACGGGAGTCACGGAAGGCGCGGGCGGCCCTGCGGGCCATGCGGAAGCCGACGAGCTGGTCCCGGCCGCCGTAGATCAGCAGGGTGGGGGCGAGCACCCGCTCGGCCTGGCGCCACAGCCCGTGCTGTCCGCCGAGCGTGTAGGCGTTGACGATCCCGCGCGCGGAGCGGGCCATCGCGTCCCAGAAGTACGGCAGCTGCAGCCGCCGCTCCAGCTCCTCGACGGCATACCGGAACGCCTCCGGCGAAACCCGCCCGGGGTCGCCGTAGCAGAGCGCCATGACCCCGCGCACCCGCTGCTCGGCCGTCCACTCCTTGGTGAGCCGGGTGAACAGGGCGGCGATGCCGGGCACGGCGAGCAGCCCCGTCGGCACCGCGGTGCGCTGCACCCGCAGCTCGGGCAGGGCGGGCGAGACCAGCGTGAGCGTACGGACCAGGTCGGGGCGTACGGCGGCCACGCGCGTGGTGACCGCGCCGCCGAGCGAGTTGCCGAAGAGGTGGACCGGGCCGCGGCCGGACGCGTCGAGATAGCGGATCACCGCGCGCGCGTGCCCGGTGACGGAGTAGTCGCCGTCGTCCGGGGGCGGGGAGTCGCCGAAGCCCGGCAGGTCGACCGCCTCGCTGTCGACGACACCGTCCAGCTCGGCCATGAGCGAGGACCAGTTCTGCGAGGAGCCGCCGAGCCCGTGGACGTACAGCGCGGGCGGCAGGCCCTCGCGCGCGGGGCGCCGGGAACGGACCGACAGGGTGACGCCGGGCAGGCCCACGGACCGCAGCCGCTCGCCCTCTCCGACCCGGACGGGCGCCACCTTGGGAAGCACACTGGCGGCCGGCAGGGACGGCGACTCGGTCGAAGACATGCGGCAATGTTACGAGGTGATCACGTCACGCCGGGGTTCGTGTGTCGGCCGTCACAGAGTGAACCGTACGGAGCTGGAGAACCGGTGCGGCGAACGGCCCTGACGGCATGGCGTCAGGATCAGCTGTCTCCTAGGCTCGTACAGAGGGCACCCGCGTGTGGCCCCTGCTCTATCCAGGGACGTTCGTAGGAAGGGAGCCCACCATGGCCTATGACCCCACAGAGCCCGACGCGATCGAGGACATCGAGGAGCTGGAGGCCGACGCCTTGCAGGAGCGGGACGTCGAGGCGCCCGAGGTGGACGCCGCCGAGCAGCACGCGGACATCACGCCGGACCGCGACGACCCCCTGACGGGAATGGACCCGGCCCGTGGGAACGTGGCCGATCTGGTCGAACAGGCGCGCGTGGTGTCTCTCGACGAGGACGACTACCGCTGACCTCGCAGGACCGCCACCGCTGACCTCGCAGGACCGCGCGGGACCCGGCCTGCCGCAGCAGGCGGGCCGTACCGCCTTTCGCCGTCGTCCGGTACGTGAAATTCTGCGCCCGCACCGCGCACACCAGGGTTACCGAAACGTACGATGGCGGCGCGGCCGACACCGCATGTGGACGACTTTGGGAGGCGGCGTGACAGCCATCGAGCAAACTGAGGCAGCACGCCCACGTGGCACCCGCCTGCCGCGCCGAGCCCGGCGGAACCAGTTGCTGGGCGCCGCTCAGGAGGTTTTCGTCGCGCAGGGGTACCACGCGGCGGCGATGGACGACATCGCCGAGCGGGCCGGCGTGAGCAAGCCGGTGCTCTACCAGCACTTCCCCGGCAAGCTCGACCTCTACCTCGCCCTGCTGGACCAGCACTGCGAGTCGCTGATCCAGTCCGTGCGCGGCGCGCTGGCGTCGACGACCGACAACAAGCAGCGCGTCCGGGCGACGATGGACGCCTACTTCGCGTACGTGGAGGACGACGGCGGGGCCTTCCGGCTGGTCTTCGAGTCGGACCTGACGAACGAGCCCGCCGTGCGCGAGCGCGTGGACAAGGTCACCAACGAGTGCGCCGAGGCGATCTGCGACGTCATCGCCGAGGACACGGGCCTCTCGCGCGCGGAGTCCATGCTGCTGGCCTCCGGCCTCGGCGGACTCGCCCAGGTGGTGGCCCGTTCCTGGCTGCACAGCGACCGCAGCGTCCCGCGCGATCAGGCGGTGCAGCTGCTGACCTCGCTGGCCTGGCGGGGCATCGCCGGTTTCCCGCTGCACGGCACCGAGCACCACTGAGGTTTGCGTTTGTTCCCGCGCGGTGTTCGCTCCTGGCGTTCCGGCCCGCAGCGTGTACATCCCCTCACCGGGCTAATGTGTGCAGCGTAGGGCGCGGATGGATCGCGCACATCACTGACCGTCGGAGGGACATAGCCGTGGAGGTCAAGATCGGCGTGCAGCACGCGCCCCGCGAGATCGTTCTGGAGAGCGGTCAGAGCGTCGAGGAGGTCGAGCGCGTGGTGGCCGAGGCGCTGGCCGGCAAGACGGGGCTGCTGAGCCTCCAGGACGAGAAGGGCCGCAAGGTCCTGGTGCCGACGGACCGTCTGGCGTACGTCGACATCGGCGAGCCGACCGTGCGCAAGGTGGGCTTCGGCGCGCTGTAGGCGACAGTCGTGCGAAGGGCCCGGCGGCCGTGTGCCGCCGGGCCCTTCCGCGTCCGCCACGCACACAGACGGAGCACAACTCCTCCACAGCGCAGGATTGCAATCCGCAGGTCACGGGTATGACGGGCTACGACCGTCGAGCCAGACCGGCCGTGGGAGGGACCCCTACATGATCCTCGAAGCACTCGGCTCCGCCGTGCTCGGTCTGATCCTCGCGTGGGCGGCGACGCACCGTCTCGCCCACCGGCTGCCGGCCCGTCCGCTGGTGTACTGCACGGGCGGTGCCGGAGCCCTCTTCGGCGACTTCGTCACCCACACCGCCCTGGGCCCCGGCACCGCCCTGCTCAGCCTGCTGGGCGCCGCGATCATCTCGGTGGCGTCCCTGTCCCTGCTCCTGCGCCCGACAGGCCGCCTGCGCCGCCGATCAGCGACGGCGTAGCCGAGCCGTCAGGGGCGCGGGGAACTGCGCGAGCAACCCCGACGGACCCGCAGCCACGAGACGACGCGCACCCACCCCCACGGAGTGCTACGCCGCGAGGCCCAGCGCGGCCATCCGCTTCGTGTGCGCCTCCGTGATCCGCGAGAACATCTTCCCGACCTCCGCGAGATCGAACCCGTCGGCCACCCCGCCCACGAGCATCGTGGACAGCGCGTCGCGGTCCGCGACCACCCGCTGGGACTGCGACAGCGCCTCCCCCATCAGCCGGCGTGCCCACAGCGCCAGCCGGCCGCCCACCCGCGGGTCGGCGTCGATCGCGGCCCGCACCTTCTCCACGGCGAACCCGGCGTGCCCGGTGTCGTCCAGCACGGCCAGCACCAGCTCGCGCGTGTCGGAGTCGAGCCGGGCCGCGACCTCCCGGTAGAAGTCGCTCGCGATCGAGTCGCCGACGTACGCCTTGACCAGGCCCTCCAGCCAGTCCGACGGAGCGGTCTGCTTGTGGAAACCGTCGAGCGCGGCCACGAACGGGTCCATCGCGGCCGTAGGCTCCTCGCCGATCTCGGTCAGCCGGTCCCGCAGCCGCTCGAAGTGGTGGAACTCGGCCGAGGCCATCTTCGCCAGCTCCGCCTTGTCCGCGAGGGTCGGCGCCAGCTTGGCGTCCTCCGCGAGCCGCTCGAACGCGGCCAGCTCCCCGTACGCGAGCGCGCCGAGCAGATCCACGACCGCGGCGCGGTACTGCGGGTCGGCGGACGCCTGCGCCCAGTCCTGGGCGGCGACACCGGTGGGTTCGGCGGATTCGGCGGACGCGTTCTCAGGCTTGTCAGAGCTAGTCATGAGGCGCACAATAGCCCGCTTGACGCGCCGCTCAAGCCCTGGTCAACGAGTGTGACCACGACTACGTGACCAAATCGGCCATCGCATGTGCGCGATTCCGGGGTATGGTGGTAATGCGCCTGCCAGAGTGCGTCGACGATGCTCGACGTTCCCGACAGGCCGCACGCATGAGGATGCCCGGTCGGTGGCCCGATCGGCTCCGACCCGACAGCCCTCCAAGGCCGTACGGCAGTGATCGTACGACGGCAGGAGGGACCCTCAGCGGTACGAGCGCTAGAGCGTCGGCAGAGGTCCCGTGTCATACGGCTCGCCCGAGTGGTTGGTCCGTACGGCAGCCGACGTCCCCGGCACGGTCAGACATGACCCCCGCTCGCTCGCCTCGCACCGCGCACACAGAAGAGGCAGCACCCTGACTACGACGTTTCGTGAACTCGGAATCCTCCCCGAGACCGCCGAGGCCCTGGAAGCCGTCGGCATCATCACCCCCTTCCCCATCCAGGAGATGACGCTCCCCGTCGCCCTTTCCGGCACGGACGTCATCGGCCAGGCCAAGACCGGCACCGGCAAGACGCTGGGCTTCGGCCTCCCGCTCCTCGAGCGCGTCACCGTCCCCGCCGACGTCGAGGCCGGACGCGCCGCCCCCGAGGCCCTCACCGACGCCCCGCAGGCGCTCGTCGTCGTCCCCACGCGCGAGCTGTGCACCCAGGTCACCAACGACCTGCTGACGGCCGGCAAGGTCCGTAACGTGCGCGTGCTGGCGATCTACGGCGGCCGGGCCTACGAGCCCCAGGTGGAGGCCCTCAAGAAGGGCGTCGACGTGGTCGTCGGCACCCCGGGCCGGCTGCTGGACCTCGCGGGCCAGAAGAAGCTGAACCTGAAGCACGTCAAGTGCCTGGTCCTGGACGAGGCCGACGAGATGCTCGACCTGGGCTTCCTGCCCGACGTCGAGAAGATCATCAACCTGCTGCCGGCCAAGCGCCAGACCATGCTGTTCTCGGCGACCATGCCGGGCGCGGTCATCGGCCTCGCCCGCCGCTACATGTCCCGGCCCACGCACATCCGCGCCACCGCGCCGGACGACGAGGGCGTGACGGTCGCGAACATCAAGCAGTTCGTCTACCGCGCGCACAACATGGACAAGCCGGAGATGGTCGCCCGCATCCTGCAGGCCGAGGGCCGCGGACTGGCGATGATCTTCTGCCGGACCAAGCGCACGGCGGCCGACATCGCCGAGCAGCTGGAGCGTCGCGGCTTCGCCGCCGGCGCGGTCCACGGCGACCTCGGCCAGGGCGCCCGTGAGCAGGCACTGCGCGCCTTCCGCAACGGCAAGGTCGACGTCCTCGTCTGCACCGACGTCGCCGCGCGCGGCATCGACGTCGAGGGCGTGACCCACGTCATCAACTACCAGTCCCCCGAGGACGAGAAGACGTACCTGCACCGGGTCGGCCGTACCGGTCGCGCGGGCGCCAAGGGTACGGCGATCACGTTCGTCGACTGGGACGACATCCCGCGCTGGCAGCTGATCAACAAGGCGCTGGAGCTGGACTTCAACGACCCGGTGGAGACGTACTCCAGCTCCCCGCACCTGTTCTCCGACCTCGGCATCCCCGAGGGCACGAAGGGCACCCTGCCGCGCTCCGAGCGGACCCGCGCCGGTCTGGACGCGGAGGAGCTGGAGGACCTGGGCGAGACCGGCGGACGTGGCGCGCGCGGCCGGGGCCGCGGTGACCGTGGCGGCCGTGCCGACCGCACCGAGCCGGCCCCGGCCGAGCGTGAGCGTCCGGCCCGTACGCCGCGCCGGCGCCGCCGCACCCGCGGTGGCGCGCCGGTGGACGCCTCCCCCGCCGCGCCGGTCGCCGAGACCGCCGGTACGGAGGAGACCCCCGCGGCCCGCACCCCGCGCCGCCGTCGCCGTACCCGCGGCGGGGCGCCGGCGGAGCCGGTGACGGCCGCCACGGCACCCACGACGACCGTCGAGGCCGCCGGCACCGCCGCCGTCGAGACAGTGGCCACGGCCGAGGGCCCCGCCGTCCTGGACACGCCGGAGAAGCCGCGCCGCCGCCGCACGCGGAAGACGGCCGAGCCGGAGACTCCGGTGACCGAGTCCGCCGTGGCGCCCGCTGCGGCGACCGAGCCGGTGACGGAGCCGGCCGCGGCGAAGGCCCCGGTGGCCGAGCCCGTTGCCGAGCCCGTGATCGCGGACAGCCCGGTGACGGAGCCCGAGGCCGCTCCGGCCGCGGAGACCAAGCCGCGCCGCCGCACCCGGAAGACGGCCGAGCCGGCCCCTCAGCCGGAGGCGGCACCGGACACGGCCGAGGCCACCGAGGCCAAGCCGCGCCGCACGCGCAAGACCGCCGCTGCCGCCGAGGCGGCCGTGGACACGGCCGAGGCCGCCGAGGCCAAGCCCCGCCGCCGCACCCGCAAGGCTGCGGAGCCGGCCACGCCCGACGCCCCCGAGGCCGAGGCCAAGCCGCGCCGCACCCGCAAG
>NZ_JBVHVI010000012.1:200341-322735 GCF_055564915.1 Streptomyces sp. NPDC028928
CGCAAGACCGCCGCTGCCGCCGAGGCCGCCGTGGACACCGCGGAAGGCACGGAAGCCAAGCCCCGCCGCACCCGCAAGGCCACCACGGCCGCACCGGAGGCGGCCGAGGCCGAGGCCGAAACCAAGCCCCGACGCGCCCGCAAGACCGCCGCGACCGCGCCGGAAGCGCCCGAGGCCGAAGCCGAGGCCAAGCCGCGCCGCACCCGCAAGACCGCCGCTGCCGCCGAGGCCGCCGTGGACACCGCGGAAGGCACGGAAGCCAAGCCCCGCCGCACCCGCAAGGCCACCACGGCCGCACCGGAAGCGGCCGAAGCCGAGGCCGAAACCAAGCCCCGACGCACCCGCAAGACCGCCGCGACCGCACCGGAAGCGCCCGAGGCCGAAGCCGAGGCCAAGCCGCGCCGCACCCGCAAGACCGCCGCTGCCGTCGTGGACGCCGTCGACGGCGAAGCGGTCGCCGCTCCCAAGGCGCGACGGACCCGCAAGGCCGTTGCCGAGGCGGCTGCTCCGGAGATTCCGGCGCAGTCCACCGAGGAGCCGGAGGTCAAGCCGCGGCGCCGGACCCGCAAGACCGCGGCGTCCGCTGCCGAGGCGGCCGGTGAGAGCGCCGAGACGACGACGCCCAAGCCGCGCCGGACCCGCAAGGCCACGGCGGCCGTAGAGGCCCCCGAGGCCTGACCCGGCGCCGCACGCGCGGCGGCGGCAGGACGTCAGTTCCGGTCCGATGGCCGGGTTCACGACAGTGGACCCGGCCATCGGCCTTTCCGGCACAGGCCCCGTACCCGGCACGCTCCACCAGCCCTCACCCCCCACCCCCGTCCCCACCCCCTCCCGATAACCTCTCCCCATGAGCAGGCCCCCCACCTTCGTCCCGCCTCCCGGCGCCCGTGCGTACCCGCTTCGAACGGCGCGCGGTGAATTCGCCGTGGTGGACGCTCCGGTGGCCGCCGGTGTGGAGCCCCAGGGTGTCGCGCTGCTGCTGCCGGGGTTCACCGGGAGCAAGGAGGACTTCAACCCGCTGCACGTGCCGCTCGCCGAGCGCGGATACCGGACCGTCGCCGTGGACGGGCGGGGCCAGTTCGAGTCGGACGGCCCCGCGACGGACGAGTCGGCCTACGCGCAGGAGGAGTTGGCGCGGGACGTGCTCGCGCAGGCGGAGGCGATCGGCGGCCCGGTGCACCTGCTGGGGCACTCCCTCGGCGGACAGATCGCGCGCGCGGCCGTCCTGCTCGACCACACGCCCTTCCTGTCGTTCACCCTGATGTCCTCCGGACCGGCGCAGATCTCGACGCCCCAGCAGGAGCGCGTGAAGCTGCTCCGGGACGCGCTCGCCGTGCTGACCATGGCGGAGGTGTGGGAGGCGATCCAGGCGATGGAGCCGCCGGAGGATACGGACACGCCCGCGCTCGACGCCGGGCTGGACGACCGGCAGGACCTGCGGCGCCGCTGGCTGGGCACCAAGCCCGCCCAACTCCTCGCAACGGGCCGCCAGTTGTGCGCGGAACCGGACCGGGTCGCCGAACTGGCGGCCGTGCCGCTGCCGTTCCACGTGCTGTCGGGCGCGCTGGACGACACCTGGCCGCTGCCGCTGCTCGACGAGATGGCCGTACGGCTGAAGGCGCGCCGGACGGTCATCGAGGGCGCCGGGCACTCACCCAACACCGACCGCCCTGCGGAGACGGCCCGCGCCCTCGCCGATTTCTGGGACGACGCGGCCGGGCGGGCCTAGTACTGCGCCTGCAGATGCTGCCAGAACCCGTCCCGCAGCGCCCGCCGCAGGTCGGCCTGGCCGCGCAGGGAGTACTGGAGCAGTTCCTCGGCCTCGACCAGCAGGTCCTGGTCGACGGAGCCGGGCAGGTAGGGGTGGCCGGGGAAGAGTTCGACCAGCGCTTCGCGGCCCCGGGAGGCGAGCCAGCGCGCCGCGATCTGGGCGCCGACGAAGCGGACGTCCTCGCGGGTGGGGCGGTTGCCGCCGGCCGTGTCGTAGGCGGCGGCCGTGCGCCGGGAGACGTACGGCTTGAAGAACTCCAGGTCGAAGGTGCGCTGGCTGTCGACCTCCCAGAGCAGCGGCTCGGCCTGGTTGCGGCCCTCGGGTGCCTCGATGCCCCAGAGGTGGACGCGGGCGCCGTAGCCCTGGGCCGCCTCGACCGCCGAGACCAGGTCCTCGTCGCCGCCGAGGAGGGCAGCGTCGCTGATCGCGCGGTGCCGGGCCAGTGACTCCAGGTCGGTGCGGATCAGCGAGTCGACGCCCTTCTGCTGGTTGTTGGCGTTGAGGTTGCCGAGGCGGACCTTGACGTCGGGGAGTTCGGCGATGACCTGCTGCTCGGCGGTGTGGATGCGGCGCCGGGCGCCGTCGTACCAGTACACGCGCAGCAGCCGGCTGTCCGCGAAGATCGTGCGGGCCTTGTCGATCAGTGCGTCGATCAGGCCCTCGGCGTCGAGGTCGAAGGCGCGGCGGTCCTCGGTTCCGGCGACCAGCCGGCCGGCCGCCGCGTACAGATAGCCCGCATCGACGAAGATCGCGTGGGTCGAGGGTGTCTTGGCCACCTCGGCGAGCATGCGTTCCAGCAGCTCGTTCGTGCGGTCGATACGGGCGCCGAGGGCGGCCAGGTCGTCGTTCATCGCCTCCATTGTCCCGGTGGTCACAGTGCGAACACAACTGGTCCCACTGGGTCCGCCAGGGCGGCTTACCGGTCAGTAATTAGTCGTTCGAAAAATTTCTTTAGCGTAGGGAATGTTTGTAACACGAGGCATGTTGAGTCTGTACGACACCGGATACACCGGACGTCACACCAAGTAGTTCTCCGCAGGAGGATGACCAGACGAAGGGAGAAGCCCATGCGCTTCGAAATCATGCGACTCGACGAGATCGACGGCACCGCCGTGGACAGCACCGTCGTGGACGCCGCCTCCGTCAACCGGATCGTTCAGCAGGCCGCCGCCATCGGACAGCGCCTGTGGATCCGCCCGGCCGAGACCACGGCCTCATAACACGCGCTTGCGCAGAAGCTTTCGCGGCCCCCGCGCGGACCAGTTCCGCACGGGGGCCGCGCTGGTGTTCCGCGGTGTTCCCCGGACCCGCCGCACGTCCTACCCCTTCGGCGCTGCACCGGCTACCGTCGGACCACCACCGTCGAGACCGAGGGGGAAGCGTGTTGGCGGAGGGCCTGACGGCACTGGCGGCGGCGGGTGGTACCGCTGTCGTACAAGCGGCGGGGACGGACGCGTGGAGCGGCTTCCGGGAACGGCTGGCCTCGTGGCTGGGCGGAGGCGATCCCGGCCGGACGCGGACGGTGCTGGAGCGCCTGGACCGGACCGCCGCCGCCCTGGACGACGCCGTGGGAGCCGATGACGACCAGGAGCGCAGCGATCTCGCGGCGAGCTGGCGGACGAGGATCGAGGACTTCCTCGAGGGCCTGGACGAGACCGAACGCGAGGCCGCCGCGGCAGCGCTGAGGACGGTTCTGGGCGTGCCTGCGGGAGACGGCGACGCGCGAGGGGTGTCGGCCGCTGCCGGCGGTGTCGCCGCCGGGGGTTCCCTCACCAACCGCGCCGACGGCGGATCAGTCGCCGCCACCGTGGTCCACGGCGGCGTTCGCATCGGCCACCCTGGGACGCCGGACGGACCCCGGGGCTGACCGGACCGGCGCTCTTCAGCCCCCCGGAGCCGGCCGCACCGCCCGGCGCCCCGCCCGGGCTCGCGGGCGGCGCGTACGTCCACGCCACCCAGCAGGGCGTTGCCGTCCAGCACGTCGATCACCTGGCCTTCCACGTCAGCGCGGAGCAGCGCTCCCCCGTGAGCTGGCCCTTCCAGGTGGGCAACCCGCCCCGGCAAGCCGACTGTTTCGTGCACCGGTCCGAGGCGGACCAGCTCGACGCCGCCGTCGCCGAGGCGGGCACAGCCGTGCTCTGCCAGGTCGTCACCGGGCTGGGCGGGATCGGGAAGACGCAGCTCGCCGCCGACCACGCTCGCCGTGCCCTGGCCGACGGCCGTGTCGACCTGCTGGTCTGGGTGCCGGCCGCAACCCGTCCTGCCATCCTCGACGCGTACGCCCAGGCCGCGGCCCGCGTTCTGGGCGCGGACCCCGCGGACCCGCATGCCGCCTCTCTGTTCCTGTCCTGGCTGGCGACCAGCCCCTTGGCAGCGCCCGGCCGCGGCACCGGCGGAACGCCCGGCCCGCGCTGGCTGATCGTGCTGGACGACGTGATCGATCTCGCCGATCTGCGGGGCCTGTGGCCTCCGGCCAGTCCGGCCGGCCGTACGCTGGTCACCACCCGGCGCCGTGACGCCGCGCTGGCCGGCCCGGCGCGCCGACTCGTCACCGTGGGCGTCTTCACCCGGCGGGAAGCCGTCGCCTACCTCACCGAATCCCTGGCCGTGCACGGCCGCCGGGAAGAGCCCGCGCAGCTGGCGGCCCTGGCCGCCGATCTCGGGGACATGCCACTGGCCCTGTCACAGGCCGTCGCCTATCTCGTCAATGCCGGTATCGACTGCGCCGCCTACCGTCGCCGGCTGGCCGATCGCTCCCGGGCCCTGGCAGACGCCTTACCGGACGACGGCGAGCTTCCCGACGAGCAGACCGACACCTTCACCGCCGCGTGCTCGATCTCCTTGGAACGCGCCGATCGCATGCGCCCGGCCGGCCTGGCCGCACCGATGGTCCAGCTCCTGTCCCTGCTGGACCCCAACGGCGTCCCCGCCGCCGTCCTGACCAGTGCCCCGGCCCTCGCCCACCTGCGGGCACAGGTCCCGGACCGCCCCGAGGTGACGCCTGACGACGCGGTCGACGCGCTCCGTGTGCTGCACCGGCTGAACCTGATCCAGCACACCCCCGACGCCCCGAACGACACGGTGCGCGTGCACCAACTGGTCCAACGCACCGTCCGTGACACCTTCACTCCCGGGCACCGGGCCCACCTCGTACGCGACGCCGCCGACGCCGTCATGGCCGCCTGGCCGGAGATAGAGCCGGACTCTGCTCTCGCTCAGGCCCTGCGTGCCAATGCCGACGCTGTGATCCGGCATGCGGGTGACGCGCTGTGGCGGTCGGGCGCTCATCCCCTGCCGGCCCGGACGGCCCTGAGTCTAGGCAGGAGCGGCCGCGTCCAGGCGGCCCGGGAGAGCTTCGGGCAGCTGGTGGAGACGAGCCGCCGCCTGCTCGGTCCCGAGCACGTCGACACCCTTGCCCTGCGCGGCGACCACCTCAACTGGCAGGGCCATTCGGGCGACGAGTCCGGGGCTGCGACAGCCGCCGCGGAACTCGTACGCGACCGGCATCGCGTCCTCGGCCCCGAGCACCCCCAGACGCTCAAGGCCCGGGTCAACCTCCTCCGCTGGAACAGCGCGTTCGAGAATCCGGCGGTGACCGTGACGGCCGCCGCCGAACTCCTGTCGGAGCTGGTGCGGGTGCTGGGCCCTGAGGACGAGGCCACTCTCGTACTGCGCGGCAACCTCGCGTTCTGGCGAAGCAGTGCCGGTGACCTGTCGTCAGCCGAACGGGACTACACCGACTTGCTGGCGGACCTGCTGCGGATCCACGGTCCGGACCATCCCGCGACGCTTCTCACGCGACGCGCCCTCCTGCGGCTCCGGTGGGCGGCCGGGGACACCGAGGGCGGCGGCGAGGCCATGGCCGCACTGCTCGCGGAGGAGATCCGGATCCTGGGCCACGATCACCCCCAGGTTTTCAGTGCGCGTGCAGACCTGGTGAACTGGAGATTCGCGAGCGGAGACCTGGCCGGCGCCGAACGCGTTCTGACGGAGGTGCTGGACGATGTGGTGGCGGCCCTGGGGCCGGAGCATCCGCATGCCTACGACCTGCGAGGCGCTCTGGCCGCCGTACTGGGCAAGGCCGGGCGGACCGCCGAAGCCGTCGCGCTCTTCGACGAGCTGCTGGCAGACCTGATCCGGGTGCGGGGCCCCGGCCATCCGACGGTGATCACGGCGCGGCTGCAACGGAACCGGTGGGAAGCCGAGGCCGGGGATCCGTCGAGGGCCGCCGACGCCGCGGCGGAACTGCTGCCCGAGCTGGTTCTCCTGGTGGGCGCCGACCACCCCGACACGCTCGCCACGCGGGGGAACATCGCGGAGTGGCGCGGCACGGCCGGTGATCCGTCGGCCGCCGCGGCGGCCTTCCGGGAGGTGGTGGACGACTGCGTGCGCGTGCTGGGCACCAGCCACAAGATCACGCAGCTGTTCTGGGGAAGCCTCGCACTGTGGCGGGACAGGGCCCAGGACCACGTGGGAGCCAGGCGGGCCGCGAGTGACCTGCTGGAGGCCCAGCGCCGCACCCTGGGCGACGGCCACCCCGACACCCTCGTAACCCGTCTCTTCCTCGCCCGGGTCGACTACACGCTGACGGTTCCCCCCGAGGAAGGGGCGGCGTCGGCACGACAGCTGCTGCGGGACGTGGCCCGCTTTCTCGGCCCGGAGCACGCCCGCACCCAGGAAGCCCGGGGCCTCCTCGCCCTCTGGCTGGCCCGGGCCGCAAGCGACCCGGACGCGCGGGCGCAGCTTGCCGAGGTGCTGGAGGAGCTGGGCCCGGACCATCCCGACGGTCCGGAGGCGCGCACCACCCTGGCGATCCGGCTCTGGGAGTCGGGGGAGCACGAGGACGCGCTGTCGGAGGCCGGCAGTCTGCTGGCGACCCGTCTGCGCATGCTGGGGCCGGGCCACAGCGACACCCTGTACACCCGTGTGCTGATGGGTTTCTGGCTCCATGAGACGGAAGACTGGGAACGCGCCACAGCCATGTTCCGTGCAGCCCTGGACGGACAGGTGCGCCTGCTGGGCCGGAACCACCCCGACACCCTGACCACCCGTCGGCTGCTCGCTCGCTGCGTCCGCGAGACCGACGTGGCCGAAGCAGCCGCCATGGCCACGGAACTGCTGGCGGACCAACGGTGTGTCCTGGGCCCGGACCACCCGGACACCGCCGACGTCAGGATGCTGCTCGCCGAGTGCGTCGGGGAGCTGGGAGATCCGCTGCAGGCAGCGGCCCGGCTCGCCGAGCTGGCCGAGGACCAGGTACGCGTGCTGGGCCGGGATCACACCGACGTGCTGCTCACTCGGCAGGCCCATGCCCACTGGCTGCGGAAGGCCGGCGAAGCGGGGCGGGCCGCCGGTCTGCTGGGGGAGCTGCTCGCCGACACGATACGGGTGCTGGGCCCTGACGATGTCCGTGTGCTCGATGTCAGCGACGAGCTGGCCGCGGCAACGATAGAGACCGGTGATGCCGGCCAGGCCTGCGCGGCGTTGGGCGAGCTGCTGGCCGCTCAGACCCGGATACTCGGCCCGGACCACCCTGACACGCTGGAGACCAGGGAACTGTTCGCCGACTGGCACGGCGAGGCGGGAGACCCGGCCGCCGCCGCGGAACTCCTGGCCCGGCTCGCCGACGACCTCGGGCAGTTGGCGGGCCGCGATGATCCGTATGTCCTCGACGTCCGGGCCCGCGCCGCGTGTCTGCTGGGCGATGCAGGTGATCCGGCGGGGGCGCGGGCTGCCATGGAGCGGCTGCTGGCCGAGGCGCTGGCAGCGCTCGGACCGGAGCACCCGGTCACCGACGCCATCCGCTACGACCTGGCCCACTGGCAGGCGCGGGCAGACGAGGCCGCGCCGGAACCGGACGGCGGGGATGGTCCCCCGTCGTGACGAGCCTCAGCTCCCCCGGATCACCTGAGTGACCCCGTTGATGATCTGCTGCACGGCGATCGCGGAGAGCATCATGCCCGCGAGCCGCGTCACGAGGACGACACCGCCGTCCTTGATGACCCTGATGATCAACAGCGAGTAACGCATCACCAGCCACAGCACGACGTGGATCGCGAGGATCGCGGACCACACCGAGAGCTGCGTGGACACGCTGTCGGCCTTCTGCACGGCCAGGATCACGGACACGATCGCACCGGGCCCCGCCAGCAGCGGCATGCCCAGCGGGACGAGCGCGACGTTGACGTCCTTGGTCTGCTTGGGCTCGTCGGTCTTGCCGGTGAGCAGGTCGAGCGCGATCAGCAGGAGCAGCAGTCCGCCCGCGATCATCAGCGCGGGCACGGAGACGTGCAGGTAGTTGAGGATCTGGTGGCCCAGGACGCCGAAGACGGCGATGACCCCGCCCGCCACGCAGACGGCCTGGAAGGCCATCCGCCTCTGCACCTTGGCCGGTCGTCCGGCGGTCAGGGCGAGGAAGATCGGGGTGATCCCAGGGGGATCCATGATGACAAAAAGGGTCAGGAACAGGGAGCCGAAGACGGCGATGTCGAACATGGGGGAAGTACAGGCCTTGCGGGAAGAGGAACTACGGGCGTGGGGCGGTGCGAACCGCGGGTGTGAGGTGGTGTGACGGGCCGGCCCCTAGGGGCCTCAGGCTCCGCCGGTGCCCGGCACCGGGAACGCGCCCGTCGCCCGCCGGGTGATCTCCCCGTACACCTCGGGGTCGGTCGTGTACGCTCCCAGCGCCACGGACTTGCGGCTGCCGTGGTAGTCCGAGGAGCCCGTGACCAGCAGCCCCAGCTCCTTCGCCAGGCCCCGCAGGCGGTCGCGGGCGTCGAGGTCGTGGTCCATGTGGTCGACCTCGATGCCGTCCAGACCGGCCTCGGCCATCTCCGCGATACGGAACTCCGGCACGGTACGGCCGCGCTTGGCGGCGGCCGGGTGCGCGAACACGCAGACCCCGCCCGCGGCCTTGACCAGCCGGATCGCCTCGAAGGGGTCGGTCTCGTGCTTCTCCACGAAGGCCCGCCCGCCGTCGGCCAGCCACTCCTCGGTGAACGCGTCGCTCACCGTCGGTACGACACCCAGCTCGACCAGCGCCGAGGCGACGTGCGGGCGCCCCACCGAGCCGCCGGCGGCGATCCGCTCGACCTGCTCCCAGGTGACCGGCACGCCCAGCGCGTTCAGCTTGACGATCATGCCCTTGGCCCGCGGCACCCGGTCGTCCCGCACCAGCTCGCGCTCGGCGAACAGAGCGGGCTCCTCGGGGTCGAACAGGTAGGCCAGCAGGTGCATCGACACACCGTCGATCCGGCACGACAGCTCCGCACCGGTGACCAGCGTCAGCCCCTCGGGCAACGCGGCGATCGCCTCGCCGTACCCCCGGGTGGTGTCGTGATCGGTCAGCGCGACGACGTCCAGCCCCGCGACAGCGGCCTTCCGCACCAGCCCGGCCGGGGTGTCCGTACCGTCGGACGCCGTGGAGTGACAGTGCAGATCAATACGCACGCGAACTCCAGGCGGGGCGACGGAAGAAGGGGACACCTAAGGATAGCGGTGTTTTCAAGCGCCACTGTCACACCCGAAACCCGTCAGCGCCCCCTACTGCAACCCCGTGAGGGGCGCGGGGAACCGCGCGACCAGCCCACCACTACCCACAGCCGGAAACGAACAGAACCCGGCACCCCGGTAGGCGCTACGGCCGAAGCAGGCGCGGCGACAACGCTCCGCAGGGCACCAGGTCTATCTCTGCCCCCGCGTCCCGCAGATCGGTCAGCACCAGCTCGTCGTACATGAGCAGCCCCGACTGCTCCGGCCACATCACGGCCCACACCCACATCCCGAGCGCCTCGCCGGCGAAGACGGCGCGGTCGTCAGGGGTGCGGTAGACGTGCCAGAGCGGGGTCGGGCGGCCCGCGGCCAGCACCTTGGCCTGCGGCGGCTTCTCGACGTTCATGTACGACCCCGGGTCCGGGCCGTCGATGCCGGCGTAGCGCGCGCCGAGTCCGACGCCCAGCTCCTCGGCGATCAGGATCATCTCCCCGGGGCCGCCGAGCGGGCCTGGGCCCGAGCAGGCCACCGCGGTCGCCCGGCCGCCACTGCGGTCGTCACCGGCGTAGGCCACACCGGTGAACAGCCAGCCGACCGGCAGCGGCCACGGCATCCACACCGGCACCTGTGTGCGGTGCACCACGACGTTGAGTGCCTCGACGCTGGGCGGGATCACGGGCTGCAACGGATACACCGTGCCGTGCACATCGCACTGCCACGCATCGGCGAAGAGTCCGGGAGCCCTGACCCGGCCACCGCACCTCGGGCAACTGGGTTCGCCCCTCATAGGGCTCCACGGTCCTACCCCGGCCCGCCCACGTCAAGGACGATCACCCGTCCGACAAACTCGATGTGACATGCATTAATTAGCTGAGCTAACTTATGTCGCGCAGGGAGGCCGGAAGACCCTGCCGCTCGGACATGACGCCGTACCGTTCGGGCGCGGTGTTCTCCGCCGCGACCGTCGTCTGCACCTCGGCGTGTCGGACGCCCCGCGCCCGATGGCGAGCGCTGGTCGCCGTCCGGCGCAAGGCCCTCACCCATGAGGCGGAGGAGCCGGCGCCGGGGCACGCCACCGAGGACGGGGCCGGCGTCTTCGCCAACTGACCGGATCCCGCCTTGTGTTGGTGAGATCGGTCACGTGGGGCGTCAGTCCAGCGGGACGGACCGGCGGGCCGGATCCCTCAGGTCCGTCCCGTTCGCCAGCCAGCGCTCCTGGAGGGCCTGGGCGCCGTGCACCCGCTTCCAGGCGGCCTCGTTCGGCGTCATCGGCAGCAGCGGCAGGAACCGTACGGGGTCCATCGGGGCGTCCAGCTCCAGGTCCTCCACCAGCCCGCCGGGCTCGCCCACCAGCACCGAGGTGAAGGGGGCGCCCGGCCACAGCGGCTCGCCCACGTCCAGCGAGGCGCCCGGGGTCACCACCAGCCCCTCCACCTGCGGCGTCGCGGCCAGCACGGCGAGCGGGCGGAGGACCTTGTCGGTGTCGGCGAGGCCCGCGCGGACGGACAGGACCAGTTCGGCGCGGGGGCCCTTGACCGGGTCGGCGAGCATCGCCGTGGGATCCGCCATGGGGTGCTGCGACATACCGAGGGTGGCGTACCTGACGACGTCCCCCTCCTGGAAGCGGAGCACCTCGATACGGTCCGTGCCGAGGAAGGTCACCGCGGCACGGGCGTCCGGTTCGCCCAGGGCGGTGGTCAACCGGGCCTCGACCAGAGGAAGAACATCTGCCATGCGCCGAGCATAGAACTCGTCAGTAGCGGGCAAAGCGGCGCCTTGACAGTACGGGCGGCTGGTACTCTGAGCCGGTGGTTCGGGGCAGCACGCGAAGCGTCGCTATCGGGTCCCGACGCCGATGAGACTCCCTTACGAGGGACCGGCCGGAGGAGGTGGGGCTGTCATGGATCGAAGTCGACCGTGCAGTACCACTCGCTCTTCCGGCTGCTGACGTAGTTACCGGCTGGCCGCCGCCTTCCTTTGCGCGTCGTCGTGCGGAAGAGCACTTCGTTTCGCTTTGCCTGATCTGCCTGATCTGAATCAGTTCTGCATCAGCAGCGAAGTCGCCACCGCAACGGTGCGGTGCTCCCCGCTTTGTGGACGTGCCAGACGTACGCACACAGGACGTCCCCATTCCGGGTAGTTCCACCCGTTGCCGCGCGCATTCGCTGCCCGCCCGCGAAGGAGCCTGCCCATGTCGATGATCCGCGACCTGCGCGCCGTGGTCCGCCCGTCGTCCCGTGTCTCGCTGCGCAAGGACACGAGCCCGTCCTACGACACCACGCGCGCCCCCGGCACGCCCTCGGCCGTCGTCGACTGCGCCGTCTACCGCGACGGCGCCCGCGTGCAGAGCACGGGGCCGCTCACCCCGCACGAGGCGATGCGGCTGGTCCGCCGCGACGGCGGCTTCGTGTGGATCGGGCTGCACGAGCCGACCGAGGCCGAATTCGCCGGTATCGCGAGCGAGTTCGGGCTGCACCCGCTGGCCGTGGAGGACGCGGTCCAGGCCCACCAGCGCCCGAAGCTGGAGCGCTACGACGACTCCCTCTTCACCGTCTTCAAGACCATCCACTACGTCGAGCACGACCGGCTCACCGCCAACAGCGAGGTCGTGGAGACCGGCGAGGTCATGTGCTTCACCGGCCGGGACTTCTTCATCACCGTCCGGCACGGCGGCCAGGGCTCGCTGCGCGCCCTGCGGCACCGCCTCCAGGACGACCCGGAGCTGCTCGCCAAGGGCCCCTCGGCGGTGCTGCACGCCATCGCCGACCATGTCGTGGACGGCTACATCGCGGTCGCCGACGCGGTCCAGGACGACATCGACGAGGTGGAGACCGAGGTCTTCTCGCCCGGCCGCAAGGGCGGGGTCTCGCGCGGTGTGGACTCGGCACGGATCTACCAACTCAAGCGCGAGGTACTGGAGTTCAAGCGCGCGGTGGCTCCGCTGCTGCGGCCGATGCAGCTGCTGAGCGAGCGGCCGATGCGGCTGATCGACCCGGACATCCAGAAGTACTTCCGGGACGTCGCCGACCACCTGGCCCGGGTCCAGGAGCAGGTCATGGGCTTCGACGAGCTGCTCAACTCCATCCTCCAGGCCAACCTCGCCCAGGCGTCCGTCGCGCAGAACGAGGACATGCGCAAGATCACCGCGTGGGCGGCCATCATCGCCGTACCGACGATGGTGTGCGGGGTCTACGGCATGAACTTCGACCACATGCCCGAGCTGCACTGGAAGTACGGCTACCCGGTGATCATGGGCGTCACGGTCGTCCTGTGTCTGGGCATCCACCGCACGCTGAAGCGCAACGGCTGGCTGTGAGCGGGCCGGTACGGCCTGGTTAGGCTGGGGCCTATGACAAGCGAGCTGCTCGACCGGGCCCTCATCGAGGAGGCCTCGAAGAAGTCCGGCCTGATCTGGGTCAGGGGCGCCGGTGCGCCGGCCGCGCGTGCGCTGTGGCACGTGTGGCACGAGGGCGCGGTGTGCGTGGTCGGGGACGGTCCCGGTGAGCAGCCGCTGGAGGGGCTGACCGACGGCGGCTCCGCCGAGGTGAGCGTGCGCAGCAAGGACAAGGGCGGCCGGCTGGTGACGTTCCCGGTGACCGTGTCCGAGCTGGCGTCCGGCTCCGAGGAGTGGGAGGCGGCCGTCGCCGAGCTGAAGGGCAAGCGGCTGAACGCCCCCGACGGCGAGCAGATGCCGGCCCGCTGGGCCCGCGAGTGCCGGGTGCTCCGCCTGGTACCGACGGGCTCGGTGACACCGCTGCCCTCCGGCACCCTGGCGGAACGCCCGGTCACGACTCCGGCGACCACGCGCAGACCGGTCCCGGCGGGCCTGCCGAAGCTGCTGCTCAAACGCCGGAAGAGGAAGTGACCGGCCGCGGCCGCACCCTCTGACAGCTGACAGCCGTCCTACGACGTCGGCAGCTGCTTGCCGTAGTCCACCGTTTCCGACGTGGACGGTTCCTCGACGGTGAAGTTCTTGCCCCAGTCCGAGAAGCGGAGCGTTCCCGCGTGGCCGGCGCGGACCAGGCGGAGGGGGTAGGGCGTGCCCTGGAGGGAGACGTCCAGCGTGCCGCCGGAGCCGTCGTCGCCGGTGATGCGGATCGTGCGGGTACCCGCCTGGTCGGCGTGGTGGCCGTCCGTGGCCAGCGTGCCGTGCAGCGTCAGCAGACCGTCGAGGAGGACGTCCTTGTCCGTGAAGCCGCTGAACTTCTTGTACGCGGGGTCGCCCTGCGGCACCTTCACGTACTTGCCGTCCAGCTTGCCGGTCGCGCCGTCGCTGCCGTCGGCGTGGTTCCAGAAGTCCGCGTCGGCCTTCAGATACAGCTCCCGCCCGACCCGCAGCAGCTTGAACGTCGCCCCCTGCGAGGTCACCGACCCGGTGCCGCCGTCGGCCTTGAGCTGCATGTCCAGCTGGTACGTACGGCCGCTGGTGACCACGGTCCCGGACAGCCGTACCGCGGACGCCGCGTCCGCCGCGGCCCGGGTCTTCGCCTGGATCTTCGCGGCGGGCAGCTTGCCCACCCCGTTGGTCCCCGCGTCCGGATCGTCGCCGCCGCACCCCGACAGCACCATCGCTCCCGTCACGGCCAGCGCGCAGCTCGCGGTCACCAGCACGGTCCGGCGGCTACGGCCCTGGGGAATCGCAGTCACAGGTGGGGTCGCCTTTCTGACGGTTCCTGAGCGGCGTACCGCAGGGTACCGGTGCCCTGCCCGCCCGGCGGAGCCAGTCCGTCCGGACCGCCCACCAGGGCGTATCCGAACAGGACGGGCTAGCCTGAAGCGCACCCGAGCGGGCATATCTGAGCAACTCACACGATCCCCACGCAAAGGAAGCACAGTCATGGCAGCCGGCGCCCCCCGGATCTTCGTCTCGCACCTCGCCGGGGTTCCCGTCTTCGATCCGGCCGGCGACCAGGTGGGCCGCGTACGCGATCTGGTCGTCATGCTGCGTGTGGGCCGCAAGCCCCCGCGCGTCCTCGGGCTGGTCGTCGAACTGTCCACCCGGCGTCGTATCTTCCTGCCCATGACCCGGGTCACGGGCATCGAGTCCGGCCAGGTCATCACCACCGGCGTGGTCAACGTCCGGCGCTTCGAGCAGCGGCCCACCGAGCGGCTGGTCTTCGGCGAGCTGCTGGACCGGCGCGTGACGCTGGTGGAGACCGGTGAGGAGGTCACCGTCCTCGACGTGTCCGTGCAGCAGCTGCCCGCCCGCCGGGACTGGGAGGTCGACCGCGTCTTCGTCCGCAAGGGCAGGAAGGGGAGCGCCTTCCGGCGGGCGAAGGGCGAGACGCTGACCGCCGAGTGGTCGGCCGTCACCGGGTTCTCCCTGGAGGAGCACGGCCAGGGCGCCGAGAGCCTGCTCGCCACCTTCGAACAGCTGCGCCCCGCCGACCTCGCCAACGTCCTGCACCACCTCTCCGCGAAGCGGCGGGCGGAGGTGGCCGCCGCCCTGGACGACGACCGGCTCGCCGACGTACTGGAGGAGCTGCCGGAGGACGACCAGATCGAGATCCTCGGCAAGCTGAAGGAGGAGCGCGCGGCGGACGTGCTGGAGGCGATGGACCCGGACGACGCCGCCGACCTGCTCGCCGAACTCCCCGAGGAGGACAAGGAGCGGCTGCTGAGCCTGATGCAGCCCGCCGACGCGGCCGACATGCGCCGTCTGATGTCGTACGAGGAGCACACCGCCGGCGGTCTGATGACGACGGAGCCGATCGTGCTGCGGCCCGACGCCACCGTCGCCGACGCGCTCGCCCGGGTCCGCAACCCGGACCTGTCCCCCGCACTCGCCGCCCAGGTCTACGTCTGCCGCCCGCCCGACGAGACCCCGACCGGCAAGTACCTGGGCACCGTCCACTTCCAGCGGCTGCTGCGCGACCCGCCGTACACGCTGGTCAGCTCGCTCGTGGACGACGACCTCCAGACCCTGGCGCCGGACGCCGCGCTCCCGGTCGTCGCCGGGTTCTTCGCCGCGTACGACATGGTGGCGGCGCCCGTGGTGGACGAGTCCGGGTCGCTGCTCGGCGCGGTGACCGTGGACGACGTACTGGACCACATGCTGCCCGAGGACTGGCGGGAGACGGAGTTCCACCTGGAAGACGGGCTCGACCAAGGAGAGGGGGCGGCCACGCATGGCTCCTGAGCGTGAGACCGCGACCCGCGAGCGTCATCCGGCGGGTGCCACGGCCGCCGGCCGCCCCCGGGCGCTGCGGCTGGACCAGCCGCGCCCGCCGCGCCGCCGGTTCCTGCCGGAGTGGGACCCGGAGGCCTTCGGCCGGCTGTCGGAGAAGATCGCCCGGTTCCTGGGGACGGGACGCTTCATCGTCTGGATGACGGTCGTCATCATCATGTGGGTGCTGTGGAACGTCGCCGCGCCCCGCCACCTGCGCTTCGACGAGTACCCCTTCATCTTCCTCACCCTGATGCTGTCCCTGCAGGCGTCCTACGCGGCCCCGCTGATCCTGCTCGCGCAGAACAGGCAGGACGACCGCGACCGGGTCAACCTGGAGCAGGACCGCAAGCAGAACGAGCGGTCCATCGCCGACACCGAGTACCTGACCCGGGAGGTCGCCGCGCTGCGCACGGGTCTGGGCGAGGTGGCCACCCGCGACTGGATCCGCTCGGAGCTGCAGGACCTGGTCAAGGAGCTGGAGGAGCGCCGCCGCCACGACGGGCACCCCGGGCACGTCGTATTCCCGGCGGAACGGGCAGAACGCCCGCCGGGACGTGACACAGACGACCGCTGAGGGGCATCCCGGACGCCCCTCGGCGCGCCGTACCATCGTCCTTATGGCTACGGAAGACGCGGTGCGCGAGGCACTGGCGACGGTGAACGACCCCGAGATCAACCGCCCGATCACCGAACTCGGGATGGTCAAATCGGTGGAGATCGGCGCGGACGGAGCGGTCGCGGTCACCGTGTACCTGACGGTGTCCGGCTGCCCGATGCGCGACACCATCACCCAGCGCGTCACCGAGGCGGTCTCCCGGGTCGAGGGCGTCACCCGCGTCGACGTCACCCTGGACGTGATGAGCGACGAGCAGCGCAAGGAGCTGGCGGCGGCCCTGCGCGGCGGCCAGGCCGAGCGCGAGGTGCCCTTCGCCAAGCCGGGCAACCTCACCCGGGTCTACGCGGTCGCCTCCGGCAAGGGCGGCGTCGGCAAGTCCTCGGTGACGGTGAACCTGGCGGCGGCGATGGCCGCCGACGGTCTGAAGGTCGGTGTCGTGGACGCCGACATCTACGGCCACAGCGTGCCGCGCATGCTGGGCGCCGACGGCCGGCCCACCCAGGTCGAGAACATGATCATGCCGCCGTCCGCGAACGGCGTGAAGGTCATCTCCATCGGCATGTTCACCCCGGGCAACGCGCCGGTCGTCTGGCGCGGCCCGATGCTGCACCGCGCGCTCCAGCAGTTCCTCGCCGACGTCTACTGGGGCGACCTCGACGTCCTCCTGCTGGACCTCCCGCCCGGCACCGGCGACATCGCGATCTCCGTGGCCCAGCTGGTCCCCAACGCCGAGATCCTGGTCGTGACGACCCCGCAGCAGGCGGCGGCCGAGGTCGCCGAGCGCGCCGGGTCCATCGCGGTCCAGACCCACCAGAAGATCGTCGGCGTGGTCGAGAACATGTCCGGCCTGCCCTGCCCGCACTGCGGCGAGATGGTCGACGTCTTCGGCACGGGCGGCGGTCAGCTGGTCGCCGACGGCCTCACCCGCACCACGGGCACGTCCGTTCCCGTCCTCGGCAACATCCCGATCGACGTCCGCCTCCGCGAGGGCGGCGACGAGGGCAAGCCGGTGGTCCTCACCGACCCGGACTCCCCGGCGGGCTCCGCACTGCGCGCGATCGCCGGCAAGCTGGGCGGACGGCAGCGGGGGCTGTCGGGGCTGTCGCTGGGGATCACGCCGAAGAACAAGTTCTGAGGTCTTTCCGGCGAGGGGCGCCGTCTTCTTCGGAGGACGGCGCCCTTCGCCGTCCTCAGCGGTCGTCGCGTGCGTCCGCGCGCCCCGGGCAGAGATCGAGCGTGGTGCACAGCAGGATCTCCTGACAGGAGGCTCCCGCGGACCGCCCGCCCGGCTCGCGGTCGGTATGCGGCACGAACCGCCACTGCGATGCCTTGAGGTGCCGCGTCCGGTCCGCCTTCTCGACCTGCACGTGCAGCGTGCGGGCCCGGGAGTCGTTCGTCTCCACCAGCACCTCGTCCGCGCCGAGCGGGAAGTGGTCGTGCAGCAGGCACAGACCGAAACGGTCCAGATTCCCGTGCTTGGCCAGTACCGCCACGAGATCCCGGACGAACTCCGCGTCCTGCGGGCCCAGGCCTTCTGCCTCTTCGAAACGGGGAAGTGCGGTTCTCGGAGCGGAAACGTTTATGTCGGCCATAATCCCTCCGTCAAATAGTTGACGGTCATCGGATTCCATTATCAGCCACCGACTTTTTTCCCGCAACTCACCTCCGCGTGTCCGGGAAGCGCCACGCATAAGCGGTATATAAATTCCTCTGAGGGAGGTGTCGGGGCGATGAAGCAGATGCGATGGCGGCGACTTCTGCCGTTGATTATTGCGGCGCTGATGTGGTGCGGGTGTCCCTCGGCGGGGGCTCAGCCACACCCTGGTGATACGTGTTCCGAAAAGCAGCTGAAAAGCAGTGGGATCGAGGCCTCCATCGGATTCGACCCAAAGAGCGACAAATTCGTGAAAGTCTCGTCCGGCATGACGGTCACGGTCCCCCTGGACAAGTGGCGGCCAGCCAGGCAGCTGACCAGCAGCGAGGACTCCGAGGAGTACGTGGAGGCCATGCAGTGTCTGCTGCGGGGGCGGGACACGTCGGCGCACAACGAGTGGCGACTCCATCAGCCGACCGTGACCGCCACGGGCAATGAGGTGAGGGTGTGCTACGAGGCCGTCGGCCTGATCCAGGGGTACGAGACACTCCTGCTCGGACCGTGGAAGCTCGAACGGAAGCGGGACCACGACAGGACGTGGACGGTTTCGCTCAGCCCGCCGTCGACGCTGGGGAAAGCCCACTGGCAGAAAGTCACGGCCGACCTGGGTGGCCTGCATTACGCTGCTCGCTCCGGCGCCCCGAATTCCGACGGGAACAAGCTGGTATGGGCGAAGCGTGATCCGGGTGATGTCGTTATCGACGTCGATCTCCCCAAGCCGAGCATGCGACTCCTGCGCTACGACCGGTCGGCCTGGAGCAAGGCCGGTGTGGCCGCCTGGTGGGTGTGCGCCTCGTTCGTGATCGCACTGGCCGCGCGGCGCGCGGGGCAGGCGTCCCCGCCCTCCGTGTCGGCTGGGCGCGAGGACAGCCCCGCGCAGACGGTGCTGGCGTGGGCCCTGCTGAGCGGAGCGGTCGCTCTGATGCTGCTTCTGCTGCAGTCCCAGCAGCCGGTCTCCCCCTGGCGGCATACCCTCGTCTGCATCGCGGCCGGTCTGGGGCTGACGCTGGTGGCCCGCCCCTGGGCCACTGTCGGGCCACCCCGGCCTGCCCCGGCCGGGGGGACGGGCCAGAACGGTGGAAGCAGCCGGACCGGCATCACCGAGGACACCTGGCACCGTCAGGCCGTCGCAGTGAAGAGCGCGGCCTTCACGGTGGCGGCGATCGGGCTCCTGGTGGTTCTGGTGCCCGGGTTGTTCGACCTGCCGCGGGACCTGCTGCCGAAAGCGGCGCCCAGTGCCGCCGGAAAGGCCGGTTACGTACTCATGGGCCTGGCGACCGTCTGGCTGTGGCTGGCGGCGATGACCGCGTGGGCGTGGCGCTTCGCACGCGAGGGCAATCTGGTCCCTGACTCGTGGACCGCAGGGTGGGACAAGGCGCCGGTCCGGTGGGTCGTGGTCGTCTCCCTGCTGCTCGGGGCGGTGGCCGCGGGTCTGTTCGGCTGCTTCTGGTGGGTGCAGGAGAACCAGTGGAGAAGGACATACTGGCTCATCGCGCAGAACTCCACGACAGAGCACGGAAAATACATCCGTGATTATCTGTCCAAGTTCTCGTTCACCGAACTCACCTGGCTCTTCACCTACAGTTGGGTCCTGACGGGTATCGCGATCTTCGCCCTGCTGAGATTCCGCACCGAGACACAGGAGACGCCCGTCGGCAAACCGGTGAAAGTCGCATTGGGGCCCGAAGGACCCGACGTGCTGCTCACCGCGCTGGTGTTCGCTTTCACGGTGGGCCTGGAGGCCGCGACGTTCGCCGGCAGCAGCGCCCAGTACGGTCTGTGGCTGCTCCTGAACATCGGCTCACTGTTCTTGGTGATCGCCGCAGGACGACGGTGGTCGGTGCTCAGCCGACTGGGCCCCAGCTTCTGCCTCAAGAGGCTGAGGAGCAAGAAGCGGCACGGCGCGCTGATGGCGAAAGTGCATGAGTACCACGGCCTCAGCCACCAGCTGCGGTTGCTCGACCAAGGGCATGGCGGCCCTCTCACACGAGAAGAACTGGAGGCGCGTCAGCACGAGTTGCGCCAGTGGGTGGTGGCCGGATGCGGCAAGACGGTCCCGCCCGAACACATTTCCGTTCTGGACATCGCCGTGGCCTGGGGACCGCAGGAACACTGGTGGGACAACGCGCTGTATGCCGCACGCCTGGCCTTCTGCGCCGGGATTCCGGCCAGCGCAGCCCTGCTCTACCTGGCCCTGCGGGATCCGCTGGACTTCATGCAACTCAGCCACGACCCCACCGCGATGCCGGCGATCGTCGCGCATTTCATCGCCTACCAGACGGCCTGGGCCGCGGCGGGTTTCACCCTGGGCGCGCTGTGGCGTCTGCTCCCCGGTCACCGCAGTCCGGTGCGGGCATGGTGCCTCACCTTCGCCTATGCCGTGCCCGCCTGCCTCGCGATGCTCTTCTACCGGTACACCGGCGCCGACCTTCTGAACCTGTTCCTCTATTCCCTGCTCATGGCCATCATCCTGACGGCCACCAGCATCTGGATGGACACATCGACGTTCAGGGAAGAACGGCAGTACTCGCCCAGCCGCCTGGCGTTGCTGGTGTCCGTCTATCGGCTCCGGGGACTGTCCGGCCACCTCGCCTGGCTGCTCGCGCAACTCGTGGCGGCCGTGGGGCTCTGGCAGCACCTGGCCCACCGCTGACCGGAGACGCGCTTCCGCACATGCCGCCGGCACGTCCAAGCAGGTATGCGTCAGCAATCCGCCGTGTGTCTGTGCATGACACATCCACCCGCTTTGTCTAGATTCGCCAGGGATATGGAGAGGTGTCGGCCTATGGCGATGGCTCGGTGGTGGCGGCTGCTGTCACTCTTGGTGCTGGTGGCATGTGTGTGGGAGGGCGGGACGGCTCACGCACGGGAGCACGACGCCGGTAGTGACTGTGTGTCGGACGGACTCAAGAGCAGTACCGTCTCCGCCACATTGAAGCTGGAGCGGCACAAGCGCTCCGTTCCCCGGCTCACGTCCGAGATGACGGTGCACGTGCCGAGGCAGTGGCCCCTCGCCAAGCAGCTGACCTTCGGCGAGAAGTCCAAGCAGTACCAGATGGCGATGCGGTGCCTGCTGCTCGGGGACGAGGCCCCTGGGTCACGGAACGAGTGGCGCCCCCATGACCCCGTGGTGACCGCAATCGACTCCGGGGTCACCGTGTACTACGTCGCATACAACTGGATCAACCCGGGAAAACCCGTCGTCGTGGGCCCCTGGGAAATCATCCCCACACAAAAGACATGGATGATCTATCTGTGGCCGCGGACGCTTCGGACCATCCGGTGGGAGCGCATCGAGGTCCATTTGGGTGGCCTCGATTTCAGCGACCTCGCGGAACGGGCCTCGGAGTCCACCGAGAACGAGGTGGTGTGGAAGAAGAAGCTGCCCGAAGACGTCCAGGTGGAGGTCGATCCGCCCTGGCAGCGTTGGCAGCTGCCGGTGATGCTCAGTCAGTCGGGCTTGGCCACCGTGGGCGTTGCCTCATGGTGGGTGTGCGCCTCGATCCTGATGGCTGTGGCCGCGATGCGCGCCAAGCGGGCCGAAGCAGCCGCTGTGCGCGAGGCGGCACAGCAACCAGCGGGCGGGGAGGCGACCCGGCAACCGCCGGTGGGGGGCTCGGACACGGACACCAGGCGCGGCCCGAGCTTCACGCGCACGCTGCTGGAGTGGGCCGCGCTCAGCGCGGGAGTCGCCCTGGCACTGCTCCTGTTTCCACAGGAACATCTTTCCCGCCTGACGGGCGCCCTTCTCTACATTCCTGCGGGCTTGGGTCTGATCCTCGCCGCCCGCCCCTGGAGCCCGGGCGCGTCACCGACCGCGCCCGGCGCCGTCCCTGACGAGCCGGCCCCGCCCGCAGACGTCCGACGCCGTCAGGCATTCGCCGTCGTGGCCACCGCGTGTGCGGTCGCGGGCATCGGCCTGCTGGTGATCCCGGCCCACGATGTCTTCGGGCTGCCGTGGAGCCTCGAAATGAAGACAACGACCCGCTTGGGCCGCACCGGGCTCGTCCTGCTGGGCTTGGTGACCGTGTGGTTGTGGTTGGCCGCGATGATCGCCTGGGCCTGGCGCTTCGCACGCGAAGGAGGATTGCTCCGCGAGCGCTGGACCAGACCGTGGGACGAGGCCCCCGCTCGCTGTGTGGCCTTCGTCGGATGCCTGCTGTTCAACGTCGCCGTGGCATTGCTCGCATGCGCCTGGTGGGTGAGCAAACGACGGTGGACACGCGTCAACTGGCTCGTCGAAGAACGTGACCCTTCCCAGTACAACGCAAACCTGAACAATCTGTTGGAGAACTTCTCCTACACCGACCTGAGATGGACTTTCGCCTACAGTTGGGTACTGACAGGAGTGGCCCTACTGGCCCTGCTGCGTTTTCGCAACAGACCACCCCGGGCACATGACCGCCCCAGGTACGAGCGATTCCCCCTGGGACCGAGCAAGCCGGACATCCTGCTGACCGTCTCTTTGTTCGCCTTCTTCGTCGGAGTCCGGGCCGCGAAATTCGCGGGCGCCAGCGGACTGTCCGCCATCTGGCTGGGACTGAACATTCTCGCACTGTACGTCGCTCTTGCCCTGGGACGCCGGTGGTCCGTGTTGAGTCGGATGGGTGAGCGTTTCTGCACAGTGAGGCTGGGCACTGAGCAGCACCGAAGCGAGTTACTGGAGAAAGCCCACCAATACCGTAATGCGAACCATCAGATGCACTTGTTGGATCGCGGTCGTGCCGACGGGGTGACCTGCGAGCAGTTGGAAGAAAAGCTGCACCAACTGCATCAGTGGCTGGCCACCGCACATGAAGATGGCGACCCGCCGGAGCATATTTCGGTGCTGGACATCGCCTTGGCCTGGGGACCGGAGGGACGTTGGTGGTCCAATGCTGTTCGCGCAGGGCGTCTCTCATTCTGGTTCGGCACACCGGCCACCGGGCTACTTCTCTACTACCAGGCGCAGGATCCCTATGGGCGGCAGCAAGTCCTGGACACCCCCGTCGGTCTTCCGGAGTTCGCCGCGAACCTGATCCTTTATCAGATGGCGTGGACGTTCGCAGGCTTCACGCTCGGGGCGCTGTGGCGCCTGCTGCCCGGACGCCGGAGCCAGGTGCGGGCCTGGATCCTCACCGCCGCCTACGGCCTCCCCATGGTGCTGGCTGCCGCGCTCGTCAAGGTCATGGACACCGATCCTCGCCCGCTCCTGCTGTACGCCGCGCTCCTGCTCGTCGTCCTGACGCTCACCAGCATCTGGATGGACATGGCGACCTTCCGTGAGGAACGGCAGTACTGGCCCAGCCGTTTCGCCCTACTGCTGTCCGTCTACCAAATGCGCGGCTTGTCCGGCCAGGTCACCTGGATCGTGGCCCAGGTGGGCGCCGTCGTGACGATCTTCGTCAACCTGACAAAACATTGAGCGGACGGCCGACAGGGCCCGGGAGGCATCGCCCCCGGGCCTGGCAGGTCAGGCGTAGTCGGCGATGTCCTTGATCGCCGCGAAGCCCAGCCCGTACGCGCTCATCCCCCGCCCGTACGCGCCCAGGTGCACCCCCGCCTCCGTCGTGCCGGCCAGCACCCAGCCGTACTCGGACTCCCGGTAGTGGAACGAGGCGGCGACCCCGTCCACCGGGAGGGAGAGTCTGGACCACTCGGGGCCGTCGAGATCGTCGGCGAGGGCCCAGGCCGTCTCGGTCTGCTGTTCCAGCCAGTCGTCGCGCAGGCTGTGGTCCATCTGGCCGGGCCAGGTGAACGACAGCAGCCCGACCCCGGCCAGCCATGCCGCCGAGGACACCGAGGTCGCCTCCAGCAGTCCGGTGCCGTCGGGGCTGCGCCGGGACGGCTGTGCGGCGACGGTCACCACGACCGCGAACTTCTCCCGCGGCTCACCGGCGGAGCCGGTCTCGCCCCGCACCGAGGGTTCGTCACCGTGCCCGATCGACCCGTGCTCGACGGCGCCGTCGGCCGCTGTGCCGACCTGCATCAGCCAGCGCGGCCCCGTGAACGCCTCGTCGAGCCCGTACCACGGGAAGGGCGCCCGCAGGTAACCGTCGACCGTACGCCGGGCGGAGGGGAGTTGCTGTCCGCCCTCCGCGGCCGGCGCCTGCGCGCCCACCCGACTCGTCGTCTCCATCTGCCCGGACGCCTCCTCGCTCTCGTCGGACCGGGGTGGCCCGCCCCCCTTCGGGCGTACGCGTCCGGTCCGCACAACAACTCGGCAGCATATCCACACCGCTGAGAGCAGCAGGGCAGGCGCTGGATGCGTGGGTCGCGCGAACGGCCTGTTCAGGCCGTGCGCGACGGGTGCGGGTTATGAAACGCGTCACGTGCGCGGCGTACGCCCGGGTGCGCGTGTCGGCGGGGAGGAGCGCCCGCCGGGAGCGCTCAGGTGGCGTCCGCGTCGAAGGGCGGGCGGTCGTCGTCGGGCGTCTCGGGCTTCTTGGTCATGTCGACGCGCCCGCCGGAGGAGGACGGGGAGGAGGGCGAGGACGAGGAGGACGCGCCGCTGTCGCGGCCGTGGACCGCGTCCGTGACCTCGGCCATCTCCTTCTTCAGGTCGAATCCGTTGCGGATCTCCTTCAGCCCCAGTTCGTCGTTCTCCAGCTGCTTGCGGATGAACGTCTTGGGGTTGAGGTCCTCGAACTCGAAGTCCTTGAACTCGGGACCCAGTTCGCTACGGATGTCCTGCTTCGCACTCTCCGAGAACTCGCGGATCTTCCGGATCGTGCGCATCACGTCCTGGATGACCTTGGGGAGCTTGTCCGGACCGAAGACGAGCACGGCGAGCACGATGATGGTCACCAGCTCCAGTGGTCCTATGTCATTGAACACCTGACGCTCCTTGCGATGTCCTCGGTCGCTCAACGGTACCCGGCGTTCCTGTCCGACCGGTACCGTCCCGAGGTGAGACTTGTGTCAGTTCCGCCCCGAGGCGCCCAGCACGAGTGACACCTCCCGCTCGGCTCCGTCGCGTTCGACCGTCAGCCGCAGCCGGTCGCCGGGCCGGTGGGCGCGGATCTTGACGATCAGCTCCTCGCCGTTGTGGACGCGCTCCCCTCCGACCTCCGTGATGACGTCGCCCGCCTTGAGGCCGGCCCGCTCGCCGGGGCCGCCCCTGAGGACGGCGGGGCCGCCGCCCGCGCTCTTGCTGTCGATGCGGGCGCCGTCGCCGCTGTAGCCCATGTCGAGGGTGACGCCGATCACCGGGTGCGTGGCACGGCCGTCGTTGATCAGCTCCTCGGCGACGCGTTTGGCCTGGTTGACGGGTATGGCGAAGCCGAGGCCGATCGAGCCGGCCTGGCCGCCGTCGGAGTCGGAGCCGCTGCCGGCGGAGCGGATGGCGGAGTTGATGCCGATGACCTGGGCCCGGGAGTCGAGCAGCGGACCGCCGGAGTTGCCCGGGTTGATGGGGGCGTCGGTCTGGAGCGCGTCGACGTACGACACGTCGCTGCCGTCGCTGCTCTCCCCGCCGGCCGTGATGGGCCGTTCCTTGGCGCTGATGATGCCGGAGGTCACCGTGTTGGCGAGGTCGAAGGGGGCGCCGATGGCCACGACCGGGTCGCCGACCTTGACGTCGTCGGAGTTGCCGAGCGGCAGCGGGGCGAGTCCGTGGACGCCGTGCACCTGGACCACCGCGAGGTCGTAGCCGCTGTCCCGGCCGACGACCTTCGCCTTGACGGTGTCACCGCTGCTGAAGGTCACGGATATCTCGCCGCCCGACCCGGCGGGCTCGACCACGTGGTTGTTGGTGAGGATGTGCCCCTCGGTGTCGAGCACGAAGCCGGTGCCGGTACCCGCCGCGTCGGCCCCTCTGACGTGCAGCGTGACCACGCTGGGCAGGGCGCGGGCGGCGATCCCGGCCACGCTGTCCGGCGCCCGCCCGGCCGGCACGCTCCCGGCCTGCGGAAGCCGTACGTCGTCGCCGAGGCCCTCACGCTGCACGTAGGCGCCGACGGCTCCGCCGATGCCCGCGGAGACGACGGCGACGACCAGGGTCCACGCGAGCAGGATCCGCCGAGCGCTCCTACGGCGCTTCTGCTCCGTCGGCACCCCCGCACCGGTCTGCTGCAGCGGCCCCCGGGCCAGCGCCTGCTCCGTGGCGGAACCGGCGGCCCAGGGGTCGTAACGGCCCCAGGGGCCGGCGGCCGGCGGCACGGAGTCGGCGGCCGGGGCGCCCGGCGCGGACACCGTGGGCGCCGGTGCCAGTACCGCTGCCGGTGCCGGTGCCGGGGTAGGCCCGGGAACGTGGGGCGCGGGCGCCGGTGCGGGAGCCATGGGCGCGGGCACGGATGCCGTGAGCACGGGTGCCGGCGGGCCCGCGGGCGCGGGTACGGCCGTGCCGTGTGCCGGGGTGGCCGCCGGGTGCTGGACCGGGGGTGCGGGGGCCCAGGGGCCGGGTTCGCCGTACGGCGGGGTGCTGTACGGGTCGGGGTCGTGCAGCGGCTTGGGCCGCTCGGCGGGGGCCGCCGCCCAGGCGGTCTCCCCGGCCGCCGCGGTGCCGTCCGCGCTGGCATCCGCGGTGTCGTCCGCATCGGCGCCGGCCGATGCGACCGGCGCCGGCTTGGCCAGCTCGAAGTCGCCGTCCGGTCCGGCTGTCTCCGCTACGGCACCCTCGGCGCCCACGGTCCGGCCGGCCGGTGTCTCCCCCGCCGCTCCCTCCGGTCCGTCCACCGGCGGGACACGGTTCCCCTCGTTCATGCTCTCCCCACGGCTGGGCCGCGACCGCGCGCTGCCGCGGCCATGGCACATCGACTGCCGCCCCGGGTCGTCGCCGCGGGCACGGCCTCACAGGATTCAACCAGGTTCGCGGGCCGTGGCGCAGTGGCCGGTCAGGGCGACTGCCGGGGCGCGGCGGGTGCGGCCGGCGAGGCGGAGGGAGCGGGGGTGGCGTCGGGGGTGGTGTCGGGGACGGGGGCGGACAGCAGGCCGGAGCCGGTGACTCCGGGGGTGGTGGACCAGTCGGTGAGCGGGAGGGTCACGGCCTCGTCGAGCCGGCGTATCAGCGGGGAGACGGCCGCCGCACCGGCCAGCACCGGCGCGGTCAGGCCACGCACCGCATCGGTGCGGCCCTGCCCGGCGGCCGGGTCCGGCACCCCGGGCACCAGCGGCGCGGACAGCGCCGTCGGCGCCACCGGTGCCGGGCCGGCGAGCATGTCGCCCTGCGCCAGCAGCGGTCCCACCGGACGGCGGCGCTGGCTGTCCGGCGTGGCCGCGCCCCCGCCCGAGCCGGTGCCCGCCGAGCGGCCCGGGGTCACATTGCTGCCCGTGCCGGAGCCGCCACGGGCCTCGCTGGTCAGGTCGCCGGGGATGGCGGTGGTCACGCCGCCGAGGGCGACCGCGGCCAGCGACACCGCACCGGCGGCGGCGAACGCGAAGCGCAGCCCGCGTGAGCCGGAGCGGCCGTCGTCCGGGCGGCCGACGGGATGGATGCGGAAGCCGCGGTCCTCCGGGGCCGCCGGACGGTCCGCGCCGGCCGGGAGGAAGCCGTGCGCACGGGCGGCGGCGTATCCGAACGGGAGACGCTCGGCGCGCCTCACCCCGAAAGCTCCGGAGGGTCCGGAGGCTGCGGCGGGTCCGGCGGATCCGGTGCCGTGGCCGCCGCCGAGGAGTCCGCCCCCGGGCGACGGCGTGCCGCCGCCGTCCAGGTCACCTCCCCCGGGGAGGCCCTGGAGGCGGGCCAGGAAGCTCGCCGAGGGCGGCGGCGGGGCCGCCTCCGCGAAGACGTTCTTCAGCGCGCGCTGGGCGTCCGCCTCCGCCTTGCACCGGGCGCAGGTCGCCAGGTGCGCGAGGACACGCTCACGCGTCTCATGACCCAGCTCTCCGTCCACCAGGGCGGAGAGCCGGTCTCCCAGGTGCTGCTCTGCGAGGTGTGCCACCTCGACAGGTTTCGGCCGAGATCCACTCACGCGGTCGCGCCCCCTCCTCCCAGAGCGGGGACCCGGGCCAGGAAGGAGCGCCGCTCGGCCGCACGGGCCTCCGGGGAGCGGTGCGCGAGCGCCTTGCGGAGCTGGGACCGGCCGCGGTGGATGCGGGAGCGGACGGTGCCGAGCTTCACGCCGAGGGTCGCGGCGATCTCCTCGTACGACAGTCCTTCGATGTCGCACAGGACGACGGCGGCGCGGAACTCGGGTGCGAGGGTGTCGAGGGCCTGCTGGACGTCGGCGTCGAAGTGGGCGTCGTTGAACAGCTGCTGCGGGGTGGGCTCGCGGCTGGGCAGGCGCTCGGCCGCGTCCTCGCCGAGGGCGTCGAAGCGGATGCGCTGCTTGCGCCGGACCATGTCCAGGAAGAGGTTCGTGGTGATGCGGTGCAGCCAGCCCTCGAAGGTGCCCGGCGAGTACGTCGACAGGGAGCGGAAGACGCGGACGAAGACCTCCTGGGTGAGGTCCTCGGCGTCGTGCTGGTTGCCCGTCAGACGGTAGGCGAGCCGGTAGACACGGCCGCTGTGCGTGCTGACGATCTCGTCCCACGTGGGCGGAGTCCACGCCTGCCCGTCCGCGTCGGTGGCGAAGGTCGCGGTCTGGGTCTCGCCTGCGGCGAGACCGGCGGCGTGGCGGTCAGCAGCGGTGTCGGTCACGGATTTCGGCCTGCCCGCCGACCCGAGGAAGCGCCGCAGCACTCCGCCCCGATCCCCGGGCGCAGCCGCACCTCCCCTGTCGGCTCTGGTGGTGTCCAGTGGAGCCCCTACCATAGCCACCTCGCCCGTTAGCTCCGGATAAGCGGTTTTACGAGAATTTGATACACGCTGATACGGCTCATGCCACTGCGTCAGCAGTTGCTCGGCGTCCTGCTCCACCTCTTGCCCCCCGTCGCGTCCCCGGCCACCGGCCCACCCCTATAAACGCCCGGTCCCATCTGCGGGTTCCCGTCGCCAACGGATACAGTCACGCCGAGGCAACCAGGGGACAGGAGAGGGCCATTACCGGCAACCGGCAGACGAGCTGGGCGTTCGCCGACGCCTTTGTCGCCGAGGACGAAGCGCTGCGCTGGGCCCGCGACCGGGCCCGCGAGGCAGGGCTGCGCTCGGTGTCGCCCAGCACGGGCGCCGCGCTGCGACTGCTCGCCGCCTCCGTGGACGCGAAGGCGGTCGCGGAGATCGGCACGGGCTGCGGGGTCTCCGGAATCCACCTGCTGCACGGGATGCGCCCGGACGGGGTGCTCACCACGGTGGACCTGGAGCCGGAGCACCAGCAGTCGGCCCGGCAGGCCTTCCGCGTCTGCGGCTTCGCCAGCAACCGGGCCCGGTTCATCCCGGGTCCCGCCCTGGACGTGCTGCCGCGGCTGGCGGACTCGGGCTACGACCTCGTCTTCTGCGACGCCGACCGGCTGGAGTACCCGGACTACCTCGCTGAATCGTTGCGCCTGCTGCGACCGGGCGGTCTGGCGGTCTTCGAGGGCGTCTTCGCGAACGGCCGTACGGTCGACTCGGGGCCGCAGCCGACCGAGGTGCTGCGGCTGCGCGAGCTGTTGCGCACGGTCCGGGAGAGCCAGGACCTGGTGTCCTCGCTGCTGCCCGTGGGCGACGGCCTGCTGTGCGCCGTCAAACGGTGAAACCCGCAGGTGGGGGTGGGGGTACGCGGCTGCCCCGGCACCGCGTACGATGCCGGGGCAGCCGGAAGGACTACTGATCGCTGGGGCGTCAGACGACGACCTTCTTGAGGGCGTCGCCGAGCGCCTCGGCCTCGTCAGGGGTCAGCTCGACGACGAGTCGACCGCCGCCTTCGAGCGGAACGCGCATGACGATGCCCCGCCCCTCCTTGGTCACCTCGAGCGGGCCATCACCCGTCCGCGGCTTCATGGCCGCCATGCTCGTTCCCCTTCCTGAAACCAGCTCATCGTCTGCCGACGGCCCCGCAAGGGCACCCGCCATCCGAAACGGACACGCGCGACACCGGCATCGAACACATTGCTTCCCGGCCATTA
Organism: Streptomyces sp. NPDC028928; assembly: GCF_055564915.1. Classification (NCBI taxonomy): domain Bacteria; kingdom Bacillati; phylum Actinomycetota; class Actinomycetes; order Kitasatosporales; family Streptomycetaceae; genus Streptomyces; species Streptomyces sp. NPDC028928. Next base: position 229,947 of record NZ_JBVHVI010000012.1, read on the forward strand.
TCCCGCATCGCACGACCCGATGACCAACATCGGTCGGCATCGCTTGGGCAACGCGCGCGAGCAAAACCACCCAATTCGGCGATGTGGCTGCGATACTGCGCCACCGCACGGAGATCCGCCGACCGGCTCCGCTCCGGTTTTCTTTGACGCAGGTCACACGTCCGGTCCGGTTCCTGGACGGCGATCTCCGCCATGCTGTCCTCAGACACCGACGTACTGAGCGGTACGTCACCAGCCGCGACACCGGAGGGGATGCGCCATGGCCGACACCGTGCTCTACGAGGTGAGCGACGGACTCGCGACGATCACGCTGAACCGCCCCGAGGCGATGAACGCGCTGAACATCGCGACCAAGGTCGCCCTCCGCGAGGCGGCGGAATCGGCGGCCGGCGACACGGCCGTACGGGCGATTCTGCTGACCGCCGCCGGGGAGCGGGCGTTCTGCGTGGGCCAGGACCTCAAGGAGCACATCGGGCTGCTCGCCCAGGACCGGGAGACCGGGTCCGGGCAGACGATGAGCACGGTCAAGGAGCACTACAACCCGATCGTGCGGGCGCTCGCCGGGGCGCCGAAGCCGGTGGTCGCGGCGGTGAACGGCGTCGCGGCCGGGGCCGGGTTCGGTTTCGCGCTCACCGCGGACTACCGCGTCGTGGCCGACACCGCCTCCTTCAACACGTCGTTCGCCGGCGTGGCCCTGACCGCCGACTCCGGCATCTCCTGGACGCTGCCCCGGGTGATCGGCCCGAGCCGCGCCGCCGACCTGCTGCTCTTCCCGCGCAGCATCAGCGCCCAGGACGCGCTGGAGCTGGGCATCGCCAACCGGGTCGTGCCCGCCGCGGAGCTGCGCGCCGAGGCCGAGAAGGTGGCGCGGGCGCTGGCCGAGGGGCCGACGGTGGCGTACGCGGCGATCAAGGAGGCGGTGGCCTACGGGCTGACGCACTCGCTCGAGGAGACGCTGGAGAAGGAGGACGAGCTGCAGACCCGGGCCGGGCGGTCCGAGGACCACGCCATCGCCGTCCAGGCGTTCGTGAACAAGGAGAAGCCCAAGTATCTGGGGCGGTAGCTCACCCCTTACGGGGCGCTGCGGGCCACGCAGGTCTCCAGGTGGTCGTTGACCAGGCCGCACGCCTGCATCAGCGCGTACGCCGTCGTCGGGCCCACGAACCTGAGTCCCCGCTTCTTCAGGGCCTTGGAGAGGGCCGTGGACTCCGGGGTGACCGCCGGGACGTCCGTGAGCGTCTTCGGGGCCGGGCGTCTCGTCGGGTCGGGGGCGTGGGACCAGATCAGCTCGTCCAGGTCGCCCTCGGCCCAGTCGGCGAGGACGCGGGCGTTGGCGAGGGTGGCGTCGATCTTGGCGCGGTTGCGGATGATGCCCGGGTCGGCCAGCAGGCGCTCGCGGTCGGTGTCGGTGAAGGCGGCGACCTTCTCTATGCGGAAGCCGGCGAAGGCCGCGCGGAAGCCGGGGCGGCGGCGCAGGATGGTGATCCAGGACAGGCCGGACTGGAAGGCCTCCAGGCTGAGCCGTTCGAAGAGGGCGTCGTCGCCGTGGACCGGGCGGCCCCACTCCTCGTCGTGGTACGCCACGTAGTCGTCGGTGGACAGGGCCCAGGGGCAGCGCAGGGCGCCGTCCGGTCCGGCGACGGCCGCTCCGGTGGTCATCGCTGGTCCTCCGGGCCCTCGCTGGTGTCCGGCTGTGCGTGCGGCGCCCGGGGGGCGTGCGCGGCGGCGGCTCTGGCGCCGGCCAGCGCGGACTCCAGGTCGGCGATGCGGGCGTCCCGCTCCGCCAGTTCCGCGCCGAGCCGGCCGAGCGCGTCGTCCACGTCGGCCATGCGGTAGCCGCGCGGGGCGACCGGGAAGCGCAGGGTCTCCACGTCCGCGGCGTCCACCGGGCGGTCGGCGGGCAGCGGGTCCTGGAGCCGCTCGGGTGCCACCTCGGGGAGCGGGGCGCTCTCGCCGCCGCCCACCACGGCCAGGGTCACCGCGGCGACCACGACGGCCAGCGCGACGACCAGGAACAAGAACATCATCATCGCCTCAGGGTCCCCACGCTCGTACCGGACGCTGTGCCGGATGCCGAATCTGTCAGGGTCCGATCGTGCCATGCGAGTCTGACAGTTAGGGTCACAGGCGGCCGTACTGCGGAACGTACTAGGAGAGGTCACAGCGGATGCTCAGGCTGGGCAGGCGGGAATTCGGCCCGCACGAGCCGGTGATCATGGCGATCGTCAACCGGACGCCGGACTCCTTCTACGACCGGGGAGCCACCTTCCGCGACGAACCGGCCCTCGCCCGGGTGGAGCAGGCGGTGGCCGAGGGCGCCGCGATCATCGACATCGGCGGGGTCAAGGCCGGACCCGGCGAGGAGGTCACGGCCGAGGAGGAGGCGCGCCGGACGGTCGGTTTCGTCGCGGAGGTACGGCGCCGGTTCCCCGATGTGATCATCAGCGTGGACACCTGGCGGGCCGATGTCGGCGAGGCCGTGTGCGAGGCCGGCGCGGATCTGCTGAACGACGCGTGGGGCGGGGTGGACCCCGCCCTCGCGGAGGTCGCGGCGAGGTTCGGGGTGGGGCTGGTGTGCACGCACGCCGGGGGTGTGGAGCCGCGGACGCGTCCGCACCGGGTGACGTACGACGACGTCATGGCCGACATCCTCGACGTGACCGTGGGGCTGGCCGAGCGGGCGGTGGCGCTCGGTGTGCCGCGGGAGTCCGTGCTGATCGATCCCGGGCACGACTTCGGGAAGAACACCCGGCACAGCCTGGAGGCGACACGCCGGCTGGACGAGATGGTGGCCACGGGATGGCCGGTGCTGGTCTCGCTGTCCAACAAGGACTTCGTCGGCGAGACGCTGGACCGGCCGGTGAAGGAGCGGTTGATCGGTACGTTGGCGACGACCGCGGTCTCCGCGTGGCTCGGGGCGCAGGTGTACCGGGTGCACGAGGTGGCGGAGACCCGCCAGGTGCTGGAGATGGTGGCGTCCATCGCCGGTCACCGTCCCCCCGCGGTCGCCCGCCGGGGTCTGGCCTGAGTCCGGGGGCCGAGCCCCCAGGGCCGAGCCCCGGGGGCACAGCCCCGCGGGGCTCAGCGGCCGGCCTCCTTCGAGACCAGGGCCACCGCCTCCTCCACCTCGTCCGTCACGTGGAAGAGCAGCAGGTCCTTCTCCGCCGCCTTGCCCTGGGCGACCAGCGTGCCCCTCAGCCAGTCCACCAGGCCGCCCCAGTACGCGGTGCCGAACAGGACGATCGGGAAGCGGGTGACCTTCTGGGTCTGGACCAGGGTCAGGGCCTCGAACAGCTCGTCGAGGGTGCCGAGGCCGCCGGGGAGGACCACGAACCCTTGGGCGTATTTGACGAACATCATTTTCCGCACGAAGAAGTAGCGGAAGTTGAGGCCGATATCGACGTACGGGTTCAGCCCCTGTTCGAAGGGCAGTTCGATGCCGAGGCCGACCGAGATGCCGCCCGCCTCGCACGCCCCCTTGTTGGCCGCCTCCATGGCTCCCGGGCCGCCGCCGGTGATGACCGCCCAGCCGGCTTCCACCAGCCCGCGGCCGAGCCGCACCCCCGCGTCGTACTCCGGTGAGTCCACCGGTGTCCGGGCCGAGCCGAAGACGCTGATGGCGGGCGGGAGTTCGGCCAGGGTGCCGAAGCCCTCGATGAACTCCGACTGGATGCGCAGGACCCGCCAGGGGTCGGTGTGCACCCAGTCCGTGGGGGCGCGCTCGTCCAGCAGCCGCTGGTCGGTCGTGCTGGCCGTCACCTGGGCCCGCCGTCGGAGGACCGGTCCGAGCCGCTGCTCGTCCGGCGGCTGCTTCTTCCCCTCGGGGTTGCCGGTAGCCATGTGCGCTCCCTCCGCTTGCCGGTAGTTCGATCTCAGACTAGATCCACGCGGGTTACGGAGGGGGGACCTGAGCATGTCCGGCGTGCAGCGGGGCCGCCCGGCGGAGCCTTACGCGGTGAGCCAGTTCCGCAGCCGCTCCTCGCCCGCGAGGATCTTCGCGGTGTCCACGCGCTCGTCCCGCTTGTGCGCCAAGTGCGGGTTTCCGGGGCCGTAGTTGACCGCGGGGATGCCGAGCGCGGAGAAACGGGACACGTCCGTCCAGCCGTACTTGGGCCGCGGGGTGCCGCCGACCGCCTCGATGAAGGCCGCGGCGGCCGGCTGGGAGAGGCCGGGCAGCGCGCCGGGGCTGTGGTCGTCCACCACGAACTCCTCCACGCCGCAGTCCGCGAACACCTCCTGGACGTGCGCGATCGCCTCCTGCTCGGTGCGGTCGGGGGCGTAGCGGAAGTTGACCGTCACCACGCACTCGTCCGGGATGACGTTCCCGGCCACTCCCCCGCCGATCCGCACCGCGTTCAGGCCCTCGCGGTACTCCAGGCCGTCGATGACCGGCCGGCGCGCCTCGTAGGAGGCCAGGCGGGCCAGGATGGGGGCCGCCGCGTGGATGGCGTTGGAGCCCATCCAGCCGCGCGCGGAGTGGGCCCGCTCGCCCTTGGTCTTCAGCAGCACCCGCAGCGTGCCCTGGCAGCCGCCCTCCACCTCGCCGTCGGAGGGCTCCAGCAGCACCGCGAAATCGCCCGCCAGCCACTCGGGGTGGGCCTCGGCGACGTGCTTCAGACCGTTGAGGTGGGCGGCGACCTCCTCGTTGTCGTAGAAGACGAAGGTCAGGTCCCGGTTGGGGGCGGGGACCGTGGCCGCGATGCGCAGCTGCACCGCCACGCCCGACTTCATGTCGCAGGTGCCGCAGCCCCACAGCACGCCGTCCGCGTCGAGCCGCGAGGGCACGTTGTCCGCGATCGGCACGGTGTCGATGTGACCGGCCAGGATCACGCGCTCGGCGCGGCCCAGGTTCGTCCGGGCGATCACGTTGTTGCCGTAGCGGTCGACGGTCAGGTGCGGCAGGGCGCGCAGGGCGGTCTCGATGGCGTCCGCGAGAGGCTTCTCGGTGCCGCTCTCGGACGGGAAGTCCACGAGCTGCGCGGTGAGCGCGGCGGCGTCCAGCGTGAGGTCAAGCGAGGTGTCGGCCATGGCCACGACCCTAGCGCGCCGCTCACCGGGGCCGGGGGCGCACGACAGGCGCGGAACCCGCCGCGAGGGGCGGGCGGGGCTCCAGTACCTTGTACGCGTGTCAGAGCCGTCCCCCACCCGTCCCAAGCGCCGCGGTCGCCTCTTCCGTGTCTCCGCGGCCCTGTTGGTCCTGTGCGGCGTCGCCGCGTACCTCGTGGTGCAGTACGTCACCGGAGGCGGCGGAGCGCGCGGCTGCAAGGTGGTCTCGGCCTCCGGCGACGGGGCCTCGTACGAGTTCACGCCCGAGCAGGCGGTGAACGCGGCGACGATCGCCGCCGTCGGCACCGGGCGCGGGATGCCCGAGCGGGCCGTGACGATCGCGCTGGCGACCGCCCTGCAGGAGTCGGGGCTGCGGAACATCGGGCACGGCGACCGGGACTCGCTGGGCCTGTTCCAGCAGCGGCCCTCGCAGGGCTGGGGCACCGAACGGCAGATCATGGACCCGTCGTACGCGGCGGGCATCTTCTACGCGCATCTGGCCAAGGTGCCGGACTACACCGATCTGCCGCTGACGGTGGCCGCGCAGCGGGTGCAGCGCAGCGGCTACCCGGAGGCGTACGCCAAGCACGAGCGGGACGCCACGCTGCTCGCCGCGGCCCTGACCGGGCGGGCGGCGGCCACGCTGACCTGCGACGGACGCCCGGAGCGTACGGCCTCGGCGACGGGTCCGGACGCGGTACGGGACGCGCTGGTACGGGACTTCGGGCGGGACGCGCTGCAGGAGACCGGTGCGGTGGTGGGCGGGACGCCCGTGCCGTCGCCGTCCCCGTCGCCGAGCGTGACCGCGACCGCGCACGGGCGGACGGTGACGGTTCCGGTGCGGCAGGGCGGCGCGAAGACGGACGCGTCCGGGCGCGGCGAGCGGGCGCGGGGGTGGCAGCTGGCGCAGTGGGCGGTCGCGAACTCCTCGGCGCTGCACATCGAGCGGGTGTCGTACGCGGGGCGGGTGTGGACCGCGGGGACCGAGAGCGACGCGTGGCGGACGGCCGGTGCGCAGGGGGCCGGCGGGGCGGAGCAGTCCCTGGGCTCGGTCCGGATCGTGACCGGACAGTAGTACGGCCGATCACTCCGGCGGGTTGCGCGGCGCGGCGACGCCGGGCCGTCCGGGCGGGTGGGGTACTGGGTGCGGAAGCCCTTGGAATTCAAGGGCCGGAAGGATTCTGCACGCATTCAGCCGGACGTTCTTTGCCCGTTTTTATCCACACCTGATAATGCGATGCGTTATCCATTCTTTACCTGGGGCGTCCGCAACCTTCGCGGGTTTCGAGCGGTAGTCACGGCGTCCGAGCCGGACACGGTTCCCGGACACCTACACCGTTCTCTCCCGTCGAATGGAGCATCATGTCCCTCCCTCTGACCCGCCGGATCGCCCGTGCCGCGCTGCTCGTCGCAGCGGGAGCGGCTGCCGGGGTCGGTGCGGCCGGCTCCGCCGGAGCGGCCACGAATCTGCCGGCGGCCACCCCGAACCTGGGCGGTCTGACCGCCCTGGACGGCGCGCACGCCGCCAACACCGTCGACGGTGTCGCGCAGGGCGCCACCTCGCTCGCGGGCCACGCGGGCGGCAAGGCGGTCGAGCAGACGGTGCCGGCCGCGGGCAAGACCGGCGGCGGCGCCGTGAAGAAGACGGCGCCCGTGGCGCAGAAGGCCGCGGGCGACGCGGCCGGGACGGCGGGGAGCGTCCTGGGGGACGCCGCCTCCGGCGCGACGAAGGGCGGGCTGCCGACGGACTCCCTCACCAAGGGCGGCCTGCCGACGTCGTCCCTGCCCACCAAGGGCCTGCCGCTGGGCGGCTGACCCCGGCCGCGCACGCCGACGGGGCCCAGGTTTCCTTCCTGGGCCCCGTCGGCCTTTTGGTGTCTACAGCCGCGCGTTACGCGGTCAGGCGGGCTACCGCGGCTCGTACGCGGTCGTCCGTCGCCGTGAAGGCCACCCGTACGTGGTTCTCGCCGGCCTTGCCGTAGAAGTCGCCCGGGGCCACGAGGATGCCCCGGTCGGCGAGGTGGGCGACCGTGGTCCAGCAGGACTCGTCCCGGGTGGCCCAGAGGTAGAGGCTGGCCTCGCTGTGTTCGATGCGGAAGCCGCCCGCGAGGAGGGCCGAGCGGAGGGCCTCGCGGCGGGCGGCGTAGCGCTCGCGCTGTTCGTGGACGTGGGTGTCGTCGGACAGCGCGGCCACGACCGCCGCCTGGGTCGGCGCGGAGGTCATCATGCCGCCGTGCTTGCGGATCTCCAGCAGCGGGCCGAGGACGGCCGGGTCGCCGGCGACGAAGGCCGCGCGGTAGCCCGCGAGGTTGGAGCGCTTGGAGAGGGAGTGGACGGCCACGATGCCGTCGTAGGAGCCGCCGTTGACGTCCGGGTGCAGGACCGAGACCGGGTCGGCCTCCCAGCCCAGTTCCAGGTAGCACTCGTCGGAGAGGACGAGGACGCCGTGGGCGCGGGCCCAGGCGACGATGTCCGTCAGCTCCTGCTTCGACAGCACCTTGCCCGTCGGGTTGGACGGGGAGTTCAGCCAGAGGAGCTTCAGGTTCGACGGGTCCAGCTCGCGCGGGTCGTCGTAGACCTCGTAGTCCGCGCGGGCCAGGCGGGCGCCGACCTCGTAGGTGGGGTAGGCCAGGCGCGGGTAGGCGACCTTGTCACCGGGGCCGAGGCCGAGCTGGGTCGGCAGCCAGGCGACCAGTTCCTTGGAGCCGACGACCGGCAGGACGTGGTGGTGGGTGACACCGCGGGCGCCGAGGCGGCGCTCCAGCCAGCCGGTGATCGCGTCGCGCAGCGCGGGGGTGCCCCAGACGGTCGGGTAGCCCGGGGAGTCGGCCGCGTCGATCAGGGCCTTCTGGACCAGGCCGGGGACCGGGTCGACCGGGGTGCCCACGGAGAGGTCGACGATGCCGTCCGGGTGGGCCGCGGCCGTCTTCTTGTACGGGGCCAGCTTGTCCCAGGGGAAGGTGGGGAGCCGGTCGGAGACTGCGGACACGGGAATCAGGCTCACTTTCGTACGGTGCGGCAAACGCCTCGGTCCCGTGCGGCGGTGATCAGGGTGATCGGGCCGTACGGGACCGAGGCGGCGCTGTTGCGGGCGGCCGCTTGGCGCTTAGACGGTCACTCGCCCTGCGGCGGCAGCGCGGCGACGAAGGGGTGGTCGCGCTCGATCAGCCCCAGCTTGCTGGCACCGCCGGGCGAGCCCAGCTCGTCGAAGAACTCGACGTTCGCCTTGTAGTAGTCCTTCCACTCCTCCGGGACGTCGTCCTCGTAGAAGATCGCCTCGACCGGGCAGACCGGCTCACAGGCACCACAGTCGACGCATTCGTCCGGGTGGATGTACAAGGACCGCTGGCCCTCGTAGATGCAGTCGACCGGGCACTCCTCGATGCACGCCTTGTCCTTGACGTCGACACAAGGCTGCGCGATGACGTAGGTCACGCTGTCGTTCCTCCTCGATAGGGCGCTGGCGGGCCTCCTCAGGCTCCGCCGCCTGGCGCGCGGGAGCGCGGCGTCGTCGATGCCCGCCCCTAGTATCTCCGTTCCGGAGCATGATCCGAACAGGAGGGGTGAACTGACCAGTGGAAATCTCGGCGAAAGGACGCCTGGAGGTCCGAATCACCCCTGCTGACGTGGGGAAACGGGTCTCTGTACGGCGCTTGGGCGAAACCGGTTCCGGCTCGGAGAAGTTCACTGACACGGTGGGTGTTCTCACATCATGGGACGGCGGCGTGCTCATGATCACACGGCGGGACGGCGAACGGGTGCGCGTTCCGGAATCCGCGCTGGTCGCGGGCAAGGTGGTGCCCGCCGCCCCGGCGCGGCGAAGGGGGCCCTCCGCCACGTACCCGGAACTCGCGCACATCACCGCGCGCGCGTGGCCGCCGGTGGAGAGCGAGCGGCTGGGCGAGTGGGAGCTGCGGGCGGCCGGCGGGTTCACCCGGCGGGCCAACAGTGTGCTGCCGCTCGGTGATCCCGGTCTTCCGCTCGACGCGGCCCTGGCGGCCGTACGACGCTGGTACGGCGAGCGTGGCCTGCCCGCATACGTGCAGACCGCGACCGGCGCGGAGGGCACGCAGGAGCTGCTGTGCGCGGAGCTGGAGCGGCGCGGCTGGGTGCGGGAGGTGACCGCCGAGCTGTGGACCGGGGCCCTGGCGCCGGTCGCGGACCGGGCCGAGGGCGCGGGGGTGGTCCTGTCCCGGACGGCGGACGAGGCGTGGCTCGCGCGGTACCGGCGCAAGGGGATGAGCGAGGTGGCCCTGCGGGTGCTCGGGTCCGGGCCGTCGGTGTGGTTCGCCTCCGTGCCCGGTGAGGCGGAGGGCGAGCCTCCGGCGGCGATCGGGCGGTGTGTCGTCGACGGGCGGTGGGCCGGGTTCGCCGCCGTCGAGGTCGACCCCGGCCGGCGGCGGCAGGGGCTGGCCACCGCGGTGATGGCCGCCCTGGCCCGGCGCGCGCTGGACGAGGGCGCCTCGGCGGCCTGGCTCCAGGTGGAGACGGACAACGAGGGCGGCCGGGCGCTGTACCGCGCGCTCGGCTTCCTGCCGCACCACGCCTACCACCATTACCGGGCGCCCGAGGAGTCCGGGTCCGGCCGCCGGCCCGGAACGGCCCAGGAGGCCACGTCCGGCCGCCCGCCCGGGACCGCGGAGGAACCCGGGGCCGGCCGGCCGCACAGGGCAGCGGGAGAGCCCGGTGCCGGCCCGCGCCCCGGAACAGCCCAGAAACCCGGAACCGAGCCTCAACCTGGAGCAACCCAGGAGCCAACATCCGGCCACCACCCCGGACCAACCCAGGAATCCACAGTCGGCCGCCGAACCGGAGCAGCCCAGGAACCCACAGCCGACCACCACCCCGGACCAACCCAGAAACCCACAGCCGACCACCACCCCGGACCAACCCAGAAACCCACAGCCGGCCGCCGAACCGGAACAGCCCAGGAACCCGCGTCCGGTCCTCGACCCGGAACAGTCGAGGGGCCGGAGGCAACCGCCGGCGCCGGACGCCCGTAGAAACCGCCGTGGAAGGGCATGAGCCTGGCATGCATCACCCGTATCTGCCGCCCCCGTATCCGCCCCCGCCGGAGCGCTCCGCCGAGCTGCGGCAGCGGTTCGCCGAGGAGGCCCGGTCCGAGCGGCCGGACCTGTCGGCGCTGTGCCTGCTGATCGGGGCGGAGACGGACGGCTCGCTGGACGAGGCCGGCATCGACGCCGCGCAGGCGGAGCTGGACCGGCTGGCGGGCGAGCTGCCGTACCGGCCGGGCGGGCCGGGCGCATGGGCGCAGGCCGTGAGCCGGCTGCTCGGCACCCGCTACGGGTTCCACGGCACGCCGGGCGACTACCAGCGCCTGGAGTCCTCCCTGCTGCACGAGGTGCTGCGGCGGCGGCGCGGGCTGCCGATCATGCTGTCGGTGGTGTGGCTGGAGGTCGCGCGCCGGGCGGGGGCTCCGGTGTACGGGGTGGCGCTGCCCGGGCACTTCGTGGTCGGGTTCGGGACGGCGGCGGAACAGGTACTGGCCGACCCCTTCGACGGCGGCCGGGTGCTGACCGGGACGGACGCCGAGTTGCTGGTGGTGGGTGCCACGGGTGCGCCGCTGCACCCCTCGATGCTCGAGCCGGCACCCCCGCTGGAGGTCGTCCAGCGCATCCTGAACAACATCCGGGCCTGGGCGGCGGCACGGCCCGAGCGGTCGGACATCGCGCTGCGGGCCGTGGAGTTGTCGCTGCTCGTCCCCTCCCATCCGGCCCGGCTGCGCTACGAACGCGGGCAACTGCTCGTGCAGCGCGGGGAGTTCGTGGCGGGCGCCGAGGAACTGGAGTACTACGCCGACCTGATCGAGGTGGTGGACGAGTCGGCGGCGCGGAAGGTACGGCAGGAGGCGGGGACGGCTCGGGCCAAGCTCAACTGAGCCTGCCGGTCAGAGCCATCCCTTGTCCCGGGCGATCCGTACCGCCTCCGCCCGGTTGCGTGCCGCCAGTTTCTGGATCGCCGTGGACAGGTAGTTGCGGACCGTGCCCTGGGAGAGGTGGAGGGTGCGGGCCAGTTCGGCGTTGGTGGAGCCGTCGGCCGCCGCGCGGAGCACCTCGCGTTCGCGCTCGGTGAGCGGGTTCGCGCCCTCGGCGAGCGCGGCGGCGGCCAGCGTGGGGTCGATGACCCGCTCGCCGGTCAGCACCTTGCGGATCGCCTCGGCGAGCTGGGCGGCCGGTGCGTCCTTGACGAGGAAGGCGTCGGCGCCCGCCTCCATGGCGCTGCGCAGATAGCCGGGCCGGCCGAAGGTGGTGAGGACGACCAGCTTGACCTGCGGATACTCCCGGTGCACCCGGGCGCAGGCCTCGATGCCGGTGCAGCCGGGCATCTCGATGTCGAGCAGCGCGACGTCCACGCCGTGCGCGCCGACGGCCGCGAGCACCTCGTCGCCGCGCGCGACCTGGGCGACGACCTCGATGTCGTCCTCCAGGCCGAGCAGCGCGGCCAGCGCCTCGCGGACCATCGACTGGTCCTCGGCGAGAAGGACCTTGATCGTGCTCGTCATGCCCCGGATCCTACGTCGGCCGCGGGGGCCGCGGGCACGCGGGCGAGCAGCCGGAACCCGTGCCGGGACCGGCCCGCCTCCAGGGTGCCGCCGGCCTTCTCCAGCCGCTCGGTCAGACCGGTCAGACCGTTGCCGGGGCCGGTACCGGAACCGCCGGATCCGTTGTCCTCGACGGAGAGTTCGAGCACCGGCCCGTCCAGGGTCTGGCGGCGCAGCAGCCGGATGACGCAGCGGTCGGCGCCGCTGTGCCGGACCACGTTGGTGATCGCCTCGCGCAGCGCCCAGGCGAGCGCGGACTCGGCGTCCTCCTCGACGCCGTCGAGGTCGGGTTCGGCGGGTGTCTCGGCGACGACGCCGGCGGCGGTCAGGGCGACCTGGGCGCCGGCGAGTTCGGCGGCGAGCCGGGGCCGCCGGTAGCCGGTGACGGCCTCCCGGACGTCGACCAGGGCCTGCCGGCTGACCTGTTCGATGTCGGCGACCTGCTGGGCCGCCTTGTCGGGGTGGTCGGGCAGCATCCGGCCGGCCAGCTCGCTCTTCAGCGTGATCAGCGACAGCGAGTGGCCGAGCAGGTCGTGCAGGTCGCGGGCGAGCCGGAGCCGCTCCTCGTTGGCGGCGAGCTGGGCGACGGTGGCCCGTGCCTTGCGCAACGCGATGGTCGTACGGACGAGTTGGCCGATCCCCGTCATCGCGAACCCGATGAGGAGGACCAGCAGGACCAGACCGCGCGCCTCCTTCTCGTCGGAGTGCATGCCGATCAGGTACATCACCACGGCGGAGGCCGGGATGGCCCAGTACGCCGCCCGCAGCGGCAGGGTGGCTCCCCACGCGACCGACAGGTAGACGAACAGGCCCAGCCAGGCGCTGCCGAGGGTGTACGCCAGGACGGGGGCGAGCACACCGAGGATCCCGCCCAGGGTGAGCACCACGCGCGGGGCGAACGGCCGGCCTATGTTGCGGAAGACCAGCGTCAGATAGACCCCCACGAAGACGGTGAGGCCGGCCGCCCCGGCCGCGGTGGCGCCGGTGGAGTGCCCGCCGCTCACCAGGTCCTCGACCGGTGAGCTGAGGAAGACCAGCCAGACCCCGATCCACAGCGTCTTGACCAGCAGCTCGCGCCGGTTGCGGGGCGGCCAGCCCACGGGCGCGTGGTTCGGCGTCCCGGTGTGCGGGTCTTCCCTCATCGTGCTCACGCTTTCAGCGTGTCCTTCCGGTACAGCCAGGCCGCGCCGCCCGCGAAAAGGACGAAGGAGACGGCGAGGACGGCGATGTCCTGGGCGTGCGGGGCCTGGCTCTGTTCGATCGCGCGTCCCAGGGCAGCGTACGCGTGGGTGGGCAGCCACTGGGCGATGTCCTGGAGCCACTGCGGGAAGCTCGTGGACGGCATCCACAGGCCGCCGAGGAGCGACAGACCGAAGTAGACGATCATCGTGATCGGGCGGACCGCGTCCCCGGAGGCGAGGTAGCCGATGGCGACGCCGAGCGCGGCGAAGACGAGGCTGCCGGCCCAGATGACCCCGGTGAGGGCGAGCCACTGCCAGGCGTCCAGGCGTACGTGCTTGATCCCGGCGGCGACGGCGAACACCACGACGATGGCCGGCAGGCTCACCACGGCGGCGCTCGCGGTCTTGGCGAGGACGTAGCCGCGTCCGGGCAGCGGGGTCAGCCGCAGCTGCCGTACCCAGCCGCTCTCGCGTTCCTTGGCGATGCGCTCGCTGTTGCCCATCAGGACGGCGGTCAGGGCACCGAAGGAGGCCATGGAGACCATCAGGTAGGTGGCCACGGTCAGGTCGCTGCCGTCGACCCTCCCGGCCGAGCCGGCGCCGCTGGAGAAGATCAGGTAGATGATCGAGGGGTAGAGCACCGAGAAGAACAAGAACTTCTTGTTCCTCAGGGCGCGGGCCAGTTCCAGCTTGATGAGGGCGTTCATGACTGCCGGGCCTCCTCGGCCTCCGTGATGGCGACGAAGGCCTGCTCCAGACCGAGCCCGGCGACTTCGAGATTGCGGGGGTACAGGCCGAGGCCGTACAGGGCGTGCACGGTGGCGTCGGCGTCGGCGGACTGGATGCGGACGGTCTGGCCGGACACGTCGATGGAGGTGAGGAAGGGCAGTCCGCGCAGGGCGTCCTGGTCGATCTCGCCCTCCAGGTCGAAGGAGATCCGCCGGGCGCCCGCCTTCGCCTTGATCTCGGCGGCCGTGCCGTCGGCGAGGAGCCGGCCGCGGTGCAGCACCAGGACCCGGTCGGCGATGGCGTCGGCCTCTTCCAGGTAGTGGGTGGCGAACAGGACCGTACGGCCCCGGTCGGCCTGTTCCCGCATGGTGGCCCAGAAGGCCTGGCGGGCGGAGACGTCCATGCCGGTGGTCGGCTCGTCCAGGATGATCAGGTCGCTGTCGCCGGCGGTGGCGAGGGCGAACCGCACCCGCTGGGCCTGGCCGCCGGAGAGCTTGTCCACCTTGCGGTCGGCGATCTGGGCGATGCCCGCGCGGGCCAGCACCTCGGACACCGGGTACGGCCGCGGGTGCAGCGAGCAGGCCAGCTTGACCAGTTCGGCGACGGTGACCCCGTCCATCAGCCCGCCGCTCTGCAGCATGGCACCGACCCGCCCGGCGACGATCGCCTCGCGCGGGCCGGTGCCGAACAGGCTCACCGAGCCGCTGTCGGCGTGCTTGAGCCCGAGGAGCAGGTCCAGGGTGGTGGACTTGCCGGCCCCGTTCGGGCCGAGGAGGGCGACGGTCTCGCCCGGGTACAGCCGGAGCGAGAGGCCGTCGACGGCCCGCACGCTCCCGTACGTCTTGGTCACCTGGTCGAACCCGACCACCGGGGTGGTGGTGGCCGGTGCCGCTGTCGTCGTCATGCGTCCATGCTGGCCGGGAGGGCCGTGGACCCGGCAGTGCCGGCGGTCCTGACTCCCGGATGACAGATGTCACGCGGATCCGGTGACGGATACGCCGAGGGGGCGCCCCCCGTGGGAGGGCGCCCCCTGGAACAGCCGGCTAACTGGGGTTGGTGTCGATGACCCCGACCCGCTCGGCCGCCGTCTTGCCGCGCAGCGCCTTCCGCAGGGCGGCGACCACGTCCTGCGGCAGCACACCGCGCTTCCCGGTCGCGGTCTGGACCTGCACGCCGTCGAAGGTGCTGCCGTAGGCCTCCTTGAGCGCCTTCAGGTCGTACGTGTCCACGAGCTTGCCGTCGACCGCCTTGAAACTGATGATCTTCGGCAGGGACACCGGGCCGAACGGGATGCTGTGTGCCGCGTCGGTCTGCACCCGGACGAGGCCGGACATCGCGGGCTTCGCGAAGTCGTTCATCATCCGGTCGACCTCGGCGTTCGACACCGTCGGCTGCTTGGTGGTGGTCGGCACGGTGACCGGGGTCGCGGTGTCCGTCTCCACCAGCGTGCGGTAGGCCTGCTCGACCGCGTCGGTCGCGCGGCCGGCGTCGATGGCCTTGCCCGCCTTGCCGTAGACGGCCACGGCCTTGCCGGACCGGAACGTGATGGTGCCGTCGGTGACCGAGCCGGAGCCGCCGCCGGCCTGCTGGAGGGCGGCCTGCAGCTTCTCCTCGTCGACCGGCATGACCGGCTCGACCACGCGCTTCTGCCCGAAGAGCGAGCCGACGACGTGGACCGGGTTGTAGTCGCTCTTCGCGGCCTCGCTCACCGTGGCCTGGTAGTCGAACTGGAGGCCCGCGTTCCCCGGCGCGAGGCTGACCGTCCTGCCGCCCACGGACAGCTTCAGCGGCTTGTCCACCCGGCTGCCGAAGGCGTCGTCCAGCTTCTTGACGGCGTCGTCACGGGTGCCGCCGCCGATGTCGACGCCGAGCACGGTGGTGCCCTTGGGCACGTCGGTGTGGTTCATCAGCAGCCCGGCGCCGTAGGCACCGCCCGCGACGACGACCACGCCGACGGCGAGCAGCATCAGCTTGCTGCGGCCCTTCTTCTTCGGCTTGGCCGCCGCCTTGGGCGCGGCGGCCTGCTCCGGCTTGGGCGCGGCGGGTGCCGCCGGGCCGCCGGGGTGGGTGCCGAAGGGGGGCTTGTCCGCGTTCGGGACGACCGGGATACCGCTGGTGACGGTGTGCCCGGAGACGTTGTCGGCGGCCGGGGAACGGTAGCCGGGCGCGCCGGGCTCCGGGGCCGGCTTCTGCGGGGTGAGGATCGCGGTGTCGTCGCTGAGGCCGCCACCGGGACCGCGGCCCGCGGGACCGGCGCCGGGACCGCCGGCCGGGCCGTCGAGGTCGGCGATGTCGGAGAGGGCGCTGCGGGCCGGCGGGGTGCTCCGGCCGGGGAAGCCGGCGCCCGCGGGGCCGTCGAAGGGCTCGCCCGGCCCCGTGCCGAGGCCGCCGCCGGCGGCCGGCGGGACGAGGGTGCCGTCGCCGGTGACCGGGCCGCCGGTGGGACCGGCCGGGCCCTGCGGGCCGCCGGGGCCGCCGAGGCCGCCGGGCCCGTTGAAGCCGCTGGCGCCGCCGGGGCCGCCGTGCCCGTGGGCACCGCCCGCGGCACCGGCGAAGCCGTCGCGCCCGTGCGCACCGCCCGCGCCGCCCCCGAAGCCGTCCTGACCGCCGAAGCCGTCCTGGCCGCCGGTGCCCGGCGTGCCGGTGCCGAAGCCGTCCTGGCC
Source organism: Streptomyces sp. NPDC028928 (assembly GCF_055564915.1). Classification (NCBI taxonomy): domain Bacteria; kingdom Bacillati; phylum Actinomycetota; class Actinomycetes; order Kitasatosporales; family Streptomycetaceae; genus Streptomyces; species Streptomyces sp. NPDC028928. The sequence continues at coordinate 246,128 of NZ_JBVHVI010000012.1, forward strand.
GGCGCCGTCCGGGTGGCCTTCCGCGAAGTACGGCAGGTCGTCCCGGCGGGGCTCGCCGGAGCCCGCGGAGCCGGGGCGGGAGCCGCCGCCCAGCGGGCCCGCGGTCAGCGCCTCGGTCACGTCGAAGGAGCCGGTGCCGCCGCCGTGTCCCGGGGCGACGGGGCCGCCGGTGGCGCCGGGCAGGCCCTTGCCGTTCGAACCGCCGGAGCGGGAGCCGCCCGGCACGCTCATGGAGCCGACCACACCGCCGGGACGGCCGCCGCCGGGTCGCGCGCCGGTGGTACCGGCGGCGCCGGACGCTTTCGGACCACCCGTACGGCCGCCCGACACGCCGGAAGACGCGGCGGGCGCGGAAGGCGCGGCGGAACCGCCGGGGATCCCGGCACCGTTCGTGCCGCCGCCGCCCGGACCGCCCTTGGGGGCCGAGGACTTGCGGGGCGCGAACCAGTCGCTGGTCTTCTCCTCCGCCTGGGCGCCGGACTCGGCCGGGGCCTCGGCGGCGGCAGCGGCGGGTGTCCGGTCGGCGGCGGGCCGCGGCTCGGCGGCGGGCGCCTCGTCCCCGGAGCCCTCGCCGTCCCCGACCGGCTTGCGCACGACGACCGGCGGGATGGGCCGGGACCCGGGGATGTTGATCCGGATCCGGGTCGTCAGCGTGGTCTCGGTCTTCTTCTCCTCCGGGCGCGTGCCCGAACGGCCCGCGTTCGTACCGTCGTCGGAAGCCAAAGGGGTCCCGTACGGCGGCGTGCCGGAGGGATATGCGGCTCCGCCGCGCCCGTTGGGCCCGGAGGACGGAGTGTCAGTTTCACGACTCAAGGCAGGTTCTCCCAGTTGGCTCCACCGCCCGTACGACCACTGCGGGCGGCTCGGCGGCGCGCACCACCATACTGGCCACTTATGGCGCTTATCCCATGACCGCTGAGGAAACCCACACCGGACTCGCACGTGCGCCGCACGGCGAAGTGGTACGTCACTTGCCAAGTCGGGCGGAGTCGCCGCGAGGTTGCCGCCCGGCGCCAACGGTGGCACAGATCACAGCGAGGGCCATGCCGCCGAGCAGGAAGAGATAGGAGCCGCCGCCCGCGCCGAACAGGAAGTCGCCCTCCGGGCGCGTGGTGGTCAGCAGGATGACGGCGACGATCCAGCCCGCCGCCGGCGCGACCGCCCCGCCCCGGCCCCCGGTGGCGTATCCCCCGCCGAGGAACAGCCCGGCGGCGCCCGCGAGGGCGAGCAGCAGCCCGCCGGGGAACCAGGCGGCCTGCACCAGGGCCCCGGCGAGACCCGTGACCGCGCCGAGCAGGAACAGGCCGAGGTGGGCGAGGGCCCGTCCGGCGGAGGGCGGGCGCAGCGGCTGGGCGAGCAGGGAACCGTTTCCGCCGTTGCTCACGACGCCTCCCCGAGGCCGAGGCCGGCGAACAGGTCGGTCTCCCCGCGCTGTCCCGGGCCGCGCACCAACTCGTAGTACTCGGTGGTGAACAGCGGCTGGGCGAGTGCGTTGGAGAGCGCGAAGTACGGCTCGGCCACCTCGATCTGGGTGGCGTGGGCGCGCATCGCGGCGGCCTTGGCGGCGGCGTGGGCGGTGCCGTCGACCGCGGTGGTGATCCGCTCGTCGGCCACGACGCCGGGTACGTCCTCCAGGCCGGCACTCTTGTCGAACGGCAGTGCGGACAGCTCGTCCTGGAGGCGGGCGAAGGCGGCCTCGGCGACGGAGCGCGGGACGCGGTTCCAGTACACCTTGGCGATCCGGTGGCCGCGGTCGGCCGCGAGGTCGACCGCGCGCATGGCGACGCGGTGGGCCTGGATGTGGTCCGGGTGGCCGTAGCCGCCGTTGTCGTCGTACGTCACGACGACCTGCGGGCGGACCTCAAGGATCACCTCGGCGAGCAGGCCGGCGGCCTCGTCCACGTCGGCCTGCCAGAAGCAGCCGGGGTCGTCGTTGTCGGCCAGGCCCATCATCCCGGAGTCGCCGTACCGCCCGGCGCCGCCGAGCAGCCGGACGTCGGTGACCCCGAGCGCGGCGGCGGCCGCGGCCAGCTCACCACGCCGGTGCGCGCCCAGCGCGGGGCCCGTCAGATGCCGCAGCTCCGGCGGGATGACCTCGCCCCGCTCCCCCAGGGTGCAGGTGACCAGCGTCACATGGGCACCCTCGGCCGCGTACCTGGCCATGGTCGCACCGTTGTTGATCGACTCGTCGTCCGGATGCGCGTGCACCAGGAGAAGCCGCCGGGAGGACAGTTCCGTCATGGGGACCAGCCTACGAGGTCCCCATGACGGTCCCCGGGACGGCGGCCGTCAGAACTTGATGCTGCCGATCATGCTGGCGACGTTGGTCGTCAGCTCGCTGATCGTGGGAGCGACGGTCGAGGAGGCGAGGTAGAAGCCGAGCAGGATGCAGACGACCGCATGGCCGCCCTTCAACCCTGACTTCTTGATCAGCAGGAAGACGATGATCGCCAGCAGCACCACCGCCGAAATCGAGAGTGCCACGGCGGCTCACCTCCAAAGATCCCAGGGACGCGGGTTCTAGATCAGTTGAGCAAATCCATGCAGACGCCAGCAGGTTCATACCCACTCTGCGGTAGTGATCATAACTATCCGTACTCGCGCATCGGTCGGCGCACGGCCGCACAAGGGGGCGCATGGCCAATATGGTCGGAGTATGACGACCGAGGCTGACTCCTTCCCCCGTCGGCACGCCCGGACCCAGCGGTTCACGCTCGGCGCGCCGCGTGCGTTCACCGTGGCGCCCGACGGTTCGCGTGTCGCGTTCCTGCGTTCCGGCTCCGGCACCGACCGGGCCAACTCCCTGTGGGTACTGGATCTTCCGGGGGGCGCGGAGCGCCTCGCGGCCGACCCGCGCGTGCTCCTCCAGGGCGCCTCCGAAGAGCTCTCGGCCGAGGAGCGGGCACGGCGTGAGCGCAGCCGGGAGGGCGGCGCCGGCATCGTCGCCTATGCCACTGACAGTTCCGTGGAGTTGGCGGCTTTCGCCTTGTCAGGGCGGCTTTTCACGGCGGAGCTGCGGGCCGGTACGGCGCGTGAACTCCCCGTCACCGGGCCGGTGATCGACCCGCGTCCGTCGCCCGACGGGCGGCACATCGCGTACGTCGCGCGGGGCGCGCTCAGGGTGGTGGGCGCCGAGGGGGACGGCGACCGGGCGCTGGCCGAGCCGGAGTCGGCGGACGTCTCCTACGGTCTCGCGGAATTCATCGCGGCCGAGGAGATGGGGCGTTCGCGGGGGTTCTGGTGGGCGCCGGGGTCGGACCGGCTGCTCGTGGCGCGCGTGGACGACACGCCGGTACGGCGGTGGTGGATCGCGGATCCGGCCCGGCCGGAGCGTGAGCCACTCAACATCCGGTACCCGGCGGCGGGCACCCCGAACGCGGACGTACGGCTGTTCGTCCAGGGGCTGGACGGGGCCCGGACGGAGGTGGTCTGGGACCGGACGCGCTATCCCTATCTGGCGCGTGTGCACTGGTCAGAGGCGGGTGCGCCGCTACTGCTGGTGCAGGCGCGGGACCAGCGCAGCCAGCTGTTCCTGGCGGTGGACCCGGATTCCGGGGCCACGCGGATGGTGCACGCCGATGAAGATCCAACTTGGCTGGAACTGTTCGCCGGTGTGCCCTGCTGGAGCCCCTCCGGGCAGCTTGTCCGCATCGCGGACGAGGGCGGCGCACGGGTGCTGACGGTCGGCGAACGGCCCTTGACCAGCGGACAGTTGCACATTCGTGCCGTTGTGGACGTGGGTCCGGAGGACGTACTGGTTTCCGCCTCCTCCGGTCCGGAGGCCGAGGCGCCGGAAATTGGCGAAGTCCATGTGTACCGGGTGAACGAGCTGGGCGTGGAGCGCCTGTCGCAGGAGCCCGGTGTGCACTCGGCGGTGCGCTCCGGGAGCGTGACCGTCCTGGTGTCCGCCGCACTGGACCGGCCGGGCTCCCGGGTCCAGGTGCTGTGTGACGGGAAACTGACGGCCACTGTCCGGTCGTACGCCGAAGATCCTGGTTTGTCCCCGCGGGTGGCCCTCACCCAGGGGGGCGCACGCCGAATTCCGTGCGCCGTGCTTATGCCACGGGACTACCCCGGTGACACTCCCCTGCCGGTCCTCATGGACCCCTACGGCGGTCCGCACGGCCAGCGGGTGGTCGCCGCGCACAACGCCCACCTGACCTCCCAGTGGTTCGCCGACCAGGGCTTCGCGGTGGTCGTCGCCGACGGCCGGGGCACCCCGGGCCGTTCGCCGGCCTGGGAGAAGTCGATCCGGGACGACCTGGCGGACGTCGTGCTCCAGGACCAGGTCGACGCCCTGCACGCGCTCGCCGAGCGGTACCCGCTGGACCTCAGCCGGGTGGCGATCCGGGGCTGGTCCTTCGGCGGCTATCTGGCGGCGCTGGCGGTGCTGCGCCGCCCGGACGTCTTCCACGCGGCGGTGGTCGGCGCGCCGGTCACCGACCTCAGGCTGTACGACACCCACTACCAGGAGCGCTACCTCGGCGACCCGAACAAGCAGCCGGAGGTCTACCGCCGCAACTCGGTGATCGACGACGCGGGCCTGGTCGACCCGGCCGAGCCGCACCGCCCGATGATGGTCATCCACGGGCTGGCGGACGACAACGTGGTCGTCGCCCACTCGCTGCGCCTGTCCTCCGCCCTGCTGGCCGCCGGCCGCCCGCACGAGGTGCTGCCCCTGTCCGGGGTGACCCACATGACCCCGCAGGAGACGGTCGCGCAGAACCTGCTCCTGCTCCAGCTGGACTTCCTCCGGCGCTCCCTCCCCCGGCCGGGCGGGCAGGCGTGAACTCCGTTAACACGCAGGCAACTTCACGGAAGCGGTACCGATATACGGACACGGGAGGCTGATCAGCGTACGGCCGTGCGGGTGCCGTGAACGGGCCGGGGTGCGCCATGTCACCCCGGCCCGTTGCCGTTCGGCTGCGCCTCCTTCGGCGGTACGACCTGCCGCTCCTCCGCGAAGTGGCACGCCGAGGGGTGGGCCGCCGGGCCCGAGGAATCGCGGAAGGCGGCGGGGACCGCCAGCGCCGGGACCTCCCGGACGCAGCGCTCCTGCGCCTTCCAGCAGCGGGTGCGGAAGCGGCAGCCGGAGGGGATGTCCGCCGGGGAGGGCACGTCACCGGCGAGGATGATCCGCTCCCGGCGGTCGCGGGCGTCGGGGTCGGGCACGGGCACCGCGGAGAGCAGGGCCTGGGTGTAGGGGTGGGTCGGATGGTCGTAGATCTCGCTGTCGCGGCCGGTCTCCACGATCCGCCCCAGGTACATCACCGCGACCCGGTCCGAGATGTGCCGGACGATCGACAGGTCGTGCGCGATGAAGACGTACGACAGCTCGAACTCCTCCTGGAGCCGGTCCAGCAGGTTGATCACCTGGGCCTGGACCGAGACGTCCAGCGCGGAGACCGGTTCGTCGGCCACGATGACCTCGGGGCGCAGCGCGAGGCCCCGGGCGATGCCGATGCGCTGGCGCTGGCCGCCGGAGAACTGGTGCGGGTAGCGGTTGACGTACTCCGGGTCGAGGCCGACCACGTCCAGCAGCTCCCGCACCCGGCGGCGCCGGTCGCCCTTGGGGGCCGCCTCCGGGTGGATGTCGTACGGCTCGCCGACGATGTCCCCCACCGTCATGCGCGGGTTGAGGGAGGTGTACGGGTCCTGGAAGACCATCTGGATGTTCCGGCGTACGGCCTTCAGGGCGCGGCCGGACAGCCGGGTGATGTCCTCGCCCTTGAACCGGATGGAGCCGGCCGTCGGGCGCTCCAGGTTGCAGAGCAGTCTCGCGACCGTCGACTTGCCGCAGCCCGACTCGCCGACGATGCCCAGGGTCTCGCCCCGGCCGAGGGTGAAGTCGACGCCGTCCACGGCCCTCACCGCGCCGATCTGCTTCTTGAAGAGGACGCCCCGGGTGAGGGGGTAGTGCTTCACCAGGCCGCTGACCTCCAGGATCGGCTCAGTGGTCGTGGTCATGCAGGCACTCCCTCCAGAAGTGGCAGGCGCTGCCCCGGTCCTCGTCCACCTGGTACAGCGGGGGCTCGTCGGTGCGGCACACGTCCCGGGCGAGCGGGCAGCGGGGGTGGAAGGAGCAGCCGGGCGGGATGCGGGTCAGGTTCGGCGGGAGGCCCTTGATGGCGTAGAGCTGCTGTCCCTTCTGGTCCAGGCGGGGGATGGAGTCCAGCAGGCCGCGGGTGTAGGGGTGGGCCGGTGCCTTGTAGATGTCGTGCACGGGCGCGGACTCGACGATCCTCCCCGCGTACATCACCGCGATCCGGTCGGCGACGTCCGCGACGACGCCCAGGTCGTGGGTGATCAGGATCAGCCCCATGCGGTACTCGCGCTGCAACTCCGCGAGCAGGTCCATGACCTGGGCCTGGACCGTGACGTCCAGGGCGGTGGTCGGCTCGTCGGCGATGATGAGCGCCGGTTCCAGGGCCAGCGCCATGGCGATCATGATGCGCTGGCGCATGCCGCCGGAGAACTGGTGGGGGTAGTCCCGCACCCGCTGGGCGGCGGCCGGGATGCGCACCCGCTCCATCAGCTCGACGGCCCTGGCCCGGGCGTCCTTCCGCGACATGCCCCGGTGGACGACGAACATCTCGCCCAGCTGGTCGCCGACCGTCATGACGGGGTTGAGGGCGGACAGCGCGTCCTGGAAGATCATCGCCATCCCGGCACCCCGGATCCTCCGCCGCTCCTCCCCCTTCAGCGTCAGCAGGTCCCGCCCCTGGAACAGGATCCGCCCGCCCGTGATCCGGGCCGGCGGCGTGTCCAGGATGCCCATCACGGCCTGCGCGGTGACGGACTTCCCCGACCCGGACTCCCCGAGCACGGCCAGCGTCTCCCCCGCGTCCACCCCGAACCCGACCCCGTTGACGGCATGCGAGACACCGTCCCGCGTCCGGAACTCCACCCACAGATCCCGCACGTCGAGCAGCATGCCCGCCATCACCTCGACCCCGCGCAGAGAGCAGCACGAACCACGTCACCGAACACACCGAAGCCGGCGCCGGCACCCCCGACGCGCCCGGGGAGCACAGCCGGGTGCACGCCCGCACCACCGCCCCCGGCCCGGCCGCCCCCGCACCGGCCCCGGCCCCCGGCCCCGGACCCGCCGCCCGCGCTTCGCCCTTCCCGCAGCACGCCCGCCGTCACCTCAGCTTCGGGTCGAGGGCGTCGCGGACCGCGTCGCCGAGCATGATGAAGGCCAGGACGGTGACCGCGAGTGCGCCGGAGGGCCACAGGAGGGCGTGCGGGGCGTTGCGGATGTAGGGGGAGGCGGCGGAGATGTCGATGCCCCAGGAGACGCTGGGCGGTTTGAGGCCGACGCCGAGGTAGGACAGGGTCGCCTCCAGGGCGATGTAGGTGCCGAGCGCGATGGTGGCGACGACGATGACCGGGGCCACGGCGTTCGGGGCGATGTGCCGGAGCAGGATGCGGGTGTCGGAGGCGCCGAGGGCGCGGGCGGCCTGGACGTAGTCGTGCTGTTTGGCGGTGATGACCGAGCCGCGCGCGATGCGGGAGATCTGCGGCCAGCCGAGCAGCACCATGAACCCGATGACCGGCCAGACCGTAGTGGAGGTCACCACGGAGAGGAGGACGAGACCGCCGAGGACGACCGGGATGGCGAAGACGATGTCGGTGATCCGGGAGAGCACCGCGTCCCAGACACCGCCGAAGTAGCCCGCGAGACCGCCGAGCACCGACCCGAACAGGGCCACCCCGAGCGTGGCGCACAGGCCGACCGTGACGGACGTACGGGCGCCGTAGACGGTCCGTGTGTAGACGTTGCAGCCCTGGCCGTCGTACCCGAACGGCGCGCCCGGGCCCGGGCCGTCCTGGGCCCTGGCCAGGTCGCACGTCAGGGGGCTGCCGGAGGCGATCGCCGAGGGCCACAGGGAGATGAGGACGAGGAAGAGGATGATCAGGGCGGAGAGGAGGAAGACCGGGTTGCGGCGCAGGTCCCGCCAGGCGTCGGACCAGAGCGAGCGCGCCCGTCCGCCGGAGGCGGCTGACGGATGCGGCCCCGCCGGCCCGGTGCCCTCCGGTCCGCCGGGTGTCCCCTCCAGCGTGGTCGCCTCGCTCGCCGCGAGGTCCATCGCGCCGCCCATGCCGGTGCCGGCGATCGCGCGCTCGGGCTCGTACGGCTGCTCAGGCATAGCGGATCCTCGGGTCGAGTACGGCGTACAGCAGGTCCACGAGCAGGTTGGCGACCAGGAAGACGAGGACGAGCACGGTCACGAAGCCGACGACCGTCTGGGTGTTCTGGCGCAGGACGCCCTGGTAGAGCTGGTAGCCGACACCGTGGATGTTGAAGATCCGCTCGGTGACGATCGCGCCGCCCATCAGCGCGCCGATGTCGGTGCCGATGAAGGTGACCACGGGGATGAGGGAGTTGCGCAGCAGGTGCCGGGTGATGACCCGGCGCCGGGGCAGGCCCTTGGCGATCGCCGTGCGGACGTAGTCGGACCGCTTGTTCTCGGCGATGGAGGTGCGGGTCAGCCGGGTGACGTAGGCGAGCGAGACGGAGGCGAGGACCAGGCCGGGCACGATCAGCTCGTCGAAGGTGCCGCTGCGGACCGATGGTTTGATCCACTGCCATCTGATGCCGAGCAGCAGCTGGAGCAGCAGGCCGGTGACGAAGGTCGGGACGGAGATCACGACCAGGGTGGCCAGCAGCACCCCGGTGTCGACGGGCCGGCCGCGCCTGAGCCCGGTCACGACGCCCAGCGTGATGCCGATGACGATCTCGAAGAGGACGGCCACGACGGTCAGCCGGACGGTGACCGGGAACGCCGTCGCCATCAGCTCGGTCACCGGCTGACCGTTGAACGCCGTACCGAAGTCTCCGGTGAAGACGTTCCCCATGTAGGTCAGGTACTGCTGCCACAACGGCTTGTCGAGGCCGAACTCCTTCCTCAGCTGGGCGGCCGTCGCCGGGTCGCAGGCCCGCTCCCCGCACAGGCCGGCGATGGGGTCGCCCATCACGTTCACCATCAGGAAGATCAGCAGCGTGGCCCCGACGAAGACCGGGACCATCTGGAGCAGTCGCCGGGCGACATAGCGTCCCACGGCGGCTCAGCCGACCTTGATCTCGTTGTAGACGGGCACGCTGAAGGGGTTGAGCGCCACGTGGGACAGCCGGTCGGAGTAACCGGCGCTGCCGTTCTGGTACCAGAGCGGGATGGCGGCCATGTGGTCGCGCACCACCTCCTCGGCCTTCTGGAAGAGGGAGACCGCCTTGGCGGTGTCCGTCTCCGCGTTGGCCCGGTTCACGAGCCGGTCGAAGTCCTTGTTGGACCACTTGCCGTCGTTGGAGGACGCGCCCGTGTAGTAGAGCGGCTGGAGGAAGTTCTGGATGAGCGGGTAGTCCATCTGCCAGCCCGCGCGGAACGGGCCGGTCATCTTGTGCCGCCCGAGCTGGTTGCGGAAGTCGGCGAAGGTGCCGACCGGGTTGCCGACGCAGGCCTTGTCGTCGCCGAGCGCGTTGTTGACGGAGTTGCACACCGCGTCGATCCATTCCTTGTGCGAGCCGGTGTCCGCGTTGTACGTGATCCTCAGCCGGCCGCCGGGGATCCCGCCGCCCTCCTTGATCAGCTCCCTCGCCCGGACGGGGTCGTAGTCGCAGGCCGTGCCGCACAGTCCGGCCTTGTAGCCGCCGGCCGTGCCGAGGACCGGGGAGGTCCAGTCGGTGGCCGGGGTCCTGGTCTTGCGGAAGATCGTGTCGGTGATCTGCCCGCGGTTGATCGCCATGGACAGACCGGTGCGGACCTTCTCCATGCCCGGTCTGTTCCAGGCCTTGTCGTAGAAGGGGAAGGCGAGGGTCTGGAGGATGCCGGCCGGGGTGTTGATGTAGCGGTCGCCGAGGTCCCCCTTGACGTTCTTCAGCTGGGCGGCGGGGATGTCGTCCACGAGGTCGAGGTTGCCGGCCAGGAGGTCGGTGTAGGCGGTGTTGCTGTCGGTGTAGACGAGGAGGGTCACGCCGTCGTTGCGCGCCTTGTCCGGGCCCGGGTAGCCGTCCCACTTCCTCAGGTACATCTGCGCGCCCTTCGTGTAGGACGCGATGGCGTACGGGCCGTTGCCGACCGGCTTCCTCACCCAGGCCGCGTGGTCGGTGAAGAACAGCCGGGGCAGTGGGGCGAAGGCGGCGTAGCCGAGGGTGTCGGGGAAGCCTGAGAACTTCTGGTTGAGCCGGACGGTGAAGGTGTGGTCGTCGACGACCTTCAGCCCGGAGAGTGTGTCGGCGCGCTGCCCGCCGCTGTCGGGGTGGACCTGGTCGTAGCCGTCGATGTAGCCGAAGAAGTAGGCGTTCTTCTGGTTGTTGCGCAGACTCGCCCCGTAGTTCCAGGCGTCCACGAAGGACCGGGCGGTCACCTTCTCCCCGTTGGAGAAGGTCCAGCCGTCCTTGATCCGGATGGTGAAGTTCCGCGAGTCCTCGGTCTCGATGGACCGGGCGAGCCAGTTCTGGGCCCGGCCGGTCCTCGGGTCGTACTTCTTCAGCCCGCGGAAGATCATGTCGAGGACCTTGCCGCCCTGCACCTCGTTGGTGTTGGCGGGCTCCAGCGGGTTCTGCGGATCGCCCCAGGAGGAACTGAGCACGGCGCCGCCGGCCGCTCCGCCGACCCCGCAGGCCGTGGCCGCCAGTGCCATCGTCACCGCGCCGGCGGCCCATCGGGCATGCGCGCTTCCCCGCATGGCGTGCCTCCTCCGTGCGCCCGGCTCGATCAACGGTCATATCGACACATACCGCGCATGCTTCACGCACACCGCCCGATTGGGCCACCTTTAGCGGGACACGTCATCCGAATGCAGGCAGGGTCCGCCCGCCGCCCTGATGATCTTGAGAGTCAAGCGCAATAGATCTTCGCGTAACGATGCGGAAACGTTGGATTGGGACGCGGCGATGTACGCATTTCGACACTCCACCGTCCGCATATCGAACTCCTTGCCCGTTTCGCCCAATTGGTCCGATGTGAAGCACGGATTGATTACGGCGCGCTACCCGCGTAGCTACGGAATGATCAAGGGAGAGCAAAGAAGGTAAAGAGACAACCAAGGCGGTCGAGAATTTATTGACCTTGAATGAATTGCGTTGAAAAAGTCCGGCGTAGCCCGTAGGGGAGCGCCCTGCGGAGCCTTGACCCACAAGGCACGGAGCATCATGACCCCCGCAACCCCTTCCCCGGCCACCCCACTTGAGGTGACCGACGAAGACAGCGCCGCACCGGCGAAGCTCGGCACCCCCAAGGGCAGCGAAAGCCGCTCTCCGGGACGGCTGGCCTGGACCCGCTTCAAGCGGGACCGGACGGGCGTCATATCCGCCTTTGTAGTGATCTTCTTCTTCGCCATCGGCATCCTCGCGCCGCTCATAGCCAAGCTGTACGGCAAGGACCCGTACACGACCTACGGCATGAACATCCCGGGACTGCTGAACGAGTTCAACTTCCCGATCAAGCCCAACGGCGGCATCAGCTCCGACTTCTGGTTCGGCATCGAGCCGCAGCTCGGCCGGGACGTCTTCACCTTCCTGCTCTACGGCATCCGCAACTCGCTGCTGATCGCGGCGGTGGCCGCCCTGCTGACGACCCTGCTCGGCGTCGTCGTCGGCATCACCGCCGGCTACCTGGGTGGCAAGACGGACTACCTCGTCGGCCGCGTGATCGACATCCTGCTGGCGTTCCCGCAGACCCTCTTCTTCATCGCCTTCTGGCCGGTGGTCATGGCGATCTTCGTCTCGCCCGAGGAGAACACCCCGGTCTGGCTGACCGTCACCAGCCTCATCCTCGTGATGACGGCCTTCGGCTGGGCCTCCATCGCCCGTCTGCTGCGCGGCGAGGTCCTCGCCCTGCGCGAGCGGGAGTTCGTCGAGGCGGCCAAGGTCACCGGCGCCTCTCCGGCGCGGATCATCTTCAAGGAACTGCTGCCCAACCTCTGGACGCCGATCCTGATCCAGTCCACGCTTCTGCTCCCCACGTACGTCACGGCGGAAGCGGGCCTCGCCTTCGTCGGCGTCGGCCTCACGGATCCCACCCCCGACTGGGGCGTGATGATCCAGAACGGCGCCAAGTACTACCAGGACGACATCACCTTCATGCTCTTCCCGGGCCTGTCCATGGTGATCTTCGTCGTCGCCTTCAACCTCCTCGGCGACTCGGTCCGCGACGCCCTGGACCCCAAGACCAAGCGCTGACGCGTCATCCCCGGCCACGGCGACGGGGCCCGGCCGGGGTCCAGCACCACTTCGTTCCTTCAGCAGAACAGGCCAGCCATGTCCTTTTCCCGCAGAAACTTCCTGATCGCCACCTCTGTCGCGGCCGCGGGCTCGACGGTGCTGTCCGCGTGCAGCAGCGGTGACGCGGGCAGCGGCGGCGGCACCCCGAGTGCCGGCGCCACGGAGTACACCGGTGCCTCGGTCACCGTCGGCACCGCGGCCGACTCCACCGGCCCGGCCCCGGAGATCCCCGGCGCGAAGACGGGCGGCACGATCTACGGCCTGGCCCCGGACGACTTCTCCCACCTCGACCCGCAGCGCATCTACTACGCGTACAACTCCACCGTCGCGCTGCTGCTGCACCGCTGCCTGACCGGCTACAAGATCGACGCGTCCGGCAAGCAGAAGCTGGTCGGCGACCTGGCCACCGACACCGGCAAGGCCTCCGACGACAACAAGACCTGGACCTTCACGCTGAAGGAGGGTCTGAAGTGGGAGGACGGCAGCGAGCTGACCGTCGAGGACGTCCGCCACGGCTTCGAGCGCGCCTGGGCGCCGTTCGTCACCGAGGGCGCCGACTACGCCCAGCGCGCGCTGACCGGCAAGGGCGGCAAGTGGCGTGACGCGTACGAGGGCCCGTACAAGGGCAAGCACCTCGACTCGATCGTCACCGACAAGGCGAAGCGGACGATCACCTTCAAACTGGCCGAGTCGAAGCCGGACTTCAACTTCACCCTGGCCATGCACTCCTACGCCGCGGTGCCGGTGAAGCTGGACACCAAGGAGAAGTACGACAAGAAGCCGGTCGCCTCCGGCCCGTACAAGATCAAGGCCCACACCACCGACAAGTCGATGGTGCTGATCCGCAACAAGCACTGGGACCCGAAGACCGACTCGATCCGCAACGCCTACCCGGACGGCTTCGAGTTCACCTTCGGTGTCGAGACGCTGGACGGCGTCGACCGCCTCATCGCCTCCCAGGGCAACGACGCCTACGGCGTCTCCATCTACAAGGGCGTGCCCGCCGAGCGCATCCAGAAGGTCCTCACCGACCCCGACCTGAAGAAGCGCACCTTCAACGGCCTGCTGACCGGCACCTACTTCTACTGGATCAACACCAAGCGCGTCACGGACCTGAAGGTCCGCCAGGCCCTCATCCACGCCTGGCCGCTGCAGCAGATCCGGCAGATCTACGGCGGCCCGTCCGCCGGTGACTTCGCCACCTCGGTCCTCAGCCCCGACATCATCGGCTACCAGAAGACCGACCCGTACAACAAGTCGAAGAAGCCGCAGGGTGACCCCGAGGCCGCGAAGAAGCTGCTGAAGGAGGCCGGCAAGCTCGGCCAGAAGATCGTCTACGCCTTCCCGAACGACCCGACCTACAACAAGACCAAGGTCGTCATCGAGAACGCCCTGAAGGCGGCCGGCTTCACCCCGGTCATCAAGCCGCTGGAGTCCACGGCGTACTACGACCAGGTCCAGCAGATCGACAACAGCTACGACGTGATGTGGGGCGGCTGGTCCCCGGACTGGCCGACCGCCTACACCATGATCCAGCCGCTGCTCGACGGTGACGCCATCGGAAACGGCAAGAACAACGTGTCGCAGACCGACGTCGACTGGATCAACGAGGGCATCAAGAAGAACGCGGTCATCCCGGACCAGCAGGAGGCCGGCAAGGCCTGGGCCGCGCTCGACAAGCGGATCATGGAGGAGGTCGCCCCGATGATCCCGGAGACGTACCAGCGTCGCTTCTACGTCTACGGAAACAAGGTCGGCGGCGCTCAGTTCGACCCGAACTTCTCCGCGACCCTGCTGTACAAGACCTTCGTCAAGGCCTGACGTACGGCCCCCTAGGCGGGGCGGCCCAGGTGCCGCCCCGCCGTCTCACCCCCCTACGGCATCCGTCAGGAAATCCCAACTGCCATGTTCCGCTTCCTCGTCCGCCGGATCCTCGGCGCCGCGGTGATCCTGCTGATCATCAGTGCCCTGGTGTTCGTCCTGTTCTACGCCGCTCCGCGTGACCCCGCCCGCATCGCCTGCGGCAAGGTCTGCACTCCGGAGACCCTGGAGTTGGTGAAGAAGAACCTGGCGATCTCCGACCCGCTCCCCGTGCAGTACTGGGAATGGCTCAAGGGCCTGTTCGTGGGGCGGGACTACTCCTCGTTCGGGCACTGTGACGCGCCCTGCCTGGGCTTCTCCTTCCAGAGCCGCGAGCCGGTGCTGGACACCATCCTGGACCGCTTCCCCACCACGATCTCCCTGTCCCTGGGCGCTGCCGTGATCTTCCTGATCTTCGGTGTCGGCACGGGCATGCTCGCCGCCGTCAAGCAGGGCAAGCCCCTGGACAAGATCGCCAGCTCCGCCTCACTGGTCGCGTCCTCGATGCAGATCTACGTCGTCGGTGTCTTCGCCACCTACCTCCTGGTCGACCAGCTGCACCTGCTGGACCGGGCCAGCTACACGCCCTTCACGGACAACCCGGGCAAGTGGTTCTCGGGCCTGCTGGTGCCGTGGCTGGTGCTGTCGCTCATCTTCACCGCGAACTACACCCGTATGACGCGTTCGCAGATGGTGGAGACCCTCACCCAGGACTACGTCCGCACCGCCCGCGCCAAGGGCCTGTCCCGCCGTACGGTGTTCTTCCGGTTCGCCTGGCGCGGCGCCATGGGCCCGATCATCACCATCTTCGGCCTCGACCTCGGTGTGCTGCTCGGCGGCGCGATCATCACCGAGTCGACCTTCAGCCTCCAGGGCCTCGGCATGCTCTCGGTGAAGGCGGTCCAGAACAACGACCTGCCGGTGCTGCTGGGCGTCGTCCTGGTCGCCGCCGGCGCGATCGTCGTCTTCAACATCATCGTGGACGCCGTGTACGCCCTGATCGACCCGCGCGTGCGCCTCGCCTAAGGAGAGACCCATGAGCACCCCCTTCCTCTCCGTCCGCGACCTCAAGGTGCACTTCTCCACCGAGGACGGCATCGTCAAGGCCGTCGACGGGCTCTCCTTCGACCTGGAGAAGGGCAAGACCCTCGGCATCGTCGGCGAGTCCGGCTCCGGCAAGTCCGTCACCAACATGGCGATCCTGGGCCTGCACGACCCGCGCAACACCGCCCTCGACGGCGAGATCCTGCTCGACGACAAGGAGCTGATCACCGCCACCGAGAAGGAGCTGGAGCGGCTCCGCGGCAACAAGATGTCGATGATCTTCCAGGACGCGCTGGCCTCCCTGTCGCCGTACCACACCATCGGCGCGCAGATCGGCGAGACGTACCGGAAGCACACCGGCTGCACCAAGCGCGAGGCCCGGGTCCGCGCGATCGAGATGCTGCGCCGGGTCGGCATCCCGCAGCCCGATGTCCGGGTGGACGACTACCCGCACCAGTTCTCCGGCGGTATGCGCCAGCGCGCCATGATCGCCATGGCGCTGGTCTGCGACCCCGAGCTGCTCATCGCCGACGAGCCGACCACGGCCCTCGACGTGACGGTCCAGGCGCAGATCATGGACCTGCTCAAGGATCTCCAGCAGGAGTTCGGCACCGCGATCATCTTCATCACGCACGACCTGGGTGTCATCGCGGACATCGCGGACGACGTGCTGGTGATGTACGGCGGCCGGTGCGTGGAGCGCGGGACGAAGAAGGAAGTCCTGCAGACCCCGCAGCACCCGTACACGCTGGGGCTGCTCGGTTCGATGCCGGCGCTGGACGGGCCGGTCGACGTCCCCCTGTCGCCGATCCCCGGTTCGCCGCCCTCCCTGCTCAACCCGCCGTCCGGCTGCCGCTTCCACCCCCGGTGCGCGTTCGCCGACAAGGTGTCCGGCGGGCGCTGCTCCGGCGAGCGGCCCGCGCTGGAGGTCGTGGACGGGCGGGGTGCGGCCTGCCACCTGACGCCCGAGCAGAAGCGCGAGTTGTTCTCCGACCACGTCGCCGCCCGCACCCACTGACGGATTTCAGACGGGACTTCACCACCATGAGCAGCACCACCCCCCTCCTGGACGTCTCCGGGCTCACCAAGCACTTCCCGATCAAGGGCGGCTTCCCCATCAAGCGGACGGTCGGCGCCGTGCAGGCCGTCGACGGTCTGGACTTCCAGGTCGCCGAGGGCGAGAGCCTGGGCCTGGTCGGCGAGTCGGGCTGTGGCAAGTCGACCACCGGCCGGCTGATCACACGCCTGCTGGAGCCGACCGGCGGCACGATCACCTACCGCGGCCAGGACATCACGCATGCCGGCCGCAAGCAGCTGGCGCCGATCCGCTCCGAGATCCAGATGATCTTCCAGGACCCGTACGCCTCGCTGAACCCGCGGCAGACGGTCGGCAAGATCATCTCCGGTCCGATGGAGATCAACGGCATCAACCCGGAGGGCGGCCGGGAGAAGCGCGTCCGCGAACTCCTGGAGATCGTCGGCCTGAACCCCGAGCACTACAACCGCTTCCCGCACGAGTTCTCCGGCGGCCAGCGCCAGCGCATCGGCGTGGCCCGCGCCCTGGCGCTGGAACCGAAGCTGATCGTGGCGGACGAGCCGGTCTCCGCGCTGGACGTCTCGATCCAGGCGCAGGTCGTCAACCTGCTCCAGCAGGTCCAGAAGGACCTCGGCATCGCGTTCGTCTTCATCGCCCACGACCTGGCGATCGTCCGCCACTTCTCCCAGCGCGTCGCGGTCATGTACCTGGGTAAGATCGTCGAGATCGCCGACCGCGACGACCTCTACAACAACCCGCGCCACCCCTACACGCGGGCCCTGCTGTCCGCCGTGCCCGAGGCGACGGTGGACGAGGAGCCGCGGGAGCGCATCCGCCTGACCGGTGATGTGCCGTCGCCGATCAACCCGCCGTCCGGCTGCCGCTTCCGCACCCGGTGCTGGAAGGCGACCGAGAAGTGCGCGACGGAGGCACCGCCGCTGGTGCAGGCGGAGGGCAACAAGGCCGGTCACCTCACGGCATGCCACTACCCTGAGACGGCGGACACCGTCCCCGCTCCGCGCCTCTCCAAGGACCCCGAGGCGGCGGCCTGACACACCCCTTTCCGTCAGCCGCCCCCTTGCGGAGCGGACTTTCACCGGCCCATTGACCCGAGCCCATGAACGTCCGGTCCAGGGGACGAGGGCCCGCGCCTCCCCAAGGCACGGGCCCTCTTTCCGTGTTCTGGGTCTTCCTTTCCTGACACGCCGTTCAGCATCGTGTGTCAGACTGCCGCGGTGGTGGATCACGTCTTTGCCGATCTCTCGCTCGCCGCGCTCTACGACCGCCTCAACCCCTGGGGACCGGGGGACGACTTCTACCTGGGTCTGCTGCGGGAGGCCGGGTCCGTGCTGGACATCGGCTGCGGCACCGGGCAGTTGCTCCGGCGGGCCCGGGCCGAGGGGCACCGGGGGCGGCTGATGGGACTCGATCCGGCCGCCGCGATGCTCGTCCAGGCACGCCGGGCGCGCCCGGACATCGAGTGGGTCCTCGGCGACGTACGGGTCCGGCGGTGGGAGCAGGACTTCGACCTCGTCGTCATGACCGGGCACGCCTTCCAGGAACTGCTGACGGACGACGACATCCGGACCTGCCTGCACGCCGCCCGCTCGGCCCTGCGCGACGGCGGCCGTTTCGTCTTCGAGACCCGCAACCCCGCCGCCCGCCCCTGGGAGCGCTGGACCCCGGACCGGGTGCACGAGATCACCGCCGCCGACGGCACCCCGGTACGGGTGTGGCACGAGGTCCAGCCCGCCGGCCCCGCCCGGGACCGTGTCCATTTCACCGAAACCTACGCCGGCCCCCGCTGGCCCACCCCCCAGGTCCACCACAGCACCCTCCGCTTCCTGGACGCCGACACCCTGAACGCCTTCCTGACGGAGGCGGGCCTGACCGTGACCGAGCAGTACGGCGACTGGGGGCGGGGTCCGCTGACCCCGACGTCACCGGAGATCATCACGGTGGCCCGGCGGACCTGAGGTTCACGCCTCCCCTGTCGCCGCTCCGGCAGCCGTGAGGAGGGCGGCGGTCTCCGTATGGTTGCCGGCGCGTGCCCACTGAAGGGGCGTGAGGCCGGTGCCGTGGTCTTCGCGGAGGTTCGGGTCGGCGCCGTACGCCAGCAGCGCGCGGACCGTCTCGGTGTGGCCCCAGCATGCTGCCGCGCACAATGGCGTCCCCTCCGCGCCGAGCCCGCTGCTCTCGGTGTCGGGACGGGCCCCGGCCGCCAGCAGCAGGAGCGCGATCTCGGACTGTCCGTTCACGGATGCCCGGTAGAGGGGGGTGGTGCCCTCGTCGTCGGGCCGCTCCGGGTCGAGCCCGGAGCGCAGGAGCGCCTTCACGCAGGCGGTGTCGCCCGCCAGAGTCGCCTCGAACAGGCGCCGGGAGAGCTTCTTGTGTCGCCGCTGGTTCATGCGGGGCGAGGCTAGCGGCGGGGCACGGGTGAGGTCATCCCGTTTTCGCGCGCGTCGGCCCGGGTGTGCACCGGGCCGGATCGCCTGGCCGCGTCCGGCCCGGCCGGAGCCGGTCTAGTTCTGGTCCTCCTCCAGTGCCGACAACGCCGGGTCCAGCACGATCTCCTCCTCGCGGGCGGTCGTCGGGTCCTCCGGGAAGTGGCAGGCCGTCAGGTGGCCGTCGTGGTTGCCGGAGAGCTGGATCAGCGGGGGCTCCTCGGTCGCGCACTTGTCCTGGGCCTTCCAGCAGCGGGTGCGGAAGCGGCAGCCGGAGGGTGGGGAGATGGGGGACGGTACGTCGCCGGCGAGGCGGATGCGCTCGCGTGGGGGTGCCTCGTCCTCCGTGAGGGCCACCTCGGGGACGGCGGACAGCAGGGCGTGGGTGTAGGGGTGGCGCGGGCGGGTGTAGATGGAGTCGCGGTCGCCGACCTCGATGATCTTGCCCAGGTACATGACCGCTACGCGCTGGGAGAAGTGGCGGACCACCGCCAGGTCGTGGGCGATGAAGACGAACGCGATGCCGAGTTCCTTCTGGACCTGCTGGAGCAGGTTGACCACCTGGGCCTGGATGGAGACGTCCAGGGCGGAGACCGGCTCGTCGGCGACGATCAGCTTCGGTTCCAGGGCCAACGCCCTGGCCACACCGATGCGCTGGCGCTGGCCGCCGGAGAACTCGTGCGGGAAGCGGTTGTAGTGCTCGGGGTTCAGGCCGACGATCTCCAGGAGCTCGCGGACGCGCTTCTCGCGGCCGCCCTCCGGGTTGATGCCGTTGATCTCCATCGGCCCGGAGATGATCTTGCCGACCGTCTGCCGCGGGTTCAGCGACGAGTACGGGTCCTGGAAGATCATCTGGATCTCGGAGCGGATCGGGGCGAGCTGTTTGCGGTTGGCGTGGCTGATGTCCTGCCCGCGGTAGGTGATCGTGCCGCGGGTCGGTTCCAGCAGGCGCGTGATCAGCCGGCCGGTGGTCGACTTGCCGCAGCCCGACTCGCCGACCAGGCCGAAGCTCTCCCCCGCGTGCACGGTCAGGTCGAGGCCGTCGACGGCCTGGACCGCGCCGACCGTACGGCGGATGGGGAAGCCGCCCTTGACCGGGAAGTGCTTGACCAGCCCCGAGACCTTGAGCAACGGCTCCGGCACCGCGTCGGCACCGGCCTCGCGGGTGTCGGGGAGGACCAGGTCCTCTTTCATGACGGTTGTCCTCCTAGCCCAGTCGGGGCCTGATCTCTTCGATGAAGATGGTTCGTTTCTGCTCCGTGCCGAGATGACACGCCGAGGAACGGTCCGGTGCCAGCAGCGGGCGCTCGGTCACGCAGCGGTCGCCGCCGACGCGGTCCCGGAAGGTGCACCGGGGATGGAAGCGGCAGCCGGACGGCGGGGTCAGCAGGGAGGGCGGGGTGCCGGGGATCGGGGAGAGCGGGGTGCCCAGGTCGGAGTCCAGCCGGGGCATGGAGTTCAGCAGGCCCCAGGTGTACGGGTGCTGCGGTGAGCGCAGGACCTCGTCCACGGTGCCGCGCTCCACCGCGCGTCCGGCGTACATGACCATGATGTCGTCGGCCATGTCGGCGATGACCCCGAGGTCATGGGTGATGAAGACGATCGCCGTGCCGAACTCCCGCTGGAGGTCCTTGAGCAGGTCCAGGATCTGGGCCTGCACGGTCACGTCCAGGGCCGTGGTCGGCTCGTCGGCGATCAGCAGGTCGGGGTCGCAGACCAGCGCCATGGCGATCATCGCGCGCTGGCGCATACCGCCGGAGAACTGGTGCGGGTAGTCCCGGGCGCGCTCCTTGGGGTTGGGGATGCCGACCTTGGCGAGCATCTCCACGGCCCGTCCCCAGGCCGCCTTCTTCGAGGCGCCGGTGTGCTTCATGTACGGCTCGGCGATCTGCCGGCCGATGGTGTAGAAGGGCGACAGCGCGGTGAGCGGGTCCTGGAAGATCATCGCCACCCGGTTGCCGCGGAGCTTCTCCATCTCCTTCTCGGTGGCGGTGATGAGTTCCTTGCCGTCGAGGACGATCTCCCCGTCGATCGTGGTGAACAGCGGGTCGTGCAGCCCGAGGATCGTCAGGTTGGTGACCGACTTGCCCGAGCCGGACTCGCCGACGATGCCGAGGGTCTTCCCGCGGTGCAGGTCGAAGGAGAGCCCGTCGACGGCCTTGACCGGGCCGTCCTCGGTGGAGAACGTCACCTGGAGATCGCGCACCGAGAGGAATCCGTCCGGCCCGGTCGGGGCCGGTGCGCCCTCGGCCTTGGTCACTGTGGTCACTTGGCTGGTTCTTCCTAGGAGAGCCGGATGCGGGGGTCGATCCACGCGTAGGTGATGTCGGTCAGGATGTTGATGATGAGGATGAAGAAGGCGCCGAACAGCATGACCCCCATCGTCAGCGGCAGGTCCTTGTTGACCGCGCCGTCCACGGCGAGCCGGCCGATCCCCTGGAGGGAGAAGGTCAGTTCGGTGACGACGGCGCCGCCCAGCATGGAGCTGACGTCGATGCCGAGCACGGTGACGATCGGGATGAGCGAGCCCCGCCAGGCGTAGCGCAGGAAGACGTACTTGCGCGACATGCCCTTGGCCCGGGCGGTGCGCACATGGTCCTCGGCGAGCTGTTCGATCATGGAGGAGCGCGCCATACGGGTGTACTGCGCGGTGAAGATCGTGGCCATCACGCACACCGGGATCGACATGCCGACGAACCAGCCGACCGGGTCCTGGGTGAGGGGCACGTACTTGGGGTCCTCCATCCAGCCGCTGCCGTAGACGAGGATGGTCAGCACGACCGGGCCGAGGAAGTAGATCTGGAACGAGCTGAGCACCATGGACGCGCCGGTGGCGACCTTGTCCACCAGCGTGCCGCGCCGGTAGGCGGCGATCATGCCCGCGCCGACGCCGATGAGGAGGAAGACGATCGCGCCGCCGGCGGTCAGGGTGAGGGTCAGCGGGAACCGGTCCATGATGGTGCTCCAGACCATGTCCCCCGAGTAGAACGACACGCCCAGGCAGGGGGCCGAGCAGTGCCCGGTCGGGAAGTCGCGGCCTGTCACGATGCCGGACATGAAGTTCCAGAACTGCTGGGCCAGGGGCAGGTTGAGGCCCAGGGCCTCCCGGATGTCCGCCAGCCGCTGGGGCGAACAGTCCTTGCCGCAGGCCAGGGAGGCGTAGTCGGAAGGTGCGGCCACGAAGAGGAAGAACGTCGCCGCCCCGATGAGAAAGAGCGTGACGAAGGCGCCGACCGTGCGCCGGATGATGAACTGAAGCATGGCGGGCTGGCTGCTCTCTGCGACAGACGGTGGGTGGGGTGCGCTCGGACCGGGGGCGCGCCCGCTGCGGAACGCGCCCCCGTCCTCAGCCGCGGGTCACGACTTCAGGTACAGCCGGTTGATGTCGATGAGGCTGGACACCGAGCCGTACCGGGCACCGCCCACGTTGGAGCCGGAGATCTGGAACTGCTTCGTGTACCAGAGCGGGGCCGCCGGGATGACGTTCTCCAGCAGGTAGTGCTGGGCTTCCTTCCAGGTCTTGGCGGCCTCGGCGGGCTCCTGGGTCAGCGCCTTCTTGATGAGGGCGTCGACCTTCGGGTCCTTGACGTGCGAGTAGTTCGAGGAGCCGTCGAAGACCTGCGAGCCGTCGTAGATGGGCGTGACGACCGTGCCCGGGGACGGCCAGTCCTGGCCCCAGCCGGTGATGTAGATGTCGTACGGGTTCTTGATCTTGCCGATCTGCTCGTAGTAGCTCGCCGCGTCGACCTCCTTGGCGACGACGTCGATGCCGACCTTGGTCAGCGCGTCCTCGATGGCGACCTTGCGCTTCTGGCCGGCCTCGCTGTTGGGGTAGGCGAAGACGAGCTTCTTCTCGGCGGCCGGGAGGCCGCTGAGGATCTCCTTGGCCTTGGCGATGTTGCCCTGCGGGGTCTTCAGCCGGCCGTAGGGGTCGTAGCTCGCCTCGTAGCCGGGCAGCGTCGGCGCGAAGTAGTTCGGCGCGACGTCACCGCCGTAGGCGCCGCCCTCGCCGGCGATGAGGGACTTGGAGTTGACCGCGTAGGTGACGGCCTCGCGGACCTTCTTGTCCTTGACCCGGTCGAGGTTGAAGGTCAGCGTCATGACGTAGGGCTGGTAGCCCTTGACCGTGCGCTTGCTGGCCTCGGGGTTGTTGATGACGTCCTGGATCTGGGTGGCCTCGACGCCGTTGGTGAGCTGGATGGCGTTCTTGTTGTCGCCCTCGTCGGCGATCAGGCGCTTGGTCTGGGTGGACTCGGTGACGCCGAACTGGATGGTGAAGCCGTCGACGTACTGGTGGCGCACGGAGTCGGTCTTCGGGTCCCAGTTGGTGTTCTTCACCAGCTTCAGGGTCTTGCCGGCCTTGTTCTCGGCAATCTTGTACGGGCCGGTGGCGACCGGCTTCTTCTCGTACCGCTCCTTGGTGTCGCCCTTCGCCGGGACGACGGCGTAGCCGGCCATGGCGAGGGTCTGCGGCAGGTCCGGGCGCGGCTGGTCGAAGTGGAAGACCACCGTCTTGTCGTCCGGGGTGTCCAGCACCGAGGCCGGCAGGTGCTTGCCGTCGAAGCCGCCGCCGGGCAGGGCCTTGCGGTAGTCGGCGCCGCTCAGCCAGGTCTGGAGGTAGGTCGGGCCGTCGAAGATGAACTTCGCGTACAGGCGCTCGACGCTGTGCCGGACGTCGGCCGAGGTGATGGGGTTGCCGTTCTCGTCCTTGATCCCGTCCTTCAGTGTGAAGGTCCAGGTCTTGCCGCCGTCGGAGGGCTTGCCGGAGTCGGTGGCGAGGTCACCGGCCACGGACACGTTGCCCTTGTCGTCCTCCTGGAACTGGGTCAGGCGGCGGAAGAGCAGGTTGGCGACCTGGCCGGCGTCGGAGACGTAGATCTGGCCGGGGTCCAGGTGGGACAGGCCCGGCTCCTGGTACACCGTGATCGTGCCGCCGGGCTTGGCGCCGGGCACCTCCTTGGCGGGGCCGGTCGATCCCGCGGCGTCGACGTAGGTGACCGCCTTCGACTGGACCGCCGCCTCCTTCTGGTCCTTCTTGGAGTCCCTGCCGGACTTGCCGCCCTCGTTCTTGGAGCAGGCCGTGAGAGCCAGGGAGCCGGCCGCGATGGCGATCACGACGGCACGCGCTCCGCGGGCGCGATGAGACATCATGTGGCGAATCCACCTACCTGTCGATTGTTATCCGTGAGATCTGCCGGGCGCCGGCCGGCTGGGGCCGGCGGGGGCGGCAGCCACCCCCCACCCAACGGACGACCTATCGCCCGGACTTGGGGTCGAACGCGTCCCGTACGGAGTCCCCGAGGAGGTTGAAGCACAGGACGAAGATCACCAGCGCCACCCCGGGGAAGAACATGAACGCCGGGTCCTGCTCGGCGTACCGGGCGCCGGCGGCGAAGAGGCGTCCCCAGTCGGGAGTCGGCTCGACGAACCCGACGCCCGCGAAGGACAGGAAGGCGATGCTGAGGATGGTGCTGGGCAGTTGGTACGTGAACTGCACCAGGATCGGGGTGACGACGTTGGGCAGGATCTCCTTGCGCACGATCCGCCACGGCGAGGCCCCGGAGACCTTGGCCGCCTCCACGAACTCCCGTTCGCGCAGGGACAGTACGGTCGACCGCACCAGGCGCGCCATGCCCATCCAGCCCAGCAGCCACAGCACGATGAGCATGGCCAGGGCGCGGAAGTAGGTCGGCGTCTCCTCGCGGGGATCCACGAAGAACGACGTCACGACGGGCATGAAGGCGATGAAGAACAGCTGTTGCGGGAAGGAGAGGAAGAAGTCGGTGCCACGGCCGATCCAGTAGTCCGTACGACCGCCGAAGTACCCGCCGATCAGGCCGATCACGACACCGGTGACCATGATGAGGACGGTGATGCCGAGCGCCATGTACAGCGAGGTGCGCATGCCGTACAGCAGCATGGCGTACAGGTCGCGGCCGTACTGCGGTTCGACGCCGAACCAGTGGTCTCCTGAGACACCTCCCAAGTAGCCGAGCGGAAGCCCGAATTCATCGAGGACGGGCTTGTCGGCGTAGGTGGGGTCCTGGCCGTACAGGGTGTACGGATCGGTGCCCGGCAGCTTCACGAGCAGCGGCGCGAGCAGGGCGACGACGAAGTAGCCGATCACCACCAGGGCGCAGATGACACCCGTGCGATCGCGTTTGAAGCGCAGCCACATCAGCTGGCCGGGGGACCGGCCCGCGAGCTTGACGGCCTCGGTCCTCGTCTCCGGCCCTGGTGCGCCGTCGACGACGAGCGGAGCCCCGCCGCCCTCTATGTCGATAGGACTTGTCACGGTTTGTCCGTTCCACAGGTATGAGTGTGGGAGATGCCCGCGTACTCCAAGAACGCGCGTGACCGCAGTCGGACGCGCGTAGTTACCGGGGTTCCCTCCTCATGACTCCACGTGTTCACCAACAGGAAGGGGTTTCCGTCTTCCCTCCGACACCCCTGACGGAGGGTCAGACACCCCCTGGTGCTCGTGAGTCGGCGCTGTCCCCACAGCGCGAGACCCATTGACCCGAGCGCTACGCGGCTAACTATCTGCCATGGGTCGACCACCGACCACTGCCCGTAGATCTCAATTCAGTCACAGCTCGCCGCTACACCTTCCAAAATCTGGACAAACTGTTCGCCGGAAGAAGGCGCGAAACGGACTTGTTACATGGGTATCGGGCACCGGTCTCCGCATGTCGGACATGGGGCCCCCGAAAACGGGTTGCAAAAAGCCCGGGTGCCCCCACCATGGGGGCACCCGGGCTCAAGTGCCGGTGAATCAGCTGTGCTTGGCGCGGCTCGCGGTGCGGGCCCGCTCACGCTGGTCGAGCACGACCTTGCGGATGCGAACGGCCTCCGGGGTCACCTCGACGCACTCGTCGTCGCGGCAGAACTCCAGCGACTGCTCCAGCGACAGCTTGCGCGGCGGCACGATCGCCTCGAACGAGTCGGCCGACGACGACCGCATGTTCGTGAGCTTCTTCTCCTTGGTGATGTTGACGTCCATGTCGTCGGAACGGGAGTTCTCACCGACGATCATGCCCTCGTACACCTCGGTGCCCGGCTCCACGAACAGCACGCCGCGCTCCTGCAGGTTCGTCATCGCGAAGGCGGTGACGGAGCCGGAGCGGTCGGCTACCAGGGAGCCGTTGTTGCGGGTCGTGAGGTTGCCGAACCAGGGCTCGAAGCCCTCGTGGATGGAGTGGCCGATACCCGTGCCACGGGTCTGGGTCAGGAACTCGGTACGGAAGCCGATGAGGCCGCGCGAGGGCACGACGAACTCCATGCGGACCCAGCCGGAGCCGTGGTTCGACATGTTGTCCATGCGGCCCTTGCGGACGCCCATGAGCTGCGTCACGGCGCCCATGTGCTCCTCGGGCACGTCGATCGTCATGCGCTCGACCGGCTCGTAGACCTTGCCGTCGATCTCCTTGGTGACGACCTGCGGCTTGCCGACGGTCAGCTCGTAGCCCTCGCGGCGCATCTGCTCGACCAGGATGGCCAGCGCCAGCTCACCACGGCCCTGCACCTCCCAGGCGTCCGGGCGCTCGGTGTCGAGGACCCGCAGCGAGACGTTACCGATCAGCTCGCGGTCCAGGCGGTCCTTGACCTGGCGGGCGGTGACCTTGCGGTCCTTCACGGCCGCCTTCGCGTCCGCGCCCTTGCCGGTGCCGCCCCGGCCGACCAGCGGCGAGGTGTTGGTACCGATCACCATGGAGATCGCCGGCTCGTCCACCGTGATCAGCGGCAGCGGGATGGGGTTCTCGGTGTCGGCCAGGGTCTCGCCGATCATGATGTCCGGGATACCGGCGACCGCGCAGATGTCACCGGGGCCCGCCTTCTCGGCCGGCTTGCGGGTGAGCGCCTCCGTCATCATCAGCTCGGAGATGCGGACGTTCTGCACGGAACCGTCGCGCTTGATCCAGGCCACCGTCTGGCCCTTGCGCAGCTCGCCCTGCTCGACGCGGAGCAGCGCGATACGGCCGAGGAAGTTGTCGGCGTCCAGGTTGGTGACGTGGGCCTGGAGCGGGGCGTCCTCGTCGTAGGTCGGGGCGGGGATGTGCTCCAGGATCGTGGAGAAGAACGGCTCCAGGCTGTCGCTGTCGGCCGGGACCGTGCCGTTGTCCGGCTTGGTCAGCGAGGCGATGCCGTCACGGCCGCAGGCGTAGACGATCGGGAACTCGATCTGCTCCTCGTCCGCGTCCAGGTCGAGGAAGAGGTCGTAGGTCTCGTTGACGACCTCGTCGATGCGGGCGTCGGGGCGGTCCGTCTTGTTGATGCACAGGATGACGGGCAGCCGGGCCTGGAGCGCCTTGCGCAGCACGAAGCGGGTCTGCGGCAGCGGGCCCTCGGAGGCGTCCACGAGGAGGACGACACCGTCCACCATCGACAGACCGCGCTCGACCTCGCCGCCGAAGTCGGCGTGGCCGGGGGTGTCGATGATGTTGATGGTGATCGGGTCCCCGCCGTCCTTGGGGTGGTACTTCACCGCCGTGTTCTTGGCGAGGATCGTGATGCCCTTCTCACGCTCCAGGTCGTTCGAGTCCATCATGCGGTCGTCGACCGAGTCGAGCTGGTGGGCGGCGAACGCGCCGGCCTGCTTGAGCATGCCGTCGACGATGGTGGTCTTGCCGTGGTCGACGTGGGCGACGATGGCGACGTTGCGGATGTCGTGGCGCGTGGCCATGGTGTGGCGTACTCCCGGAGTGTGAGGAATGCCCTGCGCGTACGTCCGTGTCGCGCGGGCCCTGCCGGGCTGGACACGCCACGGCCTCACCCCATGGTACGTGGCCGCTGCCGTTGCGGCTCGCCGGGATACGTCGGTGCAGTTCAGGCCGGCCTCCGACGCGCCCGCTACGCGCTCGGGCTCGCTGAAACCCTCGCTCCCTTCTTCAGGAAACCCATGTCCTCGTAGATCGGCGTCTGGAAGCCGAAGGCCCCCGCGTTGACCAGGTTCTTCCGTGCTCCCACCAGCTGCGGGCGCTGGTACAGCGGGATGGAGCCCGCCGCCGCCCAGATGCGGGCGTCCGCCTTGCGGATCAGGTCCCGCGCCTCGTCCTCGTCCAGCGTGGTCGCGGCCTGCTCGAAGAGCTGGTCGACCTGGTCCGTGCCGACCCGGGTGTAGTTCTGCTCCACGTTCACCGAGCCGTCCGCGGCCGGGACCGGCTTGGCGTAGACGGGCCGGGCGTCGGTGGCGGGGAAGGCGGAGGACGGCCAGGAGTACAGGGCGAGGTCGTAGTCGCCGGCGGCGATGTGGTCCTTGAAGTAGCTCTCGTCCGAGACCTTGGTGATCGTCGCGCGGATGCCGACCTGCTCCAGCATCGCGGAGATCCGCTCGGCGACCGAGTTCAGGGTCTCGGAGCCGGGTCCGGAGGGCAGGACGAAGCGGAGCGCGAGCGGCTTGCCGTCCTTGGCGAGGGGCCCGGCTGGGGCGGCGGCCGGGGCGGCCGTGCCCTTGGGGGCGTAGGCGCCGGGCGCGCCGCCGTGCTTGCCCTCCTGCGCGAGGTGCTGGTCGGGGTGCTCGTGCCCGTCGCCGGCGGACTCGTGGTGCGTGCCCTTGCCGTCGCCGTCGCTGCCGCCGTGGGTCCTGCCGCCGCCGTCGGTGCCGCCGTGGCCGCTGCCGCCGTCGTGCCGGTCGTCGTGCCGGTCGTCGTGGCCCTTGTCGTCCTCCCCGACGATGTACTCGCCGTCGTCCCCGCCGTCCGAGACGTCCCCGTCCTGCTTGTCCTTGTCCTGCTTGTCCTTGTCCTGCTTCCCGGGACCGGCCGCCTTCTGGCCCTTCTTCTCCTCCTTCAGCGGACCGCCGCGCACCCAGCCGGCGTCGGCGAGCAGCGCCTGCGCCTCCTTGGCGTCCTGGCCGCCGATCGCGCCGCTGTTGTCGGCGTAGGCGACCTGTCCGGACAGCGCGAGGTGGCTGCCGACCGGGACCGCGGGCAGGCCCAGCGGGGTGAGCACCAGCCGGGCCAGCTCGGTGCGGTCCAGGGCGCGGGCGACGGCCCGGCGGACCCGTTCGTCGGTGAGGGGGCCGGTGGAGCCGTTGAGGGCGAGCTGGGTGTAGGCGGGCTCCAGGGACTTGCGGACCTCTACGTCCCGCAGCGCCTGCTGCTGCTCCAGGTAGCGGGTGATGGCCTTGCGGAGCTTCTTCTTCCCGGCGTGCACCTGGTCGGAGTCGAGGCCGTGCGCGAGCGCCCACTCGCGCAGCTTCTTCACGGAGGTCCTGCCCCCGGCGCCCTGGAGGGGGGTGCCGGTGCCCTTCGCCCGGTTGGCGAGGCCGATCCGCTGGGCGTCGGCGGAGTCGATCTCGGCGAGGTCCACGCTGCCGTCGGCGAGCGCGGCGGCCCGCTTGTCGCGGGAGACGGCGTGCAGCACGATCTGGTTCAGCTTGGCGGGCTTGCCCCACCAGCGGGTGTTGCGGGTGAGGACGACGTCCTTCTTGGCGGTGTCGACCTTCTCCACCTTGAAGGGTCCGGCGGTGACCGTGAGCTTGCGGCGGGCGCCGTCGTTGAAGGCGTCCGGGGTGCCCATGACGTCCTTCGGGTACAGCGGGGAGAACAGCGACTTCCAGTCGGCGTAGGGGCGGGAGAAGGTGACCCGCACCTGGAGGTCGTTGGCGCCGCGCTCGATCTTGGCGATGCGGTCGTAGCCGGCGTTGCGGGCGGTCCAGTAGGCGCTGTTCCTGCCGGACAGGGCGCGCCACTGGGCGACGAAGTCGGCGGCGCCGATCTCCCGGCCGTCGCTCCAGACGGCCTGCTGGTTGAGCTTGTACAGCACGACCTGGCGCGGCTCGGTCTCGATGACCTTGGCCGACTCCAGGTAGGCCGGGTTGGCCACCGGCCGGCCGGCGGAGTCCAGCCGGAACATGGAGGGCAGCACGGCCTGGGCGATCCGGCTGGTGGCGGTGTCGGCGTCGGCCTGGAAGGTGTTCAGGGTCTCCGGTACGGCGTCCACGGCCCACTTCAGGGTGCCGCCGTCGGCGACCAGGTCCCGGGCGACCGGGGCGATGTCCTGCGGTGCGAGCGGGCTGCTGACCTCGTCGTCGTCACCGCAGCCGGCGAGCAGGGGGACGGCCAGGGCGCTCGCGCTGAGGAAGACGAGGGCCCGCCGCAGGTGCCGGGGCCGGCCGTCGGTCGTCTGCGGGTGCGTCGTGGCCGGTCGCGCCCCGCGGCGGAGCCGCTGATCGATGCAGCCCCGCGCCCCTTCAGGGCGCTGCCCGACGCCGTCGTAGGACATCTCTGCTACCTCCAGGAAGCCGAGGGCTTTATGCTCACATTTGTCGGTATGTGGAGCTGATCACGTTTGGCGGTATATGGAGCTGATCAGATCTATGCGGCCCACTGAAGAGGAAAGGATCCGGCAACAGCGGGCGACACGGCGACGACAGCCCGTAAGCCCACCCGTGCGGCGCAACACACCGGGCGATGCACCCGTACGCCCCGGCCAATCGCTGCACATCCCTTCACATCGGCAGGCGTGAGGCGCAACACTCCAAGGCGCATGAACGTTGCCGTCCATGGCCCGCCGGACCCGCGGAAGCGAGGGCAAGTCATGTCCGTGCACGACGACATCAACGCCGTCCAGCGCTGTCTCGACGACCTCCACCGGTCGCTCGGCCGCCTGGAACACCAGCTCGGCAGCGGCGGCCTGGAGATACGCCGGGTCCGTCTGGACGCCGACCATCTGCGCGAGAGCGTGGCCCTGCTCCGGGAGGCCGCCACCACCGAGGCCACACCGCGCCGGCCCGACCTCGTCACCATCTCCGACGCGCCGTACGACATCAGCCTGTGGACGGACACGGACGACGAGGGACTGGGCGCCCGCGACCGCCGCGCCCCCTGAGAAACCGCTACCGACCGGAGTCCTGACTTGGCTACTGGTACGGAACCCCAACAGAACAGCGGCGGCGTACGCAGCCGTACGCGCGCCGCGATCACCGCCCCGCACCTGCGGACCGACCGCTGGTGGCTGGCGCCCGCCGGCACCGCGGCCGGTCTGCTGGCGTTCGTCGTGTACTCGACCTGGCGGGCCTTCGCGAACGCCGACTACTACGCCGCGCCGTATGTCTCGCCGTTCTACTCCCCGTGCCTGGCGGAGAACTGCCGGAGCATGCGCGCGGGGCCCAACGCCGACCTCTTCGGGGGCTGGTGGGGCATCTCCCCCGCGATCATCATCCTGATCTTCCCGCTCGGCTTCCGGCTGACCTGCTACTACTACCGCAAGGCGTACTACCGCGCCTTCTGGGCGTCCCCGCCCGCCTGCGCGGTCGCCGAACCGCACCGGACGTACACCGGCGAGACCCGCTTCCCGCTGATCCTGCAGAACGTCCACCGGTACTTCTTCTACGCCGCCCTGCTGGTGGCCGGCGTGCTGACGTACGACACCGTGCTGGCCTTCCGGGACGAGCACTACCGGTGGGGACACATGGGCCTCGGCACCCTGGTCTTCCTCGCCAACATCGTGCTGATCTGGGCGTACACCCTCTCCTGCCACTCCTGCCGGCACATCGTGGGCGGCAAGCTCAAGCACTTCTCCCGGCATCCCGTGCGCTACCGGGCCTGGCAGTTCGTCGGGCGGCTCAACGCCCGGCACATGCAGCTGGCCTGGGCCTCGCTGCTCAGCGTGGCACTCGCCGACTTCTACGTGTATCTGGTCGCGTCCGGCGTCTTCGACGATCCGAGGTTCTTCTGATGGCAGCGGTGGAACGGCAGCAGTGGGACGTCGTGGTCGTCGGCGCGGGCGGCGCCGGGCTGCGCGCGGCGATCGAGGCGCGCGAACGGGGCGCCCGTACGGCGGTGATCTGCAAGTCGCTGTTCGGCAAGGCGCATACGGTGATGGCCGAGGGCGGCATCGCGGCGGCGATGGCCAACGCCAACGAGCACGACACCTGGCAGGTGCACTTCCGCGACACCATGCGCGGCGGCAAGTTCCTCAACCAGTGGCGGATGGCCGAGCTGCACGCGCAGGAGGCCCCGGACCGGGTGTGGGAGCTGGAGACCTGGGGCGCGCTGTTCGACCGGACGAAGGACGGCCGGATCTCGCAGCGCAACTTCGGCGGGCACGAGTACCCGCGCCTGGCCCACGTCGGCGACCGCACCGGCCTGGAGCTGATCCGCACGCTCCAGCAGAAGATCGTCGCGCTGCAGCAGGAGGACTTCAAGGAGACCGGGGACTACGAGTCCCGGCTGAAGGTCTTCCAGGAGTGCACGGTCACACGGGTCCTGAAGGACGGGGGCCGGGTGTCCGGGGTCTTCGCCTACGACCGTGAGACCGGCCGCTTCTTCGTCCTGGAGGCACCCGCCGTGGTCCTCGCCACCGGCGGCATCGGCAAGTCCTTCAAGGTCACGTCGAACTCGTGGGAGTACACCGGCGACGGCCACGCGCTGGCGCTGCTCGCGGGCGCCCCCCTGCTGAACATGGAGTTCGTGCAGTTCCACCCGACCGGCATGGTCTGGCCGCCGTCGGTGAAGGGCATCCTCGTCACCGAGTCGGTGCGCGGCGACGGCGGGATCCTCAGGAACTCCGAGGGCAAGCGGTTCATGTTCGACTACATCCCGGACGTCTTCAAGGAGAAGTACGCCGAGTCGGAGGAGGAGGCCGACCGGTGGTACGAGGACCCGGACCACAACCGCCGGCCCCCCGAACTGCTCCCCCGCGACGAGGTGGCCCGCGCGATCAACGCCGAGGTGAAGGCGGGCCGGGGCTCCCCGCACGGCGGGGTCTTCCTGGACGTGTCGACCCGGATGCCCGCCGAGGTGATCCGGCGCCGGCTGCCGTCCATGTACCACCAGTTCAAGGAGCTGGCGGACGTCGACATCACCGCCGAGGCGATGGAGGTCGGCCCGACCTGCCACTACGTGATGGGCGGCATCGCGGTCGACTCCGACACCGCGGCGGCCCGCGGGGTGCCGGGGCTGTACGCGGCCGGTGAGGTGGCCGGCGGTATGCACGGCTCCAACCGGCTCGGCGGCAACTCCCTCTCCGACCTGCTGGTCTTCGGCCGCCGGGCGGGCTGGCACGCGGCGGAGTACGCGCAGGGGCTGGCATACCAGCGCCCGCCGGTGGACGACGCCCAGGTCGACGCGGCCGCGGCCGAGGCGCTGCGGCCCTTCTCCGCGGAGGCGGAGGGCGAGACCGGCCCGCCGGAGAACCCGTACACCCTGCACCAGGAACTCCAGCAGGCGATGAACGACCTGGTGGGCATCATCCGCCGTGAGGGCGAGATGGAGCAGGCCCTGCACAAGCTGGCCGAGCTGCGGACCCGGGCCCGCCGGGCCGGGGTCGAGGGCCACCGCCAGTTCAACCCCGGCTGGCACCTCGCCCTGGACCTCAGGAACATGCTGCTGGTCAGCGAGTGCGTGGCCCGGGCCGCGCTGGAGCGCACCGAGTCGCGCGGCGGGCACACCCGCGAGGACCATCCGACGATGGACCGGGCCTGGCGCAACATGAACCTGCTGTGCACCCTCGCCGACCCCACCGGCGGCCTCGCCGGGACCGACCCGGCCCGGGGCCAGATCCGCCTCGCCCGCGAGACCACCGAGCCCATCCGCCCGGACCTGCTCGCCCTCTTCGAGAAGGAGGAGCTGGTCAAGTACCTCGCCGAAGAGGAGCTGTACGAGTGAGCAGCTACGAGGCCCGCTTCAAGGTGTGGCGGGGTGACGAACAGGGCGGCGGCCTAGAGGACTTCACGGTGGAGGTGAACGACGGCGAGGTGGTCCTGGACATCGTCCACCGCCTCCAGGCCACCCAGGCGCCCGACCTCGCCGTGCGCTGGAACTGCAAGGCGGGCAAGTGCGGTTCGTGCTCGGCGGAGATCAACGGCCGCCCACGGCTGCTGTGCATGACCCGCATGTCGGTCTTCGACCGCGCCGAGACGGTCACGATCACCCCGCTGCGCGCCTTCCCGGTGATCCGGGACCTGGTGACGGACGTCGGCTTCAACTACGAGAAGGCCCGGGAGATCCCGTCCTTCGTACCGCCCGCCGGTCTCGGCCCCGGCGAGTACCGCATGTTCCAGGAGGACGTGGACCGCGCGCAGGAGTTCCGCAAGTGCATCGAGTGCTTCCTGTGCCAGAACACCTGCCATGTGGTGCGCGACCACGAGGAGAACAAACGGGCGTTCGCCGGTCCCCGCTATCTGATGCGGGTCGCCGAACTCGACATGCACCCGCTGGACGCGGCGGCCGAGACCGGCCTGGACCGCGGCCGCACCGCCCAGGACGACCACGGCCTCGGCTACTGCAACATCACCAAGTGCTGCACGGAGGTCTGCCCCGAGGGCATCAAGATCACCGACAACGCGCTGATCCCGCTGAAGGAACGCGCGGTCGACCGCAAGTACGACCCGCTGGTGTGGCTCGGCTCGAAGATCAGGAGGCGTCCCGCAGAAGGCCGAGCGCCCGCCGGAGATTGAACTCCGCGATCTGCCGCATGGCTTCCCGCTCCGGGAAGTCGCCGTCGAGCAGCCGCAGCGGCCCGGCGACCAGGTTCAGGTGCGTCGCGAGCCGGTACAGGGCCATCCGGTCCGCGTCGAGGCCGGGGGCGCGCAGCACCTCGTAGGCGGGTCCGAAACGGAGCTGGAGGAAGACGTGCTCCCACTCGGCGTCGAAGTACATCAGGCCTTCGATGTCGATGAGCGCGGGATCGCCGTCCGGGGTCACCAGGACGTGGTCCGGGCCGAGTTCGCCGTGCACGAGGGAGGTGTGGCCGCGCGGCCGGACGGCGCCCCGCAGGTCCCGCACCCGCTCCGTCAGCGCCTCGCGCACCGCGCGGACCCGTGGCTCCCGCTCGGCGGTGTCCGCGATGTCCCGCACCGCCCGGTCGGCGACGGCCTGCGCGCAGGAGCCGCCGAGCGCGGTCCCGCCCTCCGCCACCAGGAGGGCCTTGCCGTGCCCGGCGGCCGTGCACTCCCGCAGCACCCCGAGCACCCCGGCCAGCCGCTCCAGCGGCACCCGGGCCGCGTCCGGCTCCTCGCGCAGCAGCCGCTCCAGGCTCGCGCCCCGGACGTCCTCCACGACCGCCGCGGGCGCGGGCAGGTGGACGGCGTCCTCGTCGGCGAGCAGCAGCCGCGGGACGCGGACACCCAGCTCGGTGAGCCGGTGGTGGGCGGCCAGGAACAGACCGATGCCGGAGGCGTGCGAGAAGCTGTCGCGGATGTCGGTGCCGGACCGCCCCCAGTAGTCCTCCCCGGGGGACCAGACGTACGCGATCGCGGTGCCGCCGTTGTCGAGGAGGAGCCGGTAGACGCCCTTCTTGGAGCCGCCGCGCAGCCGGTGGACGGCGGTGGGGGTACGGCCGAGGGCCGCGCGGGCGAGCGGGGCGAGGCCGTCACGGGTGAGGGGGGCGCGGGCGGGCGTCATGGCGTACGGACCCAGTCCCTCCGATAGGCGGTCCAGTCATCCTCGGTGGCGGCGAAGTCGACGTACAGGGCGACGCCGAAGCGGGCGCGGTCCGCGTCGGTCCGGGACAGGCCCAGCCGTACGCCCCGCACGGCCGCCGGGACGGTCTCGGCGTGCGCCCAGTGGCCGATCTTGTTCTCGTGGTAGAAGGGCAGGCCCATCAGCAGGTCGGTGCTCTCCGGGGTGACCTCCAGGGCGAGGCTGGTCTGCTGGGCCACATAGCCGCCGTACAGGCTCTCCAGCGGCTGCATGGTGTCGTACGACATGACGGCGATCTGGTCCACCCGGCGGGCCACCTGCCCGAAGTACGCCTGCGACCACCACTTGGGGTGGCCGGTGGCGGCACCCGCGAGGGAGTGGAGGGCGGGCAGCGGGTCGATCTGGTGGGCGGCGACGGAGAGCACGGCGCCCCGGGCGTGGGTCAGCTCGCGGAGGTCGTCCAGGAGGCCGAGGTAGTCGCGGTCGCCGGAGTGCAGGGGTTCGAGGTCGAAGTGGGCGCCCTGGAAGCCGGCGGCGAGGACGGCGCGGGTCGAGTCGAGGATCGCGGCGCGGGTGGCCGCACGGTCGAGCCGCAGCCCCTGCGCGCCCTCGCCGGCCAGCCTGTCCCCGAGCCAGGCCTGGACCCGCACACCGGGCAGCTCCCGGTGGACGGCCGCCGTCAGCCGGCGGGCCTTCCGGTACGCCGACGCGGGGAGAGTGCCGTCGTGCTCCAGCGGCCCCGCGTGCACGTACAGATCACGGATGCCGGTGTCACGGAGGCGGCGGGCGAGGGCCTTGACGTCCCGGTCGGACTTCCGCCCGTCCACCCAGGCGTGCCCCAGCCAGAGGGCGTCCTGGTGCCGGGTACGGGTGCCGGGGGCCGGATCACCGGTGTAGTTGAGCCGGAGGGCCGCCTCGGCGGTGAGGAGCGGCAGCAGGAGGAGGGCGAGAACGGCGGAGGCGATGCGGAGGACACGGCGCTTGCGGGGGCGGGGGGTGCGGGGCTGGGGGTCGGGGTGGGGTTCGGATTGGGGGTCGGGCTGGGATTCGGATTGGGGTCGGGTGCCCGCTGAGGCGCCGTCCGGCTGCTCGCCCGTCGGGGTGTCGTCCGCCCGCCGTTCCTCCGCCGGTTTCCCGGCCGCCGGTATCTCGTCCGCCGGTTTCCCGTCCGCCGGTATCTCGTCCGGCTGGTTTTCGTCCGGCTGGTTTTCGTCCATCCCGCCCCCCTGTCCGCCTGGTCCCCCACCCGTATCCGTCCCGCTCGCGGAGCCGCCTACCTGCCCATACGCTCCGAAATGTGACGTCCTCCCTGATCCGGGGCCGGCCTCGGCGTGCCACCGCGTACATACGGGTGCGGGTGGTGCATGCCGTGCTGGGTGCCCTGGTGGGAGCCGGATGGCTGGTGTTGCCGGTGATGACGGCCCAGGCCCGTGATCCGGTTCCCGCGGCCCCCGTGGGCGTGGTGGCGAGTGCCGCCGCCCCGCAGCAGGACGGGACGTCGGCGGCCGACCTCGTGCTGCCGCTGATCGCCGGGGTCGCGGCCGTGTCCCTGGCCGGATACGGCTACCTGCGGCGCACCCGCCGGGCCCGGACCCGGACGACCCCGGGCACCGTCTCGGCGCACCCGCCCACACCCACCCCGGCGGACTCCGAGCGCCAGGCGCGGGCGGCACTGCGGCTGGCCGACGACTGCGTGCGGACCAGCAGGGAGGAACTGTCCTTCGTGGGGGAGCTGTTCCCGGAGAAGCAGACGGAGCCGTTCACGCACGCGCTGCGGGCCGCCGAGACCGAGCTGTCGGCGGCGTTCGCGATCTGGCGGCGGTACGAGGAGGGCGTCCCGGAGGAGGCGAGCGCGCGGCGCCAGGCGCTGGTCGGGGTGATCGGCCGCTGTGCGGAGGCGGGGCGCCGGCTGGACGCGGAGGCGGAGGCGCTGGACCGGTTGCGGGGGCTGGGTGAGGAGCAGGAGGGCGGGGAACGGGGGGTGGGGGCGGCGCTGGTGGTGGCCGAGGAGCGGTTCCGGGAGCTGGCGGCGCGGGCGGTGACCGCGCAGGGCACCCTGGCTTCCCTGCGGGAGCGGTACGCGCCTTCGGCGGCCGGGCCCGTCACCGGGTACGTCGAACAGGCCAAGGACCGGCTGGTGTTCGCCACCGCCCGGCTCAACGAGGCCCGCCAGGCCGTCGACGCGGGCGATCTGCGGCGGGCCGCCCGGCGGTTGCGCGCCGGGGAGGGCGCGGTGGTCCAGGCGGGGGTGCTGGTGGGCGGGGTGGAGCGGCTCGCGGCCCTGCTGCGGGAGGCTGCCGGGCTGGTGCCGGCGGCGCTGACCGGCGCGGAGGCGGAGCTGGCGGCGGTCCGGAGCGGGACCCGGGGGGCCTCGCTGACCACGGGTGAGCTGCACGCCCGGCTGGCCCACGCCGACGGGGTGCTGGCGGCGGTCCGCGAGGAGCTGACGGGCGGTCCGTACGACCCGCTGGACGCGCTGCGCCGGATCGCCCGGGCCGCCGAGCGGCTGGACGGGGCGGCGCGAGGCGGGGTGCTGGACAGCGCGGCGCTGCTCGTGGCGCGGAGTTCCGTGGCCGGGGCGGAGGAGTTCGTCGCGGTGCACCGGGGGGCCGTGGGCACGGAGCCCCGGGCCCTGCTGGCGGAGGCGGTACGAGCGCTGGGCGCGGGCGACACCGCCCGGGCCGACTCCGTGGCCCGGGCGGCACGGGAGCTGGCCGAACGGGACGTACGGGCCTACGGCACGCCCCGCACCGGCCCCGAGGCCCACACGGCCGGCCTCACCGGCGCCCTCCTCGGCGGAATCCTCCTCCCGGAGGACCCGGACACCGACCTGCCTGCCGCCTTCGGCGGCCCCGACACCCGCGCGCGCCACCACGCGTAGGCCTCCGAGAACCCCTCAGAAGAGGCTGAGCAACGCTTCCGCGGGGTCGGTGAGGGTTCCCTCTCCGCCCGGCAACGGCAGCTCGAACCACACCGTCTTGCCGCGAGGCGTCCGGCGGGAGCCCCAGGCCGCGCTGAGGAGCCCGACCAGTTGCAGGCCCCGGCCGCCCTCGTCGGTGTCCCGGGCCCGTCGGCGCCGTGGCTGGACGAGCCCGGAGTCCCAGACCTCGCAGACCAGCGTGCGGTCGAGCAGCAGCCGCAGTCTGATCTCCCCCTCGCCGTACCGCAGCGCGTTCGTCACCAGCTCGCTGACCAGCAGTTCCGTCGTGTCGACCAGCGGCTCCAGGTCCCAGGACAGCAACTGCCCGCGGGCGTACTCCCGGGCCCGGCCCACGCTGCGCGGCTCCCGCGGCAGGGTCCAGTCGCCGACCGAGTCGGCGGGCAGCCCCTGCACCCGGGCCATCAGCAGGGCGATGTCGTCCTCGCCGTGGTGGGTGTCCAGGGTGTTGAGGACGTGGTCGCAGACGTCCTCCAGGGGGCGGGAGGGGTCGGTGAGCGCGCCGATGAAGGCCTGGAGGCCCTCGTCCAGGGGATGGTCGCGGGACTCGACCAGGCCGTCCGTGTACAGCGCGAGCAGGGCGCCCTCGGGGAGTTCGACCTCCACCTCCTCGAACGGCTCGCCGCCCACCCCGAGGGGCATGCCGGGCGGCACGTCGAGCATCAGCGCCGCCTCGCCGGGCTCGACCAGGACCGGCGGCAGATGGCCGGCGTTGGCGAACGTACATCGCCTGGTGACGGAGTCGTACACGGCGTACACGCAGGTCGCCAGGTACACCTCCGAGAGGTCGGCGTCCCTGGGCTGACGGGCCGTCCGGGTCGCCTGCTGGACCCCGCCCGGCGTGCCGAGGCCGCGCGCGATCTCGTCCAGGGCCGACAGCACCTCCGCCGGTTCCAGGTCCAGCAGGGCCAGGGTCCGTACGGCCGTGCGCAGTTCACCCATCGCGACCGCGGCCCGCAGGCCCCGGCCCATGACGTCGCCGACCACCAACGCGGTGCGGTGCCCGGGGAGTTCGATGACGTCGAACCAGTCGCCGCCCACCTCCGTCGCCGCGTTGCCCGGCAGATAGCGGCAGGCGATGTCCAGACCGGAGGCCTCGGGGTCGCCGGGCGGGAGCAGGGACCGCTGCAGTATCAACGCCCGTTCGTGCTCGCGGCGGTAGAGGCGGGCGTTGTCGATGCAGACCGCGGCCCGCGCCGCCAGTTCGACCGCCAGCTCCCGGTCGCGGTCGCCGAACGGCTCGCTGCCCTTCGTACGGGCGAACTGCGCGAGGCCTACGACCGTGTCGTGGGCGACCATCGGCACGGCCAGCGTGGACTGCACGAGGCCGCCCTCCTCGGCGGGCACGTGCTGCGGCCGGGCGGTGCGCAGGGCGTCCGCGCAGGGCGAGTTGAACGGGTAGTGGTGGACCGCGCCGACCTCCACGGCTTTCCCGGAACCGCTGAAGGGCGCGCCGGAGACGGCGCT
This sequence comes from Streptomyces sp. NPDC028928, assembly GCF_055564915.1. NCBI lineage: Bacteria > Bacillati > Actinomycetota > Actinomycetes > Kitasatosporales > Streptomycetaceae > Streptomyces > Streptomyces sp. NPDC028928. The sequence goes on from NZ_JBVHVI010000012.1 coordinate 285,510, forward strand.
GGCGAAGGCGACGCGGCGCAGTTCGGCGCTGCCGTCGGCGAGCCCGGGCGGGGTCTCGTCGCCGGCCAGCAGGCCCTGGTAGAGGTCGACGGTGGCGAGGTCGCAGAAGCCGGGGACGACGACGTCGAGGAGTTCACGGGCCGTGGTCTCCAGGTCCAGGGAGTTCCCTATGCGGGCGCCGGCCTCGTTGAGCAGCGCGAGGTTGCGGCGGGCGGCGGCGGCCTCGCGGGCGGCGGCGCGGCGGGCGGTGATGTCGGTGCCGAGCCAGGCGATACCGATGGGCCGGCCGCTGCCGCTGTGCACGCGGTAGAGGTTGACCGACCAGTGCCGGCGTTCCTCCGAGCCGGGGACGAAGCCGGTGACGTGCATGTCGGTGATGGACTCGCCGGTCTCCAGCACCCGCCGCAGGGTGGCCGCAACCCGCTCGGCCTCGCCGCGCAGCAGATAGTCGTGAACTCCCCTGCCCCGGTGGTCGTCCGGGGTTCCGCCGAAGACGGAGGCGAACCGCATGTTGGCGCGGCGGACCCGCAACTCGGCGTCGATCAGGAGGAATCCGAAGGGCGATTGACCGAAAATCGCCTGCGAGGCGGCGAGATCGGTCTCGATGCTGCGCAGCGTGCGGACGTCCACGACGATGCAGACGGCGGCCTTCTCGCCCTCGGCGGTGCGCGTCGGCATGACGTAGACCTCGGCCAGGCCCTCCTCGCCGCGCGTGCCGTCCGGCCGGTCCGGCATCCGGAAGGGAACCACTCCGGTCCACTCGCGCCCGTCGAGGATTTCGGCCATCTTCCGCTGGCCGCGATCGCGCAGGTCGGGGTCGACGAAGGCCTCGATCGGGTCCATGCCGACGGCGCGTTCGGCGGGGATCCCGAAGAGCTGCTCGGCGCGCAGGCTCCACTGCTCGACCAGTCCGCCGGGGCTGATGGAGAAGGACGCGACCTTGATGTAGTCGTAGATCGAACCGGGCGGACTGCTCTGCCACATGGCGTCACCGGGCGCCGCGGCAGTCTCCGCGGCCTGACTCCTCGCGCCGTCCGACGGGTCCTCGGACTCCGTGGCCTTCGCTGGTATCTCGCTCACGCGAACCGTCCCCTCCAGCTCACCGCGTCCGGCACCGGTCACCGGGGGCGGCTGCCCGCAGTATCCAGCACTACGGCGCCGCACGACACGGTGTTCACGATCACAGCTCGGTCCAGGTGTTTTTCGGACCGGTCCGTGACAACACTTCCACTCTTCTAACCAGGGAACACACCGCCGAATCACCCACCACCGGACCGCGTGCGCCCCCGGCGCGCACGATGGACGGCACGCCGACGGCTGTACACCCCCGTGCCCCCGCGGCTGCCGCGACGTCACCCGGGCACAGCCAGTTCGAACCAGACGGTCTTTCCGCTCGCGCCGGGCCGGGTGCCCCAGCGGCGGGAGGAGCCGGCGACCAGCTGGAGGCCGCGTCCGCTCTCGTCCTCGGGCCGCGCGACACGTTCCCGGGGCGGGTCGGGGAGCGGGTCGGAGACCTCCACCCGCAGCGTGTCCTCGATCCCGGCCGGGCGGACCAGCCGTACGCCGATGGGACCGGCCGCGTGCCGCAGCGAGTTGGTGACCAGCTCGCTGACCAGCAGCGCGGCGAGATCGGCGAGGCAGTCGAGGTCCCAGCCGTGCAACTGGCCCCGGACCGCCGCGCGGGCGGCGCGCACGGCGCCCGGTTCCGCCGGAAAGGTCCACTCGGCGCAGTCGCCATCGGTGTCGATCACGCCGATCACTTCCCAGGCCAGCGAGCCCACCCATGTCCGGTTTCATGGGGTTAATGGGCACATACCCGGTATCGAGGCGGCAGTACCGCGCGAGAGGGCGCATGGTGGCACGTCCGGCGTACCGAGCGCGCCTAGGAGGTCGGGGGGTGCTGTCGACGTGCGACTGCGGGTTCGTCGCGGTCGGTCGCGCAGTTGTCCGCGCCCCTCGCGGGCGGGGTCACGCCCTCGCCCTGCCATCGGGCGGACACCTCCCGGACCGCCGGGACGTCCTGGTCCAGCCAGTCGACCTCCCAGAGGCGGTCCGGGGTCAGCCAGCGCAGATCGTCATGGTCCTGGAGGGGGCTCGGCGCGGGGGAGCCGGGGCACAGGCGGGCCGTCCACACCTGGAGGACGTACGGCGTGCGCAGCGGCCACTCGCCGGGCACGCGGCCGAGCGGCTCGGCGTCGACGCCCAGCTCCTCGCGCAGCTCGCGCACCAGGGCGTCCTCGGGCCGCTCCCCCGCCTCGACCTTGCCGCCGGGCAGCTCCCAGCGCCCGGCCAGGTCGGCGGGCGCGCTGCGGCGTGCGGCCAGCAGCCGGCCGCCGTCGAGCAGGGCGGCTCCCACCACCACGATCCGTTCCGCTCCGGGAGTCATGCGCGTCATGGAGCGGAGCCTACGGGAGCGCGCGGCCGGTCAGTTCTGCGCGCCGTCCCGGTTCTGGCCGATGCGCTCGACCCAGTAGAGCTGCTTGTGCCCCCGGTCGTCGAGGCTGTCGGCGATCTTCTGCGCCTCCGCGCGGGTCGCGTACCGGCCGACGCGGTAGCGATTGCCGTTGTCGTCCTGCCGTATCACGATCCAGGGAAGGGAGACCGTGCCCTCACTCATGGCCCCCACCGCCCGCGGTCCTTCTCGCACCACCCCACCTGCTTCCCGTCTCGGGCCCCCGCAGTGCCCCGCCTAAGGAAACCGCAATCCGCATATGCCCGAGCGTACGCCCAACCTTCACGCTGCGAATACGGCTTTTCACAAAGAGGTACGCAACCAGCCAGAACGCCGGGGGCGCACGGGACCGAATGCGCCGTCGCGACCTCTGTCGGCTGGGGTCGCAGGCATGCCGGGGGCACCCTCGGCCACCTGGGAAAACGGCCGGATCGCTGCGTCGCGTGAGGGGCCCGCGAGGTGCCGGGCGGCAGGGGTGACGGCGCGTGAGGCGCGCGAGGGTGTGCGCTACCTCACGCCGGACGTGAGGTCATTTGACGGGCAGGTGGTAGGCGACGCGGTAGCGGTCGGCCGGGATGACGACGTCGGCGGTCTCGACCGGGCGTCCGGAGGCGAAGTAGGTGCGCTGGACGACCAGGACCACATGACCGGGGACACCCCCCAGCAGATGCAGTTCCTCGGCGAGGCCGGGGCGGGCGCCGACCTCCTCGGTGACGTTGTCCACGATGACGTCGATGGCCCGCATGCGCTCGACCACGCCCATCCCGCCGAGCGGCCCCTCCTCGGGCAGCATCACGGGGGTGCGGCCGGTGACGGCGAGGGGCTCCCAGGAGGTGGAGAGCATCATCGGCTCGCCGGCCTCCCGGAAGAGGTACTTGGTGCGCATGACCCGGTCGCCGGTCTGGATCGCGAGCCGCTCGGCGATGGCCGCGCCGGCCTCGGTCTGCTCGCTGCTGGACTCCCAGGTGCCGCGCACCGAGGCGTCGGACTGCTCCTGCCGGAACGGGGTGGCGCCGCCGGCCGGCCGGTATCCGGAGCGGGCCACTCTGCGGGGCACGGGCCGCTCGCGCACGTACGTCCCCGAGCCGGAGCGGCCCTCGACCAGGCCCTCGGCCATCAGCACCTTGCGGGCTTCCAGGGCGACCGTGTCCGAGACGCCGTACTCCTCGCGGATACGGGCCTGGGACGGGAGGCGGGTGTGGGGCGGGAGTGAACCGTCGACGATCTTCTTGCGGAGATCACCCGCGACACGCAAGTACGCCGGCTGCTCACCGAAAGTCACTGGCCGCTCCCCTCAGGTTGTACAGACAGCAACAGCCTGGCAACCGTGGGTTGTGCCATGCAAGCAAAGGCCAGAGAATCACTCGATGTGATGACAAAGGGCCGGGGAGGGCTTTACCCAGGCGGTTTCTCCCCCGTATAGGAGCGCTCTCACACCTGGATGCCGGTGTCGGCTCCGTCGTCGCCCAGCGGGACGGTGGTGGCGAGCCCCAGAGCCGTACGCGCGGCGACCGCCCGTGCGGGCCCGATGAGGCCGAGGCCGGTGTCGTAGTGCTCGTAGAAGGCGTCCGCGTCCTCGGCTCCGGCGGCCTTCGCCCACTGCGCGCGCGCCTTGTCCAGGTCGGCGGCGAGCGCGGCGACCGGCTTGCGGGCGCCGGCCGGCCAGTCGTGCGCGCGCAACATCCGGGCCTGCTCGCCGAGCGCGGCCGCCACCCGGCCCGCCCACGCCTTGTGCCCGGGCAGGTCGTCCTCCACGTACTCCTCGTCCGGGGCGGTGTCCAGGGCCGCGTCGAGAACGTGCGCGGCCTTCAGATAGGCGACCTGGTGGGCGTCGAGGACGGTCTCGTCGTTGCGCAGCGACCCGGTGAGGTCCTGGCCCTCTTCCGTGTTGCCGAACACGCAGGTGACCTCGCGGTCCCCGGCGGACCAGCTCTCCTCGGTCGGCGACAGGTAGTACACGTCGACGTCGTCCGGGAGGGCCCAGCCGTCCATCGCGTAGCCGTCCTGGAGGCTCCAGCAGCGTTCGTCGGCGGTGTCGGCGACCGCGTCGTCCCCGGGGTAGGCGCCGCCCGGCAGCCGGAAGGAGGCGAACACCTCCCCGTCGTGCGCGCCGGCGCACGGGACCTCGTCCACGTCGTAGGTGTCGCCGGTCAGTGCGCCGTCCGGCGCATCGAAGCACTCGCCCTCGGCGAGCGAGATCGTCGCGCCCTCGCGTGCGCCCTCCCTGAACCCCTGCCACAGCTCCGCCGCGCCGCCCGTGGCGATCAGCAGCGCCCACAGCGCGAGCCCGACCCCGGACAGCACCGCACCGCCGACGGCCAGCCCCGTCCCGCGCTCGCCGCGCCGGCGGATCTGCCGCAGCGCGACCAGCCCGAGCACCAGCCCCACCCCGGGCAGGAAGCACAGCACCCCGAGCACCAGGGAGGCGATGGCGAGGCCGTTGACGGGCGCGGGCTGGTTGTACGGGCTGTAGCCCTGCGTCCACGGCTGGTAGCCCGCCTGGTGCGGATACGGCGGCGGACCGTACGGCCCCTGCGGCTGCGACGCGGGTGACCGGAAGGGCCCTTCCGGCTGGTGGGGGCCGGGAGGCGGGGGTATGGACACCGGTACCGTGCTCCTGGATCGGGCGGCGGCAGCACGGGACCGGGCGGCCGTCCGGCGGCTGGACTGACGTACGACTGCCGCATGGTAAGCGGCACACGAGCGGGGGCGGAATGCGGGTGGCAACGGGGGCGTACGGCCGGGTGGAGGCCTGGCCCGACGGCCGGATCGGTGGGGCGGCCGTACGGGCCGTGGACGGGCTCACCGGGCGGTGGGCGGCGGGCGTACGCGCGGGCACGGTGTTCTCCGCCGCCGGGGTGTGGCCCTCGCCGGCCTTCCTCGCCGACGGCGCGGCCCGACCGGCCCGGCCGGAGCCGGCCACGGCCGTGGGCCCGGGGACCGAGGGGACGCCGGCGTCGCGGCCGGAGTGGGCGGGCGGGGACGGTCCGTTCCGGGAGTCGCCGGGGAGCGGGACACGATGAGCGGGCCGGGGTGCGGGGACGTACGGGAACGAGGGACGAGCAGTGAGCAGGGCCGTGGGGAAGGGCGACGAGTGAGCAAGGTGACCGAGGAGACGGTCCGGTGTGTGAACGGGCTGACCGCCCGCTGGGCGCAGGCGCTGTCCGAGGGCACGGTGTTCTCGGCGCCGGGCGTCTGGCCCCTGCTGGCCTTCCTCGCCGACGGCGCGGCCGGACCGGCGCGCGCGGAACTGGCGGGCGCCCTGGGTGTGCCGGCCGAGCGGGCGGCCGGTGAGGCGCGGGAGCTGCTGGCGGGGCTGGCGTCGGTGTCCGGCCTGGACGCGGCGCTCGGCCTGTGGACGCACCAGGGGCTGGCGCTGCGCGAGGAGTGGCGGGCCGGGCTGCCCACCGGCACCCACGGGGTCTTCGGGGACGACCTCGTCACCGCGCAGGAGCGGCTGGACGCCTGGGCGGCCGAGCGGACCGGCGGGCTGGTCGAGCGGATGCCGGTGACGCTGACCCGGGAGGCGCGGATGGTGCTGGCCACCGCCCTGTCGCTGCGCACCACCTGGCGCCAGCCCTTCACCGAGCGGCCACTGCGGCCCGGCGCCGGCCCCTGGCAGGGCCGCACCCTGCGCGGCCTGCACCGGCGCAGTGTGCGGCCGGACCGGGTGGGGGTGACGGGCACCCCGGACGGCTTCGTGACCGCGCTGACGGTCCCCGGGGACAACGGCGTCGACGTCCACCTGGTGCTGGGCGAGGAGCGCATGACGCCGGGTCAGGTGCTCGCGGCGGGTGTCGGCATCGTGGAGCGCGGCCTGCCGCTGACCGGGGGCGGTGCGCTGCCGCACGGGCACGTGGGTCCCGGTCTGCATGTGGAGCAACAGCCCGCCACCGCGCCGGAACCGAGGACGCTGGACGTGACGACGGTGGCGTACGAGGTACGGGCCGACCACGATCTGCTCGCCCTGGCGGGCCTGTTCGGCCTCACCTCGGCCATGGACACCGATGCCGGCCACTTCCCGGGGGTGAGCCCCTACCCGCTGGCCGTCGGGGAGGCCCGCCAGTCGGCCGTGGCCCAGTTCGGCGCACTCGGCTTCCGGGCGGCGGCGGTGACGGCGCTCATGCCGGTGCCCGCCGGCGCGGCCCCGCAGTTCCGCTACGAGACGACGGTCGTCCGGGTCACCTTCGACCGCCCCTTCGCCTTCCTCGCCGTCGACCGCGACTCCCGCCTGGTGCTGGCGGCGGGCTGGGTGACGGAACCGGCGCCCTACCCGGTCCCGGGTGTTCCGGGGGCCCCGCCGGTGCGGTGACCGGGGGGACCGCGTGCGAAAGGGGGCCGGCTCCGCCGAGCCCGGCCCCCTTCGCGTGCCCGCCGTGTGTCACACCGAGGCGGTGTCCGTCTCCGTCGGCTGAGCGGCCGCGGGTCGGGCGGCCGGAGAGGCGGCGGGGCGTGGCGCGCTGCGGAGCACCGCCGCGGCGACCACCAGGGCGCCCAGGACGAAGCAGGAACCGACCCGGAAGGCCAGTTGGTACCCCTCGGTCAGGGCGTCCGCGCGGGCGGTTCCGTCACCCAGCGCGGCGCTGGTGTGCGAGGCGGCCAGCGTGCTCAGGACGGCGAGGCCGAGGGAGGCACCCACCTGCTGCACGGTGTTGAACATGCCCGAGGCCAGCCCCGAGTCCTGCGGGGCCGCACCCGACATGGCCAGGCCGGCCAGCGACGGCATCGCCAGTCCGAAGCCGATGCCGAGCGGCACGGTGGCGGGGAACACGTCGGTGACGTAGGCGCCGTCGGCCGGGATCCGGCCGAGGAGCGCCAGGCCTCCGGCGATCAGGACCAGCGCCCCGAGCAGCACGGTCCGGGGGCCGGCCCTGGCGATGAGGCGCGGGGCGACGAACAGCGACATCAGGCCGATGAGCAGCGAGACCGGGACCACGCCGAAGCCGGTCTGCACCTCGTCGAAGCCCAGGACGTTCTGCATGTACAGCACGGCCAGGAACTGGAAGCCGAACATGCCGGCGACCATCAGGGTGTGCGTGCCCAGCGCCCCGGAGACGTTGCGGAACCTGAACATCCGGGGCGGCAGCAGCGGGTCCGCGGCCTTGGCCTGGTGCACCGCGAACACCGCGAGCAGGACCACGGTGGCGAGGCCGAAGCCGAGGGTGCGCGGGGAGCCGAAGCCGTAGTCGGCCGCCTCGACAATGGTGTAGACGGCGAGTGTGAGCGCGGCCGTGATCAGGACCGCGCCGAGTGCGTCGGTGTTCTTGCCCTTGCCCGCGCCCTGCTCGGCGCGCAGGTGGCGCTGGGCCATGAGGACGGCCGCGGCACCGATCGGCACGTTCACGAAGAAGATCCAGTGCCAGCTGATGGTCTGTGTCAGTACACCGCCCAGCATCAGGCCGAGCGTGCCGCCCGCGGACTGCACGAAGCTGTAGACGCCGATCGCCTTGGCCCGCTCCTCGGGCTCGGTGAACATGGTGACGACCATGGCCAGCGTGACCGAGGACGTCACGGCGCCGCCCACGCCCTGGGCGAAGCGGGACACGAGCAGCATGGCCGAACTCTGCGCCAGGCCGCACAGCAGGGAGGCCACGGTGAACACGACCAGGCCGGTGATGAAGACGCGCTTGCGGCCGAAGAGGTCACCGAACCGGCCCGAGAGCAGCAGCAGGCCGCCGAAGGGGATCAGGTACGCGTTCACCACCCAGCCGAGGTTCGACGGGGTGAAGTCCAGACTCTCCTGGATGGACGGCAGCGCCACGTTCACGATGGTGCCGTCGAGGATCACCATCAGCTGGCCGGCGCAGAGGATCGCCAGCGCGAGCCAGCGTGATGCACCGGCACCCGCTCGTACGGGCACGGCCTGAGCGGACATGGAACTCCCCCTCCGTGGTTTCACTTTGTTACGGACTCCATCTTGTGTAACGTCAGCGGTCCGCGTAAGGAGGCACTTTTATGTCTCGGGGTCACATGGATGTGACGGAGCAGGCCGACAACCCGGCGTGCCCGGTCAGCGAGGTCCTGGACCGGGTGGCCGGCAAGTGGGCCATCGGGATCCTGGTCGCGGCGGCGAAGGGCCCGGTGCGCTTCAGCGAGCTGGAGCGCGGCATCGAGGGCATCAGCCGCCGCATGCTCACCCTCAACCTGCGCAAGCTCGAACGCGAGGGCCTGCTGGTGCGCACCGTCTACCCGACCGTTCCGCCCAGGGTCGAGTACGAGTGCACCGAGATGGCGCTGGAGCTGTACGAGACCCTGCTCTCCCTCGTCGACTGGGCCAGGCGGCACAGCGGGGACATCGCCCGCGCCCACGCCGTGTACGACGCCGCGCACTCCCCCGCTGTCCCTGCCTGACGCTGCGACACATCACCGACGGACCATGGCTACGCGCCCAGTCCCGCCCCCTGGGGCAGGCGGAAGGGAACGGTCTGCCAGGGGCTGTCCGGGTGGCCGGCCAGGGTCTGGTGGGCGGCGAGCATCTCCTGGTACCAGCCGCCGAACTCCTCGTCGTCGAAGTGCAGGCAGCGGCCCAGCGCGTACCCGGCGGAGAAGTCCTGCCAGGAGGTGTGCGCGGCCTGCGCGGCCTCGCTCGCCTCCACGACGGCCTCGCGCATCTCGGCGCGGGTGGCGAAGCGGGCGCCGTAGCCCCAGCGGGCCATCATCGAGGCGCGGCCGATGTCCCACGCGGCGACCGAACGCACCGCGGCGTCCGCCGCGAGCAGGCCGTCGGCGCGGAACCTGCCCTCGTAGCGCAGCACCTTGCCGACCAGGCCCACGACGTGGGCGACGAACTCCTCCCAGTCCGGCCCGATCTGCTCCGGCACCTGCGCGGCACGCTCCCGCAGGGCCGTCTCGACGTGCGCGCGCCAGACGGTGGCGTCGACGGCCTGCAGCCGCCCGTCGGTGTACCGCTGGGCGAGCGCGGTCCGTGCGTCGAGGACGAACTCCCAGTACCAGGGCGTCACTTCCCGGTCGAGGAGCCGCCGCTGGACGTCCAGCCACTCGTCCCGGCCGGTGACGCCCCACCACTTGGCGAGCCGCTCGTGCTCGATGGACAGGCCCAGACCGTGGTAGTGCGGGTTGTTCCAGGCCTCGCCGTTGACGAAGCACATGTGGGCGCCGAGGGCCAGCCCGTGCAGGAGCGGCCCGAGCGGCGGCACACCGGAGCGCAGCGTCACGAGCCGCTCGGCGCGGCCGTCCTCGTCCCAGTGCTCGTTGTGCAGCGCCCGCCACACCTGGCGCTCCTCCGCGTCGGCCGCCATGAGCATCGGGATCGGGGTCTGGTTGTTGACGGCGATGCCGTCGACGTCCTTCGGCAGGTCGTCGGCCAGGTCGCGCAGGGTGTACGACTCGAAGACCAGGTACGGATGGGGGCGCGGGAGCAGCCCGCGGGTGTACACGGCGACGAGCCGCCCGACCGGGGTGTCGTAGACGTGGAAGGTACGCATGCCGGGATCGGGCGAGGTCTCCTCCCGCCGGAACGGCACGTACACGAGGTCCCCGGCCAGCGCCTCCAGATAGGCGAGGGTCAGTTCCCCCCGGGCCTCTTCCTGGGCCTCCTCGTCCTCCCACTCGGCCGCGGCGTGCCGGGTCAGCAGCTCGTACAGGTGCTGTTCGAGCGCGTCGGGCGCCTTCCAGGTGCCGGGCTCGTCGGGCACCTGGATGTCGGGCAACGCCTCGTCGTGGTCGTCCAGTTCACCGACGACGTAGCGTGTGTCCGAGGGCCCCTCCTCGTCGTACCGCTCACGCCCAGCCGCCCGCCTGCGCCCTCCGAACACCACACGCCCCCGCATCCGCGATCATGATTGCGGCCACTCTAGCTTTACGGTCATGACAGAACGCTTCTCCCCCGGACAGGCCATCGTTCGCCGCGAACTGCTCGACGACAAGCCGTGGATCACCTACCCGAGCTGTTGGCGGTGTACCTGGCGCAGGGCACGCCCATGACGTTCGGCTCGGGACCGTTCTCCTGGGGGCCCACCCGTGGCAGGCACGCTCGACCTGGAACTGGACATCTGGGTGCCCGGCGACGGCGGCCCCTACCGCTGGAAGGACGTCGATCACTTCGAGGGCCGGGCGGAGGCGGGCGGCTTCGCCGACGGCGAGGCCGACCGGGTCCGGGAGGCGGCACGCGAGCTGACGCGCGCCCTCGACCGGGGCGAGGCGTGGTGGGACCCGGCCTGGTCCCGGTGGCGCCCCGAGGCCGCCTGGACGGTCCCGGAGCGGGTGCCGCACGCGGTGGCCGAGTCGGCACGCCCCGCCGAGCCCGCCCGGAGCTGAGGCAGCCCCGCTTCCGGTACCGGTGCGGGGCCGGCCCCAGAAGGAGCCGGCCCCCGCCCGGGCTCAGTCCTCGATCACCGGATTGCACGGCGACAGGAACGGATCCAGGCGCTCCTCGACAACCCCTCTGCGCATGACACGCACCCGGAACGCGTTGTCGGCGTTCGGGATGTCGCCGTCGTCCGAGCGGTCGTAGAGCATCCCCCACGAACCGGGGAAGCGGCGCGCGATGTACGCCACCAGTTCGTCCAGCTGCCCGGCCTCGTAGCCGACGCGGTTCGTGTGGCCGGTGGCCGTGACGACGTCCAGCCCGTTGAAGACGTCGAGCGCGACCTTGCAGCTGGAGCCCCACCGGACCGCGTCGATCCGCGCCCGCAATTCCTCGACACCGGCCTTCAGACACCGCGAGTCGTCCTCGTACGGGTCCTCGGAGATACCGAACCAGCCGTGGAACTCGTACATACCCTCAGCACCTGCGCTTTCCGACCTGCCCATGGTAATCACGCGCCGGGGGAAGCAGGGGATCCAGCACGGGATCGATGAAGGGGCCGGACCCCGACGAGCCCGACCCCTTCTGACCTGCATGTGTGCCCCGTCAGTGACGTGGTGTCATGTCATCCGCTCACACGTTGAAGCGGAACGTCTGAGCCAGCGCTGTGACCTGCGGAAACGACTCTTTTGAGCCGGTCATCCCAGGACCATCCCAGCACGGGACCCTATCCCAGCACCATGCGGCTCAGGAGCCCCTCGCATTCCAGCTGCATCGAGGTACGCAAGAGCCCCGCTTCGACCCGGCTGTCGGGTAAGACAACTGGTGCGGCCGTGGCTCGGTGCTGAGTCGTCGTGGTGCGGACCCCGTCGCCTTGCCGAAGAATCGTTAGCGTCTGGGGGCGCTGGGTGCTCCTGGGCAGCCCTGCGCACACCGGTGTATCGCGTCACCGGGGTCGACGGCGGGGTCGGGGAGGCGACGGCGCGGACGCTGGCCGCCGCCGGCGCAGATGTCATGATCAACGGCCGTAATGCCGCCCGTGTCGCCGAGACGGCGGAACGGATCGGCGGACGCGGCGTCACCGCCGATATCGGGACGGCCGGGGGAACGGCCGACCTGATCCGAGAGCCGCCCGACGTCGACATCCTGGTCAACAACACCGGCGTCTTCGAGACCAAGCCCGTTTCGAGATCACCGATGCGGATTGGCTGCGCTTCTACGAGGTCAAGGTGCTCCCCGGTGTGCGCCTGGCGCGCCACTACGCACCGCGGATGGCCGGGCGCGGGCGACGCCCAGTGGTCCGGCCGCTGTAACCCGGACGGCGCCACCGAGGACGATGTCGTAGACCTCTTCACCGGCATGGAGAAGGCGGTCCTCACGGAGTCGGCGGACGGTCACGCCGAGCACGTCGTTGATCCAGCCCGCGCTGACCGGCTCGACGCCACAGCCGGTGGTCTGGAAGACGAATAGGTGGGGGGTTGGCCGTGCGGGGCTGCGGCATTGTGCCGCAAAGGCCGTGGTCCATCAGCAGGAGCGAGTCGAGCGGCGGTGCGTCTCTCGGTGGGCGAGAGCATCCCCCACATAGGTGTATTCGGCCTGGTAGCGCTGGTGTTTCAACAGAGGCGTATGCCTAACTGGGCGGGACTCCTGCACGGTGAGCTGCCGGTTCATCTGCCGCCGGTAGGTGTCGTCGACCGGGTCGACCACGCGCAGCAGGTGCAGCGTCTTGGCGATCCGCCCGTACTCGGCGGATGCCTGCCCCATCGGGGTCGGGCGCCCCTCACGGCCGAACATCCGCAGCAGGTCGTACGCGCGGACCTGCCCGGTCACCAAGGAGCCGGCCACCCGCAGCATGTCCGGCCAGTGCGTGATCACCTTGCCCAGATTGACCTTGTTGCGGGCCAGCGCCTCCAGCGGCCCGTACCCGCCGGTCTCGACGCCAGGCATTTCCGCCCGCCAGAACCGCTGGTCGGCCAGGTCCCGGAACCGGGGCGAGAAGTTGTAGCCGAGCATCGAGAACAGGCCGAACACCACGTCCGAGTACGAGGCGTTGTCGGTGGCGACCATCTCCGGCTTCACCCCGGCATCCAGGTTCAGCAGGGTGTCCAGGATGTGCAGGGAGTCGCGCGGGGTGCCCGGCACGACCATCTGCCCGATCCCGGCGACCTGGTCATTGACCGCGTTCAGCCACGTGATCCCGCGTTTGAAGTGGTAATACTTCGGCGAGGGACCGGCATGGATGGTCCGCTTGGGCACCACGAACCGCAGCCCGTCCACCGAAGCGAGCAGGCCCTCGCCCCAGTGGGCGACGATCGGCACCCGTGCCTGGGCCTCGATCAGGCGCGCGTTCGCCGCGGCGACATGTTGACTGACCTAAACCACCTGACCTCTGCGTAAGTTCATCCAGCACATCCAGCACGCGCAACTGCGACGAAGACCGTCGCCCGCACGGGACACGTTGTGTACACATGCGCCACTCGGTACACTTGGGCGCATGACGCAGCCGCTGCCCATAGAGTCCATTCGCGATGTGCGGGCCCACCTCGCCGAAGTCGTGGAGCGCGCCGATCGCGACGACGTACCCACAGTGATCACGCGCCGGGGCAAGGAAGTCGCCGCCGTCGTCTCCATCGAGGTACTGCGCAAGTACCAGGAGTGGGAAGAGCGCGAGATCAATCGGATCATCGACGAGCGCATGGCCAACCCCGCGCCCGGCATCCCGATCGAGGACATCATGAGGGAGACGCTGGCACGCGGTGAGTGAGTACCGAACCGTCTTCCGTCCCGAGGCACAGGCCGAGCTTCGGAAGATCCCCCGCGACATGGCGCTGCGCATCCTGGCCAAGCTGACCGAGTTGGAGAGCGACCCCCTCGGCTTCAACACCACCGCACTGGTGTCCCAGCCCGAACGGCGCCGCCTGCGCGTCGGCGACTACCGCGTCGTCTACACGATCGACAACGGAGAACTGGTGGTCTGGGTCGTTCACGTGGGACACCGGTCCACCGTTTACGACACCTGATTGCTGCTGACCACACGTCAGAACATCCAGCACCCATCCAGCACGGTGACGACGAAGAAGGGGCCGGACTCGATAGAGCCCGACCCCTTCTGACTTGCACGTTTGACTCAACGTCTAACGCGCAGTAAGTGCACGACTACTCATTGAAGTGCAACGTCTGAGCCAGCGCTGTGACCTGCGGAAACGATGGTTTCGAGCCAGTCACCCCAGCACCGTCCCAGCACGGGAACGCCATCCCAGCACCATGCAGCTCATACTCCTCGCGCTCCGGCTGCATCAAGGTGCGGAGAGCCGGGGCTCGGCCCAACGTTTCCGTGTTCCCGCAGGCCGATCCAGGTATCGGTACACCCCTGCCGTGCATTGTCCAGCAAGGCCACGGACGTGCCCGGTCCAGATATCCACGCAGACGCCGCGCACGGTGGAGACGTCGACGAGGGCGGGTAGCAGCTGCCTCTCGCGGTGCGCCGTCCGCTGATCGGGTGAGGGTCCGCGCGCCTCCGCGCCGGTTACAAGCGACGACGGGGAGTCAGGGCACTGGCACCCCCGTAACCTCGGCCACCAAAAGCGAGCGGCCTCAACCCGAGATCACTGCCCCTCGCGGTGCGCCGTCCTTGGCGGCGGCGGACCTGTCCGATGGATCGGGCTCGGACCTGCTGTGGGAGACCGGCGCCGTGCCGCCGGCCGGACGCCTGCTGCTGTCCGACCGCGGTGCCCAGGCCGGCGGTGAGGGCCAGGACGGCATCCAGGTGCTGCCTGCCCGTCCGGACGAGGACGACCTGTGGCCGCGGCTGGAACGGATGCTCTACGACACGGCCCCCGAGGATCAGCAGACAGTACTGGTCGAAGGCGACCGCCGCGACGCCGCCGTGTACCGCGTGGTCCGTTTCCTGCTGCTCAACCACGTCCCGTTCGCCGTCACGCACGGCCCCGTGGGGCAAGCGGGGGTCATCGTGAGGATCGACGGGCGAGAGCTGCATAATCCGCCGCTGATCGCCCTGGCCAAGGCACTGCACCTGACCAGGTACAGCGGCGGCACTGACTACGACGTGGTCGTGGTCGGCGGCGGACCGGCGGGGCTGACCGCGGCGATCAACCACGCCGGCCTGTTCGGCCACAAGGTGCTGATCGTGGAGAACGAGGCGCCCGGCGGCGCGGCCGGCACCGCTGTCAACGTCATCGACAACCACTTCGGCTTTCCCGACGGCATCGTCGCCGGTGAGCTGGCCCAGCGAGGGCTTCGCCAGGCGCTGAACCAGAAAGTGGAGTGGCTCCCCGCCTGCCGGGCCGAGAGTCTGTCGGCGCTGGAGGAGCTCGATGCCGGCGACGGGCAGCCCCCGCTCAGGAGACGGCGGGTGACAGCGCGTCGCGACGACGGCCGGCCGGCCGGACTGAACGCTGCTGCCCTGGTGGTGGCCTGTGGAGTGGCCGCCCGTCGCCAGGGCGGGAAGCACGAGCGCCATGACGAGGGTCGCGGTGTCTACTACATGGCCCTGCCCGCGGACGCCGAGCAGGTCTCCAAGGACGACTCGGTCGTGGTCGTCGGGGCCGGCGACACCGCGGGTCGCGCCGCACTGATGTTCGCGGAGAAGTCCACCAAGGTCACCCTGCTCGTCCGCGGCACCCTCAAAGGCTCTTCGATGCTGCCGCGACTGGTGGAGCTAATCCAGCAGTCCGGCATCGAGGTCCGCGAGAACACCGAGATCGCCGAGTACGTGGGCAAGAATGGGCGGCTCACCGACGTGCAGTTGCGGACGCTCAACGACTCCCTGGAGACCCGGCCGGTGCGCGCGGTCTACGTACTGATCGGCACCGACCCGGACACCAAATGGCTGCAGGGCACCGGCGTCCAGCTGACCAAGGGGTACGTGGTCACGGGTACCGACGTTGGCCCGAACGTGCCGTCGTACGCCACCAGCGTGCCGGGGGTCTTCGCCGCCGAAGACGTGCGGTACCGCGGCGTGCGCCGTATCGCGATGGCCGCGGGTGAAGGAGCGGCGGCCGCGCTGGCCGTCCACACCTACTTCACCGGCCGTGCCCAACTGCTGCGGATGGACGGCGACACGGCCAACGCGGCGCTGAGCGCCTACTACGCCTGACCAGGCCCGGACTCCCTTCGGACGCGGCATGGCACGGCTGAAGTCCTGGCGGATCTTCCGCGGTCACGCACATAAGCCCCGAGCGCATGACCGCCGTCGCCAAGGCCGTCCTCACCTTGGAGAGGCAACGCCGATAGGCTCACTGATTACGCCCGAACGGTGGATTCACCGACAAGATCCCCGCTGCGGTAGAGCGAGATAACAGCGTCTATGCAAGCCTCGTACTGAGGCTCTCCCGCGGTCCTCAGTGGATCAGCGAACAACGTCAGATTTCGTCAATCGCAAAGCGCAGGGCGGTCTTCGTATGCGACGTACGCGGACTGTCCGTCAACGCGGCGAGCGACCGCAGTCGGCGGCGGGACCCGCTGGGATTACGGGACGCCCTCAGTGGTTCATCGGTGGCCGAGATGCCTGCTTTCCTTATGTCCAGCTTGAACTCCGATTCCAAGCTGTTTCTCCTTGCTAGTGGCAGGGGCGGCCTTCGATAGCAATCAATCACCATCCGTTCTGACGGCTGGTGGGATCTGTCACCGGGCTGTTCTGCCCGTAACCGGGGTGAGGTCACCCCCAGACACGACAAGGGGCATCAATGATGTCTTACGACGGTACAGACCCGGTGATCTTTCCAGCCGGTGCCGCGACACAGACCAGCGCCGCGGAGGCTGCTCAAGAAGTGTGGGATGCCGTCATCGTCGGTGGCGGCATGGCAGGCTCCATCGTCGCCGAGCAGTTGGGCCAGGCGGGCTACAGGGTGTTGCTTCTCGAAGCCGGCCCCGGCAAGGACCTGGACCTCGCCGAGTACGAGTCGTACCTGTCGCGGTTCTACGGCGCGGTCGTCAAGGACAACCAGTCTCCGTACCCGTTCAACCCGAACGCCCGGATGCCCAGGAGCACCGACACCATGCCGGTGAATCCGAACACACCCCGAGACGACTTCTACCTCGTGCAAGAGGACAAGTACTGCACGGACACCACCTTCACCCGGGTCCTCGGCGGCACCTCCATGCACTGGGAGGGGAAAACGCTGCGCATGCTTCCCGAGGACTTCGACCTGCGCACCAAATACGGCCAGGGCCTGAACTGGCCGCTCAACTATGACGACCTGGAACCCTACTACCGCAAGGCCGAGGCCGAACTGGGCGTGGCCGCCGACGTCGAGGACCAGGCGTACCTGGGAATGCATTTCCCGAAGGGATACGTGTTCCCGATGCACCGCATGCCGCCGTCCTATCTCGACCAGGTGGTCGCCCGGGGTGTGGACGGCATGCGGGTCAACCTGGCGGACGACGAGTACACCCTCCAGGTGCGGAGCTTTCCGCAGGCCCGTAACGGCGTGCCGAACGCCGCGTACGACGGCGGCAAGGGCTTCGTCCCGGTCGGCGCGGTGAGCACGAGCCAGGCGGAAGAGGGCGAGCGCTGCCAGGGCAACACCAACTGCGTCCCGATCTGCCCGGTGCAGGCCAAATACCACTCGGGAAAGACGCTGGCCAAGGCGCTCAGCAAGGGCAACGTCAAAATCGTGACCCAGGCCGTCGCGTCCAAGATCGAGATCAACGAGCACAACCAACGGGTAGCCGGGATCACCTTCAAGAAATACGAGTCGCTCAGCTCCGAGAAGTACACGGAGCACACGGTGGAGGGTGCCGTCTACATCCTCTGCGCGCACGCCATCGAGAACGCCCGGCTCATGCTGGCCTCCGACATGCAGCGCATGAGCCGCAGCAAGCTGATCGGCCGCAACCTGATGGACCACGCGTACCTGCTGACCTGGGGCCTGCTGCCCAAGCCGGCCGGCACGATGCGAGGCACGGTCTGCACGAGCGGGATCACCGACCTGCGTGGCGGGCGATTCCGCGGAACCCAGGCCGGCTTCGGCGTGGACATCCACAACGAAGGCTGGGGGTGGGCGACCGGCTCGCCCTACACGGACCTGGTCGAACACGTGGACAAGCAGGGCCTGCGCGGACGGGACTTGCGCAGGACACTCGGCAACCAGATCTCCCGGCAGCTTCTGCTGGCCTTCATGATCGACCTGCTGCCCGACCGGAACAACACGGTCACCGTGGACGAGCGGTACAAGGATGCCCTCGGCAACCTGAAGCCGGTCGTGTCGCTCAAGATCCCGCCCTACACCATGCGGGGCGCCGAGTTCGCCCGCAAGCTCGCGACCGACATCTTCGAGAAGCTCGGCGCCGAGGACTGCACAACGTACGACAAGAACCGCTCCAGCGCCGTCGAGTACAACGGCCAGTGGTACAACATCGTGGGCGGCAACCATCTGGCGGGCACGCACATCATGGGGACCGACCCGGCACACTCCGTGGTCGACCACACCCAGCACTCGTGGGACCACGACAACCTCTACCTCGTCGGGCCCGGCAGCATGCCCTCGATCGGGACGTCCAACATCAGCCTGACCATGGCGGCACTCGCCTTCCGCAGTGCGGCCCACATCGTCAAGTACCTGCGCGCCGCGAAGGCGCCGGCCGTCGTCCGCAGCTAGACGGCTCACAGACCGGCGAGTTGAACGCGACACCGCCCACCGTCCACCTCCCACGATTGGGGGAACATGTCCGTCTCAGAATCAGAGCCCGCTCCGGACCCCAAGATCAAGACCATCGAGGAGCTGTACGACTACCTCTACAAAGGGCTCCAGCTGGAGCATGCGACGCTCCCGCCCTACCTGACCGCGCTCTACTCGCTGCGTCCGGGGACGAACTCGGATGCCCGGCACATCATCAGGGTCGTGGCCGTCGAGGAGATGCTGCACCTCACCCTGGTCGCGAACGTCCTGAACGCCGTGGGCGGGAAGCCGGACCTCACCAAGCCGGGATTCGTGCCGGATTACCCGACGCGCCTGCCGTGTGGTCCCGATTACTTCGATGTCCATCTCCGGCCGTTCTCGCCCGAGGCTCTCGACACGTTCCTGAAGATCGAGAAACCCCCAGAGGTAGCTACCGAGCAAGACAGGTTCGTACCGATGGACTGGGCGCCCCTCGGACTGACGGCCAACGGCGCGGCGCCGCCACCGGAGAAACTGGCGGAACTCGAGCAGTCCGGGTCGGTCTTCGGCCTCGTCCCCGGGGATCCCACCAAGCGTTTCTCGAGCATCGGTGAGTTCTACGAGGAGATCATCCGGGGCATCAACCACCTGGAGGACCAGGCCCGTCAGGCAGGGACGACGATTTTCACCGGTGATCCCGCCCGCCAGGTGACTCCCGAGTACTTCTACTCCGGTGGTGGCGATGTGATCGTGGTGACCGGCCGCGACAGCGCGGTCGCGGCGCTCACCCTCGTCGCGGAGCAGGGTGAAGGGCTGTACGGCGGCATCTACGACAGCCAGGACGAACTCGCCCACTACTACAGGTTCCAGCAGCTGGAGAAAGGGCGGTACTACCAGAAGGGCGATGAGCCGAACGAGCCTTCCGGCCCGGTTCTGCACGTCGACTGGGATGCCGTCTATCCGGTGAAGCCGGACATCAAGATGGTGGACCTCTCGCGAGACCCGGAAATCCTGGCGGCGGCCGAGGAATTCAACCAGTTCTACGCCACCTTCCTGACCAACATCAATCTGGCCTACAACGGTCAGCCCGACCTTCTGCTCAAGGCGGTCTGGGAGATGTTCCGCATGCGCGACAGCATGAACCGGCTCGTCCGCAACCCGCTCGCAGGGCATTCAGGGCAGAATGCCGGCCCGACATTCGAGATCTACGGCTGAGGCCGTCGAAGGAGGCGGGATCATGACGCAGACAACGGACGCAGAAAATAATCTGCACGATTTCGTGAAGTTCTCTGCCGCTGTGACCGGGTTCAGCGAGTTCGACCTCTGGGGAACCGGCCAGGCGGAGGAGTACTACAAGACGGCCGTGAATCAAGAAGGGCTGGACGCGCTCCGGAAGGCGATGGGGTCCGATCCCTCTGCCGTTCCCTCCGATCCAGTGGTGAACAGCATCATCAAGCTCTGGTACGTCGGCGTCTGGTACGGCCCGGAACTGGTGGGGCGCATGGACGTCGCGGCCTGGACGGCGCCCGGACGGAGCGGTGCGAAGCCCGCCGTCCCGGACGACAGCCGGCCCGAGGAAAGCCGGTCCCTGCAGGCCACGTCCGGACGACAGCCGGCCGGGGAAGATCCCGCGCACGGCGGAGCCGAACGCAAACCGCTGTTCGTGGTCTCTCCCGACGCCTACACCGAGGGGCTGTTGTGGCGGGCGATCGGCGCCCACCCGTCCGGCGCTAAGGCGCCGGGCTACGGATCATGGGTCAATCCGCCCGTATTCGAGGACTGACAAGAGGAGGAAGTGTCATGACCGGCACGGTCCCGAACCTGGGTCCCGACAAGGTGTCACTCGGCGTGACGCCGACACTCTGGTGGAACGACGACTTTCCGCTGATCGACATCGGCATCCCGTTCGAGCAATGCGTGAGCGAGATGGCGCTCGCCGGATTCCAGGGCTGCAGCATCGGTCACAAGTACCCGGCCGATCCCGCCGCACTGAACAAGGCACTCGACCTGCGCGGCCTGAAGGTGTCCGAGCCCTGGGTGAGCACCTACTTCACCATCGGCGAAAAAGACCGGACCGTCGAAAACTTCAAGAGGCAGCTACAGTTCCTCGAAAAAGTGGGCGGCAAGGACATCGTGGTCGCAGAATTCGGGCGGTCGTCCCACCTGCAACCTATCCCGGTCTTCAAGCACCGCCCGGAGTTCACCAAGGAAGAATGGGATCTCCTCGCCAGCGGGCTCAACGAAATCGGTAAGCTGGCCGCGGACAAGAAAATGCGGCTGTGCTACCACCATCACATGGGCACCGGCGTGCAGACGGCCGCGGACATCGACAGGTTGATGGAGAACACCAACCCGGACCACGTGCATCTGCTGCTCGACACCGGGCATCTCCGGTTCGCGGGCGACGACCCGCTCACGGCCGCGGAAAGGCACAAGCAGCGGATCAAGCACGTTCATCTCAAGAACGTCCGCCAGCCCGTGGTCGACAAGGTGAAGAGCAACCACCTGTCCTTCCAGGAGGGAATCCTGGAAGGCGTCTTCACCGTGCCCGGAGACCCGGAAGGCGCGATCGACTTCAAGCCCATCCTCTCGACGCTGGCGGAAGCCGACTACGAGGGCTGGCTGGTCGTCGAGGCCGAACAGCACCCGGCGACAGCACACCCGCTGACCTACGCCAAGATGGCTCGTCGTTACCTCACCGAAGTCCTGGGGTGGTAACGATGAGCACACGCGACATCTACCTCAGCTTCTTCATGTTCACCGTCAACCTGCACCCGGATGACCCCCCAGTACACCGAGGTCATCGTCAGGCACATGAAGAAACTGCAGGACATCGGGTACACGGGCTTCGACCTCCCCGTTTTCCCGAACGGCACGGGCGATCCCCAAGCGGACGTACCCCGCTACGAACAGCTCAGGAAGGCTCTCGACGCGGCCGGCTTGGACAACGTAGGTCTGACCACCAACGTGGCCACGACACCGGCCTACGACCCCGCATCGCTGAAGGCCGAGGAACGCGAGGCGGCCCTGGCCTACCTCAAGTCCAGAGTGGACATCACAGCGGCCCTGCGCGGCACCATCATGGCGGGCCCCGTCCTGTTCCCCTACAACGTCTTTCCCACCCTCAACGGCGAACCGCTGTGGAGTGACGCCCTGCAGGACTGGCTGCGGCCCCGGTACGAGATCGCGCAGCCGCTCTTCGAGCGGCTCGGCGAATACGCGGCGGAGAAGGGCGTCCAGGTCGCCATCGAACCCGTCGACCACTGGGAGACACCGGCTCCGAACATGGTGCGCGACGTGCTCGACTTCCTCGCCGACCTGCGCAGTCCGCAGATCGGCGTGTGCGTGGACAGCTCCCACGTCGTCCTCGGCAGCAGCGGCCCGGAGGCCGCCCTCCGCGGCATCCGGGATGCCGTCGGTCAGCGGCGCCTGCACTACGTGCAGGTGTCCCCGCCGGACCGCGGCGAAGTCGCGGACAGCTGGATCCCCTGGCGCACGTTCCTCGAGCCCATCCTGCCCGTGTACGACGGACCGCTGCTCATCGAAGTCTTCAACGCCATCCCGGAGTTCCACGCTTCGTTGCGGCTGACCAGGCGGAAGTTCTGGATCCCCATGGAGGACGAGCCAGTACCGAGCGTACCGAGCGCCTACGAGGTCGCCGAGGCCGGGATCAAGCGTCGGCGAGTTCCGGACGGCGTGCAGCGGCCAGGATCTGGGCGCCCTTGCCCCGCGTCAGGCCGGCCAGCGGCGCCTTCTTCGCCCGGGTGCCGGTGGCGGCGAAGTTTTCGGTGGTGGTCGGGGTGTCGGAGGAGTCGGCGTTGACGATGACCGTCGCCACGTTGCCGAGGGCGGTGTCGACGGCGGTGGTGACGGCGCTGATGGTGGCCGGCTCGTTGCGGCTGGGCAGGATCGCGGCAGCCTTCATGTGGTCCCCTCTTTGGTCAGCAGGTCGGCGGCCGTCTCGGGGTCGGGGGCGTGCAGGTAGTCGAAACGGCAGCCCGCGAGCGCGGTGATGAGGTGACTGCGCCAGCGGGCCAGGGCGGGGGTGTCCAGCGGCCACACCGGGCCGTACGGCACTCCTGAGACGCCGGTTACCGGAGTGGGCAGGCCGGAGATGTAGCGGGCCAGCATCTCGTGCACCGCAGCCGCTCGTTCACCGAGAGCGGCACTGCGGGCGTCATCGAGGCTTGAGCCAGATCCGGGTGGACGGCCACGCGCACGACCCTCGCCAGTGACGCCGGGACGGTGGCGAACGGCTCCAGAAGGTAGCGTGGCTTGGGCGCGAGGGGTCGGGTCGGGTCACGGATGGCTGCGGTGGGCTTCCCCGGCCACACCGCAAGGCCACCGTCGCCTCGCTCGCCGAGGACGACCAGGTCGTCACCGGCGTGGTCCAGCCGCGCGCCGCGAGGGCGATCGCAGTGCAGGTCTTGCCGACGCCCTTCGTTCCGATCAGCAAGACCGCCTGTCCGTCGGGTGCGATCAGGGCGGTGCCGTGCACGGTGACCCTGTGCTGCTGCTGGCGGATGCGTTCGGTCGCGGTGTAGGTGGCGTAGGCCAGGGTGTCCGAGGCGGCCACGGCGGCGGGTAGTCGCAGGCGCACGGTGTCCTTCTCGACGGTGACAGCCGCCGCCCCTGTGGTGATCTCGACGTCGGCCGCCGCCTTGGTGTCCGGCGCTGCCTCCAGGGTCCAGCCGCCAGGCAGGGACCGGTCGACGGCCTGCGCGGGCGCGGTGTCCAGTTTCTCGGGCAGTACGAGGAGGGTCGAGCAGTGGCCGGTGGTGAGTCGGTGCGCGGTCATCCGGCAGCCCGTTCCAGTTCAACGAGCAGATTCTCGACCGGTTCGATGGTGGGCAGGTAGCGACCGGCCAGCAGGTCATCCATCCAGTCGGTCCGGGACAGCGTGGCCCGCACCAGTTCCTCCGTCGCCCCGGGCGGTGCCTGGTGGGCGGTGGTGATCTCGATCGATGCCGGGTCGTCGTACGCGGCGCCGTTGCGCCACAGCAGCCCGATGCGGCACGGGCCGAACTCGGCGGGCAGTTCATGCGGCAGCGGAGTCCGTAACCCGTACGACACGGGCGTCACGGTAGACACGGTCGATCACCTCCAGCGGGCGCCGCAGCGCCGTCAGCGGGAACAGGCAGGGAGGGGGCGGACGCCCGTCGGCGGCGTCCAGAACTGCGGCGTACATCGCGCGCCGCAGTTCCTCATGGGTGGGAGCGGTGACCGGAATACCGAGTCCGGCTTCGAGGTTCCGGCCACGTACCCGAAGGAGGCGTCCGTCGGCAAGGTGGAGGATGAGTTCGTGGGCCGACGGGCCGGAGTGGTCCACGCGTGCGTCGATGTGGACCGCGGTCCCGCCGGTCAGGGTGACGACGGCTGTGACTCGGTCCTCGGTCTCGGCCAAGCCCCGGCAGCGCGCGACCTTTGCGTCGACCGCCTCGACGTCGCCGGGGACGATCCGCAGGGCGAGTGCCAGGCCGTGGATGGCCTGCTGGTGCAGCACTCCGCCGGCGGTGGCGTAGGTACGGCGCCAGCCGCGGAAGTAGCCGGGATCGCGTCGCACGGCCAGCATCACGTCCGCGCGTAGGACGGCCGGAGGCGAGGGCAGATGACAGGTGGCGAGGCGTCAGCCATCCCAGCACCATCCCAGCACGGGAAAAACCAGGGGCCCGACTCCGAAGAGTCGGGCCCTTTCTGACCTGCACGTTTGCCAGATCAGCGAAGTGGTGTTACGTCACCCGCTACACGTTGAAGCGGAACTCCACCACATCCCCGTCCTGCATCACATAGTCCTTGCCCTCCATGCGCGCCTTGCCCTTGGCGCGGGCCTCGGTGACCGAGCCGGCTTCGAGGAGGTCGTCGAAGGAGATGACCTCGGCCTTGATGAAGCCCTTCTGGAAGTCGGTGTGGATGACACCGGCGGCCTCGGGGGCGGTGGCGCCCTTCTTGATGGTCCAGGCGCGGGATTCCTTGGGGCCGGCCGTCAGGTAGGTCTGGAGGCCGAGGGTGTCGAAGCCGACGCGGGCGAGGGTGGCGAGGCCGGGCTCGTGCTGGCCGACGGACTCCAGCAGCTCCAGGGCCTCCTTCTCGTCCAGCTCGGCGAGGTCGGCCTCCAGCTTGGCGTTGAGGAAGATCGCCTCGGCGGGGACGACCAGGGCGCGCTGCTCGTTCTTGAAGTCCTCGTCCACCAGTTCGTCCTCGTCCACGTTGAAGACGTAGAGGAAGGGCTTGGTGGTGAGCAGGTGCAGGTCGTGGAGGAGTTCCGCGCGCTCGGTGCCCTGGACGATGCCGTGGGAGAAGAGGGTGTCGCCCTTCTCCAGGATGTCCTTGGCCTCCTCGACCGCCTTGACCTTGGGAGCGATGTCCTTCTTGATCCGGGACTCCTTCTGGAGGCGCGGGAGGACCTTCTCGATGGTCTGGAGGTCGGCGAGGATCAGCTCGGTGTTGATCGTCTCGATGTCGTCCTTGGGCGAGACCTTGCCGTCGACGTGGACGACGTTCTCGTCCTTGAAGGCACGGATGACCTGGCAGATCGCGTCGGACTCGCGGATGTTCGCGAGGAACTTGTTGCCCAGGCCCTCACCCTCGGAGGCACCGCGGACGATGCCGGCGATGTCGACGAAGTCGACCGTGGCCGGGAGGATGCGCTCCGACTTGAAGATCGAGGCCAGCTGGGCGAGACGGGCGTCGGGCACGCCGACCACGCCGACATTCGGCTCGATCGTGGCGAACGGGTAGTTGGCCGCCAGCACGTCGTTCTTGGTCAGGGCGTTGAACAGGGTCGACTTGCCGACATTGGGCAGGCCGACGATTCCGATCGTGAGCGACACGTTGCGACTTCCCGTAGTTGAGTGGGCCAGGGGCTGCCAGGGGCCAGAGACCGACACTGGCCGATCCACCAGTTTACGGCGTCCCGCGCGCCCGCCTCACGGATGCGCCGAACCCCCGGCCAAGCTCCGGCCACCGGCGTGTCTGGAGGCCGATTCGGCACATAAACAGACCTAGGTTGGTCCCTGTGGAGCAATACGGAACGCATCCCCCGAACGACGGACCGCGACGTGGCGTGCCCTCGTCACCCCCGCTGCCGCGGCAGGGACGGCGCCGGCCCGGTGGAGCGGGCCGGCCCGCCGGTGCGCGCCGGCCGGCGCCGGTTGCCCGGCACCTGCCGAACCCCCGGCTGACCGGGCTCGGCAGCGGGCTGTTCTGCCTGGCGGCGATGTTCCTGCTCGGCTGCCTGGACGAGCTGCTGTTCGGCGCGTCCCCGGCGGTCTACGGCGTGCTGTTCCTGCCGGTGTGCGTGCTGACCGCGCTGTGGGTGCGGGCGGGGGACGTGCTGAGCGCGCCCGTCGTCGCACCGATCGCGTTCGCCGTGGGGCTGCTGCCGGTCGCCGAGGGCGGCGGGGGACTGCCCGGCCGTCTGATGGGGCTGGTCACCGGGCTGGCCACGCAGGCGGGCTGGCTGTACGGGGGGACGCTCGCCGCCGCGTTGATCGTGCTCGTGCGCCGGGTGCGGTGGGTACAGCGGCGCCGGCGGCGAAGCTGACAGCAGCCGGCCCGGCCGGGGGTACGTGCGGATCAGCCCGGGTCCCAGGGGGTTTGGTTTGGATCAGCCCGGGTCCGACCTGATCCGAACGAAACCCCCTAGGCGTGCTGGGCCGCTCTCATCGCCGCGCCCACGATCCCCGCGTTGTTCTGCAGCTGCGCGGGCACGATCTCGGCCTTGACGTCCTCGATGAGGTGCAGGAACTTCTGCGCCTTGCGGCTGACCCCGCCGCCGATGATGAACAGCTCCGGCGAGAACAGCATCTCCACGTGCGCCAGGTACTTCTGGACGCGGTGCGCCCACTGCTCCCAGCTGAGGCCGCGGTCGTCCTTGGCCTTGCTGGAGGCGCGCTTCTCGGCGTCGTGGCCGTTCAGCTCCAGGTGGCCCAGCTCGGTGTTCGGGACCAGGGCGCCGTCCACGAAGACGGCGCTGCCGATGCCCGTGCCGAAGGTGAGCAGGATCACCGTGCCCCGGCGGCCCCGCCCGGCGCCGAACTCCATCTCGGCGACGCCCGCCGCGTCCGCGTCGTTGACCACGGTCACCGGGAGCCCGCCGAGCCGGTCGCTGAACAACGCGCGCGCGTCGGTGTCGATCCAGCTCTTGTCGACGTTCGCCGCCGTACGGACCGTGGCGCCGCCGGTGACCACTCCGGGGAAGGTCAGGCCGACCGGCCCGGTCCAGCCGAAGTGGTCCACCACCTGCCTGACCCCGTCGGCGACGCCGTCGGGCGTCGCCGGGTGCGGGGTGAGCACCTTGCAGCGCTCCTGGGCCAGGTCGCCCCGGTCCAGGTCCACAGGGGCGCCCTTGATCCCGGATCCGCCGATGTCCACGCCGAAGATCTGCATGGCTCCACGTTACGACGGAGCACGGACAGTCACGCCTCGGGTGTACCGCTTCCGCCGCGCTCGGCGACCAGGGCCGCCGCCTCCTCGCGCAGGTCGCGGCGCAGCTCCTTGGGCAGCGAGAAGGTGATGGACTCCTCGGCGGCCTTGACCAGCTCCACGTCCCCGTAGCCGCGCTCGGCGAGCCACTGCAGGACCTCCTCGACCAGCACCTCCGGCACGGAGGCCCCGGAGGTGACGCCGACGGTGCTCACGCCCTCCAGCCAGGCCTCGTCGATCTCGCTGGCGAAGTCCACCAGGTAGGCCTCGCGGGCGCCGGCGAGCTTGGCGACCTCGACCAGCCGCTTGGAGTTGGAGGAGTTGCGCGAGCCGACGACGATGACCAGCTCGGCCTCGGCACCCATCTGCTTCACGGCGAGCTGCCGGTTCTGCGTGGCGTAGCAGATGTCGTCGCTGGGCGGGGAGACGAGCCCGGGGAACTTCGTCTTCAGGGCGTCGACGGTCTCCATGGTCTCGTCCACGGAGAGGGTGGTCTGGGAGAGCCAGACCACCTTCGACGGGTCGCGGACCTCGACCTTGTCGACGTCCGCGGGGCCGTCGACCAGCTGGATGTGCTCGGGGGCCTCGCCGGAGGTGCCGATGACCTCCTCGTGGCCCTCGTGGCCGATCAGGAGGATGTCGTAGTCCTCGCCCGCGTACCGGACGGCTTCCTTGTGGACCTTGGTGACCAGGGGGCAGGTGGCGTCGATGGTGGCGAGCCGGCCCTGGCGGGCCTCCTCGTGCACCACGGGGGCGACGCCGTGCGCCGAGAACATGACGATGTTGCCGGGCGGCACCTCCTCCGTGCGCTCGACGAAGATGGCGCCCTTCTTCTCCAGGGTCTGCACGACGTACTTGTTGTGGACGATCTCGTGCCGGACGTAGATCGGGGCCCCGTACTGCTCCAGGGCCTTCTCGACGGCGATCACGGCGCGATCCACGCCGGCGCAGTAGCCCCGGGGGGCGGCGAGCAGGACACGGCGGCCAGAGGAAGCGGTCATGCGTCCCATCGTAAGGGTGCGTTCGGCGGCGCCGGGATCGCTTCCCCGTGGCCCCGCGGGGAAGACTGACGCGTATGTCCGACACCGGAACGACAGCTTCCACGACCGGCGCGCACCACGGGCTGCGCCGCAGCCTCGGCTTCCGGGACCTGGTGGTGTACGGGCTGCTGTTCATCGCCCCGATGGCACCGGTCGGGGTGTACGGCACGCTGGACGCCCGGTCGCACGGCGCGGTGGCACTGGTGTACGGGGTGGCGACGGTCGCCATGGGTTTCACCGCGTTCAGCTACGCGCAGATGGTGCGGGTCGTACCGCAGGCGGGTTCGGTGTTCGCCTACGCGCGCGCGGGGCTCGGGAACGGGGCCGGGTTCGTCGCGGGCTGGATGGCGATGCTGGACTACGTGCTCATCCCCGCGGTGGCGTACCTCTTCTCCGGCATCGCGATGAACGCGCTGGTCCCCGAGGTGTCCCGGTGGGTGTGGACGGCGCTGGCCGTGGTCGTCACGACCCTCCTCAACCTGTGGGGCGTACGGGCCGCCGCGCGCGTGGGCTTGGCCGTCCTGGCCCTGGAGGTCGTGGTCCTGCTGGTGTTCGTCGTGTCGGCGGTCGTGGTGCTGGCGCGGGACGGGGCGCAGCGGGGGCTGCTGTCGCCGCTGTCCGGAGACGGCACGCAGGGCGGGTTCGCGCTGTCGGCGGTGCTCGGCGCGGTGTCCGTGGCGGTCCTGTCCTACCTGGGCTTCGACGCGATCGCGACGTTCGCCGAGGAGGTCACCGGGGGCTCGGCGAAGGTGGCGCGGGCGCTGCTGTTCTGTCTGGCGCTGGCCGGGGTGCTGTTCGTGGCGCAGACGTACCTGGTGGCGCTGCTGGAGCCGACGACGTCCGCGCGGCTCGCGCACGATCCCGCGCTGCAGGGTTCGGCCTTCTACGACGCGGTGGACTCCGCCGTCGGCACGTGGCTGCACGACCTGGTGGCCGCGAGCAAGGCGGTCGGTGCGGCGTTCGCCGCGCTGGCCGGGCAGGCGGCGGCCGGGCGGCTGCTGTTCGCCATGGCCCGCGACCGGAGGCTGCCACGGGCGCTGGCCCGGACGGACTCCGGGGTGCCGCGGGTCGCGCTGCTGTGCGCGGCGGTGATCACGCTGGTCGCCGCGGGGTGGGCCGCACGGCGGGACGACGGCCTGGACAGGCTCGTCTCGGTGGTCGACATCGGGGCGCTGTCCGCGTTCACGCTGCTGCACGCGAGCGTGGTGGGGTACTTCGCGGTGCGGCGCGGGGAGATGAGCTGGTGGCGGCATGTGCTGGTGCCGGTGGCGGGGGCGGCGGTCACGGTGGCGGTGATCGTGGAGGCGGCCGGGGTCGCGCAGGCCGTGGGGGCGCTGTGGCTGCTGACCGGCCTGCTGGTGCTGGCGGCTCGTTCCGGACGGCGCCGCAACGGCACCCCGGCGGACACGGGGGCCGAGGGCCGGGGCGACGCGGCGGAGGGCAGCTGAACACGGGAGCGGGGCGGCGGTGCGGTCCTGGCCGGTGGGCGGGGCCGCCGCCTCCGTCGGACCACTGCCGCCTCCCTCAGGGTCGGAGGTGCCGCGGGTCAGCTCCGGATTCCGTCGCCGATGACGCGCAGCCCCGCGTGTCCGGCCACCCAGGCCGCCTGGCGCCGCTGGTAGTCCTCGTCGCCCCGGGACCGGACATGGACGAGGACGGTGTGACCGTCGGCGCGTTCCTCCAGGTCCGGTGTCGGGGCGTTGAACAGCACCGAGACCTCGGCATGCTTGTGGTCCGCGTGCAGGCCGAGCTCGGGCACCTCGGGCCAGCCCAGGCACCACCAGTTCAGCCGTCCCGCGTTCCGCGCGGCCACGACCGCGACGTCGTCCTCCACGCTGCCCGGCGACTGCTCCGAGAGATGCATCCGCAACGGGAGGTGCGCGGCGAGGAAGACAGGGTCGGCGGGCACGTCCCGGCCCACGAGTCCCATGAGCAGGCCGGTGGGGTCCACGGGCTCGCCGTCCTGCCACTGGAGCGGTCCGTCCTGGACGAACGCCGCCCCGGGCCAGATGTCCCGGGCGCGCAGCACGTCGTCCGCCCCGTGCAGCACGATCTCCGCGCACACCCGCGCGTCCTTCGTGTGCCCGACCGCGACCAGCCGTCGCGCGGTGCGCAACGCGCGCGCGGGATCGGTGGTGCGCAGAACGGGATAGCCGAGGTCCATGGACATGCCGATCACCTTCGCATGGCCGCTCCCGGGCGCGGAAGCCGTTTTGTCGGTGGCGGCCGTTAGTCTCGCGGCATGGCTGTGAACACGTCCCCGGAGTCCCCCCTGCCCGTCGGCGAGGTGTCGCGGCTGATCGGGGGCTGGATCGACCGGCTCGGCGCGGTGTGGGTCGAAGGGCAGATCACGCAGCTGTCGCGCCGGCCCGGCGCCGGCGTCGTGTTCCTGACGCTCCGCGACCCCTCGTACGACATCTCCGTCAGCGTGACCTGCTACCGCCAGGTGTTCGACGCGGTCGCGGACGTCGTCGGCGAGGGCGCTCGTGTGGTCGTCCTGGCGAAGCCGGAGTGGTATGCCCCCCGGGGCCAGCTCTCCCTCCGTGCCGCCGAGATAAGGCCCGTCGGCGTCGGCGAGCTGCTGGCCCGGCTGGAGCAGCTGAAGAAGGCGCTCGCGGCCGAGGGCCTGTTCGCGCCGGAGCGGAAGAAACCGCTGCCGTTCCTGCCGCAGCTGATCGGGCTGGTGTGCGGCCGGGCCTCCGCCGCGGAGCGGGACGTGCTGGAGAACGCCCGGCACCGCTGGCCCGCCGTCCGCTTCGAGGTGCGCAACGTCCCCGTGCAGGGCGTGCACGCCGTCCCCCAGGTCGTGCAGGCGGTCAAGGAACTGGACGCGATCGACGAGGTGGACGTGATCATCGTCGCGCGCGGCGGCGGCAGCGTGGAGGATCTGCTGCCGTTCTCCGACGAGCAGCTGGTGCGGGCGGTGGCGGAGTGCCGTACGCCCGTGGTGTCCGCGATCGGGCACGAGCCGGACAACCCGCTGCTGGACCACGTCGCCGACCTGCGCGCCTCCACGCCGACGGACGCGGCCAAGAAGGTCGTGCCGGACGTCGGCGAGGAGCTGGAGCGGGTGCGGATGCTGCGGGACCGGGCGCGGCGCTGCACGGCGGCGTTCCTGGAGCGGGAGCAGCGCGGGCTGGCGCACGCGCTGGCGCGGCCGTCGATCGAGGATCCGCACCGGATGATCGACGAGCGCGCCGACCACGTGGCCGCGCTGCTCGACCGCGGCCGGCGGACCCTGGGGCATCTGCTGGACCGCGCGGACTCGGAGCTGACGCACACGCACGCGCGCGTGGTGGCCCTCTCCCCCGCGGCGACGCTCCAGCGCGGGTACGCGGTGCTGCAGCGGGCGGACGGGCATGTGGTGCGCGGTCCGGCAGAGGTGACGGCGGGCGAGGCGCTGCGCGCCCGCGTCGCCGACGGTGAATTCACAGTGAAGGTGAGCGAATGACGAGCAAGGTGGACGAGGCGCTGTCGTACGAGCAGGCGCGGGACGAGCTGATCGAGGTCGTACGGCGGCTGGAGGCGGGTGGTACGACCCTGGAGGAGTCCCTGGCGCTGTGGGAGCGCGGCGAGGAGCTGGCCAAGGTGTGCCGGCGCTGGCTGGAGGGGGCCCGGGCCCGGCTGGACGCGGCGCTGGCCGAGGAGGAGGAGACGGAGCAGGCCGAGGACTGAGCGGGGCCCGCGCGTGTTGTGAGGCGGGTCACCGCGCCCCCGTTTTAGTTGAAGCTTAAACCTCGCCTGTCGTAGGGTCGTGCCGTCAGCCGGTCCGGGCTCCGGGCCGGACGCGCATCCGAGGAAGTCACATGTCTCTCGTTCTTGACCCCGCCGCCCAGGACCTGCTGTTCCGCGAGGCCCGTACCGCGAACACCTTCACCGACGAGCCGGTGACCGAGGAGCAGGTCCAGGCGATCTACGACCTGGTCAAGTACGGCCCCACCGCCTTCAACCAGACCCCGCTGCGCATCACCCTGGTCCGCTCCCCCGAGGCCCGCGAGCGCCTGGTGCGGCACATGGCCGAGGGCAACCAGGCGAAGACCGCCGCCGCCCCGCTGGTCGCGATCCTCTCCGCGGACAACGAGTTCCACGAGGAGCTGCCGGCCCTGTTCCCGGCCTTCCCGCAGGCCAAGGACCTCTTCTTCGCCGAGCGCCCGGCCCGCGAGGGCTCCGCCACGCTGAACGCCGCGCTCCAGGCCGCCTACTTCATCGTCGGCGTCCGCGCCGCCGGCCTCGCCGCCGGCCCGATGACCGGCTTCGACTTCGAGGGCGTCCGCAAGGAGTTCCTGGACGACGACCACACCCCGCTGATGGTCGTCAACATCGGCAAGCCGGGCCCGGACGCCTGGTACCCGCGCTCGCCGCGCCTGGCCTACGAGGACGTCGTCACGACCGTCTGAGCAGTCCGCGTACGCGAAGAGGCCCCCGGCGGTGCTGGGGGCCTCTTCGCGTGCACGGAGGTGGTACGGCCACCTCCCGGCTCACTTCATCCTCAGTGCCGCCGCCATCGTCCTCAGCTCCTCGAAGGAGCCGGTGCCGGCGACCACCGTGGTGGAGCCGGGCGTGTCCTCCAGGACCAGGGCGTCGTACCGGCCGCCGGTGCAGCGGGTCCAGGTACGGCCGTCGATCGTCTCGGTCCGCTTCGTCGCCGAGCCGCCCTGGCTGGCCTGGTCGATGAAGTCGGCGGGCTTCTGCGTGGACTGCTCGACCTGCACGTACTGGCCGTCCGGGGTCTGGAAGCCGAGGTGCCAGCGGTCGGAGTTCGCGCCCTGGAAGCGTACGGAGGTCGCCTTCCAGGCACTCGGCAGGCCCTCCGGCGCGGCCACCGGGTAGCTCGCCGCCCGGCGGGCCGTGAGCAGCTCGACCCGGTAGTCGACCCGCTTGAGGTCGGGAGAGTGATCGTCGTGCGGGATGGCGAAGAAGTAGACGACCAACGCCGCGATGCCGATCAGGGCCAGGGAGAGAACCATGTCCCGGGCCGTCTTCTGCTTGCCGTTCGAACCTGCCACGCCCCCTATCGTCGCAGGTGCCCCATGCGCTCATCCGTGGGGTCCCCTGCTCATTTTGTCTGCCCGACGATAGAGTCAGGGTCCACTACCCTCATCCGGCCGTCGTCGTATCAGAAAGGTGCGCTCCGATGACCGAAAATCATCACCTGCCGTCCGAGCTCGACGTTCCCTCCGAAGCTCCCGACCGCAACCTCGCCCTGGAACTCGTCCGGGTGACCGAAGCCGCCGCGATGGCCGCGGGCCGCTGGGTGGGGCGCGGTGACAAGAACGGCGCCGACGGTGCCGCGGTGCGCGCCATGCGGACCCTCGTCTCCACCGTGTCGATGAACGGCGTGGTCGTCATCGGCGAGGGCGAGAAGGACGAGGCCCCGATGCTCTTCAACGGGGAGCAGGTGGGCGACGGCACCGGTCCCGAGGTGGACATCGCCGTCGACCCCATCGACGGCACCACGCTGACGGCCAAGGGCATGCCGAACGCGATCGCCGTCCTCGCCGCCGCCGAGCGCGGCGCGATGTTCGACCCGTCCGCCGTGTTCTACATGGACAAGCTGGTCACCGGCCCCGAGGCGGCGGACTTCGTCGACATCAACGCGCCGGTGGAGGTGAACATCCGCCGGATCGCCAA
Source organism: Streptomyces sp. NPDC028928 (assembly GCF_055564915.1). Classification (NCBI taxonomy): domain Bacteria; kingdom Bacillati; phylum Actinomycetota; class Actinomycetes; order Kitasatosporales; family Streptomycetaceae; genus Streptomyces; species Streptomyces sp. NPDC028928. The sequence goes on from NZ_JBVHVI010000012.1 coordinate 318,942, forward strand.
GGCCAAGCGGTCCTCGCCGGAGGACGTCACCGTCGTCATCCTGGACCGGCCGCGGCACGAGGGCCTGATCCGGGAGGTCCGGGAGGCCGGCGCGCGCATCAAGCTGATCTCCGACGGTGACGTGGCCGGCTCGGTGTACGCACTGCGCGAGGGCACCGGCGTCGACCTGCTGCTCGGCATCGGCGGTACGCCGGAGGGCATCATCTCGGCCTGCGCCGTGAAGTGCCTGGGCGGGACCATCCAGGGCAAGCTGTGGCCCAAGGACGACGAGGAGCGGCAGCGGGCGATCGACGCCGGGCACGATCTGGACCGTGTGCTGACGACGGACGACCTGGTGTCCGGGGAGAACGTGTTCTTCGTCGCGACCGGGATCACCGACGGCGAGCTGCTGCGCGGGGTTCGGTACCGGTCGGAGACCGCCCTGACCGAGTCGATCGTGATGCGGTCGAAGTCGGGGACGGTGCGGAAGATCTTCTCCGAGCACCGGCTCAGCAAGCTGCGGGCCTACAGCGCGATCGACTTCGACCGGGCCAAGTAGCGCCTACGGGGAGGGGCTGCGCGTCCGCCGGCGAGTGCGGTCGCCTGTGACCGGTCGCGCAGTTCCCCGCGCCCTTCGGGGGCGCACCGCGCGCCCCCTGTTTTCGGTCGCCTAACCCGCCATGCGGTCCGCCGCCGCCCTTGCCGCCTTCTTCAGTTCCAGGTCCCTGCGGCGGCGCCTCGCCAGGACCACCCGGCGTTCGGCCGCGGTGAGACCGCCCCAGACGCCGTAGGGCTCGGGCTGGAGGAGGGCGTGTTCGCGGCACTCGACCATGACCGGACAGCGGGAGCAGACGCGCTTGGCCGCCTCCTCGCGGGACAGCCGGGCCGCGGTCGGTTCCTTCGACGGGGCGAAGAACAGGCCGGCCTCGTCGCGCCGGCACACCGCCTCGGTGTGCCAGGGGGCGTCTTGGTCCCTGTCTCGCGCTGGCACCCGCTGGGCCGGAACGGCAGCTACCTGCAGGGACGAATGCGGCGGTTGCAGCACGGTCTACTCCTGACGACGGCTTCGCGAGCGAGAGACGATGCAGCAAGGCCTACCCGCTGTGCGCGGGCCTATGCACAGAGTTCCCGTCCGCGAGCGCGCGGCGGCCCGTTCACGCCCCCGGGCCGTCGGACCGTCAATGCCCCAGGTGTCTGCGGAGCTTGCGGTCGACCTTGTCCTGGACCCGCTCCAGGATGTCCGCCACGCGCTTGCCCCGCTTGGGCCGCGCCTCCACGTTGCCGAGGACGGCCCAGCCGTCGACGTAGACCACCGGCGCCTCGGAGTCGACCGAGTCCAGCGGGCTCACCTCGAAGTTGCCGAGCACCCCGCCGCCGGTGCCGCGCAGCGAGATGTTCTCCGGGACGCGGATCTGGACGTCACCGAAGACGGAGACGGCCTTGATGACCACCTGCTGGTACTCGAAGATCGCCTCGCTGAGATCGATCTCGACGCTGCCGAAGACCGCGTACGCGTGCAGCCGGCGCCCGGCCCGCCAGCGGCCCCGGCGCATGGCGCTGCTGAACACCGCCACCACGTTGGCGTCCGCCTCGGCCGGGATCGCGCCCGGGGTGGGGCGGGGCGGGACGGGTGTGTAGGCGGGGGCGGCGGGGCGCTGGTGGGCGGCGGGCAGGTCGCGGATGAAGACCTCCAGCTCCCCCACCGTCTTGGCGGCCAGCGCCCCGGCCACGCGCTCGGCGTGCTCCTCGGCGGTCAGCCGGCCCTCGGCGAGGGCCTCGCGGAGGATGTCGGCGATCCGGTCGCGGTCGGCGTCGGAGGCGCGCAGCTCGGCGGGCGGTGTGGGGGCGCTCTGCTTCTGAAGGTCCACGGCAGCAGCGTACCCACACACGATAGATCGCGACACCCCCGACTGAGCCTTACCTCACAGGTTCGCTGTCGGCGGCAGGTTCTACGCTGGACGGGCCCGCCAGCGTCGGCGGGCCGCCGTCCGTCAGAGTGAGGAATGGGCTGAGATGCCTGAGTTCGCGTACACCGATCTGCTCCCCCAGGGAGAGGACACCACCCCGTACCGGCTGGTGACGTCCGAGGGCGTCTCCACGGTCGAGGGGCCCGACGGACGGACGTTCCTCAAGGTCGAGCCGGAGGCGCTGCGCAAGCTGGCCGAGGAGGCCATCCACGACATCCAGCACTACCTGCGCCCGGCCCACCTCGCGCAGCTGCGCCGGATCATCGACGACCCCGAGGCGTCCAGCAACGACAAGTTCGTCGCGCTCGACCTGCTGAAGAACGCCAACATCGCGGCGGCCGGCGTGCTGCCGATGTGTCAGGACACCGGCACGGCGATCGTCATGGGCAAGCGCGGGCAGAACGTGCTGACGTCCGGCGAGGACGAGAAGCACCTGTCCCACGGCATCTACGACGCCTACACCAAGCTGAACCTGCGCTACTCGCAGATGGCTCCGCTCACCATGTGGGAGGAGAAGAACACCGGCTCCAACCTGCCGGCCCAGATCGAGCTGTACGCCACCGACGGCGGCGCCTACAAGTTCCTGTTCATGGCGAAGGGCGGCGGCTCGGCCAACAAGTCCTTCCTGTACCAGGAGACCAAGGCCGTCCTGAACGAGGCCTCCATGATGAAGTTCCTGGAGGAGAAGATCCGCTCGCTCGGTACGGCCGCCTGCCCGCCGTACCACCTGGCGATCGTCGTCGGCGGCACGAGCGCCGAGTACGCGCTGAAGACCGCGAAGTACGCCTCCGCGCACTACCTGGACAACGCGCCGACCGAGGGCTCGCCGCTCGGCCACGGGTTCCGGGACAAGGAGCTGGAGGAGAAGGTCTTCGAGCTGACCCAGAAGATCGGCATCGGCGCGCAGTTCGGCGGCAAGTACTTCTGCCACGACGTCCGCGTGATCCGGCTGCCGCGGCACGGCGCGTCCTGCCCGGTCGCCATCGCCGTGTCCTGCTCGGCCGACCGCCAGGCCGTCGCGAAGATCACCGCCGAGGGCGTCTTCCTGGAGCAGCTGGAGACCGACCCGGCGCGCTTCCTGCCCGAGACGACGGACGAGCACCTGGAGTCGGAGGGTGACGTCGTCAAGATCGACCTCAACCAGCCGATGGACACGATCCTCGCCGAGCTGACCAAGTACCCGGTCAAGACGCGGCTGTCGCTGACCGGTCCGCTGGTCGTGGCCCGTGACATCGCGCACGCCAAGATCAAGGAGCGGCTGGACGCGGGCGAGGAGATGCCGCAGTACCTGAAGGACCACCCGGTGTACTACGCCGGCCCGGCGAAGACCCCCGAGGGGTACGCCTCCGGTTCCTTCGGCCCGACCACGGCCGGCCGTATGGACTCCTACGTGGAGCAGTTCCAGGCCGCGGGCGGCTCCAAGGTGATGCTCGCCAAGGGCAACCGCAGCAAGCAGGTCACCGACGCGTGCCACGCGCACGGCGGCTTCTACCTCGGCTCCATCGGCGGTCCGGCCGCCCGCCTCGCCCAGGACTGCATCAAGAAGGTGGAGGTCCTGGAGTACGAGGAGCTGGGCATGGAGGCGGTCTGGAAGATCGAGGTCGAGGATTTCCCGGCGTTCATCGTGGTGGACGACAAGGGCAACGACTTCTTCCAGGACCCGGCTCCGCAGCCGACGTTCACGAGCATTCCGGTGCGGGGTCCCGGGCTGGCCTGACCCGGCGGGGGGGGGGGGGGGGGGGGACCCCCCCCCGGGGGGGGGGGCGGCGGGGTTACGGAGGGGGGGGGGAAAAAGAACCCCACACGCCGGCTGCGGAGGGGGGTGGCGGGGAAGACACGGGGGGTTTT
>NZ_JBVHVI010000012.1:322745-360121 GCF_055564915.1 Streptomyces sp. NPDC028928
AAAACCCCCCCCCTCCCCCCCCCCCCCCCCCCCCCCCCCCCCCTCCCTACGCCCTTCGTGTGCTCCCCCCCTCCCCCCCCCCCCCGTCCTCCCCCCCCCCCCCCCCCCCCCCCCCCCGGGGGGGGCGGCCGGATGTGTCAGTGGGGCAGGCAGCCGAACCAGTCCACGCTGTCGTCGCGGGTGGTGTAGCCCAGGCACCTGATGGTTCTGTCATGCGTGGTCTCCGTCCGGCCGATCCCTCCGTCCAGATAGTCCGTCCTGTAGTGGGGCTCCACGAGGGTGTCGATCTCGACGGTGTACCAGCGGCGCTCGTCGTCCGGCAGGCTGCAGCCGTGGGCGGTCATGTTGCGGCTGGGGTCGCCGCCGGTCCACACGGGCCGTACGGCGCGGTCGCAGTACGCACGGTGTGCGCCGCCGGCCGCGCCGGCCGCGCCGACGCCGGTGCCGATCAGGGCCGTGGCGCCCGTGGCCACCGCCGCGGTGGCACCGAGCAGGCGCTTCAGAGTGGGGTTCACCGATTGTCCTCCTGCCAGCTGTGGTGACGGCCGGGAGTCGCCAGGTCACCTTGGAGTGATGGTCACCCCGATCGGGGATGTCCGGCTCGGCGGCCGGAGGCGCACTCCCCCGACCCGGTGACGTCGTCATGCCGATGCAGCAGCCGGCGGCCGGACCCCCACCCGTACGGCCCGGGGCCCGGAACATCCCCGGCGCACGGATCGCTGTACCCGGCATGAGCGAATACCGCATCGAACACGACTCGATGGGCGAGGTCCGGGTCCCGGCCCATGCCAAGTGGCGGGCGCAGACGCAGCGCGCCGTGGAGAACTTCCCGGTCTCCGGGCAACGCATCGAGCGGGCCCACATCGAGGCGCTGGCCCGGATCAAGGCGGCGGCGGCGAAGGTCAACGCCGAGCTGGGCGTGCTGGACAAGGAGGTCGCGGAGGCGATCCAGGAGGCGGCCGGCGAGGTCGCCGCGGGGAAGTGGGACGAGCACTTCCCGGTGGACGTGTTCCAGACGGGCTCGGGGACCTCGTCCAACATGAACACCAACGAGGTCATCGCCACCCTCGCCACCGAGCGGCTGGGCCGGAACGTGCACCCCAACGACCACGTCAACGCCTCGCAGTCGTCCAACGACGTCTTCCCTTCCTCGATCCACATCGCGGCCACCGCGGCCGTCACCCACGACCTGATCCCGGCCCTGGAGCACCTCGCCGCCTCCCTGGAGCGCAAGTCCGGGGAGTTCGCGGACGTGGTGAAGTCGGGGCGCACCCACCTGATGGACGCCACCCCGGTGACGCTGGGGCAGGAGTTCGGCGGGTACGCGGCCCAGGTGCGGTACGGCGTCGAGCGGCTGAAGGCCTCCCTGCCGCGGCTGGCCGAGCTGCCGCTGGGCGGCACCGCGGTCGGCACCGGCATCAACACCCCGCCCGGGTTCTCCGCCGCTGTCATCGAGGAGGTCGCCCGGGCCACCGGGCTGCCGTTCACCGAGGCCCGCGACCACTTCGAGGCGCAGGGCGCCCGGGACGGCGTCGTGGAGACCAGCGGGCAGCTGCGGACCATCGCGGTCGGCCTGACGAAGATCGCCAACGATCTGCGCTGGATGTCCTCCGGGCCGCGCACCGGCCTCGCCGAGATCCGGCTGCCCGACCTGCAGCCCGGCTCCTCCATCATGCCGGGCAAGGTCAACCCGGTGGTCCCCGAGGCCGTGCTGATGGTGGCCGCGCAGGTCATCGGCAACGACGCAACGATCACCACCGCCGGAGCCGCCGGCAACTTCGAACTGAACGTCATGCTCCCGGTCATCGCCAAGAACGTCCTGGAGTCCGTCCGGCTGCTCGCCAATGTCGCGCGGCTGCTGGCCGACCGGACCGTCGACGGCATCACCGCCGACCGCGAACGCACCCGCGAGTACGCCGAGTCGTCGCCTTCCGTGGTGACCCCGCTGAACAAGTACATCGGTTACGAGGAGGCCGCGAAGGTCGCCAAGAAGTCCCTCGCCGAGCGGAAGACGATCCGTGAAGTCGTCCTGGAGAGCGGGTACGTGGAGCGCGGCGACCTGACGCTGGAGCAGCTCGACGAGGCGCTGGATGTCCTGCGGATGACGCGCCCGTAACCGGCGGCGCACCTTTCCGGCCACCGCCGGACCACCGTGACGTGCACCGCAGCGTCGTATGCCCGTGGCACCTAATATCTGTGCATGACGGACGACGGAGCGATGACACGAGTGACGGCGGGACCTGCGGCGTACTGGACCCCGGGCACGCAGATCCTGTGGCGCTACCGGGAGAACGGCGGCGAGCACTTCCACATCGCCCGGCCCGTCACCGTCGTACGCGACGACGCGGAGCTGCTGGCGGTGTGGCTCGCCCCCGGCACCGAGTGCGTGAAGCCGGTGCTGGCCGACGGCACGCCCGTGCACCTGGAACCGCTGGAGTCCCGCTACACCAAGCCGCGCACGGTCCAGCGGGACCGCTGGTTCGGCACCGGCGTGCTGAAGGTGGCCCAGCCCGGCCGGCCCTGGTCGGTGTGGCTGTTCTGGGAGCCGGGCTGGCGGTTCAAGAACTGGTACGTCAATCTGGAGCAGCCGCTGGCCCGTTGGGCGGGCGGGGTGGACTCCGAGGACCACTTCCTGGACATCTCGGTGCAGCCGGACCGCAGTTGGCACTGGCGGGACGAGGACGAGTTCGCGCAGGCCCAGCGGGACGGGCTGATGGACGCGGCGACCGCCGAGCGGGTGCGGGCGGCCGGACGGGAGGCGGTGGAGGTGATCCGCGCGTGGGGTGCCCCGTTCGCGGACGGCTGGCCGCAGTGGCGCCCGGACCCGTCCTGGACGGTACCTTCTCTCCCCGAGGACTGGGACCGCACGCCCGCGCACCTGTCCTCATGAGACTCTTGATGCGCCCCAGGGCAAGAAACGTAGGATCGTCCTCCGCAAGGGCACACCAAGGCAACTTCCGGGGCATGCGCCGGGCTTGACCGATCGTCACCGAGGGGCGGCAGGACGTGAACGAGGGGTACCAGGGCACGACCACGAAGGCCGACCCCACGGGAATTCCGTTCCCGGGGCACGTATTGCGGGTATCGGCATGTCGGCGGGACCAACTGCGCGCCCGGCCCACCCGGCGCTCAGCCCCGGACGGATGGATGCGACACGCGTGACGGAGCAGCCCACCTCCTTCGAACGCCCGCAGCCGGGCGTGGACCCCGCGGAGGCCCGCGGGGCGCTCCTGCGTACCCAGAAACAGGCCGCGCAAGCGCTCGGCACCCCCGCCTTACCCGCGCAGGCCCGGGCCGACGGACCGTCCTCCGGCCCCGTCACGGCCACGCCCTGCGGCAAGGGAACGGACGGCAACGGGAAGGAGCTACCCGTCAACGGCCCCGAGCACTCCCAGCCCGCCGGCACCGAACCCGACGCCCACCGCCCGCGCCCCGCGCCGGAGGCCATCCCGGCCCAGCCCGGCGCCGAGCAGGAGCGGGCGCCGGGCGGCCAGGAGCGCCGTACCGGGCGGGGACTGCCGCCCGGGCGGCCGATGCCCATGCGGCGCGACGGGGACCGGCTGAGGTTCGTGGGCGCGGCCACCCGGCGGATCGCCCGCGGGCTCGACCTGGACGAGATCGTGATGGGGCTGTGCCGGGCCACCGTGCCGACCTTCTCCGACGCGATCCTGGTCTATCTGCGCGAACCGCTGCCGGTCGGCGACGAGCGGCCGAGCGGTCCGGTGGTACTGCGGCTGCGCCGCACCGACCGGATACCCCAGGAGCGGGACACCGACGGTGTGCTGCTGCCGCCGGCGTTCGAACCGGAACCGGAGCCGTCCGTGCTGGCGGACCTGTCGTCGCTCACCACCGAACTGTGCGAGGTCCGGCCAGGCGGCGCGCTGAACGAGGTGCTGCGCGGGGTGCGGCCGGTGTTCGCCGACGCGCCCGCCGCCCGGGCCGCCCTGCCCGAGCTGCTCGGCGAGGGCGGCGAGGCGGTCGTACCGGGCGGGCAGCGCGCGATCCTCGCGCCGCTGCGCGGCCGGCGCCGGGTGATCGGCGCGGCCCTGTTCCTGCGCCGCCCGGACCGGCTCGCGTTCGAGGCGGACGATCTGCTGGTGGCCGCCCAGCTGGCCACGCACAGCGCGCTCGGCATCGACAAGGCGGTGCTGTACGGCCGCGAGGCGTACATCGCCGACGAGCTGCAGCGCACCATGCTGCCCGAGACCCTGCCCCGCCCGACCGGCGTCCGGCTGGCCTCCCGCTATCTGCCGGCGGCCGAGACCGCGCGGGTCGGCGGCGACTGGTACGACGCGATCCCGCTGCCCGGCAGCCGGGTCGCGCTGGTCGTCGGCGATGTGATGGGCCACTCGATGACCTCGGCGGCCATCATGGGCCAGCTGCGCACGACGGCCCAGACGCTGGCCGGCCTCGACCTGCCGCCCCAGGAGGTGCTGCACCACCTGGACGAACAGGCCCAGCGCCTGGGCACGGACCGCATGGCGACCTGCCTGTACGCGGTCTACGACCCGGTGACGCACCGCATCACGATCGCCAACGCCGGCCATCCGCCGCCCGTGCTGCTGCACCTGGGCGGCCGGGCGGAGGTGCTGCGGGTGCCGCCGGGCGCGCCGATCGGCGTCGGCGGGGTCGACTTCGAGGCGGTCGAGCTGGACGCGCCCGCCGGCGGCACGCTGCTGCTGTACACCGACGGTCTGGTGGAGTCCCGGCTGCGGGACGTGTGGACCGGCATAGAGCAGCTGCGGGAGAAGCTGGCCGCGACCGCGCAGCTGACCGGCCCGGACCATCCGCCGCCGCTGGAAGCGCTGTGCGACGAGGTGCTGGACATGCTCGGCCCGGGCGACCGGGACGACGACATCGCCCTGCTCGCCGCCCGGTTCGACGGGATCGCGCCGAGCGATGTCGCCTACTGGACGCTGGAGCCGGAGGACTCCGCCCCGGGCCAGGCCCGCCGGATGGCCCGGCAGGCGCTCGCCCGCTGGGACCTGGAGGATCTGACGGACTCGGTGGAGCTGCTGGTCAGCGAGGTCGTGACGAACGCCGTACGGTACGCGTCCCGGCCGGTGACGCTGCGGCTGCTGCGGACGGACGTGCTGCGCTGCGAGGTCGGCGACGACGTGCCGCAGCTGCCGCGGCTCAGGCAGGCGCGGGCCACGGACGAGGGCGGGCGCGGCCTGTACCTGGTCAACAAGCTGGCCCGGCGCTGGGGCGCGACCCGGCTGAGCACCGGCAAGGTGGTGTGGTTCGAGCTGAACCGGGGCTGACGGCCCCCTGTGACGCGCGAAGGGCGCCCGGAGCACCGGCTCCGGGCGCCCTTCGTCGTGTGCGCCTACGGGGTGAGGTCACCGTCGGGGTCGAGCGGGTCCTCGGTGGCGGGCTCCGTCGGCGGCCCGGTGGTCGGGGTCTGCGTCGGTGTCCGGGTGGGCGTCTGGGACGGCGTCTGCGACGGGGTCCGCGACGGCGACTGGGACGGCGACTGGGACGTGGGGGGCGCGCTGCTCGGTGTCTGCGACGGCGTCCGGGTCGGGGTCTGCGTGAACGTCGGCGTCTCGGTCGGCTCGACGGCGGCGCCCTGTGTGGTGTTCAGGTCGAACTCGGCCTTGTCGGCGACGCCGAAGGTGTACGCGGCCCAGATCTTCGCCGGGTAGCCGCCACCGTTGATCCGGCCGGGCGGCGGGAGCAGGCCGGTCGCGCCCTTCATGGACACGTGGGCCTTGGTCTTCGGGTCCTCGCCGAACAGGCCGACGGAGGTGACCAGGGTCGGCGTGTAGCCGGTGAACCAGGCCGACCTGTTCTCGTCGGAGGTACCGGTCTTGCCCGCCACCTGCTGGCCGCCGCGCAGCGGGTTCTTCGCCACGGACTCACTGGCCGTACCGTCGTCCACCACGCCGGTGAGCACCGAGGTGACCGTGTCGGCGGCCGTACGGCTGATCACCGAGCCGCCGACCGGGTTCGGCACCTCCACCGAACGGCCCTTGTTCTCCGCCGACTTCAGGATGCTCGGGGTGACCTTGTAGCCGTGGTTGGCGAAGGTGGCGTAGATGCCGGCCATCTCCAGGGGGCTGGCGCCCATGGAGCCGAGGGTCTGGGCGGGCACCGCCTGCATGCCCTTGGTGTCCATGCCGAGCTCGTTCGCCGTGCTCATGACCTTGTCCATCCCGACGTCCACGCCCATCTGCGCGAAGACGGAGTTGACGGACTTGTTCATGGCCTCCTGGACGGTGATGTCGTCGTAGCTGATGTTGTCCTCGTTCGGCGGGGCGAAGCCGACCTTGGTGCCGTGGTCCACGACCGGGCGGCGGCTGGTGCCGTCGTAGAGGGTGCTCGCCGTGATGGGCTTGCCGTCCTGCGTGGTGGCGTTCTGCTCCAGGGCGGCGGCGAGGATCACCGGCTTGAAGGTGGAGGCGGGCTGGTAGTCCCGGCGGGTGGCGTTGTCGAAGTAGTGCCGGTAGTAGTCCTGGCCGCCGTAGAGCGCGACGACCCTGCCCGTCTTGGGGTCGACGGAGACGGCGCCGGCCTGGATGTCGCCGTCGACCTTGCGCTTCTTCTCGTCGAGCTTGCTGGTCAGCTGGGACTTGACGGCCTTCTCCAGCGCGGCCTGCTTCTTCCGGTCGATGTTGAGGGTGATGGTCCAGCCCTTGTCGACCACGGCGTTCTCCGCCTGGGACTGGGTCAGGCCCTCCTGCGCCATGAGCCGCTGCTCCAGCTGCTGGTTGGCGAGTTCGACCAGGTAGCCCTTCTGCCCGCCGAGGCCGGGGGCGCCCTTGGGCTCCTTGATCTTCGGGAAGTGCAGGGCGTCGCGCTTCGCCTTGGGCAGCCAGCCCTCCTCGACCATGTTGTTCAGGACGTAGTTCCAGCGCTCGGTGACCAGCCGCTTGCCGTTGTCGGTGGCGACCGCCCAGTCGTACTGGCTCGGCGCCTGGAGCAGGGCGGCGAGGTAGGCGCCCTGCTCGACCTTGAGGTCCTCGGCGTCGACTCCGAAGTAGGCCTGGGCGGCGGCCTGGATGCCGTAGGCGTTGCGGCCGTAGTAGCTGGTGTTGATGTAGCCGGCGAGGATGTCGTCCTTGGACTTCTCGCGGTCCACCTTCAACGAGATGACCAGCTCCTTCAGCTTGCGCGTGACGGTCTGGTCCTGGTTGAGGTAGTAGTTCTTGACGTACTGCTGGGTGATCGTGGAGCCGCCCTGCTTGCCCTTGCCGGACAGCGTGTTGATCACGCCGCGGGCGGTTCCGCGGAAGTCGACGCCGGAGTCGTGGTAGAAGCTCTTGTTCTCGGCGGCGACGAAGGTCAGCTGGACCTTGCGAGGGACCTTGGACAGGTCGACGATCTCGCGGTTGACCTCGCCCTTGCGGGCCAGAATCGTTCCGTCACTGAACTTGTAGACGTTGCTCTGCTGCTGGGCGGCGGCGTTGCCCTCGGGAATGTCCACGTAGAGGTAGAGGCCGATGAAGCCCAGGATGCCCAGCAGGCACACCCCGAAGAACGTCCCGAGGATCTTCTTCCAGGTGAACATCCGGCGTATGAGGCTCTTGGCGGGCTTGCCGCCCGCCGTGGGTGCGGGACGGCGGCGCTTGGGCGCCGCGCGGCGGCCACCGCGCTGTCGCGCTCGTCTCTCTTCCGCTCGTCCCATCGGTCCCTACGCTCGCTTCCGTCTCGGGGTCAGCTCCGAAAACTAACACCGCTCTATATGACAAAGGGCGCCCGATCCGTTCTTTTACGGACGTGACAATCAGCACCCGCCCCACCGGAACCGACGGCTGGCAGTGGTCCAGGGTTGCTCGATGCCTTAAAGTGATATCACTTAGCTAGAACCAAGCTAGGTACCACGAGAACGGGGGGTCACCCATGTCCGACATACCCGAGATGCCCGCTCCGCGCGTGCGGGAGTTCACCGCCCACAGCATCGGCGGCGGACTCGCCCTGCTGCTCGGCCTGATCGGGCTCGGCGCCTCGGTCGCGCTGTTCGCGGCCTCCGGGGCGGCCCCCTCCCCTGGCGCCGAGGGCGGACTCATCGCCGCCGGTGTCGTCGTCCTGCTCGCGTCCCTGATCGGGATGCGCGGTCTGAACACGGTCGCGCCGGGCGAGGCCCGGGTCGTGCAGCTCTTCGGCCGCTACCGGGGCACGATCCGGCAGGACGGCCTGCGCTGGGTGAACCCCCTGACCTCGCGGACCCGGATCTCCACCCGGGTACGCAACCACGAGACCGCCGTCCTGAAGGTCAACGACGCCTACGGCAACCCGATCGAGCTGGCCGCGGTCGTGGTGTGGAAGGTCCGGGACACCGCGCAGGCCACCTTCGAGGTGGACGACTTCGCCGAGTTCGTCGCCACGCAGACCGAGACGGCCGTGCGGCACATCGCGATCGAGTACCCCTACGACGCCCACGAGGAGGACGGCCTGTCGCTGCGCGGCAACGCCGAGGAAATCACCGAGAAGCTGGCCACGGAACTCCAGGTGCGGGTGGAGGCGGCCGGTGTGCAGATCGTCGAGTCGCGCTTCACGCACCTCGCGTACGCTCCCGAGATCGCCTCGGCGATGCTCCAGCGCCAGCAGGCGGGAGCGGTCGTCGCGGCCCGGCGGCAGATCGTGGACGGCGCCGTGGGAATGGTCGAGGCGGCGCTGGCCCGGATCGCGGAGGCGGACATCGTGGACCTGGACGAGGAACGGAAGGCGGCGATGGTGTCGAACCTGATGGTGGTGCTGTGCGGGGACCGCGCCCCGCAGCCGGTCCTCAACACCGGGACCCTCTACCAGTGACCGAGCCTTCTCAGGCGCCCAAGCGCCGGCCGCAGCAGCGCAAGCAGGTGCTGCTGCGGCTGGACCCGGCGGTGTACGAGGCGCTGGCCCGCTGGGCCGGGGACGAGCTGCGGTCGGCGAACGCGCAGATCGAGTTCCTGCTGCGCAAGGCGCTGGCGGAGGCGGGGCGGCTGCCGAAGGACACGGGACCGTTGCCGCGGCGGGGCCGGCCGCCTGTGTCAGAACCGTGACAATCGGCCCCGACCTGCGGGGCCGTACCAGCAGCCATGCTCTGCACACTCCGCGTATACATCTCGCGTATACACCGTGTGTAGAGTGCTGCCATGTCCATCGGTCACACCCTCCTAGGGCTCCTGGAGTCCGGCCCGCGCCACGGCTACGACCTCAAGCGGGCCTTCGACGAGAAGTTCGGTCACGACCGGCCGCTGCACTACGGCCAGGTCTACTCCACGATGTCCCGGCTGCTGAAGCACGGCCTCGTGGAAGTCGACGGGATCGAGGCGGGCGACGGCCCCGAGCGCAAGCGGTACGCCATCACCGACGCCGGCATCACCGACGTCGAACGCTGGCTCGCCACCCCGGAGAAGCCCGAGGAGTACCTCCAGTCGACCCTCTACACCAAGGTCGTCCTCGCGCTCCTCACCCACCGCGACGCGTCCGACATCCTCGACACGCAGCGCGCCGAACACCTGCGCAGCATGCGGATCCTGACCGACCGCAAGCGCAAGGGCGACCTCGCGGACCAGCTGATCTGCGACCACGCCCTGTTCCACCTGGAGGCGGACCTGCGCTGGCTGGAGCTGACCGCCGCGCGCCTCGACAAGCTCCGTGAGGCGGTGGCCCGATGACTCCTCCCCCCGGCTCCCTGCTCACCGCCGAGAACCTGCGCAAGTCCTACGGCCCCACGGTCGCGCTCGACGGCGCCGAGTTCTCCATCCACCCCGGCGAGGTCGTCGCCGTCATGGGCCCCTCCGGCTCCGGCAAGTCGACACTGCTGCACTGCCTCGCCGGCATCGTGCCGCCCGACTCCGGCTCCATCACCTACGCCGGCCGGGAACTGGCCGGCATGAACGACGCCGAGCGCAGCGCGCTGCGCCGCAGCGAGTTCGGCTTCGTCTTCCAGTTCGGCCAGCTGGTCCCGGAGCTGACCTGCGTGGAGAACGTGGCGCTGCCGCTCCGGCTGGGCGGCCGCCCCCGCAAGGAGGCCGAGCGGACCGCGCTGACCTGGATGGAGCGACTGGAGGTGGACGACCTCAAGGGCAAGCGGCCCGGCGAGGTCTCCGGCGGCCAGGGCCAGCGGGTCGCGGTGGCGCGGGCGCTGGTCACCGGGCCCCGGGTGGTGTTCGCCGACGAGCCGACCGGCGCGCTCGACTCCCTCAACGGCGAACGCGTGATGGAGCTGCTGACCGACGCGGCCCGCTCCACCAACGCGGCCGTCGTCCTCGTCACCCACGAGGCCCGGGTGGCCGCCTACTCCGACCGGGAGATCGTCGTACGCGACGGCAGGTCCCGCGACATGGAGCGGGCCATATGAAGGTCAGGCAGTGGTCCCGGGACCTGGCCCTCGGCATCCGGTTCGCCTTCACCGGCGGGCGCGAGGGCTGGGTCCGGATGGTGCTCACGGCGGTCGGCGTCGGCCTGGGCGTGGCGCTGCTGCTGCTCACGACCGCGCTGCCGAACGTGCTGGCGGCGCGGGACGAGCGGGGCGCGGCACGGCAGGACCTCACCTACGGCGCGTCCGTGCCGCCCAAGGGCGAGAACACCGTGCTGGTCGGCATGGCCGACAGCAAGTGGCACGACAAGGACATCCGCGGCCGGCTGCTCCAGCCCGAGGGCGCGCGGGCGCCGCTGCCACCCGGCGTCGACCACTTCCCGAAGAAGGGCGAGATGGTGGTCTCGCCCGCGCTGAGGGAACTGCTCACCTCGGACGGGGCGAAGCTGCTGCGGGAGCGGCTCCCGGACCGGATCACCGGCACGATCGGCGAGACCGGGCTGATCGGCTCGCAGGAGCTGGCCTACTACGCGGGCGCCGACACCCTGGTGGCGACGAAGAACAGCTCGCGCGTGGTGCGGCTGACCGCGTTCGGCGATCCGCACCCGACGACCGAGCGGGCCGACCCGGTGCTCATCCTGATGACGCTGGTGGTGTTCGTGGCCCTGCTGACGCCGGTCGCCGTGTTCATCGCCGCGGCCGTACGGTTCGGCGGCGAGCGGCGCGACCGCCGGCTGGCCGCGCTGCGCCTGGTGGGCTCCGACAGCGGCATGACCCGCCGGATCGCGGCCGGCGAGGCGCTGGCCGGGGCGCTGCTCGGACTGGCCGTCGGTACGGTCTTCTTCCTGATCGGGCGGCAGGTGGCGGGCTCGGTGGAGGTGCTGGGCGAGAGCGTCTTCCCGAGCTATCTGGACCCCTCCCCCGCGCTGGCCGTGCTGGTCGCGGTGGCGGTTCCGGCCGCCGCGGTGCTGGTGACGCTGCTCGCGATGCGCGGGGTGGTGGTGGAACCGCTCGGCGTGGTGCGTACGGCCAAGCAGGCCCGGCGGCGCCTGTGGTGGCGGCTGCTGCTGCCGCTGGGGGGCCTCGCGTTGCTGTACCCGATGATCGGCGACGGCCGCGCCCACGGCGACTTCAACCAGTACCTGGTCATCGGCGGTGTGCTGCTGCTCCTCATCGGCGTCACCGCGCTGCTGCCCTGGCTGGTCGAGGCGGTCGTCGCCCGGCTCGGCGGGGGCGGCCTCTCCTGGCAACTGGCCGTACGCCGACTCCAGTTGAGCAGCGGCACGGCGGCCCGCCTGGTCAACGGCATCGCGGTGGCGGTGGCCGGGGCGATCGCGCTGCAGATGCTGTTCGCGGGCGTGGAGAGCCAGTACACCCAGGACACCGGCCGGGACCCGCAGCGGGCCTCGATGGAGATCGACCTGTCGGACCGGTCCCGGGTGGCGGTGGCGGCCCGCGAGTTCGCCCGCACCAAGGGCGTACGGTCGTCGGTGGCGATCTCCACCGGCGGGCTCGGCGACAAGCGGCGCGACCCCGGGACCACCGCGGGCATCACCGTCGGCGACTGCACCGCGCTGCGCGAACTGGCCCACCTGCCGTCCTGCCGGGACGGTGACGTGTTCCTCCTGCCCGGCAAGGACGACGACGCCGCCCTGCGGGCCTTCGAGCGGCCGGGCCGGCACGGCTTCGTGGACGCGACGTACTCGCAGGACGAGCCCGGGCGCGAGATCCCCTGGACGGTCCCGGCCGGCCTGCGGAAGGTGACCGCCCGTGCGGACGCGCTCCAGAACGGAACCTCGGGTCTGCTGCTCACCCCGTCCGCGCTGCCCGCCGAGGCCTGGCCGACCCTGTACCACCAGGTGTACATCCGCCTCGACCTGTCGGTGCCGGACGCGGACGAATACGTGCGCACCACGGCCGCGCGGGTGGACCGCCTCGCCAACGCCTGGCACTGGAGCATGACCCAGCAGTCCGCGAAGTACACCTCCCTGCGCACCGGCCTGTCCATCGGCGCGGTCTGTGTGCTGGTGCTGATCGGGGCGAGCCTGCTGGTCTCCCAGCTGGAGCAGCTGCGCGAGCGGCGCAAGCTGCTGTCGTCGCTGGTCGCCTTCGGCACCCGGCGCCGCACGCTGGGCCTGTCGGTGCTGTGGCAGACGGCGGTGCCGATCGCACTCGGCCTGCTGCTGGCCATGGCGGTGGGCCTGACCCTCGGCGCGGTACTGCTGAAGATGACGGACACCGCGGTGTCCGTCGACTGGGCGAGCGTCCTCGCCCTGACCGGCGCCGGCGCGGCGGTGGTCCTCACGGTCACCCTGCTGAGCCTGCCGCCCCTGCTCCGGCTGATGCGACCGGAGGGGCTGCGGACGGAGTAGGCCGCTGAGGCCTCCGAAGGGGCGCGGGGCCGTGCTTGAGGGGCGGATCCGCCGCGCGGGCGCGACCAGCCACGATGCACCCGCACCCGACGGACGGCAGCTCCGGTGCGGGCTCTCAGCCGAGAACCCGCACCGGCAACGCCCGCAGCGCTTCCCTCAACGCTCCCGCCAGCTCCTCGTACTCCGCGGCCCGTGCCGCGCCCGCGCGCATCGCGAAGGCGACCCGGCGGCTGGGGGCGGGGTCGGCGAAGTAGCCGGTGAGCAGCTGGCTGCTGCGGGCGGTCTCCAGCTTCAGCGCCGTACGCGGCAGCAGCGTGCAGCCGAGACCCCCGGCCACCAGCTGGACCAGGGTCGACAGGCCGGCGGCGGTCGTGGTGACCGGCGCGTCCTCGCGGCCGGCCTCCCGGCAGATGTCCAGGGCCTGGTCGCGCAGGCAGTGGCCCTCGTCCAGGAGCAGCAGGTTCAGTTCCTTGAGCGCCTCGCGCGGGATGCCCTCCCGGCCGCCGAGCCAGTGGTCGAGCGGGGTGACGAGCACGAAGTCCTCGTCGAAGAGCGGGAGTTCCACCACTCCGGGCACACCGAGCGGTACGGCCAGCAGCAGCAGGTCGAGCCGGCCGGAGTTCAGGCCGTCGATCAGGCTGGCGGTCTGCTCCTCGTGCACCTGGAGGTCGAGGTGCGGGTAGCGCTCGTGGACGAGCCGCAGTACGGCCGGCAGCAGATAGGGCGCCACGGTGGGGATCACGCCGAGGCGCAGGACGCCCGTGAAGGGCGCCCGGACCGCCTCGGCCTCCTCCATCAGTGCCCCGACCGCGTCCAGCACCGCCTTGGCGCGTACGGCCAGCCGCTCCCCCGCGGGCGAGAGCAGCACCTTGCGGGTCGTACGCTCGAGGAGGGTCACGCCGAGGGTCTCCTCCAGCGCCGAGACCGCGCCGGACAGGGCGGGCTGGCTCATCCCGATGGCCGCCGCCGCGTCGCGGAAGTGCAGGTGCTCGGCCACGGCGGCGAAGGCGCGCAGCTGGGACAGGCTCGGCTGCCTCCGCTTGCCGTTACTCATGGTCACTGATAGCTCCCTCCGATCAACACGACCGAGTGTAGCTATTTCCCTAATCAATCCACCCTGTGCCAACATCGACAGCGTCCAACCCATGGGAAAGATCCTCAAAAGGGGTCTTTCTTCGCTGCAAGGAGAGCGTGTGCTCACTGTCGGTGACAAGTTCCCCGAGTTCGATCTGACCGCCTGCGTCTCGCTGGAGAAGGGCAAGGAGTTCGAGCAGCTCAACCACAAGTCCTACGAGGGCAAGTGGCTCGTGGTCTTCGCCTGGCCCAAGGACTTCACGTTCGTGTGCCCGACCGAGATCGCCGCGTTCGGGAAGCTGAACGACGAGTTCGCCGACCGCGACGCCCAGATCCTCGGCTTCTCCGGCGACTCCGAGTTCGTCCACCACGCCTGGCGCAAGGACCACCCGGACCTGACCGACCTGCCGTTCCCGATGATGGCGGACCCGAAGCACGAGCTGATGCGTGACCTCGGCATCGAGGGCGAGGACGGCTACGCCCAGCGTGCCGTCTTCATCGTGGACCCGAACCACGAGATCCAGTTCACGATGGTCACCGCCGGTTCCGTGGGCCGTAACCCCAAGGAGGTCCTGCGGGTCCTCGACGCCCTGCAGACCGACGAGCTGTGCCCCTGCAACTGGACCAAGGGCGAGCAGACTCTCGACCCGGTCGCGCTGCTGGCTGGTGAGTGACCCGTGTCGCTCGACTCCCTGAAGTCCCGCATCCCGGACTACGCCAAGGACCTGAAGCTCAACCTGGGCTCGGTCATCGGCAACTCGGAGCTGCCGGCGCAGCAGCTGTGGGGCACGGTGCTGGCGACCGCCATCGCCTCCCGTTCCCCGATCGTGCTGCGTGAGCTGGAGCCGGAGGCGAAGGCGAACCTCTCGCCGGAGGCGTACCAGGCCGCCAAGTCGGCCGCCGCCGTCATGGCGATGAACAACGTCTTCTACCGCACCCGGCACCTGCTGTCCGACCACGAGTACGGCACCCTGCGCGCGGGCCTGCGGATGAACGTCATCGGCAACCCGGGCGTGGAGAAGGTCGACTTCGAGCTGTGGTCGTTCGCGGTCTCCGCGATCAACGGCTGTGGCATGTGCCTGGACTCGCACGAGCAGGTGCTGCGCAAGGCCGGCGTCGAGCGCGAGACCGTCCAGGAGGCCTTCAAGATCGCCTCCGTGGTGCAGGCCGTCGGCGTCACCCTGGACGCCGAGGCCGTGCTGGCTGAGTAAGCCGTGCGACGAGGACCCCGCTCACCCCTGGTGGGCGGGGTCTTCCGCGTCTTCTCCCACCGGTTCGTCGGACGCCTGCCGCTGGACCTCCTGCGAGTACTGCCGCAGATAGCCCACCACCGTGTTTGTCACCGCCACCAGCGGTACGGCCACCACCGCGCCGCCGATGCCGGCCACCATGCCGCCGGCGGCCACGGTCAGCACGACCGCGAGCGGGTGGACGCGGACCGCGCGGCCGAGGATGAACGGCTGCAGGACGTGCCCCTCGATCTGCTGGACCGCGAGGACCACGGCGAGGGTCATGACCGCGGTGAACACACCCTGCGTCACCAGGGCCACGATCACCGCCAGCGCGCCGGAGGCGACGGCGCCGACCAGCGGGATGAACGAGAACAGGAAGATGAAGACGGCCAGCGGGACGGCCATCGGCACGTCAAGGAAGTAGATGCCGATGCCGATGAAGATGGCGTCGATGAGGGCGACCAGCACCGTCCCGCGGACGTAGGCGGTCAGCGTGCGCCACGCGCGCGGGCCGGCACCGGCCACGCCCGGGCGGGCCGCGGACGGCACCAGCTTCAGGAACCACTCCCAGATCCGCTTGCCGTCGTAGAGCAGGAACAGCGTCGAGAAGAACACCAGCAGGAGGCCGGTGAGCCCCTCGATGATGACCTGAACGCCTTCCAGGCCCGCGGAGGTGATCTGGTCGGTGTTGGCGCCGATCGCCTCGCGGAGGTTCTTGGCGATCTGGTTGATCTGCTTGTCGGTGACGTGGAACGGGCTCTTCAGCAGCCAGTCGCGCAGGTCGTCGATGCCGGACTGGATCTGGCTGGAGAGCGTGTCGATGTTCTCCATGACCTGCCAGGTCACGAACCAGCCCATCAGGCCGATGACGACGAAGCCGCTGATGGCGGTGAGCGCGGTGGCCGGTCCGCGCGGCACCCCGCGCCGGGTGAGCCGGGCGACCGTCGGCTGGAGCAGCGCGGTGACCAGCAGGGCGATGACGAAGGCGAACACCACCAGCTGGACCGCGCTGATGACCCGCATCAGCACCCAGACCGTGCCGGCCAGCACCAGCACCCGCCAGCCGGCCTCGGCGGCGACCCGGACACCCCAGGGCACGGCCTCGGCCGGATCGGGACGGGGGCCGCGCGGCGCCGCGGACCGACGGGCGGGCGCGTCCTCGTCGGCGGGTGAATCGGCGGGTTCCGTGCCGGCGGGTGCGGTGCCGGCGGAGGCGGTGGGCTCGGCGGGGTCGGCCTGCTCCTTCTCCACCTCGGCGCGGCGCTCGTCCAGGCGCTCGCTCATCTCGGTGAGACCGGCTCCCAGCCGGCCGAGCCACCCTGGCACTCGCGACATCATCCGTCCTCTTCCCCCGCGTCCCCGGGTGCTCGCCACCACTCCCCCCGGGAGTCGTCCGGATACGACCGTACAGGGCGAAAGCCCCTCTCCTGAGGACGGGGAGGGGCTGCGCGAGGTGGAGAAGAGCCGGCCGGATCCGGCGCGGCGCCTAGTACCAGTGGTTGGCCTGCCAGAAGGACCAGGCCTCGCACGGGCTGCCGTAGCGCTCGTTCATGTAGTTGAGGCCCCACTTGATCTGCGTGGCCGGGTTGGTCTGCCAGTCGGCACCGGCGGAGGCCATCTTGGAGCCGGGCAGGGCCTGGAAGAGACCGTAGGCACCGGAGGAGGCGTTCACCGCGCGGTAGTTCCAGCTGGACTCGTGGTCCACGATGTTGCTAAAGCACTGGTACTGGCCGCCGGCCACCATCTGACGCGCCATCGCCTGGATCTGCGCCACGGTGTAGCTGCTCTGGGTCGGGAAGCTGGAGGAGTCACGGACGTCGGTCCCGCGGCTGGCCGCGGCCTTCGCCTCGGCACGCTCCTTGGCCGCCTCCTTGGCCGCCTTCTCCGCGGCCGCCTTCTTCGCGATCGCGGTATCGGCCGCCGCCTTGCGCGCGGCTTCCTCGGCGTCCTTCTTGGCGCTCGCGTCCGCGGCGATGGCCTGCGCGTCGGCCTGCTGCGTCAGGGACGCGGCCTGCACCTGCGCCTGCTGACCCGCGGGTATGTCCGCGAGGAGCGTGGTGTCGGCTGCCGTCGCCTCGGCGTCGTTGGTCTGCGCGGTGCTGCCCGAGGCAACGCCGACGACGCTTCCGACAGCGGTGACCGCGGTGGCCGAGGCCACTGCGAATCCCCGGACCGAAATCCGGCTCACACGGTTTCCTTCCAGCATCGCCCGCTTCGGTGACCCTGGCGGACGCAATCGTGCCCCTGACACTGGCCTCCCAACTGCGGGGTCACGGGAGGCACGGGCCCGGTGGGCAACTCCCCCTCAGGGAGCGCCGCGTGGTGCGCGGGCGGCATACGACGAACTCTATGGAGTTGGTGGTGCTTCCAGTGGCGCTGTACCGCTGGGGGTACAGCTGTGTCGTATGCGGGGCCTGACAGGAGTGAGACTCTGCCGTAACCGGACGCCGCGTGGCAATTCTGTGTTGCGTGTGAAAGCTCACATCCCGTTTGGCCCCGGGGATTTCAGGAAAGCTCCACGCGCCAAGGCGCCGCCCGGCTAGGCTCTTGGCCTTTGCCGGACGGCGCCAACTGCTGGGCGAGGCAGGTCAGATGTGGCCGTCCTCCAGCATTTCGGTCACAAGTGCGGCAATCTGGGACCTCTCGGACCGAGTCAGCGTGACATGGGCGAAGAGGGGATGTCCCTTCAGCTTCTCCACGACGGCGACGACTCCGTCATAACGGCCTACGCGCAGATTGTCCCGCTGTGCCACGTCATGGGTGAGGACGACCCGCGAGTTGGCGCCGATCCGGGACAGAACGGTCAGCAGGACGTTCTTCTCCAGGGACTGCGCCTCGTCCACGATCACGAACGCGTCGTGCAGCGAGCGGCCGCGGATGTGGGTGAGCGGGAGCACCTCCAGCATCCCGCGCGCGGTGACCTCCTCGATGACCTCGCGGCTGGTGACCGCCGAGAGGGTGTCGAAGACGGCCTGCGCCCACGGGCTCATCTTCTCCGCCTCGCTGCCCGGCAGATAGCCCAGCTCCTGCCCGCCGACGGCGTACAGCGGCCGGAAGACCATCACCTTCTGGTGCTGGCGGCGCTCCAGGACCGCCTCCAGGCCCGCGCACAGCGCCAGCGCCGACTTGCCGGTGCCGGCCCGGCCGCCCATCGAGACGATGCCGACGTCCGGGTCGAGCAGCAGGTCGAGCGCGATGCGCTGCTCGGCGCTGCGGCCCTTGATGCCGAACGCCTCCCGGTCGCCGCGCACGAGGCGGACGTTGCCCTCGGCGGTGACCCGGCCGAGTGCCTTGCCGCGCTCGGACTGGATGGTCAGACCGGTGTGCACGGGGAGGCCGGCCGCCTCCGGGACGTACACGTGTCCTTCCTCGAAGAGGACGTCCACCTGCTCGCCCGGCAGGGTCAGTTCGGTCATCCCGGTCCAGCCGGAGTTCTCCGTGATGGCGAGTTCGGCCCGGTACTCCTCGGCGAGGAGGCCGACCGAGGACGCCTTGATCCTGAGCGGCAGGTCCTTCGACACGACGGTGACGTCGAACCCCTCGGCCTGCAGGTTGCGGGCCACCGCGAGGATGCGCGAGTCGTTGTCCCCCAGGCGGTAGCCGGTGGGCAGCACGCTGGGGTCCGAGTGGTTGAGCTCGACACGGATCGTGCCGCCGAGGTCCCCGATCGGGATGGGGGCGTCGAGACGGCCGTACCGGACCCGGTAGTCGTCCAGCAGGCGCAGGGCCTGCCGGGCGAAGTACCCGAGTTCGGGATGGTGCCGCTTGGCCTCCAGCTCCGTCACCACCACGATGGGGAGCACGACCTCGTGCTCCTCGAAGCGCGTCAGGGCGTTCGGGTCGGCCAGCAGGACGCTGGTGTCGAGAACATACGTGCGCCGGTCGGGCTTGTGGCGCTTTGTGCTGGTCACCACGGAAGGACGTACCCCCTCGGATGAGGTCGGGGAGCGACGAAGTGATGCTGGACCGGTGTCTGGCCCTCGCGCGCGGCGGGCCGTGAACCGGCCCTCCGCGGCTGCTTCCGTGCCGAGAGCGCACGGTCGGGCTGGTGCAAAGGGCCTCCCGGGCGGACGGCTCCCTGCCGCCCGCTGAGATCCGACGCCCGTGGTTCGGGTGTCGACCTGCTTGGTCTATGCCCTCGAACACGCGCCGCCATGCAAATGCGGCCAACAGCGCGCTGGTGAACTCCTTGTTACGCGCCCGGGAATCCGGGTGAACGACAACGCCCCGTCACCGGGCGGCGACGGGGCGGGGCGGGGCGGGTCAGCCGCCGTAGCGGCGGTGACGTGCGGCGTAGTCGCGCAGGGCGCGCAGGAAGTCGACCTTCCGGAACGCCGGCCAGAAGACGTCGCAGAAGTAGTACTCCGAGTGAGCGGTCTGCCAGAGCATGAATCCGGACAACCGCTGCTCGCCGCTGGTGCGGATCACCAGGTCCGGATCGGGCTGGTCGCCGGTGTAGAGGTGACGGCCGATCATGTCGATGTCGACGGACTCGGCGAGCTCCTCCATCGACACGCCCTTGTCGCGCGCGTCGTGCAGCATGGAGCGCACGGCGTCGGCGATCTCCTGCCGGCCGCCGTAGCCGATGGC
This sequence comes from Streptomyces sp. NPDC028928, assembly GCF_055564915.1. NCBI lineage: Bacteria > Bacillati > Actinomycetota > Actinomycetes > Kitasatosporales > Streptomycetaceae > Streptomyces > Streptomyces sp. NPDC028928. The sequence continues at coordinate 342,263 of NZ_JBVHVI010000012.1, forward strand.
CACGTTGACGAGTATCCCGTCGATGTGGGCGGTGGCCTCCTCGGCCTCCTTCAGCGCCGTCTGCATCTGCGCGGGCAGCAGGTCCATCGTGCCGACGTGGTGCACGCGCCAGCGGCCGTCGGCGGCGAGGGTGCGGACGACGTCCTCGATGATGCCGAGCAGGGGGACGAGTTCCTCCTGCGGCCGGTCGAAGTTGTCGGTGGACAGCAGCCACAGGGTGACGACCTCGACGTCGGTCTCGGTGCACCAGCCGAGGAACTCCTCGATCTTCTCGGCACCGGCGCGGTGCCCGTGGACGGTGCTGGAGCCGGACGCCTTCGCCCAGCGGCGGTTGCCGTCCATGATGACGCCGATGTGCTTGGGCACCTGAGCGTGGTCCAGGTGGCCTTCCACCCGGCGTGCGTAGAGCCTGACGAGCAGGCCGCGCAGCTTGTCGCGCAGGTTCACGTGACCCTCCGGGGGTTGGGCGCGGGGGTGGGCGCGGGGTACGGGGTGCCGGAGCCGTTGAGCCTACCGCTGATCGGGGGTTGGTCATGGCCTGCCCCTCAGGGGGACGGCGTGCGGGTGCCGGGAGGTTCCCGGAACGGGTTCCCCGGGGGAACGAAAAACGGGCCGGTCCGTGGGGGGGAGACGGACCGGCCCGAGGGGGGGTTTCCACCATAACCCTTCGTAAGGGTTGGTGGGTGCATCGGCGTGCCACAACTACTCTCCGGAATCGTCCGGCGACGCCCCGCTGGCCGCGGAACGGGAGATTCAGGGGCGTTTTATGGCCGGTTCACAGCGGAATCACAGGCAAATCCGCTCGGAAACGAATGAATTCGCAGGGATTAGGCCACCTTGGGGGAACATCGGCGAGTTGCCCGGGGTCCCCCCGACGGGCTACGGCGTCAGCGAACGGTGGACTTGACGATTCCGCTCTGCCGCCGGATGAAGATCGTCCGGCCCCATGGCACCGCGCAGCCCCCTCCACTGCGCGGTACCGGCCGCGCAGCTTTGCTCACGCGAATAACCTTGGTCTGAACTTACGTGACCCGTGAGGCTCATGTGAAACCGGGGCCGATAACAATGTGGAAACCCCGAGATAACTCCCGTCAAACTTCCGTCAGACGCCCGCCCAGCCGGCCGTCAGCGTTCCGGCTTGCGTACGTCGAAGAGCTGCCGGGCGCTGTGCGCGACGAACGGCCCCTCCTTCTCGATCCGCTCGTGCAGCGCCCGGAGTTGCGGCTCGTACGCCTCGACCGTGAAGCCCGGGACCATCCAGACCACCTTGCGCAGGAAATGGACCACCGCGGCGATGTCGTGGAACTCCATCCGCAGCCGCTCCGTCCGCAGCCCGGCCACCTCCAGGCCCGCCGCCTCGGCGTCGGCCCGCTCCCGCTCGGGGTCGCGGCCACGGCGCACCTCCTCCGGCTGCGGCCCGAGGAAGTGCTCGACCAGCTCGAAGACGCTGCTCGGACCCACGTGCTGGGCGAAGTACGTCCCACCGGGCCGCAGCACCCGGGCGATCTCGTCCCAGCGCGGGCGCACCGGATGCCTGCTGAGCACCAGGTCGAACGCCTCCTCCGCGAACGGCAGCGGCGCGTCGTCCGGGGCGGCGACCACCACGACCCCGCGGGGCCGCAGCAGCGCCGTGGCCCTGGCCGCGTTGGGCGGCCATCCCTCGGTCGCCGCGACCAGCACCGGCCGGGCCGGCTCCGCCCGGCCCAGCGCGAAGTCCAGCACCTCCCCGCCGCCGGTCTGGATGTCCAGCACGGCCTCGGCCCCGGCCAGCCGCTCCCCCGCCGACCGCGCATACCCCCACGACGGCCGCGCCTCGGTGGCCCGCCCCTCGAACCACGAGAAGTCCCACCCCTCGGTCGGCACGGCGACCCCCTCGGCCACGAGCTCTTCGAAAGAACGGTGCGCGGTCATACGGAGATGATCGCAGCGGAGGCCCGCCGTTTCCTGCCGATTTCCGCGGGTGGCGGGCTGCCGGCCGGGGTGGGCGCCCTCGCGGCGCCCCCAGCACGCGGCGCTCGCGGGGCCGGTTGATCTCGGTGTGCGGGAACGGTGGCCTCCCGGTTGTGGTTGCGGTCGCGCTCCGCGGCGACGACGCCGATGGGCCTGCTGCCGGGCCCGTCGACGGCGTCCGTCACCGCCCGTCTCCCTCCGGCTCCTCAGGGGCGCCCCCGGCAGGCGCCTTCAGGACCAGCAGGACATGCTCGTCCGTGCCGTGGCGGACCGTGCCGGAGGGCTCGAAGCCGTGTCTCTCCAGCAGTCGTACGGAGGCGGTGTTGCCGGTGAAGGGGTCGGCGTACAGGGGACGGACCGGGTCCAGCTCCAGGAACAGGCCGAGCGCGCGGGTGCCGATGCCCCGGCCCCAGTACGGCCGCCCGAGCCAGTAGCCGACGAACCGCCGCCCGTCCTGCGTCCAGGACACGACGCTCCCGGCGGCCTCCCCGCCCACGGTGACCGTCCGCACCAGGCAGTCGGGGTCGCCGAGCACCCGCTTCCGCCAGTGCGGGAAGAAGCGGTCGCGTGGCCGGGGCGTGAACCTCGACCGCCGGACGGCCTCGGGGTCGTGCTCGTAGGCGAAGAACGCCTCCAGGTCGTCGTCGGTGACGGCCCGCAGGGACACGGCCTCGCGCACGTCGGCGTCGCTCTCCTCAGTCATACCGGGAGTGTGACACCCGCCACTGACAACGCCGCTGACCAGCAACAACAGCCAGCCCCGCCCTCGTCAGGGCACCAGCGGCCGGACCTCCTCCGCGGCGAAGCGCACGAACCCCTCCGGGTCGGGCTCGTCCGCCGTCGGCTGCAGCACGACGGTGTCCGCGCCGGCCTCGGCCAGCCGCCGTACCGCCTCGGCCACCGCAACCGCGTCCCCGGCGACACCCACGTCCGCCGACTCCAGCCCCTCGGCGGCGAGTTCGGCGCGCAGCCGGTCCCCGGCACCGGCCCCGGTGGCGGCCAGGAGATAGACGACGATCCGGTGCGAGCCGCCGCGGCCGGCCGCCTTCCGCCCCTCCGCCACCAGCTCCCGGGCCCGCCGTACACCGTCCGCCGAGGTGGCGGCGGTGAGCAGGGTGCCGTCGGCCTTCTCGCCGGAGAGCCGGAGCGTACGGGGTCCGGTGCCGCCCGCGAGGATGTCGACCGGGCGCTGCGGGGGCCAGTCGAGGGCTACGTCGTCCAACCGGACGTACCGACCGCGCACGCTGAGCCGCTCCCCGCGCAGCAGGGCCCGCAGGGCGTCGAGATGCTCACCGAGGAGGCCGAGCGGGGAGGCGGCCCGGGCGCCGACCTGGCCCATCCAGTCCTGCACCCCATGCCCCACGGTCAGGATGGCCCGCCCGGGGAACATCCGCTCCAGCGAGGCGGCCTCCATGGCGGTGACGGCGACGTTCCTCAGCGGCACGGGCAGCAGCCCGATCCCGACCCGTACCCGCTCCGTCCAGGCGAGCGCGGCGGCGGCCGTGGACACCCCGCCCTCCAGGAAGCAGTCCTCCCACAGCCACAGCTCCTCGAGCCCCGTGGCATCCGCGAGGCGCGCGACGTCCCGCAGCCGCTCGGGAGGAAGCTGGGGACGGAATACGACACCGAGTCCTGTCATAGCGCTCTTCCTAGTGGGGAGGACAGGGAAGGGCAACGCATTTACTGGGGCGGCGAGTTGACTGCCCGGGGGAAGCGGAGGGCAGGACATGGGGCGCTGGCGGGACGGCCGGGGTCGGCTGATCGTGCGGACGGACTCCGGGGCGGCGGCACCCGTCCCCCTGGAGATCGCAGCGTCCTACCGGGCCCGGACCAAGGGCCTCCTGGGCCGGGACTCGGTCGACGGGGCACTGCTGCTGTCACCGGCGAGCGGGGTGCACACCTTCGGCATGCGCATCCCGATCGACGTCGCCTACCTGGACCGCCACCTGACCGTCATCACCGTCCGCACCATGCCCCCGGGCCGCCTGGGCCTGCCACGCCTGCGGGCACGGCACGTACTGGAGGCGGAGGCGGGGGCGATGGCGGGGTGGGGGCTGGACGCGGGCGTTCGGATCACCGTCGAGGCGGAATGAAGGTGCCCCTCAAGGGCCGAGACGCTGCTGCGGCCCGGGAGCGGTCACTGCTGGGTGCGTGGGAACGACACCTCCACGCGTCGGTTCTTCCGCCGGCCCTCCTCTGTGGCGTTGTCGGCGATGGGGTACTGCTCGCCGTAGCCGCGGACGTCGAAGGTGATCGTCGGGCTGTTCAGGTCCTGGTCCAGTACGGCCTGTACGGCGTTGGCGCGCTGCTTGGAGAGGGTGTCGCCGTGGGCGGAGGAGCCGAGGTTGTCGGTGAAGCCGAAGACGCGGATCCGGGTGGCGTTCTGCTTCCTGATCTCCTCGGCGATACCGGCGATGCGGGCCTTGGCCTCCGGGCTGATCCTCGCGCTGTCCTTGCCGAACAGCACCTCTGCCTGGAGCGCGAACGTCACGTCCGCGTTGGTGTCCTCACGTCGCTCGTCCCCGCTCTGGTCCTCCACGACCGACTTGATGTCCAACACCTTGGCCTCGGCCAGCGTGGCCCCCTCAGGAAGCTTCAGGTCCGGATCCGTGGGGTCGACCTTCACCGGGGCGGCGGCGGAGGGTTCGGTGCCGGGGGGTTCACTGGGGCCGGTGTCGTCGGCCACGGCGGTGGTGGCGGGCAGATGCGCGACGAGCAGCAGGACGGCGGAGGTGAGGAGGAGACGGGGTGTGGTGGTCACTGGGGCCTCACCCGGAGATCTGGATGGTGGCGCTGGCGAAGGTGGGCAACTGGAAGCTGACTTCCGTCGTGCCGGCCGGCGGCGCCGGGAACTGCATGAAAACGGGGACTGTGTCCCCCGCCCTCACGGACTGGACGCCGATCGTGGTCAACGGCCGTCCGTCAGTGTCCCGCAGCACGTAATAGCGCTTCTTCGCCTTCGAATCCACAAGCGTGGCTCCGCCGAAGGACTGCCCGTTCTTCATGATCTCTGTCTCGTTGCCGGTCAGCTGCGACGAGAGCACGGCGTCCTTGCCGCCGTCATTCTTCAGCTGCGCGTTGATGGTGACGAATCCGCCCGAGTCCCGCTGCGCAGACATGATCTTCAGCGTCAGACCGTCCGGGCCGCGCAGTTCAGCCAGCGGTTGTGCAGACTGTCCCTCCTGCGGGCTCGCTTGGGAACCTCCCCTCTTGGAGGCGGATGCGGAAGCGTCCGGCTTCTTGTCGTCAGTGCCTCCACCGCCACAACCGGCTACACCGACGGCCACGCCGACAGCAATGGTCATGGCAACCATTCCCCTGCGAGCCTTCGCAGTGAACCGCATGCTCATCGCGCTGCTTCCCTTTTCCATCGTCGTCCGCTTTTCAGTCGGCGGCCAGGTGAACATCGAAGAGGTCCTCGGGCGCGGGCATAGTCGCTTCGTCATCCGGGTCCAGCTTCCAGGGCTGGCCATCACACGTGAGTTGGGGCAGTTGCTCGTCCCCACCGTCATCAGGAGGGAACGTGCAGCGCGGTTCGATGACGGCCGTGGCAGAAGCCTTGGAGTGGATATCCTCCGTCCCCGGCACGACGGAGTCTCCGACCGACTTGTTGGTTTCGACATCGACCGTGTACCGCAGAAGCTGCCGATTGCAGCCAGTCAGTGTGGCGTCGTTCTGAGCTGCGAGTTGCTCCGCACGCCCGCATGGGTTGTCGACCGGCACCTTGCCGTCGAAGATGTCCTGCCACTTGGCCGGGTCGAGCATGTCGGCGGTCCATGCGGCCGCGAGTTGGTCACGCCCGTTCTGGGCTGCGGCCAGCACCGCTGCGTCAGCCGCCGTCTGGGCGCCACCGCGGTTCACGGCGGCCTGGCCCACCGCGAGATAGGCGAACGCAAGAAAGAGCAGGCCCGCCACCACCGTGATGTAGATGGGGAAGGCCTGCCCAGAGTCGCCGTGTGTGCGCCGGAAGATCAGGTGATTTCCGTGATCTTGGACTTGATCTTGTCGAGGATGGTCTTGCCGATGTCCGTCCCCGTGATCGCGAGAACGATCGCGACCACCACCGCGATGATGCCCAGGTACTCGACCGCGGTCTGCCCCCGGTCGCCGCCACGACGACGCATCGCCTCGACCGTCGTGTTCTTCCAACCGTGCAGGCGAACCTTGGTCGCCACAGCCGTCTTCAGCAAAAGATCGCTCACGGTGCTCCCCTCCGGGCTTGCTTCCGACCGAGGCACCGTAGGGCGCTCCCACAGGCCGAACCGAGGGCCCAAGGACCCAACCCCAGGCCCATTTCCTCCCGGTGTTCCTCCCCCGCCGCCGCATTTCAAGCCACCCCCAGCCACTTCGCCGTCGCCTGGGACCTCGTGGTGCTGTGGAGCTTGGCGAAGATGCGGTTGATGTGGTTCTTGACCGTCTTCTCGCTGATGAAGCAGGCGGCGGCGATCTGCTGGTTGGTCATGCCGGACGCGATGAGGTCCATGATCTCCGCCTCCCTCGTGCTCAGCCGGAACCGCGACCGGAATGACTGTCCCACAGATGGTTGCAGTTGCGAAAGGGTGGAGGGGGGTGATTCCGCCGAGATTGCGGGATGTTGAGACGGTGGATGTGCAGATGCATCCCGTCGGAGGTCCTCCAGCAACGCCCTCGCCGCCCCCGGTGTCACATGAGGTCTCCCCTCCCGGACATCCCGCACCGCCCGCACCAACTGCTCCGTCGTGAACTCGCCGTGCACCAGATATCCCCCCGCCCCCAGCCGCAGCGCCTCCCGCACGGTCTCCGTCTCATGGCTGTAGGTGAGCATCATGACGGGGGCCAGCCCCACCAGGTGGGGCAACGCCGAGATTCCGTCGACTCCGGGCATGCGGACGTCGAGGAGGATGACATCGGGCCGGTGCCGGACCGCCGCCTCGTACGCCTCCCGGCCGTCCCGCGCCTCCGCCACCACCGTGGTGTCCGGGCGCCCCGACAGCAGGGCCGTCAGGCCGGCGCGTACCACGGGATTGTCGTCGGCGACCAGCAGCCGCAACGGTGGGGCAGCCGGCGCCGGTGGGAACTCCGGCCGGAGGTCGCTGTGGGACGGCTCTGGTGGCCGTGAGGGCCGCATGGTGCCTCCTCTCAGGGGGTTCGGGGTGGCGGGGTGGTCGACGGGGGGCGGGTCGGCAGCGGGATGTCCAGGCGTACCTCCGTACCGTGCTCGTGCGTGCCCCTTCCGATACGGATCCGGGCCCCCGCCTGCGCGGCCCGTTCGACCATGCCGAGCAGGCCGAAGTGGCCGGATCCGCGGAGTTTTTCCAGGGTGGTGCCGGGCGGGAGGCCGATGCCGTCGTCGTGGATCGTCAGGCGGAGCAGGTGGCCGTCGACCGCCGCCCGTACGTCCACCCGGGTCGCGGACGCGTGGCGGTGGGCGTTCTCCAGTGCTTCCGTGGCGATGGCGAGGACGTGACGGGCCAAGGGGGGTGGGAGGGGCGGGTCGCCGTCCGGCCCTGTCCTCCCGGTGTGCCTCCACTCCCAGCGGCACGTGACCTCGAGGCCGGTTCGCCTGGTGAAGTCCTCCGCTTCGAGCGACAGTTGTCGCCAGAGTGGGGAGGGGTGGTCCGGCGTGTCCGGTGCCTCCCGTCGTAGGTCCGTCAGCAGTTCCCTCGACTCCGCCGCCGCCCTGCGGGCCGAGCGGGACACCAGTTCCGCCTGTTGTCTGATGCGGGCCGGGTCGGGGGTCTCGGTCGAGGCCGTGGTGGCCAGGCCGTCCGCGGCCAGGGCGACGCCGTAGAGGGTCTTGGCCACGGAGTCGTGCATCTCGCGGGCCAGGCGGGCGCGTTCCGCGCTCACCGCCTCCGCCGCCGCGAGGCGGGCCTGGACCGTCGTCAGGGCCTGGGTCGCCGCGCCGAAGCGGAGCATCAGGTTGCGCAGGGTCGAACCCATGGCGCCGGCGATGACGCACAGGCCGGGCAGGAGGAGGGCCTCGGCCACGGGCGCGTGCCGGTCGGCCTTCAGGGTGGCGTGGACCAGGAGCAGGATCAAGGACTGGAGGGAGGCGAAGCAGGCGGCGCCGCGCCAGCTGTAGACGAGGCCGGCCAGGAGGGGGGTGCAGACGCTGACGTAGGCGAGGGTGGTGTCCGGGCCCGCCGAGATGAGGAGGAAGGAGCCGAAGACGGTGTCCGCGGCCAGGAGGCTGGGGTGGCGCAGGAGGAGGGGGCCGAAGCGTTCCCAGTCGCGGAAGAGGACGTAGGACACCATGAAGGTGACGACCACGGCCGCGCCGACCAGGCGGACGCCCAGGCCGGGGGCCGCGTTGAGCAGGGCCGCCGGGGCCGACACCACGATCATCGCCAGGCGGAAGCCGAAGACCTGGCGGCACATCGCCTGGAGCGCGCGGATCTGGAGCTTCTCGGACGGCTCGGCCGGGAGTACGGCGGCCAGGTCCAGCGAGGTCTCCGGCCCGGCAGTGCCGGCCCCCGACTGCGCACCCTCCGCCGCAGAGGTCCAGGCCCGCGACTCCCCGCCCTCCGCCGCAGAGGTCCAGGCCCGCGACTCCGCGCCCTCCGCCGCAGAAGGCCCGGGCCCTTCGCCCGCGCCCTCCGCCGCCGAAGCCCCAGCCCCAGCCCCAGCCCCGGCCCCAGCCGCCTCGCCCCCTCCCGGCCTCCCCCGCAGCCACGCCCCGAGGCGCACCCCTCCCCTCCGCGTCCCGCGCCCCGTCAGCCCCATCGCCGTCACCCCGGTCCTCACTCCCCGGTGAGGGAGCCGAAGTTCACGCCGGAGCCGAGCAGCAGGCCCGCGCCCAGCAGGAGCATCGTCGCCGGGACCATGAACGTGGTGATCATCAGCGTGGCCTTGGGCACCGCCCGCGCGGCCTTGCGGCGGGCGTTCTGGGCGTCGGTGCGGCGCATGTCCTTGGCCAGGGAGACCAGCGTGTCGACGATCGGCGCGCCCAGTTCCTCGCCCTGCTGCAGTGCCGTCACGAACATCGCCACCTGCTCCGAGTCGTTCCGCCTCCTCAGCTCCGCGAAGGCCTGGCGGCGGCTCATGCCGAGGTCCATCTGGCGCAGGGTGATGCGGAGTTCGTCGGCCCACGGGCCCTCGTAGCGGGAGGCGACCCGGTCCAGGGCCTGGCGGAAGCCGAGGCCCGCGCTGACCACGACCGCGAGGACGTCCAGGAAGTCGGGCAGAGTGCGTTCGATGACGTCCTTGCGGACCCGGATCGCCGACCAGAGGCCGACCTCCGTCCAGAACGCGCCGAACAGGAGCAGGAGTACGGCCACGAACCACTGGCCGCGCAGGAGGAAGACCAGGAAGCCCACGGCCCCCAGTGCGCCGTAGACCGCGCGGCGGGCCGCGTAGCGGTCGATGGTCAGGCCGCCGGGGTTGCCCGCGAGGTCGATCTTGCGGCGGTACCTGGCCACCAGGCGCGGGCCCATCAGGCGCAGCACGGCCGGGGCGTAGCGCATGCCGAGGCGGTCGATGACCGAGCCGACCGCGCCGGTGCGGGTGGCGCCGACCTCGAGGGCGACGGCGAGGTCACCGGGGAGCTTCGCCTCCGCGCGGTACATGCGGAGGCCGGCGAAGACGCCCCAGACGCCCACGCCCATCAGCAGGGCGAGCAGGAATGCCACCGGGTCACCTCCCTCACACGTCGATCCGGCTCAGGCGCCGGATGAGGACGAAGCCGACGGCGTACATGGCGAACGCGATGATCACGCAGGCCTGTCCGGCCGGGGAGCCGGTCATGCGGTCCAGCGCGCCGTCCTTGACGCCGTTCATCAGGAACAACGCGCCGACACCGAGGACGGGTACGGCGTACGACGTCATGGTCACCTGGGAGAGCTGGGTGCGGATCTCGCGCCGGGTCTCCTTGCGTTCCTCCAGGGTCTCGGTCAGGTTGCGCAGCGCGGAGACCACCTGGCCGCCGGCCCGGTTCGACAGGACCAGCGTCGTCACGAGGACGACCAGTTCGCGGGAGGGGAGGCGGTCGGCCAGCTCGCCGAGCGCGTCCTCCAGGGAGTGGCCGACGGACAGCTGGTCGGCGACCTTGGCGAGTTCCTCGCCGGCCGGGGCCTCCAGTTCCTCGGCGGCCATGCCGATCGCGGTGCGCAGGGCGAGGCCGGCCTGGGTGGCGTTGGCCAGGATGCGGGCCAGTTCGGGGAGCTGGTTGATGAAGCGTTCGATGCGCTTCTGACGCTGCCAGTTGAGGAACTGGACCGCCGCCCCGACGCCGAGGAGTCCGGCGAGCGGGCCGAAGAAGGGGGCGAGGGTGGCCTGGCCGATCAGCCAGAGGGCGGCCACGGTCGCGAGCATGGCGGCGAAGAACTCCCCCGGTGTGACGTCCAGGCCGGTCGCCGCCAGGCGCCGCTCCAGCCAGCGGCCGAGGCGGGTGCGGCGCAGCCGACGGTCCAGGTCGCGGAAGGGGCGGGTGCGGCCGGTCGCGGGCGGTGGGCCGGTGTGCGCGAGGCGGTCCACGAGGGCGGCGCGCCGGGCCCGGCCGGAGGCGTAGGCGTGCACGCCGGCCACCGCCAGGACGCAGGTCAGCAGCGTCACTCCGGTGGTGAGCTGGACGAGGGTGTGGAGTTCCATGGTCGGGGGTCCTACCTGGCTTCTCGGGTGGCTAGCTGGTCGGCGGAGCGGGCTACGCCGAAGGCCTGCGGGACGGGCTGGCTCGCCATGTAGAGGCGGTCGGCGGTACGGCGGGGCAGCGGGAAGTACCGGAAGGTGCCGGGGACGCGGCCGTCCGGGGTCATGGGCTGCGCCTCGAAGCGGGCCACGGTCGCCAGCCGGTACGGCTCCCCGCCGTGGCTGTCGAGCAGGGCGATCTCGGTGATGCGGCGGGCGCCGTCGGCGAACCGGGTGAGCTGGACGATGACGTCGACCGCGCTGTTGATCTGGTCGTGCAGGGCGACGAAGGGGACCTCGACGTCGGACATGGAGGCCAGGGTCTGCAACCTGGTCAGCGCGTCCTCGGCGCTGTTGGCGTGCACGGTGGCCAGGGAGCCGTCGTGGCCCGTGGACATCGCCTGGAGCATGTCGAGGGACTCGCCGCCGCGGACCTCGCCGACCACGATCCGGTCGGGGCGCATCCGCAGGGAGTTGCGGACCAGGTCGCGGATGGTGACCTGGCCCTTGCCCTCCACGTTCGGCGGGCGTGACTCCAGGCGGACCACATGGGTCTGCTGGAGCTGGAGTTCGGCGGAGTCCTCGATGGTGATGATGCGCTCGTGCGGCGGGATCAGCCCGGACAGGGCGTTCAGCAGGGTCGTCTTGCCGGTGCCGGTGGCGCCGGAGACGATGATGTTGAACTTGGCCTGCACCAGGCCCGCCAGCAGGTACACCATGTGCTCGTCGAGCGAGCCGAAGCCGATCAGCTCCTGGAGGGTGAAGGAGCGCGGGAAGCGGCGGATGGTGAGGATCGGGCCGGTCAGGGACAGCGGCGGGATGATGACGTTGACGCGTTCGCCGGAGGGCAGGCGGGCGTCCACCATCGGGTTGGACTCGTCCACGCGGCGGTTGACCGTCGACACGATCCGTTCGATGGTCTGCATCAGCTGGTCGGCGGAGACGAAGCGCAGCGGCAGCTGCTCCACCCGGCCGCCGCGTTCCACGAAGATCGCGTCGGGGCCGTTGACCATGATCTCGGTGATGGACGCGTCCTCCAGCAGCGGCTCCAGGATGCCGAGGCCGAGTGCCTCGTCCACCACCCGGCGGATCAGCTGGGAGCGCTCGACCGTGGACAGGACCGGGCCCTCGCGGCTGATGATGTGCCCGAGCACCCGCTCCAGCCGGGCCCGGCGCTCGGCGGCGGCCAGCGCGCTCATCTCCGCGAGGTCGATCTCCTCCAGCAGCTTGGCCCGGTAGGAGGCGACCAGGTGCCCGTCCTCGCCCCGGCTGCCGTGCTCCTCCGGGGTGCTGATGCGTGCCCGCAGACTCATGGGGTCGCTTCTCCTCGGTCAGTGGTCGAGCGGCATGGTGGCGGACTTGGTGGCGGAGCCGAGGTCCCAGACGATGGTGGGGATGTGGACGGTCGCGGTGACGGTGACCGAGTCACTCCCCGGGGCGGCCGCGCAGGACACCGTCAGACCGCCGCTCACGGCGTCGGCGCACGCCTGGCCCGGGGACTGCCCCAGCGACGCCGCCCGCGCCCCCGCCCGGGCCGCCGTACCGGCCTGTTCGGCGGCGTAGGCGACGGCGCCGAGCTGGAAGCCGGCCAGGCCGACGATGAGCAGGACGGGGATGAACCCCAGGTACTCGATGGCGACTTGGCCCCGGTCGCGTCCCGGGCGGCGGTACGGCATCTCAGTGCTTCGCCTCCTCGACGGCTCCGGCGTGGCCGTGCACGGTGACGGGGAAGTCGATGAGGCCGGGGAAGAGGACGGGGACCTTGATGGCCACGTCGGCCGTCACATAGCCGGTCCCGCCGCAGTGCTCCACGCCGGCGCCCTCCCGCCATGCCCCCGACAGGTGCTTCAGTGCCGCCTGTTCGCACACCCCGAACCGCTCCCCCGGAGGTGCCGCCGTCCCCGCCCGCACACCCTCGTCCGCAGCATTCCCCGCGAGCGTGAAGGCGTACCCCACGAGCACGGCCTGCCACATGAGCACCAGGGTCAGAACGATCAGCGGGGTCATGCCCAGGAACTCGATGCTCACCTGCCCCCGGTCCCCGCCCGGCCTTCTCATCAGGGGCTCACTCCTTCCGCCGCCGCAGACTCACGGAACCCCGCCCGCTCCCGCGATGGGAGGCTCCCTCCGCCGCCTTCACCAGTCCCAGCTCCCCCGCGAGCGCCCACAGCGCCTGCTTCACCGTGCTCTTGGCGTCGAGTTCATGGACCCGCCCGGCGTCCACGACCCCCTGCAGTTCCTTGAAGTTGGCGGGTACGGCCGTACGCGCCAGCGCCGTCCCCGTGATGCGCTGCACGAGCGCGGGCTGGATCTCGGTGCTGCGCGAGAGCCGGTTGACGACTGCCGTGGTCTCCTCGGCCTTGCGGATCTGCAGCCGGTCCCACATCCGTACGGTCCGTTTGGCGGCGCGTACGGCGATGACGTCCGGGGTGGTCACCAGCAGCGCGGTGTCGGCCATCTCGACGGCGGCAGCGCCGGCTGCGCCGAGCTGGGCGCCGCAGTCGATGACGACGACCTCGTAGCGCGAGCGCAGGGCGCTGACGAGCTGGCGGGCGGCGCGGTCGGTGACCTCCTCGCCGCGTTCGCCCTCGCCGGGCGCGAGGAGCAGGGCGAGGCCGGTGTCGTGGCGGAAGACGGCGTCGGCGAGGACGCGGGGCGAGATGTCGGTGATGGCGGCCAGGTCGGCCACCGACCGGCGGAACTGGATGTCCAGGTAGGAGGCGATGTCGCCGGTCTGGAGGTCGAGGTCGACCAGGGCGGTGGCGCGGCCGGAGGCCTGGGCGGCGAGGGCCAGCTGGATCGCGGTCAGCGTGGCGCCCACGCCTCCCTTGGCGCCGCTGACCGTGACGACGGTGCCGCCGGCCCCGGCGAGCAGCTCGGCGCCGTGCCCGAGGTGCCGTCGTACCCCCGTCGACCACTGGGCGACGGCCTGGACGCGGTTGGCGAGTTCCTCGTACGAGAGCGGGAGCGCGACCAGGCCGCGGGCGCCGGAGTCCATGGCGGCGGCGAACAGGCCGGGGCTCGCGTCGGTGGTGACGAGGATGACCCCGACGGCCGGGAAGCGCAGGGCGACCTCGCGGATCAGCTCCAGGGCCGGCACGGGCCCGATCCGCTCGTGGACGACGACGACCTCGGGCAGTTCGTCGACGGACTCGGCGGCGAGCCGGGCGAGGCTGTCGACCAGCTGGGTGGAGTCGGTGACCGGGGGCTGGGGTTCGGCGTCGGGGAGCTGGCTGAGCAGGGTGGTGAGGGAGCGGACGGCGTCCGGGTCCGCGCCGGCCGGGAGGATCCTGGTGGGCATGGCCGCCTCTCACTTGTCCGTCGCGAGTTCGTAGGTGCGGTCCTTGTCGGGGACGCTGGTCTCGCTGCCGGGAGCCACGAGCGCGAGCCGGACGCGCTGGGCGAAGGACTCGGCGTAGGTGATGCGCTGGGCGTCGATGGTGGACAGCGCGAAGGTGATCGGGACGGCCTCGGCGGTCCGCTGGTCCTTCTCCCGGTCCGGGTCGAGGGCGGTGATCTGGCCGACGTCGAGGACCCGGGCGTTGGTCACGATGATCTTCGACTGGTCGGGGTCGCCCTCCTTCTTCCCCTCGAAGGTGGCATAGACGTTGACCCGCGAACCGGGGGTGATCTTCCCGGCCACGCCGGTCGCCGCGTCGATCATGATGGCGACCTCCTGCTGGCCGGGCTGGAGGGCGGGCCGGTCCACGATCATGTCGGTCTGGAGCAGGGAGCCGGGGTGCAGGGTGGTCACGGCGATCTTGCCGCGGATCTGCCGGAGGTCGGTGACGGCGTTGCCGGACAGCCACCGCTCGGGCATCTCGACCTTCTCGAACTGGTCCGTGTCCAGCGCGGTGTACGGCTTCACCTCGGACTTGACCCGGTAGGCGGCGACCTCGGGCCCGACCTTGGAGTTCACGTCGTGGATGACGGAGAGCACGCCGGCGAACGCGCCCAGCGCGCACAGGACCGACAGGATCAGGAGTATCACGCCGCGGCGCTGACGGGAGTTCATGAACCGTGCAACCTCATTGGGGGAATCGGTCGAGCGGGCTGTGAGGGCGGTGGTGTCCGGCCGGGTCAGGCGGGCGTGCGTTGCTCCAGGGCGCGGGGCGGTTCGTGGGCGGGCGGGGTGGCGGAGCAGAAGACGCAGCGGTCGCCGATGACGTCGAGGCCGCACCAGTGACAGCTGGTCTGCCGTACCGAGGTGACCAGTTGGTAGAGGACGGACAGGTCGGCGAGGTAGCCGCAGAACTCGACCATGCGGCCGGTTCCCCACCACACCGGGGACTCGGCGGGCAGCGGGACCTCGCGCACCCCGTGCACGCCCCACTGGCTGCCCAGCCCGCCGGCCCACTCGCTCTGCAACTGCCCCTTGGCGACCAGCATCCAGGTGCTGAACTCGGGCCCCTTGAGGGTGACGCCCGGGCCGACCTTGACCAGCTGGGGCTCGGGGTGGGCGAGCACGGCGAACTGGCTGCCCGGCACCCAGGACCTGGCGTGCGCCTTCAGCCCGACCGGGACCCGGTCCAGCTTGGCGACGGAGCCGAGGACGGCGCCGGCGTGGACGTAGTGGGTGAGCAGCCGTCCGGCGGAGGCGAGCACGCCCGGGCTCAGGTCGCAGGAGGCGAGCTGCCGCAGCTGCCGGGCCAGCACGGCGATACCGAGCGGCGGCAGCGCGGGCCGGAACAGGGCGATCCGGTCGCTCTCCAGCAGCGAGCGCAGGGTGTACAGCCGCCGTACGGCCGGCTCCGGGGTGGCCTGGGAGCAGACGACGACCACATACCCGTACTGCTCGACGAGGGCGTGGACTTCGGTGAGCGCCTGGTCCAGCGGCTTGCGGTCGATCCCGGCGAGCACGACGGCGGGCATGGTCCGCTCGTCCTGCGCCGGCAGCGCCATGTCGGCGCTGGTCACGGCAATGGCAGTTGGCACGCGCAGCTCCCCGCTCTTCACACCCGCCGGCCCACCGGTGTAACTCCAATGCGCCAGGACGACTTCATTGCGTGACTACCTGAGCACTGTATCCACGGCCGTATGGCCGGAGAACAGCGTTTGTGAAGCCGGTGTGGAACTCTCCGCTCGCAAGTCCCGCCAAACCAGGACAGGTTGAGCGCCCGACCTCCAACCTTCTTGGTCTGGACCTCTTGACACCCCAGATTGGTCTGGACCAACTTGGACCCGCACGGCGAAGACTCTCCTCTCCCCTCTCCTCCTCTCCCCATCTCCCGGAGGCTTCAGTGGACCGCCCCCCAGGCATACCCGGACCCCGCAGACGGCGGCTCGCGGCATGGTCCGCCGCCACCGCCCTGGCCCTCTCGGCCGCGGGCCTCGCCACGGCCGCCCCCGCGTCCGCCGCGGACGTCAACAACGTGAAGAACGCGGGCTTCGAGTCCGGCCTGGCCAACTGGACGTGCACGGCCGGCAGCGGTACGACGGTCACGTCCCCGGTGCACGGCGGCACCGCGGCCCTGAAGGCGACCCCGTCCGGCCAGGACAACGCCCGGTGCACCCAGTCGGTGGCGGTCAAGCCCAACTCGACGTACACCTTGAGCGGCTGGGTACAGGGCGGCTACGCGTACCTGGGCGTGACGGGCACCGGAACGACGGACGTCTCGGCATGGACCCCCGACTCGACGCCCTGGAAGCAGCTGTCGACGACGTTCACCACGGGCGCCTCCACGACCTCGGTCACGGTCTACACCCACGGCTGGTACGGCCAGGCCGCCTACTACGCCGACGACCTCTCGGTCTACGGCCCCGACGGCGGCGGAGGCACCGACCCGGCCCCGTCGGTCCCGGCCGCCCCGACCGGCCTCTCCGTGACCGGTACGACGTCCTCCTCGGCCTCCCTGTCCTGGTCGGCGGTATCGGGCGCGACGGGTTACAACGTCTACCGCAACGGCACGAAGGTCACGGCGGTGACGGGCACCTCGGCAACGGTGACCGGCCTCTCCGCCTCCACGTCGTACACCTTCCAGGTGACGGCGACGAACGCGGCGGGCGAGTCGCCGAAGTCGGCGCCGGTGACGGCCACGACGACCTCCGGCTCGGGCGGCGGCGGAGGCGGCGGCTCCCTGCCGAAGCACGCGGTGACCGGCTACTGGCAGAACTTCAACAACGGCGCGACGGTCCAGAAGCTGTCCGACGTCCCCTCCGCCTACGACATCATCGCGGTGGCCTTCGCGGACGCGACGTCGACACCGGGAGCGGTGTCCTTCACCCTGGACTCGGCGGGCCTCGGCGGCTACACGGTCGACCAGTTCAAGGCCGACATCAAGGCCAAGCAGGCGGCCGGCAAGAAGGTCATCATCTCGGTCGGCGGCGAGAAGGGCACGGTGTCGGTGAACGACGCGACCTCGGCCACCAACTTCGCCAACTCCGTCTACTCCCTGATGCAGACGTACGGCTTCGACGGCGTCGACATCGACCTGGAGAACGGCCTGAACCCGACGTACATGACACAGGCCCTGCGCACGCTGTCCTCCAAGGCCGGCTCGTCCCTGATCCTCACGATGGCCCCGCAGACGATCGACATGCAGTCCACGTCGAACGGCTATTTCCAAACCGCGCTGAACGTGAAGGACATCCTCACGGTCGTCAACATGCAGTACTACAACAGCGGCTCCATGCTGGGCTGCGACGGCAAGGTGTACAGCCAGGGCACGGTCGACTTCCTGACCGCCCTCGCCTGCATCCAGCTGGAAGGCGGCCTCTCCCCCTCCCAGGTCGGCCTCGGCCTCCCGGCCTCCACCCGCGCGGCGGGCGGCGGCTACGTCTCCCCCACGGTCGTCAACAACGCCCTGGACTGCCTGACGTCGGCCACGAACTGCGGCACCTTCAAGCCGTCCAAGACCTATCCGGATCTGCGGGGCGCGATGACGTGGTCCACGAACTGGGACGCGGCGTCGGGGAACGCCTGGTCGAACGGGGTGGGGGCGCATGTGCACGCACTGCCGTGACCTGACCTGAAGTGTTGCCGTTCAGCGCCCGGACCGTCGCGGTCCGGGCGCTGTCGTATGCACGGCGGCCGAACTTGAGCGGTCGGCCGCTTATCCCTTTTGCCCCTGGCGGCAGGCCGATGTGATGATCCCGGGCATGGCTGAACACGGGGGCGCTGCCGACTCGACGGGAAAGGTCCGCAGGTCACGGCTGTACGACTACGCGGACGGTGCGGTACCCGACCGGCAGCCGAAGACCACGGAAGATCCCGAGCACAGGCGCCGTGAGTTCGCCGTGCTGTTGGGCGAGTTCCGGCGTACGGCTGTGCTGGTGCCGGTGGACGGGGACGGCGCTCCCCTGGCG
>NZ_JBVHVI010000013.1:0-11350 GCF_055564915.1 Streptomyces sp. NPDC028928
CCCCCCCCCCCCCCCCCCCCCCCCCCCCCCCCCCCCCCCCCCCCCCCCCCCCCCCCCCCCCCCCCCCCCCCCCCCCCCCCCCCCCCCCCCCCACCGCCGACAACCGCCAGGGACACCGACCACGGGGGGACCCACGCATGTCCGACACCGCCCGCGCCGCGCTCGACGGCGCCCGCCTGTACCTCTGCACGGACGCCCGCAGGCGCCAGGGCGACCTGCCCGAGTTCCTGGACGCGGTCCTGGCCGGCGGTGTGGACATCGTGCAGCTGCGGGACAAGGGCATGGAGGCCGCCGAGGAACTGGCACACCTGGAGGTCTTCGCCGACGCCTGCGCCCGGCACGGCAAGCTGCTCGCGGTCAACGACCGGGCCGACGTCGCCCACGCGGCCCGCGCCGATGTACTCCACCTCGGCCAGGGCGACCTCCCGGTCCCCGCGGCCCGCGCGATCCTCGGCGAGGGCGTCCTCATAGGCCGCTCCACGCACTCCGAGGCGGAGGCCGAGGCGGCCGCCGTCCAGGAGGGCGTGGACTACTTCTGCACCGGCCCCTGCTGGCCCACCCCCACCAAGCCCGGCCGCCACGCCCCCGGCCTGGACCTGGTCCGCCACACGGCGGGCCTGGGCACCGACCGCCCCTGGTTCGCCATCGGCGGCATCGACCTGGGCAACCTCGACCAGGTGCTGGACGCGGGTGCCCGCCGGGTGGTCGTGGTCCGCGCGATCACCGAGGCGGACGACCCGGGTGCCGCGGCGGCTCGGTTCGCGAAGCGGCTGCGGGACGCCGGCTAGCGCCGTTCTGTCCACCTGCTGGACAGGAAGCCGACAATTCGGGCAAATTTCCGATGTGTGGTTGGGGGACCGCCCACCCCTGGCTAACCTGCCGGTATGGCCCTCGGAACCGCATCCACCAGGACTGATCGCGCACGTACCGTGCGCGACATCCTCGCCACCGGCAAGACGACGTACTCGTTCGAGTTCTCGGCGCCGAAGACCCCGAAGGGCGAGCGGAACCTGTGGAGCGCGCTCCGGCGGGTCGAGGCGGTCGCCCCCGACTTCGTCTCCGTGACCTACGGCGCCGGCGGCTCGACCCGCGCGGGCACGGTCAAGGAGACCCAGCAGATCGTCGCGGACACCACGCTGACCCCGGTCGCCCACCTCACCGCGGTCGACCACTCCATCGCCGAGCTGCGCAACATCATCGGCCAGTACGCGGACGCCGGCATCCGCAACATGCTCGCCGTGCGCGGCGACCCGCCCGGCGACCCGATGGGCGAGTGGGTGCCACACCCCCGTGGCCTGACCTACGCGGCCGAACTCGTCCGGCTCATCAAGGAGTCGGGCGACTTCTGCGTGGGCGTCGCCGCGTTCCCGGAGATGCACCCGCGCTCCGCGGACTGGGACACCGACGTCGCCCACTTCGTGGACAAGTGCCGTGCGGGCGCCGACTACGCCATCACACAGATGTTCTTCCAGCCGGAGTCGTATCTGCGGCTGCGCGACCGCGTGGTGGCCGCGGGCTGTGACACCCCCGTCATCCCGGAGGTCCTGCCGGTCACCAGCGTGAAGATGCTGGAACGGTTGCCGAAGCTCAGCAACGCCCATGTCCCGGACGCCCTGAAAGAGCGGATCCTCACAGCGAAGGACGATCCGGCGGCGGTACGCTCCATCGGTATCGAGTTCGCCACGGAGTTCTGCGCTCGGCTGCTGGCCGAGGGAGTGCCCGGACTGCACTTCATCACGCTCAACAGCTCCACGGCGACCCTGGAAATCTACGAGAACCTGGGCCTGCACCACCCCCCGCAGGCCTAGACCGGCCGCACCGCGATACGACACACTGCGTAGCGGTCACTGGGAGAGGGGCGTACATGGGCTGGACGGTCCTCTACATCGCGTTCGGTGTCGTCGCGCTGTGGTTGCTGGGCGAGGTACTGCTGCAGTACAAGGCGCGGCTGCGCTGGCGTCTCCTCGCCTTCGCCGGGTTCCTCGGCGTGGTGCTGGGTGTGCTGATGCCGTCCGTCATCGTGATCGGGCTGGGTGCGATCGCCTTCGCGGTCGGCCAGACCTACGTGACGCTGTCGTTCCGCCGCGGCTTCGCGGCCGGCTGGGCGGTCAAGCGGCCCGGCCCCGAGGCCGCCGGCGGCACCAAGCGCCGCCGCGGCCGGGCGGACCGGCACGAGCCGGACCCGCAGCACCCCGCCCCCGAGTCCGCCGGGTCCGACGGTGACCAGGCCGGCGACCAGGGCGGCTACGGCCCCGGCCGGGCGCACGGCGACTACGACGACGACTACGACCGCGACGACGTCTTCACCCCGGCCGCCGCCCGCACCGCCGAGAGCGCCGCCGAGACCACCGCCGTCTACGAGCCGCAGCCCCTCCCCGAGGACACCGGCAACTACGGCGTCTACGGCGACACCGCCGCCCACGCGAACGCCGGCCAGCAGAGCTACGCCTACGACTACTCGGGCTACGGCCAGCAGCAGGGCTACGGCTACGACAGCGCGGGCCAGCAGTCGTACGCCAACTACTCCGACCCGTACATCGGCAGCCAGTCCTACGGCTCCTACGACCCGGCGTACGGCCAGCAGTACGGGCAGCAGCAGGGCTACGCCCAGGACCCGTACGCCACCGGCGGTTACGGCGAGACCCCGGCCGGCGGGGTGTGGGTGCCGCAGCAGCGCACCGACGAGACCTACGGCGGCGAACTCCCGCAGGAGCAGCCGTATCCGCACGCCCCGGGCGGGCCGCAGCCGCAGCCCGGGGCCGGGTACGACGAGCAGTACCGCTTCTGAGTCACCGCGAGCCGCGGAACTCCGGGCCCTCCACGATCAGTCCGGCCACCAGCGCGCCCGACATGCCGGCGTGCGCGAGGCCGCCGCCGGGGTGGGACCAGCCGCCGACCGTGAACAGCCCCTCGATCGCCGTGGTGTTGCCCGGATGCAGCACACCCTCGGCCCCGGCCAGCGCCGGCGGCGGAACCGCGCCTCCCGTGGCGCCCGTCTCCCGCTCGGTGTCCAGCGGGGTGCGGACCTCGCGCCACAGCACCCGCTCGCGCAGCCCCGGCACGGCGCGCTCGGCGGCGGCGACCATCCGGTCCGCGAAGGCGTCGGCGGCCCCCGGCGCCGCCCAGTCGAACTCCGTGGCCGACGGCACGGTGGCCGTCAGCACCAGGGACTCGTGGTCCCCGTCGGGACGCGTGGAGGGGTCGTCCGGGCGGTCCACGACGACCTGCGGCACGTCGGGCACCACCCCGTGCCGGAACAGATCAAGATCCCCGTCGGCGTCGGCCGCGTGCACCACCGTGCGGTGCACGGCGCCCGGCTCACGCGCCCCGCGCAGCGCCAGGCACACGACCACCCGGCCGGGACACCGGTCCTCGGGGTCCAGGGGCACGTCCCGCGCGCCGTACACCTCCCTGCCCGGGACCAGGCCGCGCAGCCGCCACGGACCCGTGCCGACGACGAAGTCCGCCTCGGCCACCGTCCCTCCCCCGGAGCCGGGGGCCTGGGAGGTGCCCCCGGTCAGCTCCACCCCAGCCGCCCGGCCGTCCTTCTCCAGGACCCGGGTGACATCGGCGCCGAAGACGAACTCGACCCGGCGCTGCAGGCACCGCTCGTACACCGCGCGCGCCAGCTCCCGGACTCCGCCGCGCACGTACCAGGTGCCGAAGGCGTGCTCCATGTAGGGCAGCACGGCCGCGCTCGCCGGAGCGGTCCCGGGGTCGACGCCGTACGCGAGCGCGTAGCCGTCCAGCAGCTGGGCCAGCCGTTCGTCGCGCAGCTCCCGCCTGCCGATCTCGAACAGCTTGCCCACGCGGTGCGTGCGCAGCAGCCGTCTGTACGAGGTGCCCGGATACGGCTCCTTCTCGACCAGCACCTGCCAGTTGGGCCACAGCGGCTCCTCCAGCAGCGGCCGGCGGGTGCGGTCCCAGGCCTCCCGGGCCCGCACCAGGAAGTCGCCCCAACGCTCGCCCGCTCCCGCGCCCAGCGCCTCGTCCAGCGCCGCGACGACACCCGCGCGGGAGGCGTTCGGCAGGGACACCTGCGTGCCGTCCGCGAAGACGTGCCGCGACGACGGGTCGACCTGGACCAGCTCGACGCAGTCCTCCAGTGGCTCCTTGCCGGTCTTGACGAACAGATCGCGGTACACGGCGGGCAGGGTCAGCAGTCCCGGGCCCGTGTCGAAGCGGAAGCCCTCCCGCTCGAACCGGCGCACCGCACCGCCGTACGTCTCCGTACGCTCGTACACCACCACCCGGTGGCCCGCGACGGCCAGCCGGGCGGCAGCCGCCATCGCGCCCATCCCGGCGCCGATCACCGCAATCCGTGCCATGTCCGCGACTTTATCGACCGCCACTGACAACCCGGCCGCCGGGCGGCTTCCGGCGCAGCTCAGGGGCCCCGTGAGGCCAGGCGCCGCTCCTCCCGGCGCTGGGCCCGGCGGCGCAGGAAGCGCCGGATGCGCGAGGCCAGGAACAGCAACACCAGCAAGCCGCCGGCCAGCAGCACGGCCGCGATGACCGCCGCCGCCAGCGGATGGAACATCGAGAACGCGACGATGCCGCCGACGCCGAGGTCCTCGGCGAGGCTGAGCACGACATTGCTGAACGGCTCCGGTGAGGTGTTGACGGCCATCCGCGTCCCGGCCTTGACGGTGTGGCTGGCCAGCGCCGTCGACCCGCCGATCAGCCCGGCCGCCACATCGGAGAGCGAGCCGCTCTGCCCGGCGAGCAGCGCCCCCACCCAGGCCCCGGCGAGCGGACGGACCACCGTGTGCGCGGAGTCCCACAGCGAGTCGACGTACGGGATCTTGTCGGCGACGGCCTCGCACAGGAACAGCACCCCCGCGACGATCAGCACCTCGGGGCGCTGCAGGGTCTCCGGAACGTCGTCGCCGACCCCCGTCACGCCGAAGAGGCCGAGCAGCAGCACCACCGCGTAGGCGTTGACGCCGCTGGCCCAGCCGCTGGTGAAGACCAGGGGGAGTACGGACACGGACGCGATCGTAGCCAGGCGGCGGGCCGCAGGCGTGGGCACGCGCGCGTACGGCTGAGTACACGTACTCAGACGGCGAGATGAGTACGTGCGCGGATGGGGCGGCGGCCGCCGGAACGAGAGAGTGGAGGCACGGCAAGGGGGCGTGGCCCGGCACCGCCGACACGGGGCGGCGGAACCGCGCCCGCCCGCCGGCCGCTCCTTCCGCCGATCCGTCGGCGGAAGCGAGACACGGGGGCCTCGGGGGAAGACCACCACGGGGGTCCGCACGGGGGACCCGTACGGGGGAGTACGGGAAGGAAGTACGGGGGTAACGGGGGACACGCCGGGAGGAACGGGGGAACACGGGGGAATCCCGGTGGGTACGGGGAAACGGAAGGCGCCGGTCCGGCAGTGGACCGGCGCCTTCCGCGTACGTCTCGCGGGCCCGCTTCAGACCGTGCCGCTGACCCGCCCCTGGAGCAGCCGGGACAGGGCCGCGTGGACGTCGTCCAGGGAGCGCTCGGGCTGGAAGGACTTCCAGTCCAGCGCGGCCACCAGGACCATGCCGACCAGCGCCGCCGCCGTCAGCTGGATGTCGATCTCCTCGCTGAACTCGCCGGCCGCCACGCCGTCCCGCAGCACCCCCTCGACCACCGCGACCGCCTCCTGCCGCACCACCATCAGCGTGGACTGCCAGGCCCGGTTGGTGCGCCACAGCTCGGCGACGTACAGCTGGGTGAAGGCCGGGTAGCGGTCGATGAAGACCAGGCCCGCGCGGATCATCGCGTCCAGCGCGTCCACCTTGCTGCCGCCCTCGCGTGCCGTCCCCTCGGCCGCCTCCCTCAGGGAGGCCGTGAGCAGGCCGACGCCGTGCCTCAGCAACTCCTCGAAGAGAACGGACTTGCTCGCGAAGTTGTAGTAGACCGTGCCCTTCGCGACCCCGGCCCGCTCGGCGATCTCGTCCACCGTGGTCGCGGAGAAGCCCTGCTCGGCGATGAGAGTGACGGCCGCCTCGTAGAGCTTCTGCCGGGTGGCCTCGCGGCGCGTGCTGCCGCCGGCCTTGGCGCTGCTGCTTTCCATGACCCCGATTCTCACAGGTACGCGCGCGTGCGGACGCTGCCCGCGGATCACAGGCTCAGCTCGGGGTGCAGCCGGTCCAGCGTCCACACCTGGCGGCGGCGGGCCGCGAGGGCGGTCAGGGCGAGGGCGCCGGCCGTGAACGCCGCGAGCACACCGCACGCCTGCCACACCGGGCCGAGCCCGCCGCCCGTGATCAGCCGGCGCAGCGCCTCCACGATGTAGCTCATCGGCAGGTACGGGTGGATCGCGTTGAAGAAGCCGGGGCTGGTCTGCACGGGGTAGGTGCCGCCCGCCGAGGTCAGCTGGAGCATCAGCAGCGCGAGCACCAGGATCCGGCCGGCCGCGCCGAAGCGGGCGTTCAGCCACTGCACGATCGCCGCGAAACAGGCCGTGACCAGGCACAGGAAGCCCACCGTGCCGGCCGCCCGCACCATCTGAAGACCGACCGCCCAGTGCAGTACGGCCATCAGCGCGGCCACCTGGAGCACGCCCACGGCCACCACCGGAAGCCAGCCGGCGAGCGCGATCCGCCAGGCCGGGGAGCCGGCCGCGAGGGCGCGCCGGTTCAGCGGCGGGATCAGCATGTAGGCGACCATCGCGCCGACCCACAGGGACAGCGGGACGAAGTAGGGGGCGAACCCGGTGCCGTAGTTCGGCGCCTTGTGCAGGTCGTGGGAGGCCAGCTGGACCGGGTCGGCCATCACGCCGGTGCGCCGGTCGCGGTCCTGCTTGTCGTAGTCCGGGATCTTCTTCGCGCCGGAGTGCAGCCCGCCGGCCAGCTTCCCGGAGCCGTCGGAGAGCTTGTACAGGCCGCCGTTCAGGGTCTCGGCACCCGACTTGGCGGTGCCGATGCCCTTGTCGAGCGTGACCGCGCCGGTGTGGGCGGTGCCGAGTCCGGTGTGCAGCTTCTCGGCGCCGGCGGCGACCTTGTGCGCGCCGGTGTTCAGCTTGTTGATCTTCTTGACGGCGTCCGTGACGTCCTCGGAGAGGTGCGGTGCGCGCTCGGCGAGGGCGTCGGCCTGCTTCCGCAGCGTGCCGAGGTTGTCCCGCATCGTCTTCAGGTCGCCGTTCTGGTCGGCGATGAGCGTGTTCAGGTCGTCGGCGACGGTGGCGACCTCGGTGGCGGCGGTCCTGGCCCGCTTCAGGTCCGGGCAGACCGGGTCGGGGAGGGCCGAGGGCTCGCACCGCTTCCGGTACACCTCGTCCAGGGCGGCGGCGGACGCGTGCGCGGTCCTGGCGGCGCCCGGAGCGAGCTTCACCAGCACGTCGAGGTTGTCCTCGACCGCCTTGGCCGAGTCGGAGACCAGCCGGGCGGTGTCCCCGATGGTCTTCTCGTTGGTCTTGATGAACGGGCCGGCCTTGGCGTAGACGCCGTTGACCTTGTCGGCGAGCGCCTGGGTGCCGTCGGCGACCTGCCGCGAGCCGTCCTGGAGGTCACCGGAGCCGGTGTCGAGCTTCTTCAGGCCCTTGGCCAGCTTGCCGCTGCCGCCCTTGGCCTCCTTCAGCCCGTCGGCGAGGTCCTTGGAGCCCTTCTCCGCCTTCCCGATGCCGCTGCTGAGCTTGTCGGCGCCCTGGGCCGCCGTGACGGTCTTGTCGTGGATGTCGGAGAAGGACACGAAGATCTTGTCCAGGAAGGTCCGTGAGGCCTTCGTGGACGCGGCCGTGCGCACCTCGTTGAAGACGGTGCGGGAGATCTGGCCGACGATGTAGTTGTTCGCGTCGTTGGTGCGCACCCGGAGGGCGCCGGTCTCCGGCGAGTCACCCGAACTGGACGCGATACGGCTGCTGAAGTCGGCCGGCATGGTCAGCGACAGGTAGTAGGTGCCGTCCTCGACGCCCGCGCGGGCCTCGTCGTCGCTCACCTCGTGCCACTCGAAGGTTCGGCTGTCGCGCAGCCCGTCGACGATGTCGTCCCCGGCGGTGATCTTCTTCCCGCCCGCCGTGGCGCCCTTGTCGTCGTTCACCAGGGCCACCGGGATCCGGTCCAGACGGCCGTACGGGTCCCAGAAGGACCACAGGTACAGGGCGCCGTAGAGCAGGGGCAGGACGAGCAGCGCGACCAGGGCGGCGCGCGGCAGCTTCCCGCGCCCGAAGCGCCTCAGCTCAAGCGCGGCCAGCCTCGGTGAGCGCATCGCCGGTCTCCTCCTCCTTCTCGTTCTTCGTCGGCTCGGGGTTCTTCTTCGGCTCGGGGGCCGTTCCTGCCGTCGGTACGGCGACGCAGTCCTCGGGCGCGGTGCGGCACACGGCCACGACCGTCGTCCCCGCGCGCGTGAGGGAGCGCAACACGTCCCATATCCGGGTGCGTTCGTCGTCCGAGAGCTTCATGTCGATGTCGTCCACACCGAGCAGCCGGGGCCGGCCGAGCAGGGCCAGCGCGAGGGACAGCCGCAGCTCCTGCGGCCGTTCCAGGTCGCGTACGGCCGTCCGGGAGCCCTTCGGCAGCGTCTCCAGGTCGAGCCCTACGGCGGCCAGGGCCGCGTCGACCCGCAGCCGCGCCTCGTGCACGCGCTGGGCGCGGGGCCGCAGCAGCTCGCGCAGGGAGTCGCCGAACCGGCGCTGCAGCAGGGCCCGTTCGCGCAGGTGCTCGCCGACGGTCAGGGCCGGCTCGAGGTCGGTCACGCCGGTCACGTTGGCCACCGCGCTGACGCGGCGCAGGGCCGCCATGTGCCGGGGGAGTTTCAACCCGCCGACGGTGGCCACTCCTTCGGTGGGCTTCATCCGTCCCGTGAGCGCGAGCAGCAGACACGTGCGGCCGGAGCCGGACGGTCCCTCGACGGCGATCAGCGAGCCGGGCTCCGCGTCCACGGTCACCCCGCGGAAGGCCCACCCCCGTGGGCCCTTGTGTCCGAGACCTTCGGCCCTGACGTCCGCGCCGACCGCGGTGTCCGCACCGTCCGCACCGTCCGTGCCGTCCACTGGCCCCCCTGAGGGAAATTTGAACTGACTGGTCAGTGCAAAAATACGCCCGAACCTGTGATCGAGGCAAAGGCCCAGGTCAGAACGGATTGTCAGTGGCATACCGCACGATGGGCACATACGGCATTCGTGCCGTCACCCAGACGACAGGAGGTTCGTCATGGCCCACTCGTCCGCAGCCGCCGCCCGCCGGCGCCGCGCCACCGGCCCTGCCCCCTCACTGACCGGCCCGGCGAGCGACGTGCACCCCGTGCTCCGCCGGGCCACGGCCCCGCCCGCCGCCCTCGACCTGCTCGCCCAGGCGCGGGCCGGACTGGAGGAGGCCACTGTCCTGGACACACCCAACGAGCGCTATGCGACGGCCCACCTGGCCGCCCTGCGCACCGCCGCCGCCGTGCTCGCCGCCCGCGGCCGGCCCGAGACCAACCCGCGCCGCCGGGCCCGGATCCGCAGCGCATGGGAGGTGCTGCCCGAGATCGCCCCGGAGCTGACCGAGTGGAGCGCGCTGTTCGCCTCCGGCGCCGCCCGCCGCGCCCGCGCCGAGGCGGGCATCCAGGGCGCGGCCGGACAGCGGGACGCCGACGACCTGATACGGGACGTGGCGATGTTCCTGCGCATCGTGGAGCGGATGCTCGTCCTCCAGCCGGTCCTGCCCCAGCCCCGCCAGGACACCGGCGCCCACGGAGACAGTGACGAGGCACGGCACTGAGGCAATAGGGTGGAGGTCGCCTGAAGAGTTCCACCCTGCCGAGGAGTCAACTACCGTGTCGGACCCGACGCGCCCCCGCGCCTCACTCCGTACCGCCGTGGTCTGGGAGGTCCTGCAGGACGCCCTCGACCGCCGGGTCAAGGCCACGGGCCGGGACTCGCTGGACGTCCTCGACACCGGAGGCGGCAGCGGCAACTTCGCCGTGCCCGTCGCCCGCCTCGGCCACCGGGTCACCGTGGTCGACCCCAGCCCCAACGCCCTGTTCGCCCTGGAGCGCCGCGCCGCCGAGGCCGGCGTCGCCGACCGGGTCAGGGGCGTCCAGGGCGACGCGCACGGCCTATTCGACGTGGTCGAGCGCGGTGGCTACGACGCCGTGCTGTGCCACGGCGTCCTGGAGTACGTGGACGATCCGGCCGAAGGCGTCCGCAACGCGGTCGCCGCGCTGCGCTCCGAAGGCGTCCTGAGCGTGCTCGCCGCCGGCCTCGGCGGGGCCGTGCTCGCCCGCGCCCTCGCCGGCCACTTCACCGAGGCCCGGCAGGCGCTCCAGAACCCCGACGGCCGCTGGGGCACCGGCGACCCGGTGCCCCGCCGCTTCACCGCCGAGCAGCTCACCGCGCTCGTCGAGGGCGCCGGTCTGCGGGTCGGCGCGGTGCACGGCGTGCGCGTCTTCGCCGACCTCGTGCCCGGCGTCCTGGTGGACACCGAGCCCGGCGCCCTCGACGCCCTGCTGAAGCTCGAGGCGGCGGCGGCCGAGCTGCCCGCCTTCCACTCCGTCGCCACCCAGCTGCACGTGCTCGGTGAGACGGCGGGCGCCGCCGAGGCCTGAGCGCGCCGCCGGCACCCGAGCGCGCCACCGGGGCAAGCCGTTGATCAGCGCCTCGGCCGCGGATGGAGTACGCCACAAGCCCCCCGATCGAGGGGTTTGCGCCGTATGATCGAGGTACACCACCCGGCATGACGGGTCGGCCGCCGGGGAATGGAAGCCTCAGCGAGCCGGGACGGCCATGACGGATTCCGGTTGGCCGATTGGCGTAGAGGGGCGGGTTTCACGGGGGCGATTCCCTGCCTATCCTGAAGGGACCCCCCGGGTCGCCCCCGGCGACTGCACGATGAGGAGGACTCCGTGCCGCTCTCTGAGCACGAGCAGCGAATGCTTGAGCAGATGGAGCGAGCGCTGTACGCCGAAGACCCCAAGTTCGCGTCGGCGCTTGAGGGAAACGGGCTGCGGACGTACACCCGGCGGCGGGTCTACCAGGCGGTCGCAGGCTTCCTCGCGGGTATCGCGCTCCTCATGGCCGGAATGGTCGCGCAGCTGATCTGGGTCAGCGTGGTCGGTTTCCTCGTCATGCTGGGCTGTGCCGTGCTCGCCGTCACCGGCTGGCGCAAGGCCCCGAAGCCGGGGGAGCAGCCACCGGGCGGAGTTCACCGCCAGGCGCGTCCGAAGCGCTCCATGATGGACCGCATCGAGCAGCGCTGGCAGCGCCGCCGGGACGAACAGGGCCACTGACCGCACGGCACCTTCCCGCGCCGGCCACAGCAGACATACGTGAGGGGCGGCCACCATCCGGTGGCCGCCCCCCCCCCATTCCCCCCCCCCCCCCGCCCCCACAGTCAGACAAGCGCCGGCCCGCGCCCCTGTCCGCCGGCATCCCCAGCCCCGATCCCCCACGCCC